>JASGJG010000010.1:0-180816 GCA_049840835.1 Armatimonas sp. | reverse complement strand
GCATGCTCACCACGACGAACCAGGGAGTCTATACCCCCTACAGAATCAGCGGCTACTAAACGGAGCGATACCATGAAACTCACTTCTCCTCAGTTCACTCTCTCCATAGCCGCCCTCTGTGTCGTTGCGGGTGGCGCCTACCGTCTGGGGCAGCAATCGCAGCCTCTACCTGCTGAACCTTCAGAGCAAATCGTTACTATAAGTACACCTCCGCAACCTATCGAACCAGTCAGGGTAGTGGAAAAGGCCATTCCCAGGAAGATAGACAACCTCTGGCTAGCCCATGCTGCGGAGCGTGAAGCCAATATAGCTATCCTGACGCGGGAGTGGGCGAAAGCGGAAGTCCATCTCAAGGAAGCCATTCGCCTATATGGGGACAAGCGGCCGGAATGGATCTATGCAAAACTGGCGGAGATACAGTACCAGCAAAACAAATTCCGGGCGGCTCGAAATTCCATGCAGCTTGCTTTCCAGGGGAAGCAGAAGGGCCTTCTAAACAGCCTGATTCATGTGGTTCGGTATGGGGATATCGCGGAGCGGTGTGGGCAGCCGGAGCTGGTCTCCGAGCACTGGGAGGCATCGTATCGTACAGCTCGGGCCTGGAACAGTTATATCGATGAGGCAGCCCAGAGCGCCGAGACCTGGAATCAAAAGAAGGCGCTGGTGATAGCAGCCGCAGCTCTGTCTTCCGAGGGCCCATCCACGCATGAGCGGCTTGTGGAGCTGCACCTGCAGGCAGTGCGACTCGATCCCAAATGCGTTCCAGCGCATTGGAGATTGGGAAGCCTCTATGGCAGAACTCCCGAGGGGCTGGCTCACTATCAGGCCGTGGAAAAATACGGTAACGATAAGTGGAAAGCCATTGCTAAAGAATCTGTAGAAACGCTCGAAGCCTATTTGAACCAGCAGAAGCCATAGCCGTTTCTGGCATAAAAAAGGGCCTTCGTACGAAGGCTCTTTTTCTTTAATCCTCTAATGCAGTTACGAGTTTATCAAATTTGCGCTTCAATTTAATATATTGACGCGATGGAGCAAATCCTTCTATTGTCTTCTTTAGCCTATTGGCATATAATCATTAAAATATCATCCAGACGAAATCATGCAACAAGACACAAAATTCATACTAAAAAAATATCATCCATATTCACCAAATATCCCTATTGATTTAATATACAATCTTTCAGAATCAGATATTCAAGCATTATTAACCAACAATAAAATCAGCACTTACGATTCCATATGCTTTCTAGACCACAGAAATCAATTTGAACTAAATAATAAAGAGTCACGAGATCTTCTCAGCGATGATATATGGATTCCCATCTGCACTGCCATAAAAAACAACAACAGTATCATAAAATTAACTAAACGAAAAGAAATTAAAAAGAGAATAATTTCAACCATCACTCCAAAGAAGCTGCAAAAATCCCAAGAAAACGAAACTAACACAGAGCAATCTACCAATAGTATCGATATCAAAGAATCTAATATATCAAAAAAACCTCGAGTCTTAAATATTCAAGACAATCGAAATATCCTCGTGATCGTCAATGACTATTTAAATTGCCGTGCTATTTATAATGGCTGCAACTTCCATTTCACCCCACTACCTTCAACACCCAGTGCGAATAGTCCGCTAACTCTTTCATCTATCGGACAATATTTAAGAAGAAATACCTCATCTGAAATCACAGAACACGAAATCGGCAAAATTGATTTCACACATGAAGTCACTCAATCCATCCCCCCCAAACATGATTCTACATTCAACCAAACCTACTCTATAGAAGAATACAAATCATTGCGAAATGAAATTATTGAGAGAATCAAAATACAAACTCAATTAAAGACAATTTCCGCAGCAGCACTTGGAGCGATATTAATCACAGCCATTAATTTAAAAATCTACGAAATTAGCCTGGCTTACAATTTAATTTGCTGTTCTTTATGCCTATCATGGTCATTTAACAATTACCGAATAAGAAACTTATCATATTACTTAGAATGCAAAGAAATGCTTGTATTTGGCAGCGACGCAAACCCCGACCCCAATCCATATACCCAGGGCTGGGAAACTTATTTTAAAAAAATCGACGACTTAAACAGAGTCCTAAAAATCAAGCCTCGATTGGTAGAGCCTATTGCATTCTTTGTCGGCTCTCAAGCAGCCGTATTCATCATTACTCTAATTGCCAAATCAAGCATCATTAAGAATGATGACAATCCATCAAATCTTTTTTATCAATGGATAAACATAAATGATATCAGCCTAGCAATGGAAGGAATGACAATCCTAACAATACTATGTCTTTTTATTTCATTCCTATGGATTTTCCAATCAGAGTCTACCAGGGGTCGAAGAATAACTATCCAAATTTGGATATACAAAAACAGACTTATATACTTATCTTTGTCATTTTTATTGATCATATTATCAATATTATTCTTCTTTTCCACAACTATCAATCCTTTCCTTATTTTTTTCTGGACTATGCTAACTGGTTTTTCAATTTCAAAAAGGAATACCAGTTTTGACTTCACAAGACAAGAAATCAGAACTGGCAAGATAATTGTTTCATGTATCTTTATTATATTATTCATGATTCTCGGCGCCTTCTTCAGATTTCACGGACTGATAGAATACAACAATCCATTTACAAGCAGATCAAAAATCAAACAAATAAAAATGCAAATAATCACTGAAACAAATAATATGAATAATAATGAAACTGAATTCAAATATAAAATCAAGCAAATGGAATCCGAACTATTATTGCTAAAATCAACTACAGGACAGAGCATCAACAAATGAATCCAATTCTTGGATGGGTAATAAAAAGCCGTTTAATATTTTTCTTTGTATCGGTTTCATTTCTAGTAACAGAAATCTACCTTTTTCTCTTCAATGACATACAAATCCAATCTCATCTATCGAACCCACCAATCCATCTGTGGATTATAATTCTATTACTATGGATTTCTGTTATTATATTTTCCATATGCCTACATGATATTACATATTTCACATATCAAAAGAATACACGATCCACGAGCTGGATTTTAGGCGCCAATATAATTTGCATATCACTACTATCCGGGTATAAATTAATCACACCTTATATAACACATCTGAACAAACTGATCGAAGAAAAATACCAAGAATCTCAAAAACCTATTTACAGCGAATTGAATCATATTAAATACATATCTAACACAAAATCCACATACTACCATCAAGAAATCAGCAGAATAGACAATGAGATAAAAAAACTAAAAAAATAAAATTTCCACGCATATTATCCTTATGCTGTAATCCACTTTAAAATAATAATGCTGTAAACACTGCGGCGCCATTATCGGCGAAGATTTCGATAGAGCTGGAATCACGGACTAGAATCAGCTCGCCGGGACTATCCAGAACTGCTTCGGTGCGCCGCGCGAACTCCGGGTGATCCAACTGGGGGCTGGCGAAGCGCTCTAGTACCAATGTCTTGCTTGCAGGAGTATAGGTCAGGGTGGCGACCTCTCCGATGCGCCAGAAGGCAGGCAGCTCCGAATCGAACTCCACTACCTCGATAGCATCTGGCGGCGCCACCGGGGTCTGAATCAATCTATCCCCGCGCAACGACAGTGTGCGAGCCGCGCTCATGGTTCCCTGCCAGCCAAAGTTGGGAGTTTTCCCGGCATAGGGCGGATAGATCATCCAGGCGATCATGGTCGGCTGTGGAGAGTCTCTATACGCAATAGCGGCGTAGAAATCCGGGCCGTAGTCTAGAATCAGTGCTTCTGTTTCCGGGGTAAAGGTCACGCCATCGAAATCGCCTACCCAGTAGCGCATGAGTGCGCCGGGCAGCTCGCCTCGCTTATCCTGTGGTTCAATCAAGCTCGCCGAGAGCACCCAGCGGCCATCTACTAAAAATAAATCCGGGCACTCCCAGATGTACTCGGGTGGCAGCCCATGGAACTCGGAGAGCGGCTCCCACTGGGTGAGATTAGCGGAGCCATAGAGCCGCAGACCAGCTCCGATAGATACCACCATGACCCAGCGCTCGGTAGGCTCGTGCCAGAACACCGCGGGGTCGCGGAAGTCCTTGATAGGCTCACGTAGGACCGGGTTACCCGCATAGCGCGTGAAGGTTCGGCCTTTATCATCGCTGACGGCAATAGACTGATACTGCACTCCCCCATCTTCTTCCGTGAAGATAGCGACTATTTCATCGCCACGGGCTACCGCGCTGCCGGACCACACGCCGCCTTTGGTCTCGGGCAGGATAGCCGGGGGTAGTTCCTCCCAGTGCACCAGGTCTTTGGAAACAGCATGCCCCCAGTGGCGCGGCCACTCCCACTGGAAAAACAGGTGCCACTCCCCATCGAAGTAGACCAGCCCATTCGGGTCGTTCATCCAGCCCTTTTCGGGCGTGAAGTGGAAGCGGGGTCGCCAGGGTTCGCTCAACGGTTACCCTCAAGCCAGACACGAACGGCTTCCAGTGAATCTAAATCGAAGATAGCCTCAGCGAGCGCCTCACACTTCGTGATCTCCAAATCTTGTAGCTCTGGCTCCAGAGCGGCTGCGGCATCATCGCCAAGTTTACGTCGCAACAGACGAAGCAACATTCGCCGCTCGCCTTGTTCAAGCCCCTTTTCCATTCCGAAATCAATCCACTCATTTGTCAGTGTCATCATTTCTTGCCTTACTGTTTCCGGGGAATCGCTTCCCTCTATAGCGTGAATAAACTGCTGAAACTCGCTCGCATTCAATCGTAGGTAGGTTCCAATGAACCCGGCGATTAGCTGCGTGCGTGCCGGATCCAATTTCAAGGTTACTATGAGCCGCAAGCACTCTACCCTTACCCGCAAGCGGTCTTCCGATGCAATACGCATCTTTATCATCAGCGCAGTAGCTGCTGGGTTTGGATTCTTTAAATAGTCCCGCCAGTCAAGCCGATTCAACTGGATGGCGCGATAGCGGAATCGCAGCACCTCCCTATCGGGGAACGCAATTCGATACTCATCAGACTCTTCTCTGTATGGCTCATCGTAAGAAAAAACAACGACAGGATACACTGGTAGGTCGAATTTTTCGTGGAATCGGGCGAAATAGGTAAACATTCGCTTGGGGAATCGGCCATCTGCTTTAGACTGATTCTCCACCAGGATTAAGAAGTAGACATCCTCGCCACGAAACCGGGCACGCACCACAATATCGGATTCATACTTTCGTCCCTCCGTAACATCGGTAAAGACCTCTTTATCCAGAAAATCAATAGATTCCGTATCCAGATACAGCGCCATCTCTGGAAGAAATGCTTCAACAAACTGGACGAAAAAAGTAGTAATCAGTTCCTTGAAAAGCCGGTCGTGATCAATTTCGCGAGCAGTCTCGTCCACAGTAATATCGTATCATTTTCGAGGCAGGAGATTTCGGGGCAGGCGTCCAAAACCCCTGCGGGAGTTTCTTCAAACCACATGAGTAACAAAGTAGGTATCGGTATTGTCGGGTGCGGGTCCATTGGAATCCGTGGCGCGCTCGACCACTTCATCCTGGACGATGTTCAGGACCAAATCCATCTGGCGGCCTGCTGCGACCCGGCGCCGGGTCGTGCCGCTGCCGCTGCTGAGAAGTATGGCGTCGCGAAGGCCTACGAGACCGAGGACGAGCTTTTCGCCGACCCGAACGTAGACATGGTTATCATCTGCTCGCCCATTGGTCTGCACTACGACCAGGGCGTAAAGGCGATCAATGCGGGCAAGCATATCCACTTCAACAAGACCATGACGGTCACCAGCGGCGAGGCCACAGACCTCATCGCTCGCGCCAAGGAGAAAGGTGTGCACTTAGTGGCCTCGCCCGGCCAGATGCTTCGCCCCACCAACCAGAAAATCCGTGAGATGATTCAGTCCGGCGAGCTGGGTAAGCTCTCCTGGGCCGTGGCAGGTGCCGCGTTCGGTAACTACCACGAGCACGAGGGCGTGCGTACTGGCGATTCCCCGCTGACCAACATCAACCCGAGCTGGTACTGGCGCAAGCCCGGTGGCGGCCCGCTCTACGATATGACCGTGTACGCCCTGCACTCTCTAACGGGCGTGCTGGGACCAGCCAAGCGTGTAACCGCCATGTCTGGCATAGGTATCAAGCAGCGTGAGTTCAAGGGCGAGATGTACGACTGCGATGCCGATGACAACACGGTGATTCTTGCCGACTTCGGCGATAATGTGTTCGCCTTCATCCACGGCACGTTCGCGGGTATGGTGAGCGAGTTCGGCCAGCCGAGCTACTTCGGCGAGAAGGGCACCATTGTGGGTACCAAGCTGAACGGCAACCCGATTGATTACCCCGGCAAGGAAGAGGGGCTTTCCCCGCTCCAGGTCACCCCACACGTGGCGGGCAAGTACGCCGCCCACGGCAAGCTCGGCGAGCACCATGTCTACGAAGACTCCATGCAGCTCGTGCGCTGGATTCGCGAGGGCAAGCCCAGCATCGTGACCGCCGACCATGCCGCGCACGTGATCGAGATCATCGAAGCAGGCTTCGCGGCGGCAGAGACGGGTCAGACCCAGACTCTAAAAACCACGTTTACCCTGCCAGACGATCTGGGAGCCGCTTCGTAAAGTTCCCGCCGGGCAGCATAAGCTGCCCGGCTCTTTTAGACTATGGACGATCCGAACGACGTTGGCGAGCGCCTGGATGCGGACTACTCTCACTATGATTTCACAGAGATGGTCTACTACAACTGGCGCTTTGTTCGCTGCCGATTTATCGGGGCGGATTTTTCAGAGGCCCGGCTGAACGGTTGCGCCTTTGAAGACTGTGATTTTTCCGGCGCCAAGTTCAATGCCGCCGAGCTGGAGCGTTGTGGCTTCACCAACTGCCGCTTCGCCGGGGCGAACTTCTTTATAGCGACCCTGAAGCAGTGCCGACTACTGGGGGCGGATTTCACGGGTGCTGATCCCGGTGGCTTTACCCTCACGGATTGCGACCTCAGCTTTGCGAACCTGCGCCACCAGAACCTGAAAAAGATGCAGTGGCGTGGCCTGAAGCTGGAAGGGGCGGACTTTCACGGCGCGGACCTGACCAGTGCTGACCTCAGAGACTGTGATTTAAAAGGCGCGAACTTCAGCGGTGCGCTCCTGACCGGCACAGACCTGCGTGGTTCCCAGATGGAGCGAGTGGACTGGAAGACAGTCACTCTGGATAAAACGAAGTTAGATATAACCCAGGCCACTCTTCTGGCACAGTGTTTCGGTGCCGAGGTTTTATAGCGTAGGGGCTGCTGGTACACTCTAGTTACCGATGGCACTGTGGCAAGTAGAGCTGCTTGGTGGTCTGCGCGCCATCCAGGCAGAGCGAGTGGTCACACGCTTTGAAACAGGGCGCGTGGCGGCGCTTCTTGCCTGCCTGGCCTTGTTCCCCCGTGCTCACCCCAGAGAAGAGCTGATAGAGCGCCTGTGGCCGGAGTCGGACCCCACCGCCGGGCGTAACCGCCTGCGCAATACTCTCTCTGTACTGAAAAGCCTGCTGGAGCCACCAGGTGTCCCAGCGGGTAGTGTACTGGTCATCGACCGTTTCTCCGTGCGTATTGCGCCGCAGTCCCTGGAAACGGATGCCGCTCGCTGGGAAAGACTGATTCGTGCGGGTAAGTACGCCGAGGCGGAAGCTCTCTGGCAGGGGGAGCTGCTGCCGGGGTACTACGATGACTGGGTTGTAGAAGAACGCGAGCGGCTGAATGCCCTGCGCGAGAACCTCCCAACTATAGCAACTACAGCGGAGAGCGAACCATCCGTAGTCTCGGAGACGGTGCTGGCGCTTCCCAGCTACCCCACTCGCTTCTTCGGTCGTATCGAAGAGCGTAAGCTCCTGACCACACTGCTAGATACCGAGCGCCTGATAACCCTTACCGGGCCAGGGGGCATCGGTAAGACCCGGCTTTCCGTGGAGTGCGCTCATGGCATGACCACTCGCTTTCCTGGTGGTATCGCGTTTGTGGCACTCGCTCAGCGCTGGAGTGTAGATGGTCTGGTAGAGGCTCTGCCTGCCGCACTTCAGCTCCCTTCCAGTCGCTCTCCCCTGGCAGTCCTCCGGAAGCACACGGAGCGCCACGATACGCTTCTGATTCTGGATAACTTCGAGCAGCTTGTGAGCAATGGTGGCACGGAGCTAGTCGAAATGCTACTTACTCATGCTCCGGGCCTTACTCTGCTGGTGACATCGCGCCGAGTTCTGGGTGTAGCCGGCGAGCGTGAACTTCTTCTGGAGCCGCTGAGCGTTCCTGAGAAAGTAACCTCGCTAGAAAACGCCGCTCAAATCCCTGGAATTGCCATGTTCTTAGACAGAGCCCAAGCCTCGCGCCCGCGCTTTGCTCTACGCACAGATAACCTGGACTCTATTCTCTCTCTCTGTCAGCGCCTGGAAGGAATGCCTCTCGCCATTGAACTGGCCGCCTCGCGTGTTCGGGGCTACACCCTGGCACAGATGGATGAGGCCATGGCAGACCGATTTTCTCTACTCACTCGCCCCGGTGGTGGTGCCCGCAAAGAAGACCGACATGCCTCACTTCGCGCTACGATTGAGTGGAGCTGGCGGTTGCTCTCCCCAGAGTCTCAGCGCCTTTTCGCCCGTATGAGCGTTTTCCGTAGTGGAGCGAGTGCTGATGCCGTGGCTGCGGTCTGTGATGAGCCGGAAGCTCAAGTTCTCTTAGAGGGACTTGTGGCAGACTCGCTGGTAGTTGCCTCTGCTGAGGATGCCGATGAAATGCGCTTCTCCCTTCTGGAGTCCCTGCGTGAGTTCGCAGCAGAGCGCTTACCCCTGCAAGAGCGTCACGTAACAGAGCTTCGGCATGCGCACTACTTCCTGACTCTGGCGTCCTCCGTCAACAGTGATGACCTTCACACTCTCCAACCCCTGGAAGAGAACTTACAGAACCTCCTGGCGGCGCTGGATACTGGCTGGGAGCACAGCCGCGACAGTGTGTTCTGGGCGGGACTTAACGGTTTTCTAGGGATGGCTTTTGTTCGTGGACACCAGCGCCTGGCCGGATTCTGGGCGGCCCGCGCTGCTGAGCACTGGAGTACGGTCGAATCCCCGCTTCGATTTGCTCTTCTCAACATCACTCTGGGAATCTATCTGGATTCCGGGCGTATTGAAGAAGCACACCAGCTCTCTGAGCAAATGCTTACAGACGCAAAAGCCGAGAATCTGGTGGGCTGGCAGGTACATGCCGAGCTTAACTTAGGCTACATTGCCAATATTCGGGGCGAACTAGAAAGCGCCCTCTCTATTCAGCAAGACGCGCTTGCAAAAGCCCGCACTCTGAATTACCGTGATCCACTGGTGCGGAGCCTCTCTCTAGCAGCGCGAGCCAGTAACTCAGTGGCCATGTCTTTATTGTCAGAGCAGCCCGAGCGTGCTACCGAACTTTTCGAAGAGGTAGACACTCTCAGCCAGGAAGCGCTCTCCCTTTCTACGCCACACTCCAGTAACTATGGTTTTCTTCATTTGCTGCGCAGCATGGTTCTCTTGATGCAAAAGAAATGGAGTGAGGCTTATGCGGGCCTGAAAATCACTCAGCGGGTTTGCTTTCAAGAGAAGTATCTGGCTCTGCTTATGTTCGCCTTCTGGCATGAGAGCTTCTGCCAGCTAGGAATGCCCGACGGCGACTATGAGCGCGCCACCCTGTGCTATGGCGCCTTCTGTATGCTTCGTGAGCAGATGGACTATAAGACCCTGGAAACAACCGAGGAGCAAAACTTGCAAGACTCGCTGAAGACCGCTCTTGGAGAACAGGACTACCAGTCTCAACTACAACAGGCTCAAGAGACTCCACTGAAAGCGCTGGTGTTTAACGATAGTCCATAGATGCCACCATGAAGCCTGTAAAAATTTGCCTTATCTGTTTGACCATACTTATAATTCTCTTCGCAATTGTATTGAAAATCGCCGGATTTGACTATGTTCCGGGCCCTTGTTCCTTAGACATTGAAATCCAAAAAGAAAGCCGGTTTGGCACGGAAGTAAAGCACGATAGGTTCTTCACGAGAGAAAGCACCTCTGTAGGTCCCGTTCTATTCGAGAAAACCTGTGGAATGTGATCTTTTGAAGCGTGTTCTAACGATGGCTCTAATGATTGTCTAACGCCCGTTTCCTAGACTCCAACTCGGAGGCTACATGAAAAAACTTATTTCAATTCGCAGCCTGCTTTGTGCAGGACTGAGTCTACTTATTGTGCCTATGTTCGGTTGTAGTGGCGGCGGTGCACCGGGTGGTGGGCTCTCCGGAGTCTGGCGTGCGGTGTACAACGACCCGACCACGGGGCAGGCCACCGTGGAGCTGATTCTCCAGAACAACGGTCGGTTCCAGCAGCAGACCGCCGCTGGTACGGGAGCGTTGATTACTATCTATGGCACCTGGCAGACCCTTTCGGGGGATGTCCTGCGCCTGAACATCGAGCGGGGTGAGCCCACACAGACCTGTGGACCGCTGGGCTGCACCGATGTGCTCTACCCCGCCGGAGAGACGCATAACTTTGCACAGACTGGCAGCAACCTGCGCACCACGCTGATTTCCTGCGCCGCCAACCCCGCCTGCACTATCAACTACACACGGGCGAACTGACAGGCAATGCTAACCGTCCTCCCAGCGGGCGTGACCGTCGGCATAGATCACGGCACGCCCGCCGGGGCCGCTGATGAAGCCCAGAATCGTGTCGGCGGGCTTCTCTATCTTGTTAATGTCGGACGAACCAGAGTAGGTGAACTGGAACCCATCCATAATGCCCCGGTCTCTCAGATAAGGCTGAATGATATCTTCGATTCCCCCTCCTGGTGGCAGCGTCTCATCGTAGTCCTGGGAATACATTAAGATTGCCAGCCCGATTTGCTTGATGTTGGAGAGCAGTTGGCTACGCTTCGCCCGCTTCAGCAGCTCATCGTAGGCCGTTTTATCCAGCGCGGTCAGCGGTACTACATACAGTGCGCTCTGGTACTGATAGGTCACGGCAGAGAGGTCTGGGAGTAGCGCGCCCGAGTTATGATCTACTTCCGCCGTGATACGCGCTTCTGGCTTCTGTCCATTCCCTAACCAGAGCGAGGGCAGCTTTTCGCTGGTGGCTTCTACTGTAAGTGTTGCGGGTCGCTCTGTGGCTTTTATGGGAAGCTCTTTAGGCTCATCCGCAGCCTTATCTGCAGGCTCTTTTTCCAGCCGGGTTTCGTTGCCCGTCAGGTCCATGGCGTACCAGGCGAGTCTGGGCTTCTGATTCGGCACCCGCTCTACCCCGGTCAGATAGAGCCGCTTCCCATCCTGTGACCACGCATTAGGGTTTCGCCCCGGCGTGAGCGGCACAGAAAACACAACAGCTCCACTGGAGCGCACTACAGTGAGTTTGAGGCTCAGTGTTCGCTCTGGGGTGATATCGGTGGTCACCAGTCCAAACAGGGGGAGATTCGGGTGGACTATAGTGTTTGCAACGCCACCGATCTTTTCTGGTGATATGCCAGGCATCTGTTGGAGTGTTCCTGCGCCCAGGTTCACCAGTACCGGACTCTGTCGTCCCCCTTCGTCCATATAGACTAAGGCAACGGAGCTGCCACCGAACCACCCATGCATGTTGGTGGAAAAGGAGATGTTATTTGCCTCGGTATACCGATACAGCGTAGAAGACTTCCGTGTTTTGGTGTCCCAGGAGACCAGGGTTACCTCAGCGGCAGGCGGTGGTCCGCCTGGCACGGGGAGTCCCGCTATCTTGCGGCGCTCACAGAGAAGATAGCGCCCTCCGGGTGCGGGGCTTACCCAGCGAACGCCTGGCCCCACTACCTGTTCTGCCGGTCCGAGTATATAGGCACGCTCCCCGGCGACTACCGCGTGCAGGCTACCAGTCCCCTGTCCTGCCTGCCGAGCCAGGCCAACGGTACACAGAAGCGCCAGTGCTCCCAGCGTTAGAATCCCTTTTGGTGTCCTCATACTTACCTAACGAATAAACCCGTATGCTGGTTGCGCAATAATTCACATATACGGAACTCTTCACAACTTCAAACATACTAACCCAACATGAAGCGAACGATTTTGTTTTTGGTAGCAGCATGCGCACTGGCAGGTACGGGTATCGCGAAGGCCGACGTTGTGGTTGGTCAGGGTGGCGAGACGCTTTTTGTCCTCAAGGCTAAGCAAGACCTGGGCAAGACAGACGAACAGCGCGCCAACGATGTTTACGACCGCCTGCGCACCATTCTCAACAGCCCCAACTTCCGTGGCTCACAGATCAAAGTGAAGAAGATGGGGAACTACGGCGTGAAGATCGTGGCCAACAACCAGCTTATCGTCCCCATCGGCGAAGAGGAAGCTAAGGCCAACGGCACCACCCCCATGAAGCTCGGCCAGGAATGGGCCGCTCATTTGCGCAAAGTAATGCCCAAACTGAACGCCCGCCCGGACCTCTTCGTGAAGAAGAACAAATACACGAAAAAGAAACCAACTCCGAAGCCGAAGCACCGCTAATCAAGCACAAAACCAGGCCCGCTGAAATCGGCGGGCCTGGTTTTTTGTTGCCTCTTGCCATGGGCAGCTATTGCGCAAACCAGCGACCAAGTGCCTGCCGCAGAGATTGCATATCTGGCTCGCGGCTGTCCGAAGCCCAGGCGATATATCCATCCGGGCGTATCAGTAAAGCATTCAAGCCCAATTGCTCTTTCGCGTGACTAGGCACATACTTCAGCAGGCTGCTGTACTCCTCTGCCAGCGACATCAGAGCAGCACTGCCCTGGAAGTCGAGCAGTATCCCCTTGCCATCATGCATGAGTTCGCCCAGCTTTGTGCCGTCTACGAACTCAAAGTTAGGGGCGCTATGGCCAACCAATGAATGACCGCCACCCAGATCATAGTGAGTATGAACACCCCACACACGGCCAGCAAAATAGGTGGCACCATCGCGCGTATTCATCAGTTCGCGGATAATCGCATTCAGTGCACGAGCGTGTGGTTCCGGTCCCATAACGGCCACCTGTGCGCGGGACCAATCTAGAACCTGCACACCAATGGGGTGCCGCTCTGCCTGATAACTATCTAGCAAGCCTGCCGCGGCTTTTCCGCGAATGGTGGCCGCGAGCTTCCAGCCTAGATTCATGGCATCACCCAACCCAAGATTCAGCCCCTGGCCTCCCAGCGGCGCGTGAATATGCGCGGCATCTCCTGCCAGAAGTACTCGCCCATTGCGGTAGGTGGTGGCCTGCCGTGCCCGGTCTGTCCATGTGGTCGCTATATGTAGAGCTGTAATCGTCACATCAGTGCCGGAGATACGGCGCAGGACCTCCTGCACATGCTCCCGCGTGATGGGCGCACCGGAATCATGGAAGGCTCCACCATCAAAGTCCTGAAGGATTACATAACCGGGCTGGGATTGGAGATACATACCCGCAGGTGTCAGATTGCGGCCCGGTCGGAGCTTTTCGGGATCGGCAATCTCCACCTGAGTGGAGTAGCCTGTGAACTCTGGCTCGGTACCGGCGAAGGTGAAGCCACCTATCTTGCGCACCACGCTGCGGCTTCCATCGCAGCCCACCAGCCAACTTCCGTGATAGGACTGCTCTCCCGCCTGAACCGTCACTCCCTCCTCGGTTTGCTCAAAGCCTGTGATGGCAAGTCCACGTTTGATTTCAACCCCCAGGGCTTCGGCACGGCGGGCCAGTACCGTTTCGAGTTCGTCCATCTCCGCCACCAGACTGGGCTCGGTGGAAGCAGAGAGGCGATACTTCCACTGTGATGTGTCGATATCATTTTCGTAAAAAGGAATACCTGCAAAGTGCCCTACCTGGCGGCGCGCTCCCTGTGCAGCATTGGCATGGGGGTTCTTCAGGCGTTTGGGCACCTCCAGCTTATCCAACAACCCACGGCGATAAAGGGCTTCGATAGTTGGCGCAGAAAGCCCTCGTATACCGAAAGGAACCTGCTTCAAGGGCGAGTGTGGATTCTCTGCTTTCTCCAGTACCAGCACGGAGCAGTTCGCTAGAGCTAGCTCGCAGGCCAGGAAAAGCCCTACCGGCCCGGCCCCAGAAATAATCACATCTGTTATATTCATATCCCTAGCCTATAGAAGGCAGCGGCATAAGGCTTGTATAAACGCGACAAACTGTGTGTCTACCGAGGCTTGCCCTCTCGGGCTTTTCGGGCGAAGGCAGCCGGAGTGGTGCCGCTGTAGCGCTTGAACTCCCGGCTCAGGTGGGATTGGTCGGTATAGCCTAGCTCCCGCGCCAGGTCAGCCAGATTGGAATCGGGATGAAGCCATAAGCGATTTCTCGCCTGCTCGAAGCGCATCAGACCAGAGACATCTTTCACCGTATGCCCAGAGGATTGCTTGAACTTTCTCTCCAGGGTTCGCACCGTAGCATGGGCCGCCGCTGCTACTTCACTCACTGGTAGGGTGCCATTTGCGTCTCGCATTGCCGCTCCAGCTTCACTTAGCGTGGTATCGGTAGCAATTTGTGCCTGGACCTCCGTGAAATACGCTTTTACCAGAGCTACCGCATCCCCAGTTTGGTTTGCCTGAATGCACCTATCTAATGGGGCTTGGAGTCGGGCAATCGGATGCTCCAAAATATGCACACTATCGCTATCCGAGGGCAGACCTAATAGGTCAAACACAGTCCAGGGAAAGCACCGAATACCAAGGATATCTAACTTGCCTTTTGCCTTTATAAGCACTGGCTGATGGAGCATCCCCATAATAAACGGGGACGGCAAGGGCTGCCATTCTCCCTTGTACAAGATGCTACAGGGGTTTCCAAAGTGGAAGATTATCTCCGCGTAGCCATCAGGAACTATCTCGAAATTCGAGGGCAACTCTCCAAAATGGATCTGGTGGTACCAGAAGCACTTTATGGCATCTCGTAGCGCTTCCGGCGCTTCGAATTCCTGGGGCTGCATTTTACTCACGAGTAGTCTATTCTAGCTTCGTGAGGGGTGTTACATACAGAGCGCGTTGATACTGATAAGCCACCGCGGAAAGATCGGGCATCAGAATTCCTGAGTCAGCATCTATTTCTGCTGCCACGCGAATCTCGGCCCCTTCCTCACTCGTAGATAGCCAGAGGGAAGAAAGGCTCTCTTTAACGGAATCTACGGTAAGTGTAGCTGTGCGCTCAATGCATTGTAGAGATAATTCCGGCTCCGGTTCTCGGGCTGCAAATACCGCAATATCGTTTGGGGCATTTTGTAGTGGAGTCTCTTGCAGATTTGAATCTAGAGTGAACCATCTCTCTCGGTAGCCGTCACCACTTTGTGTTTTTTCGCTACGGCTAGCGTAAAACCTTTTGCCATCTCTGGACCATCCGATTAGAGAGACCCCACCAGAGATAACTCGCTGCTTCATTAAGCCGGAGGCCCCAATCAGAAGTATCTCTTTTTTCTGCTCCGACTCTGCCTCACTGACTCGGCAAACGAATACAGATGGCTGAGTGGGATTGATGTTAACGTGAAGGGTCTGATAGCCAGACAACAGAGGTACCGTAGACACCGTACCTGTACCACAGTTCACTACTAGCATGACACTCTCTGTAGCGTGTGTTGCATAGTCATACTCTAAAAGCGCTACAGTCGGGGAGAGCCATGCACGGAGATGCGGCGTATATATCTGAGACTCTGCTGTTTCTTGATATCTCCAGAGTGTTTTCGCCCGCCGTAGTTTTGTATCCCAGAGACTCAGTATCCGTAGTGGCGGGATGTATGCCCCTTTTCGTCTGGGAGCCGGGGTCGCTCTTTTATCATAGACACTGAGAAGATAGCGTCCCTTCGGAGCGACTCCTAGAACAGAGGTTCCTGGGGCGGAGACTTGCTCGGTGGCTCCAAGTTGGTACATCTGCCCATCCGATGCCAGAATACGCTTATTTTTCGGAGTCTTCTCGGTCTGCCTGGCCCACGCCGTTGCTGAGACTAAGCCAGTTAGTCCCAGAGTTAGCGCATTTCGGCGAGTCATAGCACCAATATACAATTAAAAGCAAAAAGCGCGGAGAGTACTCTCCGCGCTTTTTTACTATTAGGGCTTGTTACGAATCCTTCTTGATGGTCGGATCGCCAGCCTTCTTTTCTAGTTCTTCTTTCTTCTTGTCCGCCTTGGCGCGCTCATCTACCAGAGCTTTGATAGACGGTGACTGCATCTGCTTCTCGGTGTCCTCGCGGAGCCGCTTGGCTTCATCGGGGTCACGAACGATGCGTGGAGTCAGGAAGACCAGCAGCTCGGTCTTGTTCTTCTGCTGGCTGCTGGACTGGAACAGCTTGCCCAGTACCGGAATGTCTCCCAGAATCGGCAGTTTGTTCGTGGTGGTCGAGACGGTGTTGCGAATCACGCCGCCGAGTACAATCGTCTCGCCATCTTTCACGCTTACAGTGGTCTGCGCTTCGCGCTGGTTCACTACCGGGGCATTGAAGTCCGTGTAGCGCACGAAGTCGTTCGCTGTCTGCGTCACTTCCATGGTCACGAAGCCCTTGGATGTAATGCGCGGGGTCACCGTGAGAATGATGCCCACGTCCAGGAAGTCGTACTGGAAGGTCACGAATCCTGCCGCGTTGGTCTGCTGGCTGGTCACATACGGCAGCGACTGGCTGATGTTGATCTCCGCCGTGGCATTGTTGCTGGTGAAGATACGCGGTGTAGACAGCACCTCGAACCGGGAGTCGGACTTCAGAGCGGTCAAGAACGCGCTGTACTGCCCACCGGTAATGGTGTAGCGGAAGCCCTGTGGCTGCGTGGTCGTATCTTTGGCGCCGAAGGACACTGTGCCCGTTCCCTTGGCCCCGGTTTCACCGGCGACCTTGTTCTGGTTGAAGCTCCACTCGAAGCCCAGCTTGTTGGTGGCATCCAGGCTAGCTTCCACGATCAGGGTCTCAATCATGACCTGCTCGGGAATCTTGTCTAGCTGCTGCAGAATCTGCTGGAGCATGGCCCGGTTCTCTGGCGACGTTACCACGATTACCGAGTTGGTGTTGATATCCGGAATCGCCACTACCTGCCCGGTGAGGTCACGGACATTGATCACGCGCCCCTGGGCATCCAGACCGGTCGTAGTACCCGTGCCATTGCGGTTCTGGTTGGTGCGATTCTGGTTCTGGTTGAAGCCGCCACCACCGAAACCGCCGCCGAATCCACCGAAGTTCTGGGCCACCTGCACACGGGTAGCCAGCTCGCCAGACTGGGCATCCGGGTCCTGCATATCCAGGGCTACTTCGTTCTCATTGTTCGGGCCGCCCCGACCACCGAGCTGTGATGGTGAGTTGCTTCGGTTGGCGTTGGTACGAGACTGAGTACCTGTGGTGGTACCCGTGGTTCGCCGAGTGGTGTTGGTGCCGGTGCGCCCGCCGAACGACTGATTGATTACATCAGCAAGCTGGTCTGCGCGGGCATTGTCCAGGGTCACCACGAACGAGGAACTTTCGAACTGAACCGGCTTGTCCAGCTCTTTGACGACCTTGCCTACCAGGTCAAGGTTCTCCGATGTACCGGTCACAACCACCGAGTTGGTGCGGGCATCCGCGATGACCGAGCCGAACGCGGCTTGACCACTGCCGAAGCGCGCTGCCGCCTGGAAGCGCTGGTCAATCGGCACGTTCTGACTGCCGATACCGCCACGACCGCGCGGCGCGTTACTCACCAGCACGTTCTGAATCACCGGCGCGAGATCTGTAGAAACCGCATACTCTAACTTGAACACGCGAGACTGCTGCGGCTGCTCGGTCTGCTTATCGAGATCATCGATCAGGTTGGCTACCTCGCCCTGCTCTCGGAGCGGCGCATTGACAATAACCGAGTTCGAGAAGTCATCTGCAGAGGCTTTTACAATGGAGGGACCGCCGCGTCCTCCACCGAAGTTGCGGTTGAACCCACCGAATCCGCCGGGGTTATTCCCCCCGCCGCCAAAACCACCGAAGCCACCGCCACGGTTATTACCACCACGGCCACCACCGCCGAAGCCACCACCGCCGCCCCCCTGGGCTACCTGCACACCACCACCAGCGGCACCAGTGGCGGTGCCTGCGCTGGAGCTCTGTGCCGCGGGAGCGGCAGGACCAGCCGGAGGTCCGCCCCCACCAGGAACACCGCCACCCGCACCAGGGAAGCCAGTACCACCCGCGCCGAAACCGTTCATCATCTGCATCTGCTGGAGCAGGTTGTTACCAGAGTCGGCAAAGACTTCATTGATAA
The DNA here is from genome assembly GCA_049840835.1 of Armatimonas sp. Taxonomy (GTDB): domain Bacteria; phylum Armatimonadota; class Armatimonadia; order Armatimonadales; family Armatimonadaceae; genus JANLTX01. The sequence continues at coordinate 162,637 of JASGJG010000010.1, read as the reverse complement.
CCCGCGCTACCTGAGAGGCATTGGCGAACTTGATCGCGTAGACCTTGAGCTGAGGAGACTGGCTACCTGTACCGGGGAAGTTAGTGGGGAAGTTGAAGCCACCCGGAATCCCGTTGCCACGGTTACCACGCCCACCGCCACCGCCACGGCTGCGAATGACCAGGAAGTTGCCCTCTTTCTTGAGGTCGTAGTTCTTCAGGCCCAGCACCGCATTGAACATAGCGAAGGCGTCTGTCAAGTTCTGCTGCTTGGGGCTCTGAAGCGTGAGGCCACCTGTAAGCGATGGGTCTTTGACAATGGGAATGCCACTGGCTTCTGAGAGCAGCTTAATAACCGCATCTACATTGGCATTGCGGAAGTCCAGGCGCACCGTCGCCTTTGGGTTGAGCTTGAACTGCTCCCAGTCCGGCTTGGTTCTGGCGGGCGGGTCATCAAAGAAGTTCAGCCCGCCGCCCCCTCCCTGCGCCAGAGCAGCAGAGGCGCTCACCAGTAGCGTAGCAGCAAGAAAAGCATATTTTTTCATTAGAGTTGTGCTCCGTTCTCGGTAGCGGGGCCGGTTAACCCGGCGAGAGTGGCTCCACGCTGTCGGCGAGAATTACGAGGTACGCGAGGTGTCTCTGTACCAGGGTCGGCAGGTGCATCATTCATGGCGCGCTGGACGGTGGTTTTCTCTTCGGGCGGTACCGGGAAGGTAACCCGAAGTTGCTTGCCCCCTGGCTCCAGAAAAACCAGCTCCTCCGAGGTTATCGAGGTTACTTGCAGGCCTTTCCAGAGAGAGCCTGTTTTCAGAAAAGTAGAATCTCCGCTGCCTTTATTCTCAATAAGGGCAGTGCGAATGCCATCTATCAGGCTGATACCGGTCAGAGTCCAGGCGCTCAGTGCAGCAACTCCCTCGACCTGCTTGGCGGGAGGGGGCGGAATGACAACTGGACGCAAGGGGGTAGTCGGTTTCGCTGCCCCCCCCTTGCCTGTGCTCACTCCTGGCCGGAAGGCATCCTTAGTGGCCGAGCTGACTCTGGGGAAGTTCGCCTTGAGGTCCTCAGGGGTAATCTGTACGTCATCGCTCTTGGCCGTTTTCTTCGAGGTGGTCGGTACCTTGACCTTTTTGGCAGCCGTTTCCGGCTCGGTGTAGACATATGCAAGTGCACCGATTGCCAGCAGCCCGAAAGCCATGTATGCAGTTTTCTTGTTGAACTGTGCCACTACTTCTTATTCCTGTTATTAGACGATTCAGAATCGTCTGAGTTCACGCTTTCTATAAAGATGGAGACTCCCAGAGTCGCCGTCACATTGCTCGTGTCACCGTCGGATGCCGCAAGCTGCAGCGAGCGCAGCACGATCTTTCCGCCTGGTGCATCCAGATCGGAAGCGAATCCGCGCACTGCGGGAAACGGGCCGCGAAGCTGCACCGCGTAGGGCATCTCCGTGACTCCCGGCAACACCTTGGTGCGCTGTGGGCGGAAACCACCCAGATTCACACCACGAACCCGCGCAAGCTGTGTGAGGCGAGCCAGAGTCTGTGCGGTAAGCGCTTCCGGGTCACCGGCAGACATCCGGGGCTTCGTGGCGGCTGTAGCCTCCGCAGAGCGCTTCTTGAGTGTCTCTACTTCGTCTTGTAGCTTCTGCATGCTGCGCTGGCGCTTGGTAGCCAGACCGGCCACACTGGGCGGCTTCACAAACAGCATGAACGCCAGCGAGCCTATTAGCAGAAGAATAGCGGCCAGAATGAGCAGGTTCGGCACGCGCGCTTCGGGGTCCTGGAAACCTTTCATTTGGTGGGCGCTGCTTTCTTTTTGGTCTTTTTCGGCGGCTCAGGCATGGGCAGGTTTCCTACCGGAAAGGCAGTGAGGTTGAACTGCACAATCTTGGTGTCTTTAATCTTCCCTTCGTTGGCAAAGACCAGCTTGACATCGCGGAAGCGCCGGTTCGCACTCATGGACTCTACCAGCCCGGCAACCTCAGCAGTCTGATGGGCAGTACCGCGAATCTGGAACGGTTTGCCGCGCTCCACGGTAAGCCCGGTAAGCCAGACTCCCTGGGGCAGAGACTCTCCCAGTACCGTAATGGCATCGCTGAGATGCTGCCCTGGCTCGAAGGCCTGCTTCAGGGTGGTTTCCAGCCCTGTAGCCGCCTGCGCTTTTTTCGTTTCTAAGTCTTTGATAGAGCGCAGTTTGCTCAGATTCCGGTCCCAGGTACCTTCGGACTTTCGTACCTTCGCGTATTCATCGCCACGGTCCGCCCAGATAAGTGCCGCCAACAGTAATCCAGAAGCCAGCAGGAGCACTCCAAATCGGGTGCGGTCTTGAACCTTCTTGCGGGCCGCTTTTTCGCGGTCTTCCGATAGCTCAAAGGTCAGCGCTGGTGCATCGGCCAGTTTTCGCAGGGTGTCTACCGATTCGATTACCGGCAGGCTCTCCAGCCCGGCAGCGGCTAGAGTACGGCGGACTTCCTGAGCGCCATCGGCATCTGCTGGAGCGCTACGGCTCAGGCGGACAGTGCCATCTTGCACCACATCTAGCGAGATACCCAGTGGGCCGCGCTCTACAACCAGCGCGTCTTTTTGCCCGGCTACCAGCGGGGCGGAGAGCGCGGCAGGCAGGATACGATCTGCCTTCAGGTTCGCCTGGGCCAGCTCGGTCTGAAGCTGCTTGAGGTCCGTGGCACGCATGGCGACCACTAGAGTCTCTACCCCATCTGGCCCCACAGTATCGGTCTGTACGAAGTCAAAGGCAAGCTGATCGGCTGGCAGCGGGAATAGCTGCCCTAAGCGCACCTGTAGGAGCGCCCGAAGCTCGGCGGGTGCGGCTTTGGGCAGGGCTACGGTCTTGAGAAACGTGGCGCCACGCCCGATACCGACCAGCGCATCTCGGTGCCCGGCCAGAATCGGCCCCAGGTCTCCCAGGGAGACTCCGGAGGCTTCTTTCCCGGTAATCAGGTCCAGCGCCCGAACTCGGCCCGGTGTCCATTCAATATTCAGTGTAGGTGTGGTTCGGCTCATTGTTGGGTAGCCTCCGTTGTCTCCTCATCGGGCACCCAGTTCCACCAGCCAGGGACACTGACCTCGGGGAGCTGATCTAAGGCGATGATGCTTGGTTTACCATCGGTGATTCGAATCGTGGCCTCTATCGCCACGCCTTCGCCGCCGCTCTCACCCCAGGCACGGACAATAAAGGTGTCCGAGCCTACAGTCAGGCTGTCGGCAATCTGCGCCAGCACATTGGTGGTCAGGCCCGACACACTGGCAAGCTCGCCCAGGCTCTGTAGCCCGGTGCCCTGCTGCTGCACCAGAGAGGCAGCCACATCGGGGGTCAGGTTAGGAATGGTTTTCAGCACCGCTTCGGGGGCCGTGTTCACGTTGATCTTTCCTTCGTAGCGTGTCTCTGTTCCAAAGGAGGCTCCATCTAATAATTGCTGTGCCACGGTCTGGGTCACGCCGGGGCGAATCAGGAGCTGTGCGAAGGTCGCAGCGGCTCCCCCATTACTCAGCTGAATAGCTGCGGGACCGGTAATCCCAAGTTGTGTCCAGAGCGCCGGGGTGGGCGCCACGTTCACGTTCACCCGCGCCGTACCGTCTGCCCGCAGATTGGGCGCGCCATCGTCTACTGTCAGTAGCGAGGCCAGCGGCAGGACATTCCCGTCCGTATCTTCGGGCAGTTCAGCGGCACTGACTGCCTCTTGCTGCGGCACATAGAGCATGGCTGCGGTCCACTCACGCACCAGCAGCAGCTCGCTCAGGGTATCCAGACGCTTTAGCTTGGCGTTATAAGGCGTGGCGAGCTGATTGTAGTACTCATCCTTCGCCCCATCTGTGCGAGCGTTCGTGCCCGTCTCTCGCCAGTCTAGCAGTGAGGCCACTTCCTCCGTGGTTAGCGGAAGAGCTTCTAGCTGCTGCTGGTTCGCATTGTTCACGTTGATCAGGCTGTTGGCATCGACTATCTGCACACGGTACTTGGCATCATCTGCCAGGGTGTAGATTTCCGTGCCCTTCTCACCACCCAGCAGCGCCCAGTCGTCCTGGAGCGTTACCAGGTTCGTATCGGCTTCGCCCAGCTCGGCGATAGCATGGGCCAGTGCGGCCCGTGCGGCAGCCTCAGCGCGGCGCTGTCGAAGCTGGCTCTGGTATGCGCCCATAGCCAGATGCTGCGATGCGGCTATGCTGCCCAGCACCGCCACCAGAAGCGCCGTGAGAATCAGCGCCGTGACCATTACGCTGCCGCGCTGCTGCCTCATAACGACGTTCCTCCCGAGGTCTCTTCCAGTGGGTTGTCCGCCGTCACATCGCTGGCGGCAATCGGCACCACGAGCTGTCGGGTCAGTGTCTCCGGGTCACCGGTCATGGCATAGTTCACGCGCACCGCCGCAGGCAGGCGGTATACCTCCGTGCCCCCATCTGTGGTGTCCCAGGTCGTTATCCAATCGGTACCATTGTAGAACTCGAAGCCCAGTCGGACTACATCGGGCGAGAGCACGCGCTCCTGCCCGCCCTGGTCCGGGTCCGCATCCGATGGTCGCTGGAGCCGCTCGAACAGCCCCTGCCGGTTTCCGGCATCGCCCACCGCTGTCATGGACAGCGATACCTCTGCCAGTCCGCCCACAGGTCCGCGTGCCTCGTGCTGGGTTTCGAAATCGTCTGCACTCTCGCGCGCCGCCAGCGGCACATCATCTCCGGTGGTCTGAAACGTAATGCGCTCCGCTCCTAGTGAGCTATCTCCAGACTCAGTAGCGGCGATGAAATACCCGGATGTATCGGTTTGACCATTCGCGGGCAGTCGTGCGCTCTGAATCAGATGGGTCAGCCGCTTCTCCAGCGCCTCTACCCGCCCTGCTTCGGTCTGCCGCCGCCGTGCCACGCGCTCATAGTTCAGCCCTCCGGAGAAAGCGAACGCCAGCGCTCCCACAAGAATCGCCATGATAGCGACCGCAATGATTAGCTCCAGCAGGGTGAGACCCGCTCGTAGCTTTCGCTTCATTGCGTTCCCCCCGTGGTGGTGCCATTGGTGGTCGAAGTTGCCGGGGGCACATAGACCAGCGTGGTCAGAGTCTGGCTCTGGTTCTGCCGCTCGGCGGTCACGGTCACGCGTTGCAGGGTAGTAAGGTCACTCTCCTGCTCGTAGGTCATGCTCCAGGTGGCATCCGGGTACCCCTCTTCCGAGAAGTCCCCTTTCTCGTCCATTAGAGATGGATCCCCCGTGAGCGCTACATCGGCTAGCTTCTTCTGGGCCAGGCGCTGCACCAGCACGGTATCGCGCGCCGCTGCATCGGCCTTGCCAAGCGCCGTAAGCCCCCCGAAGACCCCTGCGATGCAGATTCCCACCAGGAGAATGGCCACCAGAAGCTCAATGAGCGTAAAGCCCTTAGCGCCCCTTTTCATTGGGTGGTCTCCGTGCGGACTTCCAGCTCTCCGGCGCTCCACTTCTCGTTTTCGGGGCTCTCCTGGTCTGCTTCGTCTGCCGTGAGAAAGCGTGGCTCGCCATCGGGTGGCAGGAGCATGGTCTTGGCGTTGCTGCCTTCCATGACTTCCAGTGTGGCGCGATCTGCCGTGCCATCGGCACGGACATTCCAGATCCAGTCTGTAGATACGGAGAACGTAAGCTGCGGCGAGGTCAGCCGAGTAATCTCTACCGGGTCTTCCTCAAGCGGAGTACGCTCCATAACCACGGCATCGCCTTCTACACGAAGGGAAACGGTAGTCTTGCTCTTCCGTGCTTCGGCGCGGGCCCGGTCCGGCAGACGCAGCAACGCGGCTTCCGCATCCAGAACATCTCGGGACCGCTTCAGGGCCACGAGGTTCGGGACGATGAGAGCTGCCATCATCGCCAGAATGGTGATGACCACACACATCTCAATCAGGGTAAAGCCGCGCCGACGCATGGAAATAGCTCTACTTACTCGCTGGTAATGTCCGCGTTGTCGCCGTCGCCGTTAGGAGCGCCGTCGGCACCGTAGGAGGCAATGTAGAAGTCCTGGTCGTTCGGACCGGGAGACTCGTACACGTACTCATTGCCCCAGGGATCGGTGGGGATATCCTTCTGGCTATACGGACCACGCCAGTTGTTCGCACCGCTGGGAGCGACCCGCAGGGCGTTCAAGCCCTCTTCTGTAGTAGGATAGGTGTCCGTATCAACACGGTACTGCGAGAGCAGGCCGGAAAGCGTAGCGATGTCGCTGGCAGCCTTGGCACGCTTCGCATCGCTGGTGCGGTTGACCACACGGGGGACGATGAGTGCGGCCAGAATTGCCAGAATCAGCACCACGACCAGCATTTCGATGAGCGTAAACGCTCTTTTTTGTCGGAGTTTTCTCATTTGATGGTTTCCTGCGCCTGAAAGATGGGCAGCATAACAGACAGCACGACGAACGCCACGAAGGTCCCCATACCAAGGACAATCACCGGCTCAATCAAGGATACCAGCCGTCGCATACCCGTATCCACCTCGAAATCAAGACTATCTGAGACTCGGTTCAGCATGCGCGGCAGATCACCGGTCTCCTCTCCCACGGCTACCATATGGGTAAGCACGGGCGGGAATGCTTCGGCATCGCGCATAGACTCGGCAATAGGCCGACCGGCACGCACTTCTTCCTCTACCTGTTGGGCAGACTTCAGGAAGACTTTGTTCCCCGCCGAAAGCCCCGCAATCTGAAGCGCCTCAAGAATCGGCACACCACCGAATACCAGGGTTGCCAATACTCGCGCGAATCGAGAGATAGTGGCTTTCATAACCACCGGCCCCATAAGCGGTGCGCGCAGCATAAACGAATCCCGCAGGTACGAGCCGGTCTCGGTAGCCAGCCACAACCGGCTGCCGATGATCGTTCCCGCAAGAATTCCCAGTACCAGAATCCAGTTGTTCGTAATGAAGCTGGTGGAACTGAGGAGTATCTTGGTGGTAATCGGTAGATCGTCTCCCAGGTCCTTGAAGATGCCAGAGAGGCGCGGCACCACGAAGAGCAGCAGGAACAGAACGACAAAAACGGCGGTGGCCGCCAGAATCGCCGGATAGATAAGCGCACTGGTAATCTGGCTGCGGCGCGCCACTTCTTTTTCCTGGAAGTCGGCCAGCCGACCAGCAACCTCGGGAAACTGGTCAGATGCCTCACCGGCACGCAGGGTCTGGGTAAAAACCTCGTTGAATAGCTTGTTGTGCTTGGCTAGCGCCTGGCTCACCGGCATACCGGTCCGGACATCCTCTAAGGTCTGCTCAGCGACCTCTTTGAGCACCACACTCTCGGACTGTTCGGCCACAATCTGCAACACTCGATCCAGCGGCAAGCCCGCTCCGGAGAGGTCCGCCAGACGCCGGGTAAACAGGGCAATTTCCTGTTTTCCGGGTGCACGCCGACTGCCGATGCCAGAGGCAGCCTGTAGCGAGGCTGCCTTCTGCTCTTTGATCTCTAAGACATAGCGGCCCTCGGCATCTAGCCGGGCAATCGCGGCCTCACGGGTCTCGGCCTCAATAATGCCGGTCTTGCGCGCCCCGCTGGCATCCAGGGCCGTATAGCTGAATGTCAGCGCCGCCATGGATTAGAACGCCTCCCGCTGGCAGACACGAAGAACTTCTTCCGGAGTCGTCTTTCCTGCTAGGACGGCGATTTTACCGTCGCCTACCAGTGTACGCATGCCATGGTTCTTCACGGCGTGGTCTTTGAGCACGTTCGATCCGGCTCGCTCCACAGTCATGCGCTGCAGAGTCTCATCCATGCGGAATAGCTCGTAAAGACCAACTCGGCCTTTGTAACCGGTATGGGCGCACTTATCGCAGCCCTTACCTCGGCGCAAAGGCGTGTTAGCCGAATCCCAATCATCGGGCCGGATTCCAACACCCTCCAGAGCTTCAATAGACGGATGCATATCCGGCTCGGAGCAGTTCTGGCACACACGGCGTACAAGTCGCTGAGCAACCGCACCGATTAGGGAAGACGCAACCAGGTATGGCTCCACCCCCATATCCAGCATACGGGTCACGGCGCCGGGGGCATCGTTGGTGTGCAGCGTGGAGAACACTAAGTGGCCGGTAAGCGCCGCGTGAATGGCGATCTCGGCGGTCTCATGGTCTCGGATTTCACCGACCATGATGATGTCTGGGTCCTGACGCACGATAGAGCGCAGACCGGAGGCGAACGTGAGCCCGATGTTCGCGCGGACCTGAATCTGGCTGATGCCCGGCACCTGGTACTCCACCGGGTCTTCAATCGTCAGGATATTCACGCCCGGTGTATAGATCTCTTGCAGCGACGCATACAGCGTGGTCGATTTACCCGCACCGGTAGGTCCGGTGGCGAGCACGACTCCGTAGGGCACAGAGATTAGCTTGCGATACTCTGGCCAGCACATCCGGGTTGATACCCAGCTCGGCCAGACCGAGCATAGCGGTACCCTTGTCCAGGATACGCATCACGCAGCGCTCACCGAACACGGTGGGCACGATACTCACACGAATATCAATCGCACGCCCGGCGATCATAATCTTGATACGACCATCCTGCGGTAAGCGGCGCTCGGCGATGTTCAGCTCACCCAGAATCTTCAGGCGGGAGATGATCGCCGCGTGCATACGCTTGGGCGGAGTCATCATCTCGCGGAGGATACCGTCTATACGGCAGCGGACCTTGACTTCTTTCTCGTAGGGCTCGATATGGATGTCACTCGCCCCATCGCGCACGGCCTGTGCGAAGATGAGGTTGACCATCTGGACAACAGCGGTCTCACCCGCCATCTTCTGGAGGTCGGCAAGGTCCGTGGAATCACCCAGGTCGGCGCCGCCAACATCCTCACCCTGGCCTGGCAGACCGGCGAGAATCTTCTCTAAGAAGATCTCTTCGATCTTCTCTTTGACCATGGCGGCATCGCCCAGTACGGCGCGGGTAGGCCGCTGGAGCAGAATGCCCAGCTCATCTACCGCTGCCAGAGAAAGGGGGCTGCCAATGGCCACTACCAGTGTGCCATTCTCTAAATGGAGGGGCAGCATCTGGTTCTTAAGCGCCACATCGCCCGGCACAAGGCTGATAGCCTCTTCGGTCGGCTTGGCGGTTTCCAGATCGACCCGCTCAAAGCCATCGTACATGGGGCGGGTTTCGGTATCGGGGCTGTTCAGGGTCGCTGTCATGGGTTCGCTCTTGTGACGTGGGAGGTATGCAATAGTTCACATACCTCCCACACTGTTTTCAGTTTAGCCCATAGAAATGAAGGCAAAATGAATAACAGTTCTCAATCTACAGACGGTTAATCGCCTCTTTGTCCACGGGAGTTCCCCTTTCGCCATACCCGATTGCGGGAAGGGAAAACAGAGCTGCAAATGCAATTTTCTGGCGGGAGGTTTGACCATGTTTAAGAAGATTGCTGCCGAGGCGCTAGGGATTAGCGACATCGGCATCATCGTCTCACCACAGGACTACGACAAGGTAGACTCAGACGACTACCTTTTCCACGAGGACGGAGAGAAAATCTTTTTCCTCATTAAGTCCAAAAAAGACGAGTATTGTTTCACAAATTTAGCGCTCATCCATGTAGACGGCGATTCGGCAGTATCGTCCAAGCGTCGCGTGAAGCGCTATGAGTACTACGCCAACCACTTTTCCAACGTCTCTCTGGAGACGGCGGGAACGCTGGATATGGATATCGAGCTGAAGTTCAGCATCAATGAGCACCCCTTCAGTATCGATATCGGCAAGAAGTTTGTAGAAGACCTGAAGAACATCTACAAGGCGCTCTACACGATTGGCCGCCATCAGCGCAAAGATGCCATGGGGCGCGACAATGCCCTGCGCTGCTTAGATGCCACAGCCTCGCTCTACAAGCTCAACTCCGTGGAAAGCGATGAAGTCCTGCTGAAACGCTACACCGCTCTGCTGGATCACCTGAATATGACCATGCACGACCGGTTCACCAAGAAAGACTTCGGCGACGTTTTCGAAACCTATATCCGCGCCTAATAAGTGCCTGGAGTCGGCATTCCTGCCGGCTCCTGCTCTGCCTATTATGGCAATGGTGGGGGGTTCGGCCAATCAGCATCGGCGGGCCATGTGGGGCGCTTTGGCCAGGAATTGCTTACCAATAGAGGCGTAGACCGCGCCTGTAGATGGGCCTCGATAAAATCGAAGACGTCCTGCTTGGTGTGTGCAACAGCGATCGTTGGTAGCCGTAGAAAAGCAGGCATCGGTGATTCAGGCGTGTTTAGTTCGACAAATGCTTTGATCTCAAGACTCGGTAGTGGGTTGCTCTTCCAGCCATAAAGGACAATTGGTGTCCCATGTGCCGCAGCCAGATTTATCTCAGCCTCCGTTCCTACTCCACCGGGCAACGCGACCATCACATCGGCGGAGCGTACTTCGAGCCAGTTACAACTTCGAGGGTCACGTCCATTTTGATATCTATTTCCCGCATGGTTCCCAGCAGGTAAATGCGTCCGAATGAGAATCTCAACCCATTTATTCGACGTATCGCTATCTGGCAGGATTCCTATAGTTTGTCCAGTGGTACCCGCCTTGTTTCTAGCCAGTTGAAAATCTCGGCAAGCCTGCTCCATCACACCAAACCTGGCTCCGGTAAGCAGATGATAATCCTGTTCCGCAATCCATGTAGCTATTGGTGTAACCAGCGTGGCATGGCAATCTCTGGCACTGCCTATCATAGCAATAACTGACTTTTGCCCAGTTGGCTCCGGTAATGGCATTCAGTAGCCTTTCTAATTTAAACAGAATAAATGACAGCCCAGTCTAGCATGTCTGCCTTAGAATCACCTGGTAGTGGAATACTGGCATGTTCCTGAAACCTATGTCCGCGCCTAAGAATACGAGTCGGTATGAGCGCCGACGTAGCCTTTTCTAAAAAGCAGGACGTTACGCCGCAAGAGGTTCGCCAGGTCATGGAGACTCTTGCGGCCACCTACCACGGGCGCGGCTCCGTGGAGATGGGCGACCCGTTTAAAGTCCTGGTAGCCACGGTCATCAGCCAGCGCACACGAGAAGAGCAGACCACAAAGGTCTCTGAACGTGTGTTCGCCCACTACCCCGATGCCTCCACCCTCGCCAAAACTGACCAGGCTGAACTCTACGATCTACTCTCTGGCAGTGAGTACCGCGAGACCAAAGCTCCCCGCCTGATAGAAATGGCAAAACAACTGGTCGAAAAGTTCGAGGGGCAGGTGCCCCAGAATATAGAGGATATGCTTACCTTACCCGGCGTAGGCCGCAAGACCGCCAACTGCGTGCTCATCTACGCCTTCAACCGTGCTGCCCTCTGCGTAGATATCCATATGCACCGGATTACCAATCGGCTCGGCTGGGTCAACACGAAAACGCCGGAAGCTACTGAGCGCGCCTTAGAGAAAATCATGCCCGAAGACTTGTGGGCTGGCAGCAATCGCCTATTCCTCCAACATGGCCGTGCCCTATGCCGCAACACCGCCCCCAAGTGCAATCGTTGCCCGGTGCGGGCTCATTGCGCCTACGGTACGGCGCAGGCCCTCCCGATGCACGAAGACTATAAAACCGGGGAATAGATATAAATAGGTGGAACTAAACCATCTCACACGGTGTAAAACCCTACTGCGCTTAGAGTAGTGCGCCAACAATCAAAACGCACTACGCTGCTAGGAAGCAAGTTGAGATGGTTACTAATCTGGATTGCGAGGAACTTCTCGCGATTCTCTCTTTTACAACAGACGCTCGCAAGGCTCCCGATACAGTCCGCCGCAGTCACTTTCACACCGGCTGGGCTGTGGCTACGAACCGCGAGCAGCCTTATACGGCGGAAACTCTGGACCAACTGACCTGGACGAACCTGGGCTACCGCCTGGGCGAACAGTTCGGCACCCGCTCCGAAACCGAGATCGACTCCCTGTTCGACCGGTTCGCTGCCCACTATCACGAAAACAACTAAGCCTCGTAGAGTTTTACGAAGGCTTCTAGAGTCGTGGGATCCTCGGCGAATCCATAGCCCTCCAGAAACGCTTTTTCGGCGGCGATACAGATCTCGGGGTCCGGGTTGTCTACCAGCCTTAGCAGGTTGTAGCGCAAGGTCCAGAGGCCTGTTCCTAAATCGATGCGGGGGTCGCGCCAGCCGCCATCGGCCCAGTCTATCCAGCCGGTGATGCTCTCTCCATCCGTGAGCACATTGGGCAGGCACCAATCCCCATGCGAGAACACCGGCGGCTGAACATCTAATTCGGCATTGCGCTGAAGCCAGGTCCAGTTGTCCTTCGGGTCTGGTGGAAGCGGCGGCGTGAGCGCGTGCAACTCTTTCAGAGTCGCACCGAACAGCCCGGCGAATTTAGCCAGGCTCGTGTGAATGGCTTCTGAGAGCGGAGTACCGGGTAGGAGTGTTTGGAAGAACGCCTCGCCATCTTGCCCTACGAATCCTGGCGACAGAGGCGTAACCCCTTCTAGCGCTTGTAAGACTCGGGCTTCACGGGTGAGCACATCGGTGGCTCCAGCCTTGCGGATAAAGCGCCCTTGCTCCGTGGTGATTATCGCTACTGTAGCCTCACTGTGTCCACGAGTAATCGGCTCTATCGGCGCAATAGCATCACCGATTAGTTTCTCACCGCGTGGCCAGTAAGTCTTGCGAGCATAGTCTATAAGCTCCCGGCGTACATAGCGATTCGGCGCGTAGTTAGCGAAAAACGAGGCATCGTCTCCACCTAGCAAAGTGCATAATGCCGCCCCTACTCCCGGTGAGCGGCTTGCTCCGGCCTCACAATGCACCACAAAGCACCCCACGGTATGACGATGCTGGTCCGCAAAGCGCAGAATCGCCTCGGCGTCTACCTGGTCAAAGAGAATATCGTCTCGAATCGGTTGCCCATAGTCGCCAGTATCGGTGAAACTTAGCCGAAGCACTCCCTGCCGCAAATCCGACTCTACGAGTATGGCTTCTGGAAGTTTTGGCGTGGTTATGGAAATCGTGGCGTGCGGCTCTGCAGGCGCTCTTTTTCCTGCCTGACTGCGGCTGTAGATAACGAAATTCACTCACTTATTTTACGGCGTGGCTAGCTGCTCTGCGCATTCCATTCCCCTGCGCGATGCATTGGAGTTGAAACGGCTTCTCCAGGCCTGTGATATATATTTTTCGTTATGCCAACCTATGGATACCGATGCACCGTTTGCGGCCACGAGTTCGAGCGGGTGCAGAAAATGAGCGATGCTCCCCTGACTGAGTGTGAAGCGTGCGGTGAGCCGGTGAAGAAGATTCTCTACCCGGTCGGCATTGCTTTCAAGGGCACCGGGTTCTATGTGAACGACTACAAACCGAGCGGCGGCAAGACCAAAACGCCCGCAGCGGAAACGTCTACCGAGACGAAATCGGATACCCCGGCCACCACTACCACAGAAACGTCGAGCACTTCAAGTACCACGACTACAGAGAGTAAGCCCGCCGCGGCTCCTAAGACCGAAACCAAGACCCCAGCGAGTTAGCCTCGCTCAGGTCTTTGTCTGCTGGCCGAGATAGCGCACTATTGCCCCATAGCGCTCTCGGCCTTCGTCGTTTTTCTGGTCCGCCAGACAGTGGTGTGCCCAACCTAGCGGCGTGCCCTGGTAGGCCGTATCTTTTGTGCTTGTATCCGCGCCCGCTTCTATAAGGACTTTTACGGTTTCCAACGAGCCAGCGCTAACGGCGTGATGCAGGGGGCTAGCATGGGAGTAGAGATCGGGACAGGGGAGATTTACCTCTGCCCCCAGCGCCAGTGCTCTGGCTACAGCCTGTGCATTCCCATGGAGAGCGGCCTGTACAAGGCCACGTTGCTTTTCACTTGAGCTTACCGAAGCGGCCAGGGAGTCTGCTCTTTCCCAGTCTTTCAGGCAAAGTGCCACAGTGAAAGTCAGAGGCGCACCGCGTTTGACCAGGTGCGCGGCAGCATCAAAGTTTCCATTCACCAGCGCGTTGTCAGCACAGCCCTGCATACTTGCGCCCGCGTCTACCAGCACATCAATAAGCCCGATTTGTACATCGCATTCCCGCGCGATCCACGAGAAGCACACTAACTGTAGCGCATAATCAAGCTGCTCTTGCTGGCTCTCTACTTGCTCACGCTTTAAGGCTTCCAGAATGGCATGCGTAACTTGCGGAATGTTGGAGGGTAGCTTGCCGTTGCGAACCGGGTCTTCGGCCACGAACCAGAGTAAATAAGGGTACTGAAAGAAGCTATCCAGCGCATTACCTACCTGACTGCGTAGCCACTCTCTCGGCGTATTGAGGCGCTCTCGAACAAGCTGTGGGTGTGCGCTTAGAAGCGAGTCTAGCGCCGCTATATTCCCGGAATCGATTGTGGATACGGCTTCCTGAAATAGCGTATCTAGCGTAGGCGACTCGGTCATAGAAGATGCTCCTGTACTGGGTTTAGTGGGCTACTTCGCCTGATGTGCCCTGCCCGGAAAATAAAAAGCCCTCCTTGCAAAGGAGGGCTGTACTGCACTAATTCTTTGGTAGATTTCTACCCGACCATAGTTTCGATTCGATGCGCCCAGTGAGAGACACGCTCCCCGGCATCGGACTCTGTGGGGCCTTCGGACTGTACGAAGAAGCGTGGGCCGGAGTCGGGTACGATCAGGGTCCAGGCATCGGGGGCATCGAAGGTCTTGATACCGTCGATAAGTTCCACTTTGCTCGGACCGGAGGAAAGCTCCTGAGTGAGCACCTTCATCACCATCCCCTTGTCATTGGTGGGGCATTCTACAGCCTGAGCTGCCAGGTGAATCGGGGGTAGCGCCGCGGTGGCCTCTGCCAGAGAGGTCTGGAGGAACGCTAGCATTTCCAGGGTCTTGATGAGGGCAAACATACCATCGAATGTGGGATGGAAGAATCCGCCCCCATCCTCGGAGTGACCGGGGAAGATGATGCCACCCGATAGATCACCCGCCATGACTACTTTCTCACCAGGCAGGTACGCCTGGGTCATTAAGAAGCGTGGATCGGTCTGGGTTCGGGCCACACGCCCATTGGCGATTTTCTCGATAGCGCTGGGCGCCGAGACCGGTACGGCGAACCGAGCGCCGGGGTAGCGCTGCACAGTCAGCGAGGTCAATACTGCCAGGAGCTTGGCGCCATAGAGCGGTGTGCCGCTGGCATCAACCAGTTCCATCCGCTCTCCATCGGAGTGCACCAGTGCGCCGATATCCGCACCGAGAGTGCCAACAACCTGCGCCAGATTGCTCAGAAGCTGGGCTCGCCCTTCAGCGGTCCGTGGTTCGCGTGCCCAGTCGGTATAGGCGTTCAGGGCGATCACCTCGCACCCCAGACGCCCGAGAAGCTCCGGCAGTACACTACCGGTTGTACCGAAGGCGCAGTCTACAACGACTTTGAATCGTCGCTCCGCCAGTGGTCGTGCGGAGATACGTGAGAGCAGAAGCTGCTTGTACTCGTCGATGGTTGTCGGCGACGGGTCGATACGCCCGACATGGTCGCTATCGGCGCGGGCATAGTCCTCACGGAAGTAGATGCTCTCTAGCTTCCGCTCGGTGGCCTTGGTGATATAGAAGCCCTCACCGTTGTAGAACTCTACAATTGTGTTCTCCGGATCGTCCGGGTCCACGCGGACGTTGATACCACCCTTGGCTGCATTAAATTTAATGGCTGTGCGTGCCAGCGGCAACGGCAAGGCCTGGGTATCGATACAGTTGACCCCCACAGAGCAGAGGCCCGAAACCAGCGCGCGCTTGAGCATACGGCTGGCGGGGTGACCATCGCGGGCGGTCACAACATTCGCCCCTGGTTTCAAGAACGCCCCAAAGGTCGCTCCCAGTTTACTGGCAAGCTCCGGGTTCAGCTCCCGATTGGTCAGGCCGTGCACACCGGTACCACGGAACAGCCCCTGCCGAATTGTGGTACCCCAGACAAGGCTGGCCGTGACCTGAGACTTGGCCTCGATATTCTTATCGGGCCAGAGTTTGATGCCCTGGCGAATGGTGGCGCCGCGCCCAACCACGCAGCGGTCACCGACCACGGCGCCTTCTTCGACCTTGGCTCGCTTGCCCAGGGTAACGCCGCCACAGAGCACAGCGCTGATGACCTGAGCATCTTCCCCAATCTCGGTACTGCGCCAGAGGATGGAGCGAGAGACCGTGGCCCCTGGCCCCACTACAACACCGGGTCCCAGCACGGACTCCGGACCCACCACGGCTCCGGCTTCAATTCGGCAACCGCGCCCGATATACAGAGGACCGTTTAGCTTGGCTTCCTTGGAGATAACTGCGTCTTTCGCGACAAAGATACGCCCCTCGCGCTCGTCTCCCTCAATGGGAAGCTGAGTCTCCCCGGCCAGCATCTCGTATTGTGATGTGCGGTACTGGTCATGGCTACCTACATCGCACCAGTACTCCTCCATTACGTAGCCGAACATGGGGCGGTTCTGCTCTAAGAGCTTGGGGAAGATGTCCTGGCTCCAGTCGTAGCTCTTGCCCTTCTCCATGAGCGCGAACACGGAAGGCTCAATCAGATACATGCCCGTGTTTACGGTGTCGGAGAAGACCTCGGACCAGCTCGGTTTCTCTAAGAAGCGGCTGATACGCCCATCTTCTTCGGTGATGACCACGCCGAACTCACGCGGGTCGGCGACAGAATAGAGGACCAGGGACGCTTCGGCCTGCTTCGCCTTGTGCGCCGCGACCGCTTTGTCGATATCCAGGTCGGTAAGGGCATCGCCAGAAACGATGAGGAACGTGTCATCGTTTAAGATATCTTCGGCCATCTTGACAGCCCCGGCTGTACCGAGCGGCGTGTCTTCGATGAAGTAGTGGAGCTTGACACCGAGGTCACTGCCATCTCCAAAGTAGTTCTGTATCTCTTCGGCGAGATAGTAGAGGGTCACCACAATCTCTGTGATGCCTGCCCGTGCCAGGTGCTCAATGATGTGCTGGGCGATGGGCTTCCCCAGAATGGGGACGAGTGGCTTGGGGCGATTGGAGGTCAGGGGCCTTAACCGGGTACCCTCACCGCCCGCCATAACAACGGCCTTCATGTCCGTAGTGTTTCACCCCGGCGGGCCGAAATCCTTCTGACTCTACTCCACCAGATTCTCACGGGCCAGTGCGGCGCCACAGTACATACAATTCGCATGCTTTCGGCTGCGTGGGCGACCACAGTTGGGGCAGTTTTCTATTGCATAGCGAATGCGGCCATCCACCGTGCCGTCTCGGGCATCGACCTCGTGCATCTTGGCGTAGATATCGGCATCCGTGAGGTCTGTCCGC
Source organism: Armatimonas sp. (assembly GCA_049840835.1). Taxonomy (GTDB): domain Bacteria; phylum Armatimonadota; class Armatimonadia; order Armatimonadales; family Armatimonadaceae; genus JANLTX01. Next base: position 145,450 of record JASGJG010000010.1, on the reverse strand, counting down.
TCGCGAATCAGCTCCCAGAGTGCCTGGCAGACTAGCCCTACTCGGTCTGCCCGTGCCTCTAACGCGCTTACGCGCATGGCCATGTGCTCTACCTGCGACTTGGCACTGGCTGCATCGCCTGCTGCATGACCAACCGCCCGTGTCTGCCCTATATCCATAACCCCGTTATCCTCGCGCGGTCAGACGTATGACCAGACCTTCTGGTTGCTAGTCTACGTAAAGAAACTCGTTTGAGGCGAGAATGGTCTGACATAGCGCTCCCCAGGCATCCGCCTCCGAACCGCCAGCGCGGCGAACGCGAATCAAGAAGGTCTCGGCGCGGTCACTCTCCGCCGGGAACGGCAGGCGCTGATAGGCTCGCTGATAGACCAGAGCTATTTTCTCTTCCTCAGTTCCCTTCAGAGACTGGGCGAACTCTTTCGATTGCGTGCGCACCAGCGGGCTATTCAAGAGATAGAGTGCTTGCGGAGCTACCAGAGTGCTGGGCCGCTTGGCGTTTACCAGGCTAGGATCGCCAAAATCAAAAGCCTGGAAGTAGTCGAAGACTGCGTTTCGGATAATCGGCAGGTAAAGCGCACGGCGTGGGGCATCGTAGCGAGCGCCATTGCCAGACTGGTCGTTGGTGACATAGTCGCCATCTTTCGTGCCCAGCAGCGAGCCGCCCAGACTGGCATCCAATGTCCCCGCTACAAAAAATAGCGAGTCACGCAGAGGTTCTGCCTCTAACCGACGTCGGTTCGCATGCGCCAGCAGACGGTTCTCTGGGTCGGCATCGGTCTTCGGTCCGCCTGCCTGTCGGTAGGTACGTGTGAGCACCAGCCGCTTCAGCAGTTTCTTCTGGCTCCAATTATCGTCTTCCGCGAAGGTCAGCGCCAGATAGTCCAACAGCTCCAGATGGCTCGGCTTCTCGCCGCGCACCCCCCAGTTATCTGCGCTAGCAACGATGCCTTCGCCGAACAGCTTCTGCCAGACCCGGTTCACGGCTACACGCGCTGTCAGTGGGTGCTCCGCACGGGTAAGCCAGTGCGCAAAGGCTAATCGTCCACTTCCCTCGCTGGCTTTGACTTCCAGACGGTTACCACCGCAGAGTGCCGCAGGGAACCCACGGGGAACCAGGTCGCCGAGGTCCTGAGTGGAGCCACGGCGGTGCACCTTGACATCCTCAATCTTGCCGTCTTCCACGGCCATGACCATGGGAATTTCCGGGCGCTTGGCCTCGGCGTCTTTCAGCGCTTTGGTGGCCTTCTGAATCTGCTCTTCTACGCCAGTCAGATCGCCCGCACTCTCGGGCAACAGAGCGATTTTCGAGAAGTGCGGAATCGGACCACCGATGTTCTCTAACACCACCGTACAGGCGCCTTCGGCAAGCTGCAGCGAACCCGCCTTCTCCCAGCGCTGAGACTCTTCGTTCCAGCCGCCTGTAGTTCCGGCTGCCTTTTTGTTTAGTTTCTGCCCACCCACGGTGAAGTTCACTGGGCGGCTCTCTTCAGCGGCATAGCGCACATAGAGGGTCCAGTTCCCTGCCTTAGGCAGGGTAAAGTCCCACTCCGCACGGTTCGGCTGCCCCGCCGAGTTGATGGTATTGGGACCGTAGTTCCCTTTGCTCAGGTTTTCTCCCCGCACATACGCGTCAGCATTCGCTGTGAGTGCACCAGCGCCTGCTGAGAGAATGCCATCGAACTGCTTCCTGGCGGTGTCCAGCGCGGTCTTTAACGGCGCAACGGTTTCCTCATACGCCTTCTGCTCGGCCTGAAGCTTGGCATTGGTGAGCGGGCGCTCGTTCCAGCGGCTCACGAAGTCCAGGTTCGCCATGGTGCGCGTGGACTTGAACATTCCCGCCAGCGCATAGTAGTCCTTGGTGGAAATGGGGTCGAACTTGTGGTCGTGGCAGCGCGCACAGGCAACAGTGAGGCCCATAGTCGCCTTGGTGACAACATCTATCTGCTCATCGATAATATCCATGACCAGCTTGGGCTTGTCTTGCTCCGCCAGAACCTTCGGTCCCAGAGTCAGGAACCCGGTGGCAGTAATCTGCGCGTTTCGCGTATCGTCGTTCGGTGCCGTCAGCAGGTCTCCGGCAAGCTGGTAGGTCAGGAAATCGTTGTAGGGCAGGTCCTGGTTGATGGCATCTACCACCCAGTCTCGATAGCGCCAGGCATACCCATGGGCAAGGTTCTCATCTAAGCCATTCGAGTCGGCATAGCGAGCCACATCCAGCCAGTGGCGCGCCCACTTCTGCCCATACGCAGGCGAGGCTAGCAGTCTATCCACCTGCTTCTCATAGGCATTGGGCGACGTATCGGCCAGGAAGTCCTCGACTTCCTTGGGTGTCGGTGGCAGGCCAGTGAGATCGAAGGTCAGGCGGCGCAGCAGGGTTCGTCGGTCGGCCAGCGGCGCGGAGGTAAGCCCGGCCTTCTGCACCTTCGCCATAATAAAGGCATCGATATCGGTAGGTGCACCGTCAATTGGCGGAGCCAGTACACGCTTTGGGGGCACAAACGACCAGAGTGCCGCAGCAGGCGCTTTCTTGGTGGTATTCGTTGTAGACGCAGCTACAGGATAGGGTGCGCCCTCATTGACCCACTGCTCCAGTGCCGCAATATGAGCTGCCGAGAGCTTGCCACTGGGCGGCATCATATCCTTGCCCTGTACGCCCTTGATACGCCGTAGTACCTCGGCGGCTTTTTCTTTGGTAATCGGCTTGTCTAGCTGCAGCCCCCCGGATGCTTCCGACCCTTTATGGCACACCACGCACTTCTCTAATAGAAGAGGGCGAACCTGTTTCTCAAAGTGGTCCAGTGCGGCTGGGGAAGCGGGTGTAGGCGGGTTCTGTGCCAGCGCAGTAACGCCTGCCACCCCGAGGGCGGCGAGAGTTGCAATTACAAGCCTCATGTGCCCTCTATTATGCCATGCGCCCTGAGGTATGCCCACCCTGTTTTAGCAGTTTTTAGCAAGTATCCGGGTTAAGTTCTACTCTTTCGTTAACACTATTGCATCCCGCTACGTTCCGACCACATGCCCCCTATCCCCCAATAATGGGGGCACCCAGATTAGGAAACCTGTCTAAGCCGCTGCGCGGCAATTAAAAGCTGCCCGCAGGGCAGCACAGTACAGGGTGCCCCCATTATTGGGGGATAGGGGGCATAGGCATGGCGGGACATTCTGAGGTATGAGGTTTCAATCAAACGGCAACTCAGGTGGCGCCAGAGGCTTCTCTAAATGTAAGCAAAGCAGCAAGTAGCTCTCTAATTCGGTTTCGTATGGGCAAGTCGCCAGAGTGGGAAACAGCTCTGCCGCTAACTCAGCCCCAGGAAAGAAACGCTGGTAGCGCGCATCTGGTAAAAAGATAACCTCTGCTTCTGCAAGACTAAGAGAGTTGGGAACTAGAAGTTCGGCGGAGGGGTAAGAGCCAATGCGCCAGGCTTCAAGAAACTCTTTTTTACCCACAGCGTCATACACTGGCACAAAGTCCTTGCGATGCGTCCAGCGCTTTGTGTTAAAGCGCAGAAGCCCGGTATTGTTACGCTCGGCCAGAGTTTCAGGGAACCGAAGTAGTGCGTGGGGATATCCTTTTCCGTGCTTGTGGGAGAGCAAAGGAGTGATAGGTTTAAGGGAGAGATGTACGTAATTTTCCAGCCCTAACCTGCGCTTTCGGTCGATTGCTGTGGGCCGTGGTGTGATATAGGAAAGTTCACGATTCAGAGCCGTGGCGGAAAACAACTGCCCGGTATATAGCAGAGTGGGAAGGTAATGCAGGGGGATAGCGTGCCAAAAATTCACAGACTATCTCCATTGTAGGGCTGTTGGGAGCGCGGTACAATCCGCCGCGTGCGACGTCGGGAACGTAATTGTTCTATGCGGCGTCTTGAGATTTTGGAGACACCATGGCAAAGTCATTAATCATTGTAGAGTCGCCTGCAAAGACGAAAACCCTGAAAGGATTCCTCGGTCCCAATTACCAGATAGAGGCATCCATGGGGCATGTCCGCGACTTGCCCAAAAAGAATCTGGGAGTCGATGTTGAAAACGACTTCGCCTGCACCTATGAGCCGCTTACGGATAGAAAAGATGTGCTCGGTAAACTGGCGGCAGCGGCGAAGGGCGCAGATATTGTCTATCTGGCTTCCGACCCGGACCGCGAGGGTGAGGCGATTTCCTGGCACATAGCCCAGGCGCTCAAGCTCTCCGATAAACGGCTGCGGCGGATTCAGTTCAACGAGATTACAAAGACCGCCGTACAGCAGGCGCTGGCCAACCCACGTGGCATTGATATAGATAAGGTGAACGCGCAACAGGCACGGCGTGTACTGGATCGCCTGATTGGCTACAAACTCAGTCCCCTGCTTGGTAAGAAAATCAAGCGCGGTACCAGCGCGGGCCGTGTGCAGTCCGTGGCCGTGCGGCTTATTTGTGACCGAGAGCGTGAGATTCAAGCGTTCGTGCCGGTAGAGTACTGGTCGCTGACCGCGCGCCTCTCCCCAGAGAAGACCCCGAAGTCGGCGTTCGATGCCGCTCTGTCTCAGTTCAATGGCGAGAAGTTGGAACTGAAGACGGGCGATCAGACCGATGGAGTGATGAAGGACCTGGAAGGCGCCCGCTATATAGTTAATAAGGTAAAGAAGAGCGAGCGTCAGCGTCGGCCCTACGCGCCCTTTATTACATCTACTCTCCAGCAGGAAGCTGCGCGTAAGCTGGGCTTCTCTTCTAAGAAGACCATGCAGGTGGCGCAGCAGTTGTATGAAGGTATCGACGTGGGTGGTGAAACCGTCGGTCTCATTACTTATATGCGTACCGACTCCACGCGTATCGCCGGGGAAGCCCAGGTAGCGGCCAAAGAGTTTATTATAGAGAAGTATGGGCGAGACTACGCGCCGGGGCAATACAACGTTTACAAATCCAAGGGTGATGCCCAGGATGCGCACGAGGCGATTCGCCCCACCTATATACGTCGCGAGCCGGATGGGCTGACCGCGAAACTGAACAACGATCAGCTTCGGCTCTATCGGCTTATCTGGCTGCGCTTTATCGCGTCGCAGATGAGCGCAGCGAAGTTGGCGGTGGTCCAGGCAGATATCAATGCGAATCGATACACGTTCCGCGCGTCTGGGTCTACCGTTATCTTTCCTGGCTTCTTAGCCGTCTACACCGAGGGCAAGGACAACGATAAGGTTGAAGACGACGAGAAGCCACCGCTACCGCCGTTGACCGAGGGCCAGGTGCTGGACCTGCTGAGCCTGACTCCCAAGCAGCACTTCACCGAGCCGCCACCCCGATTCTCGGAAGCGACCCTGGTGAAAGGGCTAGAAGAAGATGGCATCGGGCGACCGAGTACCTACGCCAGCATTATCTCTACCATTCAGGATAGAGAGTATGTAGAGCTGAAAGACAAGCGGTTCTACCCTACCGAGCTGGGCTTCGATGTAACCGACATGCTGGTGAAGCACTTCCCACAGATCATGGATGTGCACTTCACGGCGGGTATGGAAGACAAGCTGGACTCGGTAGAGCACGGCACTGCCGATTGGGTGAAGATTCTACGTGACTTCTACGGCCCGCTGACCGAGTGGCTCAAGGAAGCAGATGCCAACGCCGAAAAAGCCGTGAAGGAAATCGGGCGAGACTGCCCGGAGTGCGGCAAGCCACTGTTGGAAAAATACAGCAGGTTTGGCAAGTTTATCTCCTGTAGCGGTTACCCGGAGTGTAAGTATAGTGAGAAGCTGAGCGCCACAGGTGAGGCGGTAGAGCAGGCGGAGCCAGTGGTGAGCGATATCCCCTGCCCGAACTGTGGTCGCATGCTGGTGGAGAAGATGGGGCGCTTTGGAAAATTCCTGGCCTGCCCCGGCTATCCGGAGTGTAAGTATATCCATAAGGATAAGGCCGAGGCGGTCAGCACGGGGGTGCAGTGCTTTGCCTGTAAGAAGGGTGAGTTTGTAGAGAAGCGCAGTCGCACCGGGGTGTTCTACTCCTGCAACCAGTACCCCAAGTGCAAGACCGCTATCTCCGGCAAGCCGATTACCGATAGAAAATGCCCACAGTGTGAGGGTCTTCTGCATGAGACCAACTATAAGGGCCGTCTCACGGGAATTAAGTGCGCGCAGTGCGATTACAAAGAAACACTGAAATCTTCCGAAAAAATCGACCAATAGTTCGCGGAATGGTGTTTTTCGTTCGTCTATAGGGCGTAACGATGAGAGACAGCGTAGAAGAAGCCCTGGTACAGCGAGCAAGAGGCGGCGATAACGATGCCTTCGCCAGACTCTGCGAGCAGCACCGGCGGCGTGTATGGCACACGGTCGCATCCGTGACTCGTCGCCCGGCAGATGCCGACGACCTGGCACAGGAAGCGATTGTGAAAGCCTACAAGTCGCTTGGCGCCTACCGGGGGGACGCGCCGTTTTCTGCCTGGCTCTGTCGTATCGCATTGAACGCCGCACACGATCATCAGAAGTCTGCCTGGAAGCGCAAGGTGCTGTTCTGGCACCAGCATCCTTCCGGGGATCGACCGGATGAACCGGATGACTCGGCGTTGTCGCTAGATGACGAAGCGCTTCTGCGGGATCGTCAGCGCCGAGTACGCGCTGCCGTCGCCGAGCTCAATGAGCGTGAGCGCAGCCCCATCTGGCTAATCTATTTCGAAGAATATTCCCTGGCCGAGGTGGCAAGACTGGAAGGCGTGCCGGAGAGCACGATTCGTAGCCGTGTGAAAGCCGGACTGCGCCGCCTGCAAACTCGCCTGGGTGACCTGGCGCCGGGCCTGGATGATGAGGATACCTCTCTTGAGGAAAACTCCTCGCAGTCATCTGGCACGCCGCTTATGAAAGGATGCACCGCCCGATGAACCGCCTGAATGATAATCAGGTAGAGCGCCTCTTAAAAGAGGCTGCCAAATGGGAACCGGACGCTCAGATGCCGGAGAGCCTGATTCGCTCTGCCCTGACCAAATCACCACGGCGCAAGTACACGCCGCTGGTATCCGCTCTTTCTCTGAGTGGCGCCGCCTTCGCCGGTCTGATGACCTTCGTGGTCTTCCGCCCCGAGGTCCCGCCTACAGTAGCCCAGCCGACTCCTTTGGCAGTAAAGGCTACTCCAGAGACCGGGGAGAAGCCAGCAACGCTCAGCACGCCTGCTCCAACGCCAGCTTCCATCCCAGCCACACATGTAGCGCAGAACACACCAGAGAAGTCTTCTACGGTAAGCAAACCGAGCAATCGCGAAGATAAGCCCCTACACAAAAGATCGCATGGTAAGCGTCGCTCAAATCGCTCTACGGAGTCGCAAGCTCGCGCCTCCCGTCAGGAACTACCGAAGCTGGAGTACGCTCCTTCGACTTACGAAAACGAGCCGAAGCCGCTGCCTGACAATGCAATATCCCTGGACGAGTCGCCAAAAATCGTCCCTGTCGTCGTCGCTGATACGGACCCGGAAACGGGCGAGGTGCTTCTGCGCCCTGCCGCTGCCATGGTCCCTGCCTCTTCTGCCGACGCCCCAATTTCGTTGGAGTAAATCGAACTAAATGACACGCACTCTTTCCTTACTTACACTGTGCGCTATCGCCGCCGCCGCCCATGCTCAGCAGGGGGAAGTCAAGAACGCCGAGCCCAGAATCTTCGAACCAGCGCAGATTCAAGGCAAGCTCCGCACCCTGGGACCGGGACAAGCTCGGGCATTTGGCCTGGGCCAGGGCCGCACACTTATGACGCCCACAGCTCCCGCTATGGTCCAGGTTGCTCCCCGGCCAGCGTGGTTGGATAAGGAGATCAATCTCAGCTTCAGGAATGAAAAGCCCATGGATGCTGCCAAGCTGGTTCTGAAAGCCGCTGGTCGCGCCGTGGAAACAGTAGAAGTGGATAAGGATCTGCCTGCACCACAGATCTCTCTGACTGTCAAAAACGTACAGGTGGGTGATGCTCTGGCCGCCATTGGTCGCCTGGCCAATGCCATAGCCTATGTTTCCGAGAAGGATGACAAAGTCACTGTCTCTTTCCGCAAGCGTACCAATGCACCAGCCACCCAGGTCTGGACAACGTTCAGCAAAAACGTTCCTGCTGACATGCAAAAGGAAATAAATCGTGCTATGGAGCAATCACGCACCAGTATCACGACCGCACAGCCCTTTGTGAATGCTTACACGCTGGCAGCTCGCCTGCCCGACAAGCGGGTAAGCCTGGATGTTCGCAATACCGATGCCCGTGAGATCCTGAAAAACCTGCTGAAACAGGCTGATGTGGACTTCATGCTGGAAGAAGACGTGCCTGAGAAGAAGTTCAGCTTCACGTTCGAGAATGTATCGCTACGCTACGCCCTGGATGCCGTCTGCTCCAGCATGGAAGTTGGCTGGAGTGTACAGCCCGGCGGTGGTGACAAGGGTGCAAAAGCCACGGTCCGAGTAGGTAAGAAGTGGACTCGGCGCAGCACCGGCTCCTCGAATCTCTTCGGCTACGGATTCGATAGCAATGGTTTTAACACATTCCATGCGTTTCCAACGTATCCTACAGAGGGGCCTCTCAATCTGCTGCCGGAAATCGCCATGCCTGATACCAACAACATCACGGTGAACGGCATTATCAAAGAAATCGAAATTCTGGATTCCGAAAACCAGACAAAGCCCTGAGTATCACACCAATTTTAGGAGACCAACAATGACTGCTGGAACACGTCGGGCTGTACAGTTCGATTTCGAAAATACGAGCCCGAAACCGCGCCGCTGATTCGACACTAACCAGGAACCCTCTTCCTTTTACCAGGAAGGGGGTTTTCTATTCTTTCGATACAATGCAGATGCTATGTTGCCTCGTTTTGCCCCTATCGTCGTACTCACTGCTGCTCTGGTAGCCCCTGCTTATTCTCAGGGGGTAGATATGGCACGGTTGAAGCGTGCCGCTGCCATGCCCTCTATTTCTATTACGGCAGACTTCAGCTTTTCGGCGCGCCTGGTCCACCTGGGCGATACTCGCGACCTGCTGGCTCAGATTACGCGCATAGACCAGGAACTAAAAACAAACCCCACGGATAGCATTCGCTGGCAGCGCCTCGGTGTACTTCGCTCCGAACGCGGCGATACCAATGAATCGCGTGAGGCCTACCAGAAAGCAGTCAATCTGCTAGAGAAAGCACTGGCCACCAAACCAGACGATAGCAAACTTCAGGCGCGGCAGGGTGAGTGCTATTCCGCTCTGGGGCGTACAGCAGAGGCAGAGGCGGTTCTGCGCAATGCCGTGCGAGTAAGCCCTAAAGAATGGCGGGCCTGGATCGCACTGGGCGAGCTTCTAGATGGGAAAGCCTGGAAGCGGCTTTCTCTCTCTCAGGCGGAACTAGACAGCCTGAAAGCGATTAAGAACCCGGCAGAGCTGCAGGTCAAGATGACTACCGGCTTCCAGCAGAAACTCACCCCGACTGCGCTTTCGGAAGCGAAGCGACTCTCCGATGAGGCTCGACAATGCTACGACCGCGCCGTGGCTGCCGGGCCGCAGGAACCGGAGCCGTACCTGGTTCGAGCGTCCTCACGCATGCTCTCGGATGGTGGTGTGGCCGGGCTCCTGGCTGCGCTCTCCAACGATGGTAAGACCCAGGCGGGCGAAGGGGTCATGAAGCGACTTCTGGCTCCGGAGGTCGCCGCGGATCTGCGCAAGGCACGGCGGCTAGCGGCAGACTCACCGGAAACCATTGCAGCAACCGGCGCAATGGAGTGCTTCTGGGTAGTGATGGAGAAAGGCGATGCCCTGGAAGGCATGGGTACGGAAGACGCCTGGAACAAGCTCCCTCAGGCATCGCAAGCCCCGATTATCGAGGGGATGCTGCGCCTGACCGAGCTATCTATTAGCCCGGATAAGAACATCAGTGCGGCTGCCTTCGAGGGCCTGGGAATCCTGGCTTTTCTGCGCGGCCAGCAGGAGAAAATGGAATCGTTTCTCAAGCAGGCGGCAGGGTTGCGCTCGCTGAACTCCCGCTCTATAGACCTGCTCTCCCTGGCGTACCTATCATCGGGGCGGATGGATGAGCTGGCGAAGCTCTATCAGGACCGGCTCGCCACCGAGGATACGCCACGCAATCGCTTCATTCTTGCCAAAGCCCTGCAGCGCCAGGGCAAGAACGATGATGCTCTAGTGCAACTTACTGCCGCGCTCAAAGCTGCGCCCGATGATTTCCTTTGTAATCTGGGTGCCGCTACTCTGAAGCTGCAGGGCGGCGAAATAGACGCGGCTGGTCCCTATCTGATTAAGGCTGCCACTCAGGAAGCCGCTGGCAAGCTAGACGGTCAACAGAGCGCGGACCTGTTCGTGACTCTGGGCATCTGGCAAGGCCTGCGCGGCAAGACAGATGACGCCAAAACCACGCTGAAAAAAGCCCAGAGCATGGACAAGGAAAACGAGTCTATTACCGAGGCGCTCGCCGCTCTGGGCTAGTGCCCGCCGGTTATCTTGCCGTTTCGCATTTCGTAAGGTGTGCCCCTACTGTCTCGGGCGCGGACTCGGATGGAGTAGCCGGTGCCTATCTTCTGGTAACCATCTATGGTCATTCCCGCGAAGTCTTTGCGCAGGCGCTCTGTTTCCTCGGAGCTGCCCAGTTCCTGAAGAGTTACCGGGTTCAGAGTATCGGGCGAGTCGGCGCCATTGATCAGCGTACCCAGTTTCTTCAATGAGGCATAGGTAGCGTTCTCCCGGGTAATATCGGTCTTATCCGGGTTCCACCCCTGTAGTGTGATGCCAACTTTCTGAAGCAATGGATCCAGGATACGGGGACCGCTTGCCGCTGTATTGGTCCAGAAATTCGGCTTCACATCATAGCGAGCCAGCGCATTGGACAGCTCCTTATCCCGATCCATTGCTCGGCAATGTAGAGACGGACCCCTCGGAGTCCGACATCTGACCGGGCTTGACCTCCCGCCGAATTGTGGCCGTACGCAACACGGCTCCCCCGCTGATAACCTCAACCCGCGAAACGTTGTTCTGATGACTTACCCGCCAGGAGCTGCCTGCTCTACCCGCTATAATGGCGTTCCCGGTACTCACGCTAAGCAGACTGAGCGGCCCGGCATTGGGGCTCTGGCGCACGAACACGGAGCCATTCCCGAGAGAGAAAGCCCGGTCACGGCGCCCGGTACGGAAGTAGTCTAACAGTTCAATCCCCAGCGAGGAGTTCGCTTCCACACGTATCGCGGAGCCATCGGGGAAGGCAATGGTGGCAAAGCTATCCTGGCCGGTCGTAATCTGCGCTCCGGCATCCAGCTTTATCCCATCGTTCGGCACGACATCCGATTGCTTGCCATCTTTGGGAACAGCGACATCGACTGTACCTTTATGGGCCATTAGCTCCACGGAGAGATTGCCATAGTCGCGCCGCCAGCCATCTATGAACAGCACAACCAGCCCGATACCGATCAACACCAGTACCCCGCGGATAGTATCGATGACCTGATCGGTCGCCATCCGCCGTAGCTCGTTCTTCCGATAGTTCGGATCGCTACTGTTTTTCAGTTTTTTCTCACGGTCGCTGTCGTACATGGTGTAGCTGCCTCCGCGCACACTCTACACGAATATAGACCAATTCGGGAACTATGCCGACAATGGGCGGTATAATATCACAGAGAGTTTTTCGGAAAGGTAATTCCACGATGACAACAACTATGGAAGCTCCTGGCAAGGAGCAGGAGATCGGCGGGTGTCCCATTTCGCTGACCGAGCGCGCCGCGCAGGAAGTGAAAGACATTCTGGAGCAGCAGGGTAATCCGGAAGGTGTTCGCCTGCGTATCTATGTGGCTGGCGGCGGTTGCTCCGGCCTGCAGTACGGTATGGCGCTTGATGAGAACGTGGATGAAGGCGATGCGTTCTTTGAGGATGCTGGCGTGGAAGTCGTTATCGACGCCATGAGCCTGAAGTACATCAGCGGTTCCATTGTTGATTTCGTGACCACGCCTATGGGCGGCGGTTTCAAGGTGGAGAATCCGAACGCGACCAAGTCTTGCGGCTGTGGCTCCTCGTTCTCTACCGATGAAGATGCGGCGGGCCAGACCGTAACCGGTTCCTGCGGCTCCTGCGGCTCCCGGTAAGCTGACTTTAATCGTAAAACCCCGCCCGGTAGCTCACCGGGCGGGGTTTTGTTTTATGCTTTGGGCTCTGCCCACACTCCATCTGATTTCAGGAGCGATATAAGCTCCTGCACCCCCACACTCTGATCTACAGTCTTAATCTCTTCGCGCTTGCGATACAGAGTGATTTTGCCACCCGCTTTCCCCACATAGCCATAATCAGCATCAGCCATCTCACCCGGCCCATTGACGATGCAGTTATGCACAGAGCAGAGAGAACTTACATAGGTCTGTGCCCCCACAACCTCAAGATTATGAACAGGGCCTGAGTATGGCACGCGACTGACAGAAAGCACCGGCAGGTAGAGATACTTCTCGTCGATAGCCAGACGAGCTGCATTTCCTCGCTCTTTCGGAATCTCTATGGAGAAGCCGAGCGTTTCGGCAAAAGTGCGCAGAGCATCAGCGTTGGTAACAGAAAGGAAGTAAACTTTCTGGCGATTCTTAGGCTGCCGTGTCACTAAGGTGACAGGAATCTGCAGCCGCAGGAGCAGTTGATGCACCTGATACGCTAAGGCAGGCGAAACGGTGACATAGGTAGCACGTGGATAACCACGGACTATTCCTACATAGCCGTCGCAGTCCCACAGCGCCCTCAAGAGGACTTTCTGCTGTGCTTTGGGTAATGTCAGCATCCAGTGAGGGAGGTGTTTGTTCTCCGCGCGCCGCCCAAAGAATTGAACAAACCGAGAAGCCCACTCAGTACTATGTACGATAGTTTCCCACGTATTACGCTCTGAGCGCTCTCGCAAACTGACTGAGACGCCCATGTTGCAGAATATGTCGCGGACACGAGTCGCCAGATGCAGCTCATCACTACCGAAGGTGTAGAAAATCTGACGCGGCACCTCTCTGCCACCAATTGAGCCTTCGGCGAGGAAGCATCCTGCCAATAGTCAAGAAATCATCATTCACTGGAATATCAGGGTGGTCTGGTACAGAGGCAACTGCCTGCTCTCCCTGCACGATAGGACAGAGAAGAACATGACTACCGTTCAGATTCTCTGCAGCAACCCAATCCGGCTGCTGACCTGATTGCGGAATCTCCGACATGTTCTGCCAGCGCATCCGGTCGGATTTCCTCTTTCCGTTGCGAGTACGTGCCAGGATGGGATGATTCGGCGTCACGCGCACTGATGGTGCACCACGCAGCCGGAACTCAACTAACTCCCCTTCAAAGTGATGGACATCCACAGCACTAACAGGAGAAAAGTTTCCTTCATGGGTGAGGACTTTCTGCCCTACCTCAATGGTTTCAATTGGCGTAAAGCCATTAGGAGTGAGTACTGTTTCTCCAGGAGGAAAAGCAGCCCATGACCGCGATATCTAGCCCAACCAGGTGATTTGTGGCATTACGAACCTGGTTCAGCACCGTGGGCAGATCGAACTTGGTGCGCCCACAGCTTGGGCAGGCAATATACTCCACCTGGGTCTTGCGTAACCCCAGAGATTGCAGAAGTTCGTAACACACGGGAAGCTCGTTGATGGGGTCTTCGCTGAGCGAGACGCGAATCGTATCGCCGATGCCCTCGGCTAAGAGCGTACCGATACCTGCTACAGACTTGATACGCGCATACTGCCCATCTCCCGCTTCGGTCACGCCCAAGTGCAATGGGTAGTCCATGCCTTCAGCTTCCATGCGCTGCACCATAAGCCTGTTAGCCGCCAGCATAATCGGCACGCGTGAGGCTTTGAGGGAGATAACCAGGTTCCGAAAGTCGTACTTTTCGCAAATGCGCAGGTACTCCAGGGCGCTTTCCACCATGCCAGCAGGGGTATCACCGTAGGTCACCAGCATACGCTCGGCCAGGGAGCCATGATTCACACCTACGCGCATAGCAATATCGCGCTTCTTGCAGGCTTCAATCACCGGGCGCAGGCTCTCTTCTATAGCGGCGCGCTGCTCCTCGTGCTCCTGCTCCGTGAATTCGTCTTTGCCTGTGTGCTTATGAAAGACAAAGAGGCCAGGATTGATACGGACTTTATCTACATACTCCGCCACAGCGACAGCAATATCGGAGCCCTGGTGGTGCACATCGGCTACTAGAGGCACATCGACTAATCGGGCGCGCAGTTTGTTTTTAATCTCCCCCAGGCAGTGCGCATCTCGCATAGAGGGGGTGGTCACGCGTACCAGTTCGGCGCCTTTGCGCGCCATCTCGGTAATCTGGCGCACGCAGTCATCTACTCGGTGCGTCTCCGAGGTAATCATGGACTGCACCACGACTAGATTGTCCCCGCCAATGGTAACCTTGCCCACACGCACCGGGCGGGTCTTTCGGCGTGTAAACGAAATAGGAAGCGAATCGTACTGGCTCACATCTCTATTTTACCCGCCCTACTACTCTAATCTCTCCGGCCCATTCGGACCAAAGCGCATAGAGGGATGTTTGGTAAGGCGTAGCTCTATGCCTTCTTGCTTTCCGGGCGGTATAGGTAGGTGCCACTCCAACCAATAGGCCCCCTGCTTGGTAACTGCAGAAGCCTTCCAGCTATCTGTAGCCACCAGCCCGGTGGCTTTGAATGTGCCATCCTGGCTGAGGACTGCCTTTACCCTGGCGTGTTCACCAGAGATTATCAGGCTCATATTCCGCGTAGGCTGGCCCTGTTCATCCAGAAGGCGCCCGGTGACCGTGGTGTCTGCAACCGGCAGATTCAGCTCTCCCAGGTCAACTGTGGCGCCCGACTTAGCGCCTTGGAACATAGGGCGTATATTACCGAAGCCAGAGATCATGATGTCTACCCAGCCAGGAACATTTGGCTCTATGCTCACGGAGAATCGCCCATTCCGATCTATGGGAATCTTGCGATAGCTTTGCCCGGTTGGTTGCCCTGCTGAAATTCGGACATCGCGACCTGAAAAATCGTTGAGTACTCTGCCGCGCACAGTCACAGCCTGATTCGCTTTCAACACCAGGCGAATGGGCGTTCTGAGATTAGCTCCTCTCCACTCCCCACGCCCAGTATCCTTCCTTGCCCGCAGGATAAATTTCCCTGCCTGATAGAAACGGTCTTCCGCTACAGAGAACTTTCCATTCTGGTCGGTCGTGCCAACTTTTCGCTCCCACCCTCTGAGAGGAATGACGACCGTGGCTCCAGCGACAGGGTTGCCCTGTTCATCCACAACCTGCCCCTCAGTGCGCTCTTTGTGCCGTGGGGTGAAGTTGCAGGTAATAGTCTCCCCTTCTCTGCCAGACACAGTGCTCTTGAGCGCTTCTGATTCGATGTTGCTTACATAACGCCCTGCAACTGTAATCCTACTGTCCATATCCGGCGGTATGCGGAGCTGATAGCGCCCGTTAAGGTCTACATTGACAAGCCTGCCGCTCGCACCCCAGTTCGTAAAGTCGCGTTTGCCGTTCTTGATTCGATACCAGCGATAGTGGGATTCCACCTGTATGCCGGTCCAGGGTTTGCCGGTTATCGGGTTTGTTACCTGGCCCTGTACAAGCACGCCTGGAGTAACGGTAATCCGAACAGGCTTCTCCTCTCTGGTCAGCAAGACACGTGGTGTAAATGTTGCCGCCCACCGGTGGCTGCCCGAGGTATGTAACATGTACTCCCCCACTGGCACCAAAGGACTCTGAAAGCTGCCGGTACTATCTGTGCGCGCCTGTATCACTCTTCCCGGCGTTGGATCATAGGCCCCCAACGATATGGTCACACCGCTAACAGGTTGCCCCTCAGGATCCACGACTCTGCCCTTAAGGCGATATCCGGGGAAAGCGACCATGCGGTGAGAGATCACCCCATCAGTTGATGAAGCTGTAAACCGCCCCAGTACCCAACCCGGTTCTGTGAGCCGAAAAAGCGGGTCTCGAATGGTGCCGGGCTCTTCCGCACCGTTCACTACAAAGTGCCCCTTACTATCTGTCTGTCCCGATGTGCCATTGGCGCTTGTAATCGCCTTACCGGCAAACGGTCTCCCCTTCTCATCCGTAATAATCGCTTCCCAGCGCACCGGCGGTTTCAGCGTTATCTGCCAGCCCGTTGGTACCGGGAACTCTCGCCGTGTGGTCGCGAACCCGGGGGCGCTCACCTGTACTGCATCCGCGGAATAAGGCCGAGTCCAGCGAAATTTGCCATCTGGCTTGGTACGCATGGAGTCCAACTCTATCCAGCGGTAGCGGATCTGCTGCTCACCTTCCCAGCGAAACGATGGCTCTGTTCCCTCTGCTACTTTCTGCAGCAAGGTGACTTTCGCCCCGGCGATTGGCTGCCGATATATGGTTTGCACAATCCCGGCGTGAATTCGCGGCTCCGGGCGCTGGGCAGGAATCGAATTCGCGGTTCGAGGTTTCCGTGTCTGCGGTGCTTGCCGTGCTACGGCGCGCCATGGCAAGAGCGCCAGCAGGGCTAAGAGTGCGAGGCAAGTGGCCTGAAGGCGCGCTTTCGCTGCTGGGAGAGTCGGTCTGCCCAGGGCCGCAATACGCAGCCGCAGCAGCGAGGGTTTCTCCAGTACCCCAATTGCCAGCGCGGATACCCGTTTGCCTGTGGCGACCGTCAGTAGAGTTCGAGCATAGTCCGCCGAAGACACATTACAGACCTGGAGCGCCAGAGCATCTGCGGCCTGTTCCTGAGCCAGCCGCTCTTGCCGCCGTGCCCACCAGACCAGAGGATGCCACCAGAGCGCTACTTGAAGCAGGCTCCCCAGAACCTCCCAGTGCAGGTCTTTTCGCCGAGCATGAGCCAGCTCATGCGCCAGCGCCAACACTTCGCCCTCCATAGTGGTTTCCGGTAGGAGAATCCCACCAAAGGTATAGAGTGGCGATGACAAGTCTGTGTGTCTGGCAATCCGTGGCACTCGGCGTAATCCTAGCTTCTCTGCCAGCGCGGCAGCTTCAGGTACCAAGATTGGCTGAGCCGCACGCCACAGACGCCGTGCCTTGGCCAAAGCCTTGCACCAGCGAATAAGCGCCACTATCACGCCTGCCAGGTAGAAACAGAGAATAGCCCTTTCGATGGAAAAGACTGGCTTTTTCTTTTCGGGTATCGGGAGCGAAACCGATGTCTCTACAGGAGCACTCACGGCGGGCAGTGCTTCCGGCTCCGACGAATAGACAGGTGTATAAACTGAGGTTGCAATCTCCGAGACTATGGGAGAGGCAGGCAGCAATGGCACGGAGATCGTGGCAGCTACGACCATAGTTGCCAGGCATTTCAGATAACCCGCGCGCCAGAGCCAGCAGCGTGTAGAAGCACTCAGTTTATGGAAAATCACTGCCAGCAGCGCCAGTAGTAATAATGCAACACTACTGTGCAGGAAAACACGGTAGAGCCAGTCGATCATTGACCTTCCTCCAGCTTTTCAATCAACGCTTTCAGTCTGGCTAGCTCTGCCTCGGTAAAGGTCTCTCGCTCGGAGAGGTAGACCGCCAGTGGTTCCACGGAGCCACCGAGCATAGAATCCACGAAATCAGCCACGAGTCCGCGCAGAAGTGGCTCACGGGACTGTGTGGGAGAGTAGTGAAACGCACCGTCCGATAGCTCACGAGTTAGAAACCCCTTGGCGCGCAAGCGCTCCATGACGTTCTGCACAGTAGTTTTCCGAACCTGAGTGAACTGCTCCGCAACAGTGCGAACAGTAATGGGATGATTCTCGACGATGTAGCGCAGAATCTCTGACTCTGCCTTTCCCAGCCCGGCCTTACGCCCCATATTTCACCTCCCACACGACAATTGTCGTCTATTACAGCGAAAGCATACGACATTTGTCGTGCATTGTCAAATGGAGAAGAGAATCAGGTAAAGAGGCATCGGTACCAGTGACCACCCAGAGATACCATCTGGCCGAGCTGACCGAATCCAAACAGACCATCCCATGGAACTCTGGCGTTAGAGTCGGAGGGATTGTAGAGGTATACCAGACTGTTGCTACCACCAATGCGATAGCGAATAAACGCAATCTGGCGCTTTCCCTGATCGTCTAGGGCAACACGTACATTTGGAGCAAAATAATATCTGCCAGACTTGTCTTGAACTTCTTTCGGCAGAGGAGACTTTAGAATTTCTGGAAGCCGGGCTTCCAGAGTTGGGCGGAGCGCCTGCCAGCGCTCCGCATTGCGGGTGGTGTGGTCGATACAGCAGGTTCGCGTGATACCCAATACCAGTGCTACGAGAGCAATCAACGCCCACTTATCTTTTCGTCGAAAACTATAGAGAACCCCACCCAGCCCCAGCAGAAACCACATCACCATTCCAAAACCGAATCCGTCCTTGATAGCAACCAGGAGCTCCTCATTATAGTAGAAGCCGTAAAAAAGTCCTTCACTCCAGAGTAAGACCAGTGCAGGCAACCACCAACCGGAGCGCAATGGCTTTTTCGGATCTGATTCAGGTGCCATTCCCTATTATAACAATAAAGCTCCCAGCTCATAAAATGAGCCGGGAGCTTTATAGACCTGCCAGAGAGAATCCTACTGGACGTTCATCTTGCTATTAGGTTGTCCCTGAGCAGGAGCGCTCCCCTTTGCTTCCCGTGGACCGGAGTAGTAACCGGTCGGCTGTGGCTCCTCTTTCTTGGCGCAGCCTGCTACTACGGAGAGGACTCCCCAGAGAGCAATCAGACCAAGAAGCAAACTAGACCACTTACGCGTGTACATACTATATTTTCCTCAGTTACTGAGCGCGGGGTATCTGCAGCGAGGTGTTCATTTTTTTCGCCTCTGCTTCACTCACAACACGCCCGTCTTCCATCGTCAGCGGCCCTCCACCTTTAGGCTGTTTGGGTCCTGTGTAGTAGAACACTCCCTGGGAGGGCGGCTGTGGCTGCGGACGAGTCAGCAGCGCAACCGCTCCCCCAACGAGTAGGAGGCAGCCCATAAAAATCCAGATTCGTCGATCTGCTTTTTTGAGCTTCATTACAGACGCTTACTTATCGATGCTCAGGTAGCGCTCGTACACGCAGCCAGCGGAGTCGGTGGCATAGTAGCGCTCGATGTTACCCTTGATCCACTTGGCATGACCATCGATGTAGACGATGTTGCCACCTTCGCTGTGGGAATCGGCGGACTCGCAGCCCATGGTCGTACCAACACCACCACTGGGGATGATTCCGGTAAAGCCATCGGTTACGATAGCGCTCTCAGCAGGGCGCTCTACCTGGGCCAGGCCCATGAAAAGCCCGGTGCCGACATTACTGCCGGAGAAGTAGTAGTAGGGGTTCGTGGCGGTGCCGCAGGTCGTGGACGTGTTCTTGATACCGATACCGATACCGTAGTTGGCCCAGTAGTGCTTGGGGTTCTTCCAGGTTAGAATCCCAGCCCCGTCACAGTCAGCACGTGCTGCAACATCCCAGAATTTTTCCGTGAAGCTGGGGCAGGCCATCATTCCGGCGGCTTTGATACCGCTCGGGTTCAGGATGCGCTGCGGCTCACCGTTCTTGATGTAGGGCTGAATCAGGTGCACCCAGGAGTTCAGGTCACGGCGGGCAGTATCCGACGGCAGGCCACTGGCAACGTACCACGGTACGCAGATTTCATCGTAGTCCTGCATGTACATGACCAGCGCGGTGCCGATCTGTTTAGAATTGGAAAGACAGGCGGTCTGTCGGGCTTTGGCTCGCGCTTGGGCGAACACCGGGAAAAGGATGGCGGCGAGAATCGCGATAATGGCGATGACGACTAACAGCTCGATAAGCGTAAATCCGCGATGAGTGCGGTTGGATGCGACCATGATTCACCTCTAAGATGGAGTGCGTGTGTTCTCCCCAAGAGGCCTCTTATTGTTTCTCGAGATAAGCGGGGGTGTTCCGCTATGGGGCGCATCATAGACCCTAGAACCCTATGTTGTCAAGACTTTTTGATTTCATTACAAAAAAAACTATTAATGTTTCATGAAAGTTTCTCAACATCACTGTAAGAGAATGGCAAAATTGGTAAAAATTACCAGCTATTACCCCTAAAATGCTCTCACATTATCAAACTAAAGTTCTCCTTGTAAAAAAAGAAGTTCAGTGGCGTATTGCCTCAGCTAGTTTTTTAGTAATTGCATTACGTATGCATAAAGTTCCAATTGGCTATGATTGACAAAGAATAGAGATATAGATTATGCAGACCAAAGATGTTGCTTTTCTTTCCACATCGGGAAAGGCTGCCTATGACCAAATTTTCCTCGCCTGGAGCGCTGGAAACCAGACAGAAGCAGAGCGAATGCTTAGAGAGGCTGCTCGTAAATATGGCTCCGAGCTACGCCTGGCCTTCTTCGCAGCCTTACTTGTACGCAGCCGTTTCGATATTCAGGGGGCGGCGCCGATTCTTGCCTTTGTGGCAAATCGTGCACCAGGCACACGGCAGGGATTGGCGGCGCAGTATATGCTCGCTATTGACCAGAGGCGTAATGTTCCGCAGAGTTTCGCCGCACTGGGCAAACTTGCTATGGAGACCAGGCCGGTAGAGCCACTGATAGTATGGCTCTATGCTATTGCGGCCCGAACTCTCCGGCAGAACAGACCCGGTATTGCAGCGTACACGCTACTGCTGAAGCATGTCAAGGTGGGCTCAGCGCTAATTCATCAGACCTTCGCCAACCTTCTAGATGGCGATAAGCGCTATGCCGAAGCCCTGCCGCACCGCCAATTGGCTGTCAAACTGGAGCCTGCTCCCTGGAGTTACGATGGCTTAGCGATGACTCTCTATCGTTTGAGGCGCTTCGACGAATCCTTGAAAATCTTTGAAAAGGCCGCACCTAAAAGCGGCTCGACTTTTCCGTTGATCTGGAATCACTGGGGCGTTGTGCTAAGCGCGATGGGACGCAATAAGGAAGCGCTGGAGAAGATGGAGCGCGCCGTTCAGCTAGACCCGAACGACTCTGTCTTTCGCCATGACCGCGACACCATTCGTGCCAGACTGAGGTAGCCTGCCATTTACGTAGCGATCAGGTGAAGTAGCAGCGATACCAGTTATCACCCAGGGATTCCACCCTGGCTATCCGGCCAAACCCGGAAAGTGCATAGCCAAGGGCGCTATTCTTGTCGGTCTCTTCGTGCAAGGATTCTTTAGGAGAATACACATAAGCGAGCCCATTATCGATACCCACACGATACTGAACAAACGCGACGTTTCGATTCCCCTTATTGTTGCGGACAATACGGACACCAGGTCGCAGAACTTTAACCTGAAAGAGCCGATTTGTCTCCGAAGGTACGTCGGTCTGCATTGCCTCGGTAAGCTGTGCTTCCAGGTTCGGACGAATCTCCTGCCAGCGCCGCTCTGAGAGCACTTTGTGATCAATCTGCCCCGCCTGCACGAATCCTAGAGGAAGCGCCAGCAACGCCACCAGAGACCACCTATCCTTTTGCAGAATAGCGGCCACAAGGAACCCGATTCCAAACACATACCAGAACAACATTAGAAAACCAAACATGCCGCCCACGAGCATCAGAAGCTCATCTCGATAGAGACTGGAATAGAAAATTCCTTCGGACCAGAGTAAGGCAAGAGCGGGGGCGCCACCAGCCGGAAAGATCTGCTTTTTTCGCGCTCGATAGTGCGGCCATTCCGTATCTTACCGGACGATTCCTCTTACTCGTAAAAGAGAAAGGCCCGTACTTTTCTGAAGTACGGGCCTTTGCGGTCAGCTCGGAAATTTATCTTGGCAGGATTCTCAGACGGCGGCGTGGCTCGTCTCCCAGAGACTGGGAGTTTAGCTGCGCCTGGTCTACTAGCTGATGCTGCAATCGGCGCACATAGGCGTTCTGTGGAGCAAGCTCTACCGGCTCCCCGCTCCGCTGTACACGCTCGATGGCTTCCTCTACCTCTTCCAGTGCTGCGTCTTCATCGGAGGGACCGAGGACTGGTTCCATACCGAAGATCTCACGTACAGCAGACTCAATCTGGATGTAGGTGTTGGACTTTACGATATGGGTGCTCATGCCCCGGCTTCGAGCGTCTGTGAGGCGCGCAGGGTCTTTTCTAAACGTCGCCTTGAGTGCCAGCACCAGATTCGCCCCGGCGTAGTCTCTAGCAATTACCGCAGGCACCCTGAGGTTCGCGATGGCGCGCTCCAGCCGTGACCGGGAGACCCCATACGGGAAGATATGCACGATAGAAGGCAGGTTCTTGCGTCCACCCGGCTCCAGGGTCGGGCGTAGCGGCGCAGTCGCTATACTTCCAGCGGCTGGCTGCGGCTCAAAAGTCATACCATAGGTACCGCCTGTGACCTCGCCGGGCCGGTCAGGAGGCAGTTCTGCCTTCTGCACGACCTCTACCTGGCCGGATGCCACGTTTCGCACTCGAATCTCGGGGCGCGGCTGCCGGCCACGTAGCATCTTGTCTACGACCTTGGCCACATCGTGATGGATCGCTAGCTTATCCACCTCCATGATTTCGATGATGACATCGAAGGTAGGCGGAGCTTTGCGCTCCAGTACGGTCTTCTGGGTACCGCGCCGCTTGGCTTCTTCATCGCCCAGCGTTACGGTCTGAATGCCACCAATAAGATCCGAGAGGGTCGGGTTCAGCAGCAGGTTCTCCAGGGAGTTACCGTGCGCCGTGCCAATGAGCTGTACGCCGCGCTCGGCGATAGTACGCGCCGCAAAGGCTTCCTGCTCGGTGCCGATTTCATCGATCACGATGACCTGAGGCATGTGGTTCTCCACGGCCTCGATCATCACGGCGTGCTGCTCCTCGGGGCGCTTGACCTGCATGCGCCGTGAGCGGCCAATGGCCGGATGCGGAATGTCTCCGTCACCCGCGATTTCATTCGATGTATCGACGATAACCACGCGTTTCTTGAACTCGGTCGAGAGGATTCGCGCGACCTCGCGGAGCTTGGTGGTCTTACCTACACCGGGGCGCCCCAGCATGAGGATAGAGTGCCCACTCTCCACAATGTCGCGAATGATGTCTATGGTGCCATAGACGGCACGACCGATACGTAGGGTAAGGCCGACCACTTTATCGCGACGGTTGCGAATGGCGGAGATACGGTGCAGCGTGCGCTCAATGCCAGCCCGATTATCGAATCCGAACTCACTCACCCCGCGCTCTACATACGCGATATCTTCCAGAGTGACTTCGTTTTCTGGCTCAACAGAATCAATGGAATCTGTGAGTAGGCGGTTTGCTGGGGATCCTGGCAGTAGCTCCAGGGCCATTCCACTGGCATAGCGAGCTTCCGCCGGGCGGCCTAGATCAAGTACGATCTCAATAAGATCGTCTCTTTCGCGCTCGCGCTCGATACAGGCACGCAATCGCGGGGGCAGAACATCGAGAAGCTGGCCGAGGTTATCGGTAACCCGCTGCCAGGGTTCTGCGGGAAGAATACGACGAGAGTTTGAGGCGCCTTCCGGCACCTCCGAAAGGGTATTAGTCGTCTCTGTCAAAGTATTGTCTGGCCCCTCGAACAGCGGCAGGGCCGTACCATTTTCTAAAGTCACACTTATTATACCGCCGCCCGCTGGTCTTGCGTTAAATTCGACCCACAATATTTTGCGGGGCGCTATCGCCTGTGAGGTACAATTCTCTATGGGAATCTCTCGCCAGTCCGCTGATATCGAGCGTCTTCTCAAGAGCGCTCCCTTCCCTCCCTTTTCCGGCAACTTTCAGTTCGGATTCTCTGCAGACGAAGTGCTGCTAGGAGAAAGCGATCTGTGGCCCGAGCAAATTACTGCGCTACGCGCCAGGCTTAAAGCCAACCCTACCGCTACCACAAAGCGCTTCCGGCTCGCCCGCCTTCTGGTCGCCAGTGAGCAAGATGCCACCCAGGAGCTGGCCCGCGTCGTTTCGGAGACAGAAGCGGCCCTGCGCAAGTCTCCGCAGAGTGCGGAACTCTTGCTCCAACTCGGTGAGAGCCTGAATCTGCAGAAGGAGCATGCGAAAGCCGAGCCAGCTCTGCGGAGAGCGGCGGCGCTTGCTCCGAAAGACTGGCGCATCCTGGTTGCCCTGGGCGATGCGCTCTACGGTCAGACGATGAAGCGGCTTGCAGATTTCGACAACTTACACCAGGCACCCCTGAAGCGCACTGACCGGACCTCTACACAGAGGGTGGGGATTCTTGGGCAGCATAGCAAGGCTATCCACGACTGCTACAATAGGGCGGTCGCACTCTCCCCCAGGCATCCGATTCCGCGTACACGCCAGCTTTCCCATCGGCTCCTTGGGGCTGAGCCGTTCGGGAAATCCGTGGCAACCTTAGAATCCACAGCCCCCACTGCTACAACACGCTGGATGATCGACCATATGTGCTCACCTGAAATGAGCGCCGCCCTGAAACTGGCGATTCCCTACCAGAGCCAGAGTCCCCGGCTACCTGCTGTGATCGCGTTTCTAGACTTCTCGCGCGGTATGCTGCTTAATCCACCTGCATCCGCAGAGAGTAGCACCTTCGCGAACCTGCCCAGAGAGACGAAAGAGGCAGTCAATTATGGTATCCGTTCGGTAAGCCCGTTTCTGAACTCCCCGGACCGTAGACTTCAGGGCAAAGCACTGCAATCTCTGGCGGTTCTTCAGTATCTGAAACAAGATCTGGCGCAATCCGAAAAGCATATTCTGGAAGCCCAGAAGCTAGGGAAACTGAGTCAGTGCACTATTGACCTCATGACGATTGTCTATGCCCAGGCTGAGCAATTAGACAAGGCGGAGGCGTTTCTCACCGGTATTCTCTCCACGAACCCGGACCGGAAGAACTATCAGGCGCTGGTGCATATCCAGTTTCGGCAGAACAGGCTTTCCGAGGGCAAGAAGACCCTGGCCGTCGCGCTCAAGCGCTACCCCGATGAGCCGTTCTTCCATCTCACTCTGCTGACCTGCGGTATCCGAGAGAATCAGCCGGCGCAGATCAAAGAGAGCCTGGCGAATCTAGCGAAGCACCCCGTGGATACGGCCCCCATGAATCACCACCTGCTCCTGCTTCGGGGCTTTCTGCTCGCTCTGGATGGCAAGACGGACGAGGCCCGCGCGACGTTTCAGCGGTTCCCCGACGACGACGCGGCGAAGGAAGCTCTAACAGCGTTGGGAACCTGAGCAGGGGAGGAAATCTCGCCCCGGCTCACGAACTCTACGGCGCGGCGCTGAAGCCGCAAATCGACAACCGAAGACGACGCCCACCCCCTCTGTGGACGCCGGGTGTCGGTAACCCCGACGCCCACTCTGGAGGCGGACGCCATCGCGACTTTTTCAAGGAGAAGTTCCATGGAGAAGCATCTACCTCGCGACGTCCGCAATATCGCTCTCGCCGGTCACGCCGGTGGGGGCAAGACCTCATTGCTTGAGGCCATCCTGCACGTCGCGGGAGTCAATGAACGATTGGGTCGAGTCGATGATGGCTCAGCCACTACCGACTTCGACCCCGATGAAACCCAGCGCAAGCACAGCATCCACCTTGCCCTCGCTCCCTGTGACTGGCCGCCCAGCGGCGCTCAGAAACGCGAGCTACACTGGGTCGATACCCCAGGCCATCCCGACTTTTTCGGCGACTTTATTGCCGCCCTGCGAGTTGTTGACGATGTGCTCTTAGTCACCCCCGCACAAAGCTCCGGCGGCCTGGAGTTCGGTATGGAAAGCACCTGGGAGCGTGCTAAAGCGGCGGGGAAAGCCGAGGCGGTCTTTATCAACAAAATGGATAGAGAGCGCGCCGACTTCTATGGCGCCATAGAGGCTCTACGAACCCGCTTCGGTAATCATGTGGTGCCTGCCACCCTGCCCATTGGCGAAGGTGAGAACTTCGAAGGCGTTATCGATCTGGTTACCATGAAAGCTCACTATGGTGGCGGAAAAGACATTCGAGAGGCAGAGATTCCCGCCGAGCTACTCTCTAAGGCGCTAGAGTGGCGAGAGAAGCTGCTGGAAGTCGCCGCCGAGGGCGACGATGCCCTGATTGAAAAATACCTGGGTGGCGAGGAGCTAACGGAAGACGAGATAGAGCGCGGCATTCATGAAGACCTGCTCTCCGGACATATCGTACCTGTGTTCTGCGGCTCGGCCACAAAATGCATCGGGATTCAGCCCCTGCTCACTCACTTAGCGCTGGAGTTCGAATCCCCAGATGAAGCGGAGAATACTTGCGATCCGAACGCTCCCTTCTCTGCGCTGGTCTTCAAGACTTTGGCCGACCCCTATGTGGGCAAGCTAACCTGCTTCCGAGTAAAGACCGGGCGTATTACGCCGGATACTACGGTCTGGAACACAAACAAGCAGCGCGAGGAGCGCCTGGGGCCGCTCTTTATGCTCTGTGGCAAGCGCCAGATTCCGGTGAAGGAGCTGGTAGCGGGCGATCTAGGCTCGGTGGCCAAACTTGGTTCTACCGAGACCAGCGATACGCTCTGCGACAAGAACCACCCGGTACAGTATCCGCCCATCCCCTTCCCCACTCCCACCTATGCGGTAGCGGCAAGCCCAAAAACCAAACAAGACGAAGACAAGCTCGGTCTGGCCCTGGCCCGTGTAGCGGAAGAAGACCCGGCGTTTCGCCATGAGCGCCATCCGGAAACCGGCGAGACCTTGCTCTTAGGTCGAGGGGAAACCCATTTAGACCTGATTGCGGGGCGCTTAGCCCGCTTCGGGTCCAAAGTCGAAACCCGCCTGCCGAAGATTCCCTACCGCGAAACCCTGACCCGCTCTGCTCGTGCGCAGGGGCGGCATGAGAAGCAAACTGGTGGGCGTGGTCAGTTCGGGGATTGCTGGCTGAAGGTAGAACCGCAGACCACGGGTACAGGCTTTGTTTTCATTGACAAAATCGTTGGTGGCGCCATTCCCCGGCAGTGGCTCCGGCGGTCGAGAAAGGCGTACACGAGTCTATGGGGCGCGGTGTGCTGGCAGGCTTCCCCATGGTGGATGTGAGCGTGACCTGCGACGATGGCTCGTTCCACCCGGTAGATTCGTCGGAAGCAGCGTTTCACATGGCAGGGATTCTGGGATTCCAGAATGCGGCAAAGCAGGCAGGGCCAGTGATTCTGGAGCCTATCTGTAGTGTAACTGTGACAGCACCAGATGCCTACACAGGCGACCTCATGGGGGACTTCAACTCGCGGCGAGGACAGGTCATCGGCATGGAGCCAGGCGATACGCCAGGCACTCAGTCTATCCGTGCTCTGGTGCCGCAATCCGAGCTACTACGCTACGCCGTAGAGCTACGCTCACTGGGGCATGGAAGGGCTTCGTTCTGTAACCAGTTTAGCCACTACGCAGAGATGCCCGCACATCTGGCATCACCGCTGATTGAGGAACACGAAAAGCGCCGTGCCGAAGGGCACCACGCTCACGATTAAAGGCAGGGAATAGTCTCAGGCCGCTCTGCTGGTACAGCAGGGCGGTCCGGGGCGCGCAGGATGCTATCTAGCTTGCTGCGGCTCAAAAGCCGCTGCGCTTCGGCTACCCGGCAGAGGAGCTGGTCTGTCTCCTCAGAGGGCTCTGTAGCAAGCAGAATCTCCAGGAGACTTTCTGCCTCCTGTTGGTCAAGAGCATGGCTACTCTCGGTGTGTCTTCGTGCATTGCTACCATCTCCTTCTTATAGTGGTAGACGAGACAGAAAGGTTCGCTAGTTGTGCAATATCTCACACAAAAATTAGCAATACCTGCTGAAAGCAGGGTTTTATAACACTCACTTAACAGAAATGGAAGCCTCGTGGAAAAATTCACAGGAACTCCTATACACTGTCCTATGGAAAACTCCAAGCAGAAGACTCCCTGGCTACTATTGGCTATCTCTTTTAGTTTGCTTCTCTGCCCTATATCCTGCCAGATGATATTTGGTGCTTTTGTTTTTGGAATGCAAAAGCTCACTGGTGAGAACACTCCATCCTTCGCCCAACTCACCTATAACCTTTCTCCAGATGGGCAACAGGCAATTGTCTCTACAGACGGTGGCATGCTGCTATACCTGCTTGATCTGAAAACAGGCAGCAAGAAAAAGCTGGCGTTTCCTAATGGCCCCATGGTTCCTGGTAGCCCCACTCGTTCTATTTCCCACCTTTTCTCCCCGATGGACGCAAAATAGCCTTCTCAGGTAACTCTGATCTACTCGATTGCTTCCGTCGATGGAACCGATCTCCGGCGGCTCACCCATGAGAATACGTATAGCGAGCTCGAGCCATGCTTTTCCAGACGGGAAACGTATCATTTTGAGCGCCCTACCAACGCGGCACGAACGATGAAAGGGCCCTTGATTCGTGATGTCTGGACTATCTGTGTGGATGGTACTAACCTGCATCAGCTAACACAGGGCAAGTTCTATAATGTCAGCGGTCCGACTTTCAGCTCAGGAATGGCAAAAAGGTTCTCTTTGCCGCCAGGGTTCGAGTTGGTGACATGGGAGACAGCCGGGAGGCCCTCTACGAAATTGCTACGGAGAACAGCACACCTCCCACAAGAATTATTCGGGAGCCTCCCTGGAGATGAAGGCGGCTCTGCAGTCGGTGATATTGCTCTCTCCCCCGACGGCAAGCAGTTCGTGTGCATCTCCGACTATAAACAGCCTTATTGTTATGACATTACCCTGATGAGCCGAGAAGGAAAAATAGGGGAACGTCTGGGGCTTGGCAAACAATCTGGCGATGTAGAACAGCCACGTTTCTCCGCTGATGGCAAGAGCATCTACTATTTACGCGACACCATGCTATGGTGCGCAGACCTCATGGCAAGAACGCCATTAGGTTACGAATCTAGCTTTGCTGTAAAAAATCGGTATGTACTCATTCCCCGGAAGCGGTAGAAACATCGCGCTCTATGAACGATGCCGACGCTGCTGCCTATCTGATTCAACACCTGAACTGGGAGGAGCCCTGGGATAATGAATTCAGTGAGATGGCTCCAGAGCCCTGATCTAGCTTGCGAGGTGCTGGAACGCCTGCACGAGCACCCAAAGGTCACCAGCAAACGAGATAGCTGGGAATCAGCCATTGTGGAAGGCAAGCAGTTTCGAACGATCTGCCAGAGCTCGGAGCCTGAGCGCGATGCCATAGCAACGCTGACTGCTCTGCTCCCCGCCAGGGTCTCCGGAATATACCCTTCAGGCCTCTCTCCTGGTTCTGGCAGAGCTTCGCCATCGTCCTCTCCATGGCGTGGAATTAGCCGTCTTGCTCTGGAAAGACCAGACACACCGCTACTGGCTCAAGGAGATTATCCGCGTGCTTTGGCTCGATGCACCGGAGCGCCTGGCGCCTTCGCTCGAAGCGTTCTGGAAGCAATGGAATACTTTGTATGGTTGTCCTTACTTCATGGGTGAAAACCATGAGATGATACGCTTACTCGTTCAAAAAGCGGTTGCAGATAACGATACCCGGCGAATAGAGCTCATCCCGTTCCTCACCTCACATAAATCTCCATGCACCAATGAGTCCTCCTTCATCGAATTTCTCGTTGAGAATATCAACAATGTCCCTGCACATATCGCAAACCAGCTCCATGAAAACTTCATAAAATATTTAAATTTCAATCCAGTTCGGTCCTGCATCCTACATAACATCGACTCCTTCCCCGAGAGCTACATTCACACTTATTTGAATATTATGATCAAACATATTATTACTAATTATAATCGCAATAAAAATCTATTAAAATCAGTCATTTCTATTTACAGGAGGTTCCACTCGGAGGATGATTTTCGTGCTTTCCAGCAGAATATCCATTCCAAAAGGCTGGATATTCTTTGCTGGAAAATCATTCATTCTGTTCGCGTGGGAGCGAAACATACCCTGGACCAGAAGAGGTTTTTGCGGCGCTGGAAATGGCTTTGCACCCCCTGGCCAGCCCCTCTGGAAAAACGGCGACCGCAGCTTATAAAGAACGCAATCGCTCAGTTCGGGCCGGAGATGTACGTCAACTCTTCCCAGCGGGCACGCAGCAGTTCGGCGTAGAGACTCGATAGCAGGCTTCCGCAGCCCAGGGCATAGCCATCGTTGACCTCCACCACTATGGTCTGGCCATCCACTAAAACGCCGAAATCAGCACTGTGCCTGCCGGACCTACTGCCTCGGTATAGGCAGCTATTGCTGCTCGCATGAGATCCGCATCTGAAATACCAAGGGATCTCCGCTGTAGTGGCTCAAACCTAGCACGCGCCCTCGCAGCACGAAGGCGCGCCACTCGCTAACCAGTTTCACAGATTCCTGGCAGAACAGCGGGAAATCCGGAGCGAGCTCCGGGCGACCGGGCTGTGCGGCTATCAGCGCCTCGAAATTGTCTTCACTGGTAACTACCGTGCCGCTGAATACCTTCAGGTCTTCGTAGGGCTTTACAAAAACAGGATAATCCCCTGCGGCCAGAACATCGGCCACGGTAGCGCGCCATACACGGCGCCCGGCAAATGGGTAGAGACAGGCAGGAACGCTTACATGAGCTGGCTGTACCCCCAGCCTGGCAAGAGCCGCTTTAACCGTGCCCATACCACCTATCACCGGGGTATCCGGGGTAAGTTCCAGGCTATCTAGCTCGGAGTGGCGAAATGGGCGAACTTCATAGCCCATATAATCAAAGCCTTTTGCCGCCGCTGCCCCATTTACGCTGTAGGGCATCCCATCATCGGTGACTAGAATATATGCCGTTGGTTTCATCAGCCCTCTATCGCCTTAGACCGAAAAAACAAAAAAGCGCCGAAGTCTCTTTCAGACCTCGCCGCTGCAGACTCCCCCAACTTGGTTATGTATATACTATACCCCGAATCTGGCCTTTTGTCCACTCTCCCACCCGTTTTAGAAAACACGGAATTAAGCACATTCCCCCTACAATCCCAGTTTTACTAACCCCTTAGCTATCTTTCGTATAAGAATCTTTATCAAAACAGAGATTTCCTGCTTCTTATTTGTCGCGCAATAAAAATTCCAACAGGCCAGATTGAACTGTCCTGTTGAAATTTTTTCAGCTAGCTCTACTCCGCC
Organism: Armatimonas sp.; assembly: GCA_049840835.1. Taxonomy (GTDB): domain Bacteria; phylum Armatimonadota; class Armatimonadia; order Armatimonadales; family Armatimonadaceae; genus JANLTX01. The sequence goes on along the minus strand of JASGJG010000010.1, from coordinate 114,554 downwards.
AGGGTGGCGGTGAGTGTGATGGTGGTTCCGGCCAGCGCCTTGGAGACTGGGCAGTTATTCTTCGCGTTCTCCGCCAGCTCGGCAAAGCCTTCGGCATCGATACCAGGGATATCTGCCTCGCAGGTCAGCGCGATTCCGGTGATGGCCAATCCACCATCGACTGGCCCGAAGGTTACGGCAGCATCCGTGCTGATACGGTTCGGGGTCAGGCCCAGATTGGAGGCCAGGGCAGATACCATCATAGAGAAACAGGCCGCGTGCGCTGCGCCCAGAAGCTCTTCCGGATTGGTCTGGGTCTCCACCCAGTCGGGACTTGAGCGAGTAGCCTGCTTCGAGCTGTCCTCGCTTTGCTGTAATCCGTCCCCAGCCCCCCGTGAGGTTGCCGCTCCACTCCGCGCTTGCATGCATTGTTGCCATTGTGTTTGTCCTTTCACGCTACAGGCTCCGCGGAACTACTCGTTCCGCGGAGCCGAATGCAAAGTGAAGTTTACCAGGGAAGCCGCTCGGTTTTGTGAAAGAATCCTCCAGTGGGACCATCTTCGGGTAGAGTCGCCAGCCAGACCGCTGTTTCTCACCTTCGGGAACTTCCAGAGGGGCCGCATCTGTGCCCAGGTCTGTCTTCACCCAACCTGGATGCGCTGCGTTTACCTTGACCGAGGTGCCTTCTAAATACCGAGCCTGAATAGCCGTCAGTAAGTTCAGCGCCGCTTTAGACGAGTTATAGGCAGGTGCCAGCCACTCTGTGCTGATCTGGTCCGTGCCATTGATTGTAATAGAGCCCAGAATGCTGGAATGGTTCACAATACGCCCAGCATCGGATTTCTTGATGAGCGGCAGGAGCGCCTGAGTTAACTCCCAGGGCGCAATCACGTTCGCTTCATAGGCTTTGCGGAACGTATCCGGGCTCAGGCCTTCGCGCTCTAGCATCACACCGGCGTTGTTCACTAGAATATCCAGCTTGCCGAACTCCGCTTCAATAGTCTGCGCCGCTTTCTCAATATCCGCCGGGTTCGTAACCTCTATCTGAATCGGGCGGGCATGCTACCCCTCGGCTTTCAATTCGCTAACCGCCTGCTCGCCTTTCGCAGAGTCTCGCGCCCCAATTAGCACAGTGATTCCCTGCTTACCCAGCTGCCGCGCAATCTCTTTACCCAGACCTTTGTTAGCGCCCGTAACAAGAGCGACTTTTCCGATTGGATTACTGATTTCATCAACCTCCGTGGCCTTAATTACAACCACAAAAAGATTGGGTTCCGGCAGAAAACAGCTTTTCGGAGGAAACTAGCCAGAAGGGTAGTCGCAAAATACAAAAGCCCGGCATATGCCGGGCTTTTCTTAATAAGACTTCTCAGGCAGCGGCCAGGCCACCGTAGCGGCGTTCGCGGCGCTGGAATTGGCGATGGCGGCTTTCAGGTGCTCGGTGGTGAACTCGGGCCAGCGGACATCGGTGACATAGAGCTCGGTGTAGGCAATCTGCCAGAGAAGGTAGTTAGAGATACGCAGGTCGCCAGCAGTGCGGATGAGAAGATCAGGATCGGGTAGACCGGCGGTGTAGAGACCATCGGCGAACGTTTCAGCGGTCACGTCGTTTTCGGTAATCTCACCTGCGGCGGCCATAGCGACTAAGCGCTTAGCGGCCATGAGAATCTCCTCGCGCCCACCATAGTTCAGGCAGACATTCAGGGTCATGCCTGTATTGCGGCTCGTAACAGCGCAGTGGCGCTCCAGCTCATCTCGCAGGGCCTGTGGCAGCTCGGAGAGCCGACCGGAGAAGTGCATCCTGACGTTGTTCGCATGCAGATCGCGCAGCTCTTTGCGGGCGCCTTCTACGAACAACTTCATCAGCCCTTCGGTCTCGGCACGTGGGCGGCGCCAGTTCTCGGTAGAGAAGGCGTAGAGAGTCAGAACCTCGATACCCATGTCCGATGCGGCACGGGTAATCTCGCGCACCGTGAGGTAGCCCTGATGGTGTCCGAAGAGCCGGGGCATGCCTCGCTCCTTAGCCCAGCGCCCGTTCCCATCGCAGATAATCGCGATATGGCGCGGCAGGATCACGGTTTCAGGAGTTGCAGTAGAAGCGGCGGAGGCCAGACTCGTCATAGCGTTCACTTCGTGGAGCAAAGTGCTCTTGGGTTCAATTCTACACCGCTTTTTCCGGTGCTGCAAGCAGTCTTCTAGCTATACGTCGGTCGCCAGGCAGCTCAAGAAGAGTGACCGCGATAGCACGAGCTTTCAGTGGCCAATCCGGGTAGCTGACAGGCGGATTCAGCAACCAGCGTACAGCAGCGGCACGCTCCCGCCCATCTAAGCGTATGGCCAGAGTGATATGTGGCACCCAGCGACCAGGCAGGTAGTAGGCTCGCCGCTCCCCTACTCTCTCTTCTAAGAGCGTATGAACTGTCCGGTGGAGTTCCTGAAGCTCATTCGTGAGGGTAACACCGGCAAAGACGACCCCTTCCTCACCAGGAAAGACACCGATATGTCCCATGGTGAGGTTCAGTTCCGTGGCCTGAATGGTATCCAATGCATCTACCAGCCCCACCGGGTCAGGAAGCTCTTTGAAGACAGCCATAGTCAGGTGAGGAATAGCGCCGCCATCTCGCAGGGCAGCGGCAAGTTTGGCATCGGCAAGACCATCCCAGAGGCGCCGGATATTTTCCTCCGCGCGTGCGTCTAATGTGAGAACAATGGCGTAGGGCATGGTGTCAGTCTCTATGCCCCTGTGTAAACAGGGTGTTCAGCGCGGCTTCATCGCCCGCTTCCAGTGCGGCTATAGCCAAGTCTACCCGCCCCTGCAACCCACGCAGTACGTCTATCACCGGCTCCCTGTTCGCAAGACAGATCTGAGTCCAGAGGGTGGGCGCACTTGCCGCCACCCTGGTTGTCGAATGAAACCCGCCAGCGGCAAGGGCAAATAGCTCTGGCTCGCTGAGAGCCCGGTCTCGCGCAAGCGCATAAAGCGCATAGGCTAGCACATGCGGCCCATGGCTGGTAACAGCAACAATACTGTCGTGGCGCTCCGGGGTCAGGCAGAGGGAGTGAGCTCCCAGACTCTCTACAAACTGAGTAACCCGCTCTACCGCCTGCGGCGCGCTGGTCTCCAGCGGTGTTATAGCCCAGGTAGCTCCTTCGAAAAGAGTGGGCAGTGCCGCGCCAAGCCCGTGAACCTCACGCCCTGCCATGGGGTGCGAGGGCACGAAGCGCTCGGGAAGAAGGGAGCGGGCGGCTTCCGCAATGGGCCTCTTCACGCTTCCCACATCGGTGGCTATGGCGTGGGGCGCGAGACATTCTGCCAGCAGCAGCAGCAGCTCGATTATCTGAGCAGGAGGTGCTGCCAGCACAACCAGATCCGCCTGGGCTACGGCTTCGGGGAAGCTCTCTGCAGCACTGTCAGCGGCGCCAATGCGTACGGCTTCCTGAGCAATAGCGAGGTTGGCATCAAAGGCAACGACTCGGCCTGCGCCGCGAGCGCGTGTTGCCAGGCCAATGGATCCACCGATCAGCCCCATTCCGATAATGGCAATGGTCATGATGTCCGGCCCTGAAAGGACCGGCCTGCCAATAAGCGGACCTCCGGCCCGATAACCGGAATTGATAGCGACCTGCAGTGCCAGCCCGGAGGGCTGCTTACCCGTAGACCGGCCCTTTCAGGGCCGGATATTTGGGTAGGAAGCAGAATGGCAATGGTCATAAAAATCAAAAACCCCCGCAAGGCGGGGGTTGTATGGGCCGGACAGGATTCGAACCTGTGTAGCTCTCGCGACGATTTTACAGACCGCCTCCTTTAACCACTCGGACACCGACCCACGGTTCCTAAAAAAGCCGATGACAGGACTTGAACCCGTGACCCGCTGTTTACAAAACAGCCGCTCTACCACTGAGCTACATCGGCATTCGCGTCCCGCTTTTTCAGCGGCGCGAGAGGGAGTATATCATGCCCAAAAAGCACGGGCAAGATAAAGTTCGTGAAAAAAAGTACGAACTCCCCTTGCTGTCTCTCTATCGCCTGCGGTACATTCTCTACTAAAGATGGGCATCGCTCTGGAACTGAATCAAATTGAGAAACGTTTCGGCGGTCGTCGTGTCTTAAAAGGTATAGGGCTGAGCGCTCAGGGCGGCAGTGTGGTGGCTGTGACCGGTCCGAACGGCACGGGAAAGTCTACGCTGATTAAAATCGTGGCTGGCCTGATGCGCCCCACGAAGGGCGAAATTAGCCTGACTATAGAGGGAGCGGACTGCTCCAGCGCTGCGCTGCGCCGACAAAGTGTGGGCTATGTGGCGCCGGATCTGGCGCTCTATCCGGAGCTTTCCGGTAGAGAGAACCTGGAGTTCTTTATACAGGTGCGGGGCGGGCAGAAAGTAGCCACGAAAACCGCGCTGGAAACCGTGGGGTTGGGCGACCGTGGGGAGGACTCTGTAAGCGTTTACTCCTCAGGAATGCGGCAAAGACTCAGGCTGGCGCTGGCGATGCTGTTCGAGCCGCCTCTGCTGCTCTTAGACGAGCCGGGATTGGCGCTGGATGCGGGCGGCGTGGCGATGCTGGAGGGACTGATTGCAAGTAGGAAGCAAGCGGGTGCACTGGTACTACTGGCTACCAACGATGCGCGGGAAGTCGCTCTGGGAGACAGGGTTCTGGAAGTCAATGTGGCTGCGTGAAGCGGTCGCGGTCTTTCTGAAAGAGTGCCGCACCGAGTGGCGCACTCGTGTGGCGCTCAGTGGTGTAGGCTTGTTCCTACTCGGTGGCCTGGTTCTGATAGGATTGGCCTTTCAGGGACGCAAGGTAGATATAGACGCGGCATCGGCGTTGCTCTGGGTCTTGCTGCTCTTCACAGCGGCTACTGGTTTGGGGCGGGGGTTTGTGCAGGAAACAGAGCGCGGCACGGCACTGGCTCTGCGCCTGCATGCGCGCGCTAGCGCGGTCTGGGTCGGTAAGTTCGCGTTCAACGCGACTCTACTACTGGCTCTGGCAGCTATGGCGGCTCCCCTACTCTTAGGGGCGCTGGCGGTAGATACGAGCAAGGCGAACTATGCGGCGCTGGCCTGCGTATTAGGATTAGGGAGTATCGGGGTGGCGGCGGTCTTTACCACTACCAGTGCTCTGGTAGCACAGAGTAGCTCGCGCGGGGGTGCATTGCTGGCCGCGCTGAGTTTTCCGGTGCTGGTGCCTGCACTGTTCACCGGTGTGGGGGGCACCAAGGCCGCACTTGGGGTAAGCTTGACTGTAAGCGCATGGGAGGCGGCATCCGGGTATGTCACGCTCCTGGGAAGCTACGGAGCCATCGCGATAGCGATCTCCTTGCTGCTTTTTGATTATGTCTGGAACGATTAAAGAGACGCTGACCAAAGCGGCCATCTTTCTCTGGATGACGGCAGGCCTCTGCTACGTCTTCCTGAAGCTGCCCGCCGCAGAGGGGTTCGCCAATCCCGAGCTGGCGCGCATGGTGGTGCTGCACCTGCCCTGTGCTTACACCGCCGTGATCATGGCGTTTGTTTCGGGGTGGCATGCCATTGCCTATCTGCGAAAACGAGTGGTACTCTCGGATAGTAAAGCGGCGTATGCGGCCAGCCTGGCGGCGCTATTCTGCCTGCTGACTACAGTTACGGGCTCGTTCTTTGCCAGGGTGCAGTGGGGCGAGTACTGGAACTGGGATCCGCGCGAGACCTCGGTGTTCCTGCTACTACTCATCTATGCCGCCTACTTCGTGCTCCGGGCGAGTATTGAAGACGAAGAGAAGCGTGCCGCGGTGAGTGCGGTGTACATGCTCTTTGCGGTGGTAATGACACCATTACTGGGCTACTTCATCCCTAAGGCCATGCCGCAAAGCCTGCACCCCAAGATGGCGAGCTTCGATAGCAACTACCGTATCGGTATCTACTTCTGTATCCTTCCGCCCCTGCTCTGGATGACGGTATGGATGTACGGAATTGCTGTTCGTATCGAGAAGCTACGCCTTGCCAGGCTGGAACGAGATCTGTAATGAATAATCCAATGATGCCCCTGCTCGCTGTCGCCCTGGTTGTCTGGGCGGGCGTGTTCGCTTTCACTGTCGCTCTGGAGCGACGGGTTCGCGCTCTGGAGAAAAACGAAAAATGAAACCCGGCCCCGTTGTCGCGTTTTTAGTGATTCTGTGCGCCTTCGGCTTTGGCGCCAAAGCGTTCGTGACGAATCTCACGCCGTATCTCAAGTTTGCCGAGGCAAAGAAACTAGGCCGCACGGTTCAGGTTATGGGCAAGCTGGATAAGTCTCAGAAACCGACCTACGAAGGTGGCTACCTGCACTTCACGCTCGTAGAAGAGAACACCAACGAAACCATGCCGGTGCGCTTCAAGGGAGCCAAACCGAGCGCCTTCGACCAGGCGATTTCGATTTCGGCCATCGGCGAGTTCAAAGAGGGTGAGTTCTCTGCCGAGAAGCTGCTGGTGAAGTGCCCAAGTAAGTACCAGGGCAAAGAGCCCGAAGAAAAGGGCTACGAAGCGAAGTAGCCGCTACCCGTGCACGAGGGATTGAAATCCCTCGCTGCATAACCAGCTTCGCTGGCGTCCTCGCGGACGGGGACCAGTCTACCGAGCTATCTTCTCTTCGTCCGGCAGGACGCCGACGCAGTCGGACTTAAAGCGAGGGATTTCAATCCCTCGGGTTCAGCGGGGAATTAAAATCCCCGTAGATTTCAAAAACCATGCTGATTAGCTACACTGGATACGGCCTGCTGATACTCTCGCTGATAGCGACAGTAGCGGCGAATGTCCTCTTCCCGCTCTCTACGCGGGCAGGGCAGGAAAAACTGCTCCCCTGGGCAAAGAAGCTCGCCTATCTTTCCACAGGCGCAATCCTAGCGGCGGCAGCGTACTTGATGTACCTCATCACTACGCACCAATTTCAGATAGCCTATGTGGCAGAATACAGCGCCAAGCGCTCTGACAGTTGGTATTTGTTAGCGGCGTTCTGGGGCGGTCAAGAAGGCTCTATTCTCCTCTGGGCGTTCTGGTCAACCTTGCTGGCCGCTGTCATGGTGAAGAAGGGCGGGAAATCCCTCACGTTCACCTGGACACTCTACGGCATCGTGCAGATCTATCTGTTATTCCTTCTATTACTTAAGTGCCCCTTTAAGCTAGGAACGGGTCCTGTACCTGCTGATGGTCGTGGTCTAAATCCGCTGCTAGAGAACTATTGGATGGTGATTCATCCACCCATGCTGTTCTTAGGGTGGTCTTCTACTGTCTTCCCGGCGATCTTCGGTATCTACGGCCTGCTCAAGCGTGATTGGGATGGCTGGGCAAAGCAAGCGTTCTCCTGGAGTCTGTTCTCCTTTGCTACGCTCGGTTTCGGCCTTTCTCTGGGCGGCTACTGGGCCTATGAGACTCTGGGCTGGGGCGGCTTCTGGGCTTGGGATCCAGTCGAGAACTCATCGCTGGTGCCCTGGTTGTTGTTGGTAGCGCTGCTGCACGGTATTCCGGTACAGCTCAAAAACGGCGGCATGCGTATCGGCAACTTCCTGTTGGCCTTCCTGCCGTTCGCGGCCATGAACTACGGCACCTTTCTCACACGTACCGGCCTACTCTCCGACTTCTCCGTACACTCGTTTAGTTCTCTGGGCAATCAGGGAAAAACTTTGATGATGGTCGCCGTATTGATACTCACTTTTGTACCGATGGGGCTACTATTCTGGCGCTGGCGAGAGATCCCTAAGGGTGGTTCTTACGACAAAATTCTTAGCCGTGAATTCGGTTTCTTTTTGGCCGCGCTGATTTTCGGCCTGCTGGGAGTACTGGTCACTATCGGTATGAGCGCACCGATTCTGAGCAAGTATGCTCCATTCCAGTTCTTATTAAAAGGCTCGTTTGACCTAAAGGCGGGCGAGGTTTTCGACCCGAAGAAGGGCGCAGCGGTCGGTGCTAGCTTCTACGATCAGGCCGCCTACCCCATGGCGATTCTGTTCACTCTGCTCATGGCGGCAACCCCCTACCTGGCCTGGAAGAATAATGTCTTCGAAAGTATGGGCAAGAAACTCTTCCCCAGCTATATCGCAGCAATTGGCGTTACCCTGGTCATGACAGCGCTCGGGTTCTACCTGGGAGTACGCAAACCCTGGATGGTGCTGCTCTTCGCGACTTCAATGTTCGCGGCTCTGGCTAATGTGCTGTTGATACTTCCCCGTTTGAAGCATCCAAAACCACGCATGACTATCGGCGGTTTTGTGGCTCACGCAGGTGCGGGTCTGGCTCTTGCGGGTATTGCATGTCTAGTGGCTTTTCAAAAAACAGTCGAGAATGTTGAACTACACATCAACCAGCCTGTACAAGTAAAAGAGCTTGGTTATACATTAACCTATTTGGGCTACACTACTCAGCCCTTTGATCGTGGTAGTGACTGGTTAGGACGAGATGGAAATCATATTCGTATTCGGGTTGAGAAGAATGGGCACGCCTGGGAAGCTCGTCCTAGGTTCTACTTTGCACCTTGGAACAATAAAGACGAAATGTTTGGTAATCCGCCATCCATTCACCGACCTAATCTATTAACCTTTCAGGGATGGATGCATGACCTATGGCAGGGTGACCTGTACGTGGCTCATGCCGGTGAACCGGTGGAGCAGATGGACGACCCACGCGCTCTTAGTTCTAACAACCAGTTCTCGCTGGAGAACGGTAAGTCGAAGACGTTTGGCGAGTACACGTTCACCCTGATGAACGAGAAGCTGGACGATGCCTCGGCAGCGGCTCTGCGTGCCGCCAACGAAGCCGCGTTCAATTCGCTGCCTCAGACTCGTGTGTCCGCTATTGTGAACGTCAAGTGGCGCGACAAAGAGGTTATGGTTGAGCCGACGATAGTACAGAAGCGCAATGCGGGCATGTTCTCTGAGGTTGCCACTATCCCTGGTCCTGAAGGCAAACCGGTAATCCTGCGCTTCGTGCCGCCACCCAGCCAACAGGAAGTTGGTGAGGCTATGGCAGGCTCCCGAGCTGCCGTGGAAGAAGCCAAGAAAGCAGGCCCTCCCGGCTCCCCGGCGTTCCGCGAAGCCCTGACCCAGTCTCCGGCGTTCTTTGAGGCGCAGCAGATTCAGTCGCTCTCGGAGTTCAAGACCCTGCGCTTTGAGACCTTCAATGCTCCGGACCCCTCGGACCTTGTGTATGTGTCCATCGGCACCAAACCGATGATCTGGATGGTCTGGCTGGGCACGCTGCTGTTCTCTGCTGGTGGCTTCGTTGCCTACCGTCGCCGCGCCAAAGAGCAAGGGATTTTTGGAGATGACGGAGACGATAACCTGGCTGCGAATAAAGTAGCCTGAACACTCCGGCTCATATAGTAAAAAGCCCCCAGCAATGGGGGCTTTTTAGCATTCTGCCCCCTATCCCCCAATAATGGGGGCACCAGATAGAGCAATGCCCTGCGAGCAGATCTTAGCTGCTCCGCAGCATTGATGGCGCTAACGAAGAGCCTATCGGCAAGCGAATATCGCCGCGAAGCGGCTCAAAGGGGTTTTCTAATCTGGATGCCCCCATTATTGGGGGATAGGGGGAATTCGGAGGCTTGGGGCATGCCTGAAGGGCACAATGTCAAAGATACGCAGCACAGCCGAAGCAATCTCCCTATCGCTGTATCAAACAAGCCAGAATGAAACATAAACTCTGGCTTACTATCGCCGCTCTGGGAACAGTGTTGTCCCCTACCCTCGCCAAGCAGGAAACCCAACTTCCTTTACCGCCCCGAATTCGAATCCAGGCGAAAATCGAACAACCTGTTTCGCTTCAAAAGGTAGAGATTGGCTTGAATCTCACCGGGCCGCTTGCCAGTGCCACGGAAACCCTCACGTTTTTCAATCCCAATAACCGGGTCTTAGAGGGTGAGTTGCTCATGCCCTTGCCCGAAGGCGCCACACTCTCCGGATATGCCATAGATGTCAAGGGCGAGCTGGTAGACGCCGTGCCGGTCGAGAAGGAGCAGGCACGAGTGGTGTATGAAACCGAGGTACGCAAAGGTGTGGACCCTGGACTTGCGGAGAAGGCAGAGGGGAACCAGTTCCGGCTGCGCGTTTATCCTATTCCCGCAGGTGGCACCCGAACTATTCGGGTGCGGTTCGACCTGGACACACAGGAGAGCAATGCGACGCGTATGGTGACTCTACCCCTATGGTGGGGCGCAGCGCCGGACCAGACTACTATCGCTGTTGAGGGTGGCAGCGCTCGGTTGGGAGATATTTCTGTAGATGGCGTGCTGCGGCTCAGTAAGCAGCCACTGAATGCGGACCTGGTGGTGCGCGCGCCTATACCTGCCGGACCTCATGCGTATATGGAGACCTTCACCCCGGCAGGTACTCAGGCTCCCGAAACATTCTTTTTGATAGAGAATCATGAAATCGCAGCGCAGTTCGACCACGCCCCCTCACTGAGCCGCTTCACGATTCTGTGGGATGCCAGCCTCTCTCGCAAAGATGCGGACCTCGCGCTGGAATTGGAGCTATTACGCCTGCTTCTGGCACGCTTGAATGGGGTGACAATTGGGGTTCGAGTGCTCCGCGACACTCTGGAAGCCGAGAGAACCTTCCCTATTTTCAATGGAGATGGTTCGGCGCTGCTGAACTATCTCCGGAGTGTCCCCTTAGATGGTGGCACTGACTTGAACGTGCTGAAGAACCTGCCCAGAGCCACAGGCGGCGGCTTCTATCTGCTTTTCTCCGATGGCATCTCCACCCTCGGGCGTACCAATGTAGGGCTGGCGGGCTCACCTCTGTGGGCGGTATCGAGTGGGCCACAGGCGAACTATCCGTATTTGCGCTCTATGGCCGAGCGTTCTGGCGGTAGCCTGGTGAATCTGACCCAGAATACACTATCCGCCTCTGTCTGGGAGGTGGGACAGCCTGCCTTCGGGCTTCAGAAGGTAGAGATGCGGAACCGCAACCTGGCGGCAAAAGATATCCATTTCCGGCGTGAGGGCAATGTAATTGTCGGTAAGCTGGTCAGTGGCAATGCCCATTTCGATCTGCAGTACGGCTATACCGGCAACCCTGCTCTGATTCATCGGGAGGTTTCCGTAGGTTCACCCGTGGATACCCCGGCGAATCGTATGGCAGCGGGCACTCTTGCCCGGTGGTGGGCCGCGCAGGAAGCGGAAGAGCTTTCCATAGATGAGGAAACGAACCGTGAGGCGCTGGTAAAGCTAGGCCAGGACTACGGCATCGTAACGGAAGGGACCAGCTTGCTGGTTTTAGAGACTCTGGAGCAGCATGTAGAACATCATATTCCCCCGGCTCGAAGCCGCGCCGCACTCTACGATGCGTATTTAGCCGAAGAGCAGAAGCGAGTGGCAACGCAGAAGAAGAAAAGTACTGAGCAGCTCAATAAGCTGGCCCAGCGCTGGAAAGAGCTGGTGGCCTGGTGGGATACCCGGTTCACCTACCCGGACAACTTCCGCTACAAAGAAAAACAGGCCATGAAAGATGGAGACGAGCGGACTACCACCAGGTTCCGGCGTGCTCCCGCAGACGCTCCGGCCCGTGCACTACGCGTTGCTAGTCCCTCGACAGGCAGACCCAGTGCCGGAGAGGGTCTGGGGGGCTTCAGGGGAGGACTTGCCGCGACGAGGGTTGCCAAGCGCTTTGCTGATGAGGAGAGCGCTGAAACAATGGCCAGCGTGACGATCAAAGCATGGTCGCCGAATGTGCCCTATGTGAAAGCGATGAAGGCGGCGGGCGTGGAGCTGGCCTATGCTACCTATCTGAAGGAGCGGGAGACCTGGGGAGCCACACCGGGGTTCTATATCGATTGCGCGGAGACCCTGTTCCAGCTTGGACTCCGGGCTGAAGGACGGCGCGTACTGCTGAGTCTGGCGGAGATTGGTGCGGGCGATCCGGCTCTACTACGGATTCTCGGTAGACGATTGGTGGAGCTAAAAGAATCCGACCTTGCTGTGGCTATCTTCGACAGAGTACGTCTGCTTCGCCCGGAGGAACCGCACAGCCTGCGCGACCTGGCGCTGGCCTATGAGGCGAACGGGAATTACCAGCAGGCGCTGAATCGGCTTGATGAGCTGGTGCGCGGGCGGTGGCAGCGAGAAGATTCCGACTTTGAGGACATCAACCTGATTGCCCTGGTAGAGGCGAATGGGATTCTGTCAAGGCTTGGTCCTGGCAAAATCAACAATCCACTGGATACCCGGCTGGTGCGCCCGCTGACTGCTGACCTGCGTATCGTGATGGGTTGGGATACGGATCTGACCGATATGGACCTCCATGTGGTGGAACCAAGTAGCGAGGAATGTTTCTATGGTCATAACCGAACAGCTATCGGTGGCCATCTCTCGGATGACTGCACTCGCGGCTATGGGCCAGAAGAGTATGTGATTCGCAAGGCGATGCCCGGCTCCTACAAGGTGCTCTCCAATTTCTATGGCTCTGCCTCTCAAAAAGCGCTGGGTCCGACCACGGTTCAGGCCACGGTCATCACGAATTTTGGGCGGCCCAACGAAAAAAGATCTTTCCTGACTCTGCGACTTCGAGAGAGTAAAGAAACAGTCGATATTGGCACCGTTCGGATAGGCTCTTGACAAACTGACCGTCCGGACGGTATAAAACCGTCCGGACGGTCAGTTTTTATGCGTAAGCCAGAAAAATTCGAGGAGCTACTCAAAGCCGCTCACAATGTCGTGATGCGCGACGGTATCGCACGCCTCACCCTAGACCTTGTCGCACGGGAGGCAGGAGTCAGTAAAGGCGCTGTCCTCTATTACTTCCCCACCAAGAATGCCCTCATAGGCGGGCTGATCAACTCCGGCATGGATTGCCACTATGCCGCCTGGCAGCAGCAGATTGCCCAGGAACCCATAGGGCCAGGCCGTGCTATACGTGCTATGCTAAAGGTACATGTCTGTCCTCCGGACGGCATGGAAGAGCGTGGCGGCGCGGGCATGCTGGCAGCGGTCGCAAACGATCCTGAGCTGCTCGCCATTATTCGAACTCGCATCACGGAGTGGGAAGAAATTCTTCTTAACGATGAATTGGATCCCACAACCACACTGCTCATCCGCCTGGCGCTCGATGGGCTGAAGTTTAACGACCTCATGGGAGTGCGCCCCCCTTCTGCAGAAGCGCGCCGCAAGGTGATTGACCTGCTTCTAGAACTGGCCACCCCTTCTTCCGACTCTCTTGAGTCCCCTGAAACGAACGAATGAGATACACGCTCTTAGCCCTCTCCCCTACTTATTGCGCCTGCAGTCCTGGCACAGCAGACCGCGCCTACCACGACCACAAACGCCACTGCGGAACCGCTAACCATTACCGGCCTGGACCAGGCTCTGGCGATTGCCTACACGAACAACCCTGGTTTGCAGCTTTCCACGGAGCGCTTGCTGAAAACGAAAGCCTCCGTCGCACAGATTCTTGCCATCAAGCGCCCGCAGATAAATGCTAGCGCCAGCTACTCCCGGCTACTGAATGTCGCTTCCTCATTTGGGGGCGCTGGTGGTGCGAGTAGTGCAAGTCAGCTTCAGAACCCATTCGCCCCGCAGCTCCAGTTCACTCCCCCCGGCAGTCAGACTATTCCCCTGGGGCAGACCACCACAGGGAGCACCGGAAGCACTACCCGTTCCCGCCAGACCGACACGGGTACAGATGACGGCTCGGACAGTGGTAGCGGCTTCCAGCTCCAGGGCGGGCTGAATAACTACAGTATCAGCGCCAGCATCACCCAGCTTATTGACCTCAGTGGACTGCTCAAAGCGGCGGAAAAAATCGGTGACCTGGAAACTCAGATTCAAACGCTAGATGTACAAAGAACTCAGCGCGAGCTAACCGAGTCGGTAAAGCTGAACTACTACGGTGTGCTGCGTGCCCGTGAGCTGGTGAAGGTGTCGGAAGCCTCTGTAGAGCAGAACAAAGAGCAGCTCCGCGTTACCGAAGCCCAGAAGAAAGCCGGAGTTGCGGCTGAGTTCGATGTCCTTCGTGCCCGCACCCAGCTTCAGACCAGTGAGCAGAGCCGTATTAGCGCTGTCAATCAGCTAACAAATAGCCGCACGGCATTCGCAAACGCACTTGGTATCAACCCGGCCACGCCGGTGGACCTCACTGCACCGGAAGCCGACCCCACCCTGCCTGCGCTGGATGAGAAGGCACTGATAGAGTCTGCTATCAAGAATCGTCCGGAGTCACGCCAGGCGGCGCTGAGCAAAGATAAAGCGCACGCAAACATCAAACTGGCGCACCGGGGGCTGGATCCTTCTGCCGCAGTCACGCTTTCTACGAACTACAACCCCAAGCCCACCGGCTTCGTGCTGGCGAAGAGTACGGGCGCGCTGAACGTAACCGTATCTCTGCCACTGAGCAACGGTGGCTCTACCCGAGCACAGATAGATTCGGCGAAGTCGGATGCCCGTAGCGCTGCGATTCAGCAAGACCAGTTCCTGCGTGGTATTCAGACAGAAGTACAGCAGGTTATTGTGGCGGTAAAGGATGCCGATGAGCGCCTGAAAGCCGCCCGCGCCAACGTGACAGAGGCTCGTGAAGCCTACCGACTTGCCGGAGTCCGGTTCCAGGCGGGAGTAGACACCCAACTATCGGTCAATGACGCGCAGACGGTGCTGACCCAGGCGGAAAGCAACGTAGTCAATGCGCGCTACGACTACCTGATTGCGCTCGCGCGTTTAGAGCGCATCGTAGCGGCGCCCCTTTCTGAGGAAAAGAAATAATGAGACGTATCGGTTTTCTCGCTATCGGTCTAATAGGAGTTATGACCGCTACCGGCTGCCAGCCCAAGGGTGCTGGCGGTGAAGGCGGTAAACCCGCCGCTTCACCGAGCCCTGGCGCTGAGGCAACTCCGGTTCGGATCAAAGCCGCAGAGATGGCCCCACTGACACGAAGCCTATCGGTCACCGGCTCGCTGGCCGCCACACAAACTGTGGAGCTGGCCCCCAAGCTCGCCGCCCGCCTGACGTTCTTAGCCGGGCGTGAGGGTGAGCGAATCGGTGCGGGGCAGGTCGCTCTGCGCCAGGATACATCGGACCTTCAGACTCAGGTAACCGCTGCCGAGGCAGCCGTTCGACAGTCTGAAGCCCAGGTAGCCTCTGCCGCCGCGAATGTACAGACCGCACAGGCCAGACTGGCTCAAGCGAAAACCCAGGCCCGTGTACAGGTGAGTAGCTCGGATGCTGGTGTGCGTGATGCCGAAAAGGCGCTCGCTTCCGCGAAGCAAGGTCTGGAGCTGGCGAAAAATCCGCAGCGCACTCAGGAAATTCGAGTTGCCGAAAACGCCGTGACCACGGCGCAGACGAACTACGAGAAAGCCGCTTCGGACCGCAAGCGCTATGCCGAGCTCCTGCAGGAAGGCGCCATCGCGCAGATTACCTACGATCAGTACGATACCCAGGAGAAGCTGGCCAAGGCGCAGCTAGATAGCGCCAAACAGCAGCTGACTCTAGCACAGGAAGGTGGCCGTGCCGAGGCTGTTCGCCAGGCGCAGATTGTCGTAGACCGCGCGCAGGTATCCTTGCGCCTGGCTAAGGCCAATACGCTCCAGGTCAGCGTGCGCAAAGATGATATCGAGGCGGCTGAGGCTACGCTCTCTCAGTCTCGGGCAAGCCTGGCCCAGGCACGCGCCGGAGTCGCTCAGGCACGAGCGAATGTGGTTGCCGCCCGCCAGAAGGTTGCAGATGGCACGGTCTACGCGCCCATAGATGGGGTTATCTCCAAGCGAAGCGCGGAGCCGGGGCAGATGGGCTCCCCTAGCGCCTCAGCGCTGACTCTTATCTCACTGGACACCGTATTCTTTGAGGCGCAGGTTCCGGAAACCGATATCGCCGGGGTACGACTTGGTATGCCGGTAGAGGTCAGCCTGGATGCCTATAAGGGCCGTGTCTTCAATGGTAAGGTAGCCAAGTTCTATCCTTCCGGCTCCACCAGCTCGCGCAGTTTCGCGGTGCGGGTTGCGATTCCGAATCAATCAGGAGCGCTTCGCCCCGGCATGTTTGCAAGGGGTCAGGTAGTACAGGAGCGCCGCAACGGTGTTGTGGTGCCCAAAGACGCGCTGGTGCGCACCGACTCTGGCCCGGTGGTCTTTGTTGCTGAGGGCACCAAAGCCGTTCGGCGACCGGTCGAGCTAGGAATGTCTACCGCCGAGACTCTGGAAATTAAAAAAGGCGTGAGCGCAGGCGATAAGATTATTGTCACGGGGCAGACCGGACTGCGTGATGGCGCCCCGATTAAAATTATCGAAGCGAATTCTCAGACACCTCAAACGGCGGAGAAGTAGGCCATGGGACTAACGAATCTTGCGATTAAACGGCCCGTCGCGATCCTGATGCTCATCGGGGCGCTGATCGTGCTGGGGCTTCAGGGCTTAAAGAAAATGCCCGCCGAGCAGTCACCGCGTGTAGACTTTCCCTACATCACGGTGGTGACCGCCTACCCTGGCGCGGGACCGGGTGAGATCGAAACTCTGGTCTCCAAGCCTATCGAAGACGCGGTGGGTAGTGTTAACGGCGTCAAAAACGTCACCAGTACCTCACAACAGGGCACCTCGGTCGTCTCCATCGAGTTCTTCCTTTCGACGAACTCCGATGTAGCTGCCGCCGACGTGCGCGCTAAGGTAGATGGTGTACGTGCCGGGCTCCCCCGCGAAGTGGAAGCGCCGACGATTCAGAAGGCTAACACCACTAGCGCACCGATTCTCTATATGGCGATGCGCTCTACATCCGGGCGCTCCTCACGAGAGATTCGCGACCTAGCCGACCGCGTGGTGAAAGACTTCCTGGGCGCCGTCAGTGGTGTTTCCTCGGTGGTAATTCAGGGCGGTGACACCCGCGAAATCCGCGTGGCGCTGAACCGCTCCCGCCTGGATGCTATGGGACTGACCGTTACCGATGTCTCCAACGCGATTAAGGCGCAGAACCTGAATGTCCCTTCTGGGCGTGTGACCGAGGGAAACCGCGACTACTCCGTGCGGGTGATCGGCGAGTTTGCCACGGTAGATGAGCTGAAGGGCCTGCGCCTGAGCTTTGAAGGCCGCAACGGCAGCCCCGACCGCACCGTGCTGCTTTCCGATATCGGAACGGTAGACGACATTATCGCGGAGCGCACCGAGAACGCCTCGCTCAGCCAGCGTGTCGAAGGCCAGAAGGACCTGCCTCCTTCCTCTGATACTGTCATCGTCGCGGTCCAGAAGACCAGTGATGGTAACACGGTAGACATCGCTAACGGTGTCAAGGCGAAGATGGGCGACCTCAAGAAGCTCCTGCCTTCGGATATCGAGTTCACCACCACGCAGGACGACTCTATCCGCACCGAGGAAAACCTCAAGGACGTGGAAATCACGCTTATCATTGGCGCGATTCTGGCCGTTCTTATCGTCTTCTCGTTCCTGCACAATGTCCGCGGTACGCTTATCGTCGCGCTGGCTATTCCCACCAGTATCATCGCCACGTTCTTAGTGATGTCGTCCATCGGCTTCACTCTGAACTCGATGACTCTGCTGGGTCTCTCGCTCGCAGTAGGTATCCTCGTCGACGACTCCATCGTCGTTATCGAGAACATCTACCGGCACTTAGCGCTCGGTGAAACCCCGGAAGAAGCCGCGCGAAATGGTCGTGGAGAAATCGGCCTGGCGGCTATCACGATCACCATGGTAGACGTCGTGGTGTTCGTTCCGGTGGCCTTCATGGGCGGTATCGTGGGGCAGTTCTTCCGCTCCTTCGGTATCACCGTCGCCGTGGCGACCCTGTTCTCGCTGCTCATGAGCTTCACGCTCTCCCCCATGCTGGCCAGCCGCTGGTACCGCAAGGGTGAGTACAAAGAAGCGCACAATGGCTTCTTTGGGGCGGTGAACAACTTCTACAACAAGCTGGAAAAAGGCTACGAGCGCGCACTTCGCTGGGCGCTTCACCATCGTGGCACCGTGCTCTACATCGGTAATATCGCCCTGGTAGTAATCATCCTCTGGATGGCAACGGCGGGTTCTGGTGCAGGCGCGATCAAGATGGCCATGCCGCTGGCGATTATCCAGGTCGTGGTCGGTGCCATCATTTTTGTGGTCGGCATCATCCGAAAGCGTCGCACGGCGGAGCCGCTCATTGTGACCGCCATTGGCGCCGCGATTACAGTTGCCGTGGCGATTGCCTCAGGAACCATGGGTAAGCCGCTTGGCTTCCGGTTCGCGCCGGGCCAGGACCAGAGCCAGGTTGCTCTCACTGTAGAGCTTCCCGCAGGAGCGAGCCTGGAAGCCACCAGCGATGTACTCCACCAGATTGAGGACAAGGTGCGCGATATGCGCGAGATCCAGTTCCTCTCCTCCAGCGCAGGTTCCACCAGTACGGGCGGTTTCGGTGGCGGCAGCAACAATGGCACCAACTTCGGGCAGGTACGTCTGAGCCTGATCGATAAGATCGGTCCTCTGGATCGGATGACGTTCTGGACGGACAAGAGCGATATGCGGGAAAAGACCGACATCGCCATTGCTGAGGAAGTCCGCGCCCGAGTGAAAGACATTCCCGGCGCTACTATCCGCACCGCCGAGGTATCCGGCTTCAACGGTAGTGCAGCCCCCGTACAGATCGAAATCGTGGGTCCCAACACCGATGAGCTGATGCGAGACGCTAATAAGGTCAAAGCTGTTCTGGACAAGACCCCTGGCGTTCTGAACCCGGATATCAGCTTCAAGGCCTCCAAGCCGGAAGTACAGGTAGTGCTCGACCGTGAGCGTGCCGCCGACCTGAACCTGGGTGTTCAGGGTGTCGCGCAGGCCCTGCGCGATGCTGTGGAAGGCAACATAGACGCGAAGTTCCGTGATGCCGGTGAGCAGTACGATATCCGCATTCAGTACGACAAACTGGACCGCTCCAGCGTGCAAGATGTAGGCGAGGTCATTGTGGCTACCCGCAACAATGTTCCGATTCGAATCCGAGACGTTGCGAAGACCATCGAGGGCAGCGGCCCGACCAAGATCGACCGCAAGAACCGCCAGCGCCAGATTACGGTCAGTGCCTACCTGGCTCCCGGCAAGGTCATCGGTAACATGCAGCAGCAGATCGACCCCGAGCTGCAAGAAGCTAGACTTCGGCAAGGCCAAGTACAAGTGGGGTGGTGAGGCCAACACCATGGCAGAAGAGGGCGTGTACATGGTTACCGCGCTCGGACTCGCCATCACCCTGGTCTACATGCTCATGGCGGCTTTGTTCAACAACCTGCTGTACCCATTCATCATCATGCTGAGTATCCCTATGGCACTGGTGGGTGGACTGCTGGGTCTGTTAATCACAGGGCAACCCCTGAGTATCATTGCCATGATCGGTGTGATCATGCTCATGGGCCTGGTAACCAAGAACGCCATTCTACTGGTGGACTTCACCAACACTCTGCGTGCAGCGCGGTTATCGCCGGGAGGATGCTCTGGCAGAAGCGGGTCCAACCCGACTACGCCCGATTCTCATGACCACGCTGGCCCAGATTCTGGGCGCGCTGCCCATTGCTATGGCACTGGGTCGCGGCGCCGAGTTCCGCCAGGGTCTTGGTATCGTGGTTGTGGGTGGTCTAAGCCTCTCTAGCGTGCTGACCCTGCTAGTCATTCCCTGTACCTACACTGTCGTGGATGACATTGGCATCGGAATCGGTAAGATCAAAGACCGAGTCCTCGGCAACCGCTAAACAAACTAGCTAATAAAACAAACGCCCTGAGAGTTAAATTCTCAGGGCATTTGTTTTGCGTGGTCTTCGTAGCTGTTCAGTGCTTGAATTCCGTGCAACACGCTTTCGCGCAAATCGGGCCGCAGGCTCTCTATAGCGCCGCGGAGTCGCTCATCCTGAACTCCGCGGGCGTGCTGCACCATGCTACGCCCGCTATCTGTAAGGTACAGACGGCACACCCGGCGATCCATATCATCGGTCTGGCGCTCCACTACCCCACGTCTTACAAGGCGGTCTATTACCTGAGACATGGCTGGCGCCTTAGCGCCGAGCCGGGTTGCTAGCTGCTGCATAGTAGCCCCTTCCTTGATAGATAGGACGACCAAGCAGCGGCGCTGGGCGACAGGAATATCGGAGAGAAAGCGGTCTAAGCCAGCACTCAAATCGAAGACCCCTGCCATAACGTGCAGTGCTTGAGAGAGCTGTTCCACTTCTGCGGTTTTGATTAGAGATGCTGACATGTTGACATTCCAACGCCAAATAATGCGCCAGGTTCCCAAAAACTCGGAACTACACTATCTTCGTCCGCTATTCTAAGTAGTGAGTTTGGGCACAGTGCCTCCTCTGGAGTTGCTATTTACAATCACTTTCCTTGTGTGTGCTGTCCGGACTCACGTTACTTTAATCTGCAAAGGGTACACTCTAAGGTGAGGTTGTCGGCAGCAACCTGGAGTTTTTCAGCATGAAATGGGTTCGCGTAGTCTCAGGTGTAGTTTCTTTGGGTGTCCTTGGAGGCATCATCTTCTGGAGGCTTGGCGAGAAAAAGGCGGCGGCACGGGACCTAGTCGCCACGCAAACAAAGCGTAAAGGAATGTCTCCTGCTGTGGAAACCACCGTAGCAGGTCCCACACAGCTCGACGAAACGGTTACTGGGGTTGGTAGTATTGAGGCCAGCCTGGTGTCCAACATTTCGTCGCGAGTCTCCCTCCGTATCAACTGGATTGGTGTGCGAGAAGGCGACCGTGTGCGGGCAGGGCAGGTCCTGGTTCGGTTAGACCCTGCTGAGCTTCGTACTACCTTGCTCCAGCAGCAGGCAGCGCTCGCGGAAGCTAGAGCGCGCCTGGCGCAGGCGGAGACGACCAAAAATGCAACCTCAGTAGAAGCCAGCACAGGAGTAGATCAGGCGCAGGCCGCTCTGGAGTCTGCCCGTGCCGAGGAAGCACAGTTCACACGGACAGTAGAGGCTACAGCCAGCGCCGGGCGCGCTCAGGTTGCCGATTCCGATGCGAAGATTGCCCAGGCCAAGTTAGCGGAATCGAACGCTCGCGCCGATCTAGATGCTGCCAAGGTCACTCTAGTGAATGCTAAAGCCGAAAGCGACCGCAATGACCGGCTTCTGGAAAAGGGATTTATCTCCCAGCAGGTCGCCGATAATCTCCGAACGAAAGCCCAGGTTCAAGAAGGCAGCGTAACCACGGCAGATGGTCGTGTCTCAGTCGCCAAGGCCGCTGTGACCTCTTCTATAGCCCAGCGCGATGCGGTGAAGAACCAGGCAGCGGTGGCGAATCGCAAAGCAGTAGCAGATCTGGCGACTTCGCGGGCGAAACGCATTCAGGCAGAAGCGAGCCTCAAGCTTGCCCGTGCGAACCGTGCTCAGCCGGAAGCCTATCAGCGAAACCTGGCCGCTCTGGCCGCTTCGGTGCAAGCAACACAAGCGCTTGTTGACCAGGCGCAGGGCCGCTTAGGAGAGACCAGCCTGACATCTCCCATAGATGGTTACGTGACCAAGCGAGTCTCTGATGAAGGTACGGTTGCCGCAGCCGGTGGCACGATTTTAGAGATTTCCAAAATCGACCCGGTTTATGTTTCTGTGAGGGTGCCGGTAGAGAATGCCCCCCGAATCGGACCGGGCACACAGGCAACACTGGCTTTCCCGAACAAAACAGTGCAGGGTGTAGTCACCGAAGTAAACCCCGCTGCGGACCCGGAGAGTCGACAGCTACTTGTTCGTATCCGTATGGCGAACTCCAGTGGTGCACTACGCCCCGGTATGTTCGCCCGCGCCACGCTGAAAGCTGCAACCCTGAATATCGCGGTAGCCGTTCCCACCGATGCCGTACGCACCGGTAAGAAAGGCACCACGATCACCGTTATTAAAGATGACGGTGAAGCGGTGACCCGCGAGGTGACGCTGGGCAAGAAGCTCGGTGACCGTGTGGAAGTGGTCTCTGGCGTTTCGGCGGGCGAGAAGGTAGTTACTCTCACGTTCTCCCCTGTGAAAGATGGCCAGAAGGTGCGAGATGGCAGCGAGAAGGGCGGAGGCGGTGGTCCCGACGGCTCGAAGGGTGAGCGAGCCGGAAAGAAAGGGGAAGGAGGCCAGGCGAAATGAATATTGCCGGGTTCTCCGTAAAACACCCCGTCTCTGTCATCATGCGTATCGCGGCGCTGGTCTTACTTGGCGCCGTTTGTCTGGGTCGACTCCCTGTGGACCTACTCCCCAAGGTCACCCCCCCAACGGTAGTCATCTCAACTACCTGGCCTAACGTAGCGCCGCAGGAGCTAGAGACCCAGGTCACGCGCCCGATTGAGCAGGCAGTCAGCTCCGCGCCTGGAATCGAGGAGATTTCCTCCAGCACATCTACCGGCAGTTCCTCTGTTCGTGTCTCGTTCGCCTGGGGTACAGATATGGGTCAGGCCGCTGTAGACATCCTGCAGATGATCCAGCGCGCCAAGAGCCAGCTGCCAACCGACCCTACTCTTCAGCCCCCCGTAGTCTTCAAGTTCGACCCATCGTCGCTGCCGATTCAGATCTATGCTGTTTCTGGCGAGCCGAACACGGTAAAGCTGCGCACTCTGCTGCAGAATGAAATCGTCCCGCTGATAGAGTCTGCCGATGGCGTGGGAGCAGCCACCGTTACCGGTGGTGAAGTCCGCGCGATCATGGTGGAGGTTGACCCACAGAAACTGGTAGCGCATGGTCTGACCCTGGGGCAGATTCAGCGCCGTTTGGCCGACGAAAATGTCAACATGCCTGCGGGTATTGCCAAGGTGGGCGACCGTAAGCTGACCCTCCGCTCTGTAGGCTATGTGACGTCGCTGGAGGAGCTAGGGAATATCCCGCTACCCACCAAGAACGGTAGCCAGGTTCCTCTCTCCGCTGTCGCGAACATCCGAGATGCCAATCAAGAGACCCGTATCTACACCCGCCTGAATGGCGAACCGGCCATAGGCCTCGCTATCACCAAGCAGAGCGAGGCGAACACGGTCCACACGGCGCAGGCGGTCGAGGAGCGTATCGAGCGTGTTAAGAAGCTCTACCCGAATCTCAAGTTCGCGCTGGCGTATGACCAGTCCAAGTTCATTGAGCACTCCATCACCGATCTGCAAGTAACCTCCATGATCTCAGCGGTACTTGCCATTCTGGTGCTGCTGTTCTTCCTGCGTTCGATTCGCTCCACTCTGGTGGTGGCGCTGAGTATTCCCACCAGTATTGTCTCCACCTTTGCCCTGCTGTACTTCTGTGGATTCACTCTCAACACTATCTCGCTCTCCGGTCTCGCTCTGGCCACAGGCCTTATCGTAGACGATGCCGTGGTGGTCCTGGAGAACATCTTCCGGCACGTAGAAAGAACGGGCTGAGTCCGCGGGAAGCGGCTATCGCCGGAGCAAACGAGATATTCTCGGCGGTCATAGCGTCCACGATTACCGTCATGGTAGTCTTCCTGCCGCTGCTGCTGGTCAAAGGCCAGTCCGGGCAGATGTTCACCCAGTTCGCGCTGGTGGTTATCTTCTCACTGGCGGTCTCCCTGCTGGACGCAACCACTGTCGTACCTATGTTGGCATCGCGCCTGATCAAGGACGGTGACTCTCTCCATGGCCAGGGGCGCTTCTTTGACTGGGCAGGGCGCGTTTTAGACCGCTTAGACGAAAGCTACCGAGAGAAGCTGGAGTGGTGCCTGAAGCGCCCCTGGCTTACCCTGGCTGCCGCGATAGGTATCTCCGCCTCCTGCCTTCCTCTGGTTCCCTGGATCGGCACGGAGCTACTACCTCAGACCGACTCCGGCGACTTCACCGTGAACCTGCGCCTGCCGATTGGAACGGCTCTGGCGAAAACCGATCCCGCTGTGCGTGAGATCGAGAAAGTTCTGATGAAGAACCCGGATGTCGATGTCGTCTTCTCGGCATCTGGTGCGACACTGAGCCTTCGAGGTTCGGCGCGTGGGCAGACCAGTTACACCGGTTCTGCTACGGTGCACCTGAAACAAAACCGCAAGAAGTCCACGAACGACATCATCAAGGATGTTCAGAAGGAGCTCTCACGGATTCCTGGCGCGCGCATTACCGTCAGTCCCTACGACCTGGTCACCCAGATTCTGACCGGTGGCCCCAGTAACGTGGAGGTGGATGTCTTTGGACAGGATATCGACGCGGTCACGAAGCAGGCAAATGCGGTCATGGACACTCTGAAAGAGATACCCGGCCTGGAAGGTGTGGACCTTTCCGTGCAGGATGCGACTCCGGAACTACAGTGGACTGTGGATCGCGAGAAAGCGCTGAGTATGGGTATCGCCTTCAGCGATATCGGCTCCGCGATATCGGCGAGCACCAGCGGTGCCCTGGCAACCTACTACCAGGAAAAGGGCTTCCAGTATCCTATTTACGTGCAGCTTCCTGAGGCAGAGCGAAAATCGATTGAGAAGCTGAAAGAGATTCCTGTCTCTCCCAGCCTGGGAACGAACACTCAGTCTATCCCGCTCGGTCAGGTAGCCAAACCTGTAGAGGCGCTGGGTCCGAACGAAATCACCCGCCTGGACCGCCAGCGCTATATCGCCGTAACGGGGCGACTGTCTGACCGCTCCCTGAGTGAAGTCGAAGCCGATGTCCGCGCCAAGCTGGACAAAATGGAGTTTCCCCAGGGAACAAGCTGGGATTTCGGTCCCAATCAGCGCCGCCGTGCTCAGGAGTTCGCGGGGTTAGGTGTAGCTGTGCTGTTAGCCATAGCGCTCATCTACATGCTGCTGGCCTCCCAGTTCGAGTCGCTGATTTCCCCGCTCATTGTTCTGACCTCGGTACCTCTCTGCGTAGTCGGCGTGGTGCTGGCTCTGTTCCTATCGAACCGGGCGTTCGGTATCACCGCCTTCATCGGGCTACTGATGCTGGTCGGTATCGTGGTGAAGAACGGTATCTTGCTAGTAGACTACACCCGCCAGCTCCGGGAACAGGGTATGGCCCGCGATGAAGCCATTCTGAAGGCCAGTCCCACTCGCTTGCGCCCGATTCTCATGACCACCTCTGCTGCTGTGCTGGGTATGCTCCCGCTTGCCCTGGCTATCGGTGAAGGTACAGAGACTCAGGCGCCTCTCGCAACAGCAGTTATCGGCGGCCTTATCACCTCCACCGCTCTGACACTGTTCGTAGTGCCCTGTGTCTACTCTCTGTTCGACCGCTTAGGGGAGCGTCTTTCCCGCCACCATGACACTCCCAAAACAGATGGCCATACGAGTGAAGAACGCGAGAGCACGAACGATGCACCTTCTCAAGAAGAAAAGCACAAAGGCCACTAACCCCCAGTGCTAAAGCAAGTCAGCCCGCCAGAAAAACCCTCCTCTGGCGGGCTGACTTTTTATTAGGCATACGAGCTAATATCCCTACAACGCCTTTTCCACTTCCGAGCACTCAAATTCTCTATCAGGCATCCCTTCCCCGTATAAAACTCTTCGTCGAAAACTGAAATCCCCAGCCTTTCACAGTACTGCTGGATATATTCCAAGCTCAGCCTACTCTTTATGTCTTCCTGGTGAAACCCATCTATAGCTGAGAATCCAGAGAGCTCTCCCTCTTCCACGTAGGTCCATCGCCCTCCATCATCTAACACCATGGCACTGCGCCGTGTGTTCAGGGCATGCTCCTCATCCCCGAATTCCAATATTCCTCGGCCCACATACATACCGTTCTTTTCCACCCGAGGACTGTCACTACTGCAATGGATAAATAGCCCCGGACAACCCATTTTCTGGCTCAGGTACGATAGCACTCCAAAACCATCTGTTCCCTGAAACGAATTGTTAAAGTAAGCCACCCAGTCCGATTGCGTACTGACAATCAGTTCCCTATCCCAGGGTGCAGATGTATAGCCCAGAAGAGATGTGGGAAGATGCTCCTGCTTCTGAAAATCAGACCGCCTGCATTTGTGCCCTAGCTTCGCTCGCCATTGCAAAATCTCATTGGCGAAATCATTCATCCCTACTTTGATAAAGCCAATCCCTAGCCTTACAGGGAAGTCCTTAGAGATAAAGTCCAATGTCTCTCTATGCCCCATTATAAAACAAGCCCCTCGCTCCAATTGAGCGAGGGGCCATATACCCAATCTAAGCCGTGGGTGTTTTATCGACTTCGTAAGCAAGCACCATTACGCCGGAATCAAAGCGGCGGCTATCTATCAGTTTCAAGCCCTTCGCATCCTCAGAGTTTTCAAACAGGCGCATACCGCTGCCCAGCACTACCGGGAAGATCATCAGGCGGTACTCATCTACCAGGTCATGCTCTCGGAGATATTGCACCAGGGTATTGCTACCGAAGATCAGAATATCGCCGCCTTCCTGCGCCTTGAGTTGCCGCACGGCTTCGGCGGTATCTCCCTGTAGCACAGTTGTATTGTTCCACTCCGGGTCTGTCAGAGTTGTGGAGGCCACGTACTTGGGCAGAGCGTTCATGCGGTCGGCGTAGTCCCCTTCGCGCGTTGGCCAGGCAGCCGCCATTCCGTCGTAGGTCTTACGCCCATAGAGCAGAGCATCGTGGGCGAATAGCTCGTCGTTCTTATACGGGAACCAGTCCATGCCGGAGTGCCTTGCTACCCAGCCACTGTGCTTGTAACCCGGCTCTCCACCAGGCGCTTCCATGACCCCATCTAGCGATACAAACTCGGTAACTACAATTCGTCTCATGGGTATTTCACTACCTCCAGATTCCCTATCCGGAAAGGCAGCTATCGTTCCAGATTCGCAATCCAGGCTTCTAAGTCCACCCCACCGTTTTTCCAGTCCAGCGGCGGAGTTTGCATCTCGCCCGGTCTGCAGACACGAGAGATACCGAGAGACTTATACGTCCGCCAGGCATTCTGCTTTGAGCCCACTTGCTTGGCAATCCCGATACTGGATAATTTGCCCTTCGCCTCTCCAAGAATCTCTCTGAAGTCGGCGTAATCCCAGCAGGGAATCAATTGAACCAGAC
Organism: Armatimonas sp.; assembly: GCA_049840835.1. Classification (GTDB taxonomy): domain Bacteria; phylum Armatimonadota; class Armatimonadia; order Armatimonadales; family Armatimonadaceae; genus JANLTX01. The sequence continues at coordinate 87,723 of JASGJG010000010.1, read as the reverse complement.
CAGGACAGGGTATGAGTTGGAGTGCCCTCTGCTCCGGCCACTCGACAACAGTCCAGCGCAGGGATTCATCTCCCCAGACTGTTGCCCCCTGAAGTACAGCCATAGTACGCCAACTTCGAATCAGCGCTGCCTCCTCAAAATCTGTCCGTGCCGGAACCTCAAGGCTTTCCGCACACTCGAAAAGCGCTTCCGAAAATCGCTCCCGAACCTGCGATATATCGTTATAGAAAATAGCATGAGGTGAGAGGCACCCGGACTGATCAAAGGTAAGTACATCCTTAGCAAATCCCTGCCAGGCAGAAAAATCGAGCCTCCGTAGATACTTCTTTGTGGTTTTGAAATCGTCTATACCAACACTCACTGCATGCCCAAAACCAAGAAACGGTTTCTCACCCGTAAGCGCCTTCAGGCGCTCTATGGTGGCATCGGAGCCATAGGCTATTACGGCATCAGCCTGCGACACCAATTCCTCAGTCTTCGGGTCTTCGCCGGGCCAGACCTCGCAGATAATTCGGGCTCCGGCTGCAGGGTCTATTTCGGCCACGCTTTCTTTGAGAAGTTGAGGCCAGAGCGTTTCATCGCGACTCATCTTTACGAAGACGGGCACGCTGTGCTTTACGGCGAACAGCATTGCGGGCCAGGCAAGGAGAGGGGTGTTTCCGGCGCAGATTAGGGCGAGGGCGGGCAGGTTTCCCTCACCCGGCCTCGTACCTCGGCCACCCTCTCCCATGCTTGGGAGAGGGTTAGTACTGTGAGGTTCGTGCTCCCCCTCGCCCACCCGCGAAGCGGGCTGGATTATGGGAGAGGGGGCAGGGGGGTGAGGGAAACCTTTATCTGCTACCAAAGCAGCTAAGCTCCGCTTTACCTGCGCCCACGGAAAGCCTGAGTTTTCTGGCGGTGCCCACCCACTCGCCAATCGCTCCCGCCACAACGCCAGTACAGCCTCAAAAACCCTCTCTCCATTGGCTTTACTCCCCTTCTCCCAGAGAGGCTTGAGGGACGAAAAACGTTGGGAGAGGGGGTTGGGGGGTGAGGGCGAGCTATCCATTTGGGCGGTGGGAGAATCCATGCTCGACTGTATAATATCGTCATAATGCGACGCGATTCCCGACCCATTCCTCGCCCCGGTGAAGACCCGCGCGGCGATACCCCAAATCAAGAGACCACACTCCGCGCCTCGGCTATTGTCGAGGAGCTTATTGCACAAACATCCCCATCGGATGCCCGCTACCAGTATCTCCAGCTCCTCAAGCACCAGCTAGAGGTCGAGGAGCGACTAAATGGAAGCGCCGGAGAGCAGCTTGCTCAATATCAGGAAGCCTATGAGAAGCTCACCGAAACCGCCAGCCGCATCGGGTTGTTCTTAGGACCGGTGGAAGGCACCGAGAAAGTCTTCCTATCCCTGGGCGATGGTGAGTATGTCGGGAACGTTGACCCCTTACTGGAAGCGACGCCAACCACGGGTGACCGAGTTATTGTCAATGATGCGTTCGCTGTGGTGAATGTTCTGCCACCACATGAGGCGGGGCCGCTGGTGAAAGTCGGCGAAATTCTGGAAGATGGCCGCCTGCGCCTGGGTGGTGACCAACCTGGCCTGGGTAGCCGTATCGTGGGCCGTGGCGAGACACTAACCGAAGCGAACCTGCAGGCTGGCGACGAAGTTCGACTGGAGCCGACCGGTAAGCTAGCCATTGAACACTTCCCCAAGGCCGAGAGCCGCGACTTCTTCTTAGAGGAAGTGCCTGTGCTCCCCTGGGACAAGGTGGGTGGACAAGATGAGGTCATCCAGATTATCCGCGATGCCATCGAGCTTCCCCTGCTCTACCCGGAGCTGTACGAGAAGTACGGCAAGCGCCCGCTGAAGGGAATCCTGCTCTATGGCCCTCCTGGTTGCGGCAAAACGCTCATTGGAAAAGCAACCGCTTACAATCTTACGCGGGAGTACAACGAGCGCACTGGGGAGCACCTCAAAGAGTACTTCATGTACATCAATGGGCCTAAGATTCTGAACATGTGGCTGGGTGAGAGTGAGCGCCAGGTGCGCGAGATCTTCGCCACCGCCCGTGAGAAGGCAAAAGACGGTCACCTGGTGTTCCTGTTCATCGATGAAGCCGAGTCGATTCTGCGTACCCGCAACTCCGGACGCTGGACCAATATCTCCAATACGGTAGTTCCTCAGTTCTGCGCGGAGATGGATGGCCTGGTGTCCAGCCGAAACGTGGTGGTGATGCTGACCAGTAACCGCCCGGACTATATCGACCCGGCGATTCTCCGCCCCGAGCGTATCGACCGCCGCGTGCGGGTAAAGCGCCCGGATCGCAAGGCAGCACTGGACATTCTGGGTATCTACCTGAACGAAAACGTGCCGCTCTCCTGCGATGCTCTGGAGAAGCACAACGGCGACCGCAAAGCCACAGCAGCAGCCATGGTGGAAGACACCATTAACTACCTGTGGCGCAAGACCGGCGAAACCGAGTTCCTGGATGTCTTCCTGCGCAATGGTGGCACTCAGCGCCTCTACTGGAAGGACCTGGTCTCTGGTGCGCTACTCAGCTCCCTGGTGGAGCGCGCCAAGGACTTCTCCATTAAGCGAGCGATTGAATCCAAGAACTTCTCGGAGGGTATCTCTCAAGATGACCTGAACAAGGCCGTAGCTATGGAGTTCAAGGAGAACGAAATCTTCCCGAAGTCCGACGCCGTGGAAGACTGGATGATGCTTCTGGATCAGTCCCCGGAGAACGTGGCGGATGTAAAACCCATCCGCGCCGAAACCCGAGGCAAGGGCACCGCGAAAGCCCCCACAGGCGTTATCTAACGCTCAATGGAACCAACAAAAAAGCGCCCTTTGTAGGGCGCTTTTTTGTTGTGTTCACTCACATATCAAAGATTTTCTGTACATCCAGTAGTAGCCCTGGCAGTTCCGGAGAGCAATCTACCGTTGTTGGATTGGTTAGAGTTACTTGCGGTTGACCTGTTCGATAGATTTCAACAGTCTTGGCCTGGGGATTGATAAGCAAGCCAAGGCGAACTCCATTGGTACGCCATAGCTCCAGTTTCTCTCGGACTATAGTAAGGCGATCAGACTTGGAGCGAATCTCTACTACAAACTCGGGCACTACCGGTAGGTAGTCTTCCTTTTGCTCCTCTGTGAGGCTATCTAAATCACTCTTGCGTACCCAGGCTGCATCCGGAGAGAGTATGGAGCCATCTGGTAGTGCAAATCCAGCACTGGAGTCAAAGGCGATTCCTTCGCCGTTTTGTAAGGACCAGACTCCGAGCAGAAGCGCAAGCAGCGCGTTACGTGCGCCCGTGAACCCTTTAGTGGGCATATCTATCGTCAGTTCCCCATTGCTTCGGCGCTCAATACGCAGCTCCGGGTTATCCTCACAGAGCGCATCGAAACCAGCGCGGGTAGTCGTATCCAACCCAGGACGCAGGCGAAGCTCCAATCCCTCCGCAAGAGGAAAGCGCAGAAGTCCATGAGATGGGTGCAGCGTGGTAGGCATAGTACCTGCTCTCAGTATATCGCTCCCTTTTTCGCACGCAGGGTCGCTTTTCCCTTGCGGAGTAGGTTAAGGAAATGATAGAATTTCTCTCGTGTCCATTCGGGAAGCGTGAGCGAACCGAGTCACACAAGAGCCGCCTTAGCTCAGTTGGTAGAGCAATGGACTGAAAATCCATGTGTCGCTGGTTCAAGTCCGGCAGGCGGCATCCCTCCCCTTTTTCCTTTCTCTGATGCTATACTGAGGCATGCCTCTGTTTCAGCTTCCCCCTCCTCCATCCGCGCAGGAAGTTACCATTGCGCTAGATGCGGCGGCAAAGGCACATCGAATTCCCACTGTGGTTTTTCGTGCGCTGGCATATAAAGAAAGCCGCCTGCGTACCGATGCCCCAGAGCACGATGGGCGTGTGGGGATACTGGGTGTACCGACCAAAGACCGCACGGATGCAGAGCAACTGAAGTCTGACTGGCGCTACAACATCTCGGAAGGAGCGAAGCGCCTGGAGCTGATGTGGAATAGGGCGCCGATTTTAGGCAATGGACGCTTAGAAGACGGTCGCAATATCCTGGAATGCTGGTTCTTTGCTCTGGGACGCTATGGGGTAGGCATAAACGGCACGCCGGAGTCGGAGCGTTATGCGGACTCGGTGCTAGCAGCCGCTAAGGAAAGCTGCAAGATTTCTATCTCGCGCCCTTCCCCCGAGAGTCTAGCCTGGGGGCGAAATGCTTTTGGAGTTCCGGCTCCGTGGCACTTTGGCGATGTGACTCCACGCCCGACACCCGTTCCTGTGGTCTCACTCAAGGTCCCCTACCTCAGCCAGGTGTGGGACTCACCGGATGACTGGGATGGTTCCGGGTCCTGCGGCCCGACCTCTATGACCATGATTCTAGGGTTCTTTAAGAAATTGGCTCCGAAGCCTGCTGTGATTACTGGCTCCTACCCCCATACGAACCCGCTGGGTGGGCATATTCCCGACCTCTATCAAGCGGTCTGTGATCCAGGCATGGGCGCCGTTCATAAGAAGATGGTGGACTATTTGCGCCCGCTGTTTCCCGGCGTGGCCATGTACTACAACGAAAAAGCCACCTGGAAGCGCGTAAAGGCGGAGCTGGATGCCGGACGCCCTGTGATGCTGGGCACGCAGGTGACTCCTGCCGGGCACCTGATGGTGGCCTGTGGCTATACGGCAGACGGACGATTGATTGTCAATGATCCCGCCGGGAATCGAGAGCTAGCAGCACGCTGGGGTCGCCCGGATGGGGAGTGGTCAAAGACCGGAGGGCGCTACTGGAACGGCGAGGGGAAAGGCGCTATCTACGACTGGGATTCGCTGGAAGTGCGCTGGATAATGACCTTCGGGCCAGTCAGCACCGACGGCGACCGGCCCGAGGACGGGTGACACAGGACAGGCGGTCTGCGCGGGGAGGCGTCGATATGAATCGCTTAACAGGCGACCTTCCGTCTCTCTTGGCAAAAGGGGGTTACGCTCCTGCCAGACACAGTTCCCGTGACATACTAAGTATCGCTTTTCGGTTGCCCTATGCTAAAGGCGCGGCGCACACCGGGTAAAAGTAGATACACCAGGGGAATCAATGCGCCCAGCGCCTGTGCCCAGAACCCGACCACACCGGGAGCATGCGAGATCGCCACTCCGGAAAGCCCGATAACAACTACCGACCGGGCTACAGCGGCCCACCAGCCCCATGTCTGCCCCATCCAAAGGCCGATAGCGCAGAGCAGCCCCAGCCCGGCCTGAAAGAGCGTAGAGGCATTGCGCGCTCCATAGATGAGCATATAGACGCTTCCCAGCAGGCTGAGTGCGGCAATGACTTCTCCCCCGAACGGTTTCTCTTGCTTTTCCAACTCAGCCGGATTCTATCGTATCTGTCCCATTGTCGGGATTAATGGGATTAAGAGCTTTGACAACAGCAGGCGGCGTAAAAATCTCAAGCTGCCCTTTTTTGAGCCGCGCTCGCACGCCGCCGGGCAAGTCCTGCTGAGGTCCGCCCGCCAGAATGCTTTCCAGCGCATCTACCCAGCGTGTTGTCGCGCGTTCCTCCTGAGCATTTAGAGAGGCACGGCGCAGGCGACGCAGCAAAGCGCGGCGACGCAGGGCTGATGGCGCAGCGCGTAGAGTGGCAGCATCTGCATCGTCTAAGTGCTCTGAGGCAGCTTCTAAATAGTCTCGGTCGGCCTCGGCGTTGGCCGCCAGGCGGTTCAGTGCTTCCACTAGCTTCGGATTGAACGCCTGGGATAGTTCCGGCAGCAATGCACGAAGGCGATTTCTTGGAAAGACCGTGTTATCGTTCGTAGGGTCGTGGCGCGGAGTAACACCATAAGTCTCACAGCAGGCCACTGTATCGGCTCTACGGGCCGCTAGAAGCGGTCTGACGACGGAGATACCCTCTACTATGGAACGGCGTGGTGGGATTCCTGCCAGACCATCTACACTGGTGCCCCGCAGGATACGCAGGAGTACAGTTTCGGCGACATCATCGGCGGTATGCGCCGTGGCAATCAGAGTCGCGCCAAGCTCCTGAGCGCCTTCTATCAGGAAGTCATAGCGCGCCTGGCGGGCGGTTCCTTCACTGGCCCCCTGTCCCAGTGCTCCCAGCCCTATCAGGCAGGGCACCCGGCACTTTGTGGCAAGAGCGGCGCAGAACCCGGCATCGGCATCGGCATCTGAACCGCGCATGCCATGGTGGAAGTGTAGCACCCCGGCAAGTGCTTCAGGGAAGGTTTCGGTAAGCGCCAGAAGCAAAGCGCAGGAATCGGCTCCCCCAGATAGGGCAACGGCCACGCGCTCACCCTCACGGAAAAGCGCCCTGGTGCGGACGAAGCCGACCAGAGCGCTGGCTGCGGAAGTCACAGAGGCATTTTAACGCAACGGTGCGATAAGAACCCCGGCTCCGGTGGAGGTAACGTGCAGCCCGGTATCTTTGAGATGCCGAGTGAGCGTTTCTTCCAGAGTCTCTGTACGCGCTATTACCGAAACCCGCAGCCCCTCGGGGATATCTTCCAGCGTGATAGGTCGGCCATAGCGCGCCGCTAGAGCCCGTGCGGTATCCGGCAGGGTCATCTCGCCAAGCCCAAAGGAGAGCTTCTGCGTGGCATCATCCTTCTCGGCAGGGGGTAAAGGCACCAGAAGGTACTTCACATGCCTATCACCGCCAGCGCTCCAGTCACAGCGGAGCGCCATGGTCTGCTCATCACGCGCGGAAACCAGAGGAACGCGCAGAGTAGACGAGCGACCTTTCTCAACGACCACTCGATAGTTCTGCGAATCGCCCGGCAGCTCGAAGCGCGCCGTCCCAGTGGTAGCGCTTTCCAGTTTCACTGAGAAATCGAAGGCAGGCTCTTCGCCTGGCGCCACACGAAGTGTGCGCTCGACATTCAGATGAGGAATACTGAGCGCCACAGGATTACCCGGCGCTTTCTCGGAACCACTCAAGCCCGGCAAGAGCAAGGTACGCGCCTGGCGCGGCGTGCCCGGAGTGGTATTGACTCGCTGCTGCGGGTTCAGGAACATCCATGCAATTCCTGCCGCGGCACCGCCCAGTACCAGAGTTGCGCCCGCCGTTCGCCCGATACCCAGAAACGAGGACCACCACGGTCGTTTCTGCTCCGCCTCGCGCTGAATGCGGCTCATTACGTTTTCCGCAAAGTACAGAGGCGGTTCGACCTCGGGAACCTGCTTCAATTCGGCAAAAAGTGCGCGTAGCTGCTCCGCTTCGGCGCGACTCTCCGGGTTTTCACGCAGATGTACCTCAACTGCCTCCTGCATAGGAGGCGTGAGGGTCCCTTCAATATATTCGCTTGCCAGCTCGCGCCAGCGCTCCTGATTCATAGTGTGCCTTAATCTCCGAAAAAACAGTAGTCTTATCCTGTGGGACTACCGAACACACCGAAAAGTTCCGCGCTTGCTCCCAGCCGATCTCGCAATGCCAGTCGTGCCCGGTTCAGGCGCGATTTTACGGTCCCCATGGGCAGGTCCATGATCTCGGCAATCTCTTCGTAGGCCATGCCACGCGCATGGTAGAGCACGATCATGGTGCGCTGATTTTCCGGCAGGGTAGCAATGGCACGCTCTAAGATTTTCTTGCGCTCATCTCCCTCGGCCAGCGCCTCCGGACCAGGCGCAGGGTCCTCATACTGGCGCTGCACAGAGTTTTCGTCTAGCTCCATGTCTTCGTCTAGCGAGCGAGTAGGCCGGGAGCGCTTTTTCTTACGGTCGTCTAGAAAGACATTGGTGACGATGCGATGAATCCAGGTAGAGAACTGCGCCTCGCCGCGGAAGTTCTTGAGATTGTTCCAGGCGCGTACGAACGCCTCCTGAGCAATGTCTGCGGCATCATCGTAGGAGCCGCAGAGTCGGTAGGCGGTATTGAAAACGGTGCGTTCATAACGGCGCACCAGTATATTGAACGCCGCAGTATCTCCATTGCGGCACCGTTCGATCAGCTTCGGTTCGTCTTCCTGCGCCATCCTAGCCCTTTGGCCGACTCGCTTGCGCGATAGCCTGCTTCTCCTCGTCGGTGAGGGTCAGAGGGGAGCCGCCCCCGGATACAGGTTTGGCATACATACGCATCTCTGCTCGGGTCTGAAGTCCCGATAGGACTACCCCCTCGCCAGCAGCATCCAGAAGCGCCAGCGAGAAACTTTGCTGCCCACCTGTGTTCGCCACGGCATCGTAGCGTACCAGCCCTACATTCTGCAGCGTGCTATTCAGGCGCTGCCCTAGCGCCTCTTCGGCCTTACGCCGCGTATCCAGCTGGGTCCACAGTAGTTTGTTTTCGTTCAGACACTCTGAGAGTAGCTTTTCTAAGTCCCCACTCTCAATCCCTGCAATCAAGCGTTGTTGCTGCCGTGTCAGATTACCCAGGCGTGCCAGAGAAACTGTAGAAAGTACCAGCAAGAGCAGCAATACTCCCCCTAGAATGCCCAGCGCTTGCTCTGGAGCACTCTGTACCCAACCGATAAGTCCTTGCATGTTCTCCTAGAATCTTCCTCTAAATTTTCTCAGGATTTTATCCATAATTGTCTCCAGAGCGCCAAGGAGACAAGGTACGTAATAATGACGCCTCAACGCCTGCCGCTGGACAAAGTCCAGCCTAACGAGAGTCAGCCGCGAAAGACATTCTATCAGGAATCACTCGAAGAACTGGCCGCCTCCATCAAGGAGCGCGGCGTGCTACAACCCATTACCGTTCGCCCCCGGTCCGATGGTTTTTATGAAATCGTCATGGGCGAGCGACGCTATCGTGCCTCGCTCCTGGCTGGTCTGACCGAAATCCCGGCTATCGTGCGCGAGCTTTCCGATGAAGAAGCCGCCACGGACTCGCTACTGGAGAACCTCCAGCGCGAGGACATGAACTCTATCGAGCGAGCACGAGCGATTCAGTCGCTGCTCCAGATGATGAGCTATGAGCGTGTCTCCAAAACCCTTGGCCTCTCGGAGACAACTCTGCGCCGCTCTCTGGAGCTTCTGGAGCTGCCCCAGGCCATTCAGCAGGAACTTATCACTCGCCCCGGTGCCGGTGAAGCTCCGTTCAATGAAGGCCATGCGCGTGCTCTCTTCCCACTGCTCGGCGACGATGCTTCTATGCTACGCATCGCTCAGAAGGTCAAGCAAGAGAAGATGAACGTCGGCGATGTCGAGCGCATCGTCCACGCCATCAAGACCTATCCGGAAAAGAAGGATGCCTTCTTAAAGGTTCCGATTGCTGTCACCGACCAGATGCTGCGCAGTCTGGGAGCCAAAGAGGAGCGAAAGAAACCCTATAAGTCTCAGACCGCCGACCAGCACCTCAAGAGCATCAGTAAGTCGTCTACCTCCCTATCGGACCTCTTAGACGTTCGTATTGGTGAGTTCCTGACCGCGGAGCACATGAACCAGCTTCTAGCGACCACGGCGGACCTGCAGCGCGAGCTGGAAGAGTTCAACGGTAAGATTCGTGATGCCCTGTCTTCCAAGGACTTCGGGTTCCGTGAGGTCTATATCCACTGCCCGCTCTGTGGTCGTGTGGAGCTTATTGGCTCCCTACGCTGCTCGGTCTGCTGGACAATCCTGCGCCGCTGCTACGACTGCGGCAACTACGACCGTGCATTCGAGAAGTGCGGCGTCACGGGTACGAAGATCTATATCGCTGAGGCAGAGGATCCCAAGGATTACTCCAAGTCCTACAAGTGCCCTATGTACAAGCCCAAGTTCGAGGCTCAAGGCGTCAAGCTAAAAATGGCGGCATAGTTAAACTAAAAAGCCCCCGGAGAAATCTCCGGGGGCTTTTTCTTTGTCTAGCGTAGAAGTAAAAAGTGGCGACATAAGCCGGTGCCAATCAGTAGGAAGAGCGCCAGCCCTCCCCAGGCAAAACCATACTTTGTTCTATCGGTGGGTGTCGCACAAAAATAGGTGGCCACTTTCCCCTCGCGAATGAGAGACTCACAACGAGGAGAGAGTTTGTTGGAGAAAACGGCCCCAATCCATCCCCCATCCAATGGTCCACCCGGAACCAGGTTAGCCATGTTAATGGCAAAATATAGTGAACCCAATAGCCAGAAGAGCTTATTCCCTGTGAAATAGGCAATCAGAGCTGCCACAACTCCACATAGCCCACCGGTAACCGGCCCCATAATACCTATAAAAGCATCCTGCACGACATTGGTATTCCCAGGTCGATGAAACACTATCCCACCAAAGGGAGTAAAAATCATTCCCTGGTACTTCAATCCAAAACGCCGCGCGGCCAGTGCATGCCCGCACTCATGCAGAAATATCATCAAAAAGATCCCTATGGGCAGCAGAATAGGTGCCCCGGGGATTACCTTCATATAAAACCAGACGCTCGCAAAGAAAGAGATTAAAGGCAGAAAAAACTTACTAACACTTCCCAGCTTAAGTAGCAAGAGCAGTACAGGAACAGCACTCAGGCAGCCTACCCCCCGCACCCGCGCGCCTTGCGGAGTAGCCAGCGGCGTGCTGGCAGGCGGGTCCGGCGTGATATCGAACGCAGGAGGAGAGGATGGCCGCCGGGGCGGTGTATCGTCCTCCAGGTCGAAGGCAGGTGGAGTGGTGCTCATTCCAGAGTAATGGGTGCAATACCGCAAAGCGCAGCGGCTTCTGCCCCCAATGCTTCCTTCTGTCGTGGGCGCAGGAGCCCACGTAGTTTCAGGGCCACCGAACCATTAGGGCGGACAAGATAGGCACAGGGATAGGTCCCAATGCCGTAAGTCATGCCCAGGTAGTTGCCATGATCCAGAGCTATCGGAAAGCTGATTCCGGTCTCAGAAGCAATCGCGCGGGCCAGCGCTTCATCACCGGCACATAGACCAAGCACAGAAAGCTTGCCGGACTCTTTGCAGGCATCGGCGACTTGCTGAAGCACGGGAAGCAGCTCCTGGCTGGCAGTACTACTGTCGAAAAAGACCAGCAGTAGCCCGCCTTTGCCGCGCATCGGCCCCGTGTGATTCACTCGCCCAGAGAGGTCCGTTACCTGAATATCGCGGATATACTCGCCCGCATGAATTGTGTTGTCACCCCAGCGCTGCCGGGACTGTCCGCCAAATGACATATATCTATTTACCGTTTCCTATCAGAGCGAGTTCCTAAACCGGGTCGCCTTCGCAGCCCGCCTTCTTGCGGAAGGACTCGATGATTTTCTGCGTGAGTGGGCCGGGCTTGCCGGTACCGATGGGCCGCTCATCTAGACTACAGCCGGGAATCACTTCGGCAGCCGTTCCTGTCAGGAAGCATTCATCGGCGCTGTAGAGGTCGAACAGGGTCAGGTTCTCCTCTTTCACCGGAATGTTCAACTGCTCAGCGCACTCCATAGCGACAGCGCGGGTAATTCCCTTCAGACAGCCAGCCGATGGCGGCGGGGTGTAGATCACGCCATCTCGCACCACAAACACGTTGTCGCCAGTAGCCTCGGCCACATAGCCCAGGTGGTTGAGCATAATGCCCTCACCTGCTCCGGCGCGGTTGGCTTCCATCTTTGCCGTAATGTTGTTGATGTACTTACCCGTGCACTTAATGCGCGGATTGATCGCATCGGGCGACGGCACCCGCGTGGCGCAGGTAATCATGGTCAGCCCTTTTTCGTAGAACTCCTTGGGGTAGAGGGCAAGTTGCCGAGTGGCAATCACATAGTTGGGTGTGCGGTCGATATGACTGGGATCGAGTCCTAGCCCGGTGCCGCGGGTGAGGTTGACTCGAATGTACCCATCATGGTGTGAGTTTCGGGTGCAGGTCTCAATAATAGCGGTGCGTGCCTTCTCAAAGGAAAGCTCGCCCATATCGAAGCCTAGCGACTTCGCCCCATCGAAAAGGCGCTGAAGGTGTGGGTCTAGCCGGAATACTTTCCCATTGTAAACACGGATGCCCTCAAAGAGCCCATCGCCATACAGATACCCGTGATCGTATATAGAGATCGTCGCCTGTTCTTTGGGAACGAACTCGCCATTCATGTACACCACTTCGGCCATGGCATGATTATACCGTCCGCGCCCCGGGAGATTCCCCAGACATGAAAGTCTGGGTCTGAGGGCTTCGCCACAATGTCCTTCGGACCTATGGAGGCCACAGGTGTTCTGTTATGTCGCGGAGCGACTTCGTGGCGAAGCCCTCAGCCACAGGCGTCTATGCCTGTGGGGACGTTTATACGTGTGATGCACAGCGCAGGAATACCTCTTTAGACCATCGAAATAATTGACCTATGACAACTCTGGCTCTGGTGGGCTGCCACCACATTCACACTCCCGGTTTTGTGGAGAACCTGCGCCGTCGCACGGATACCGTCCGCATCAAATGGACCTGGGACCCGGACCCGGAGCGCGCTCAGAAGAACGCCGACCGCTTAGAGGGCGCTCAGGTAGCTGAGAGCGTAGCGGCTGTCTGCGCCGACCCGGAGGTTACCGGCGCGATAGTCACATCGCAGACAAACATTCACGAATCACTTGTGCTACCCTTAGTCGAAGCGGGCAAGCATGTCTTTGTCGAAAAGCCATTGGGTTTTGCTGGCCGCCGATGCGGCGTCTATGGCAGCGGCCATTGAGGCGAAGGGTCTGCTTTTCTCCACAGGCTACTTCAGCCGTGGTGATGCCAAACTGCGCTTTGTAAAAAAGCAGATTGAGGCAGGGGCATTTGGAAAGATTACTCGCGCTCGCATGAGCAACTGCCACTCCGGCGCGCTGGGTGGCTGGTTCGATGGTGAGTGGCGCTGGATGGCGGACCCCAAGGTGTCTGGTTGCGGTGGGTTCGGCGACCTGGGCACGCATATCCTGGATATCCTGCTCTGGTTTTTCGGCGAGGTAGATAGCTGCACGGCCCAGGTAGACGCGGGCACGAACCGCTACGATGGCTGCGATGAGACAGGCGAAGGTATGCTGCGCTTCAAGAGTGGCACGATTGCGACCCTGGCCGCTGCCTGGGACGATGTATCCGATCCGGTTCGCTTAATCGTTTCTGGCACCGAAGGTTATGCCGCTATCATCAACGACCGCCTGTTCTTCCAGAGCAAGCATGTAGAAGGCATGGACGGCACTCAGCCCCTGCGCGATGCCGAAATCGGCCAGCGGGTGGCGGCAGGTTTAGACGCCTGGATAGAGCGTGTGAGCGAAACGGGTACACCAGACCTGGTCGGCGCGAAAGAAGCCGCCTACCGCTCTGCTGTGATGGAAGCGCTCTATAAGGGTGCCGCAAGCAATAGCTGGGTTACCCCGTAAACCCGCAAATACAAAGAACCAACGCCCCGCCATATTGGCGGGGCGTTGGTTCTTCAGGCGCACTGGTCCAATAAAAAGGCCAGGGTCAGGCGGGTCATATCGGTCAGATAGCCGTAGTCCACTTTGTCTGCTGTATCGGTAGACTTGTGGTAGAAGGGATAGCGATACTCCCCTTCGTAGAGCCCTAAAACCGTCACCCCGGCTTGCTCAAAGGGCACATAGTCACTGCCCTCAACCGGATCTACTCGGGTAGGCACTTTGACGATGGTCTTGGCTAGCTCTTCGCAACGGGCTACTAGCTTCTTAGAGGCAGCGTTGTTCTCAGACTTTCCCCGCTCATCTACGTCTACAAAAACAGCTTTATCGCCTTTTTGAGCCGGGTAGCCGATCTGGTCCAGATTGAATACGAAGCGCAGCGGCGGTTTCTGTACCACGCGGGTATAGGCAGCCGAACCCCAGAGCCCCTGCTCTTCGCCTGAGAAGAACGCAAAGATTACTCTATCTTTTAGCGGCACATCTTTTAGAAGTCGGGCTGTTTCTAGTAGAGTGGCTACTCCGGTGGCGTTATCATCGGCGCCTGGGGCGGGCGCTTCGGGCTGGTCTATACGCTCCTGGCGAGAATCGAAGTGGCCGCAGAAGAGCACCGTGGAGCGTGGATTCTTCGGGCCGGTTTCTCCGATGACGTTCAGCCGGGTCTTTCCCTGCGCTGTGTAGGTGTGCAGCGAGGTTTGAAGCCCCAGAGTCTCCATGCGGCCTTTCAGATAGTCCGCAATGGCCTCATGATGGCGGCTCATGGTGTGGCGGGTCGGCCACTTGGTGGAAAGCTCGCGTACATCCCGCTCCAGGTTCGCCCGGCTTACCTGGCTTACAAGCTTAAAATCTCTCAAAGCGCTCTACATCCATGACAAAGGCGATAGCGCCGGTGACTTCGACCTCCACAGGGGAGGGAAAATACGTGCCCACAGGCCCGGCATCCGGGGGAAGCACATTCACGAACTGCTTACGGGTTTTACTTGCCTCGCTTATCAGGCCCAGGACCTTTTCCGCGTCCTTGTCCTCGCATCCGATCAGGAGCGTTACGTTGCCCTCCCGGAGGAAGCCCCCCGTTGAGCCTATCTTTGTGAACTTGAAGCCGCTTTTTAGGAGCTTCTCGCTGATCTTTCCCCGGTCCCGGTCGTGTACCACTGCGATGACGAGTTTCATTCTTATCCTTCTCCAGAGTGGGCGACTCTGCCCCGTTTATAATTGCCACCTCAGCCGGTGTCAGCTCGCGCCACTCGCCCGGGGGTAGTTTCCCCAGCACCACTGGCCCGACTTCGATACGCACAAGGCGCAAGACATCATGTCCTACTGTCTCCATCATCCGGCGAATCTGCCGATTCCGGCCCTCGCTGAGTACGAACTCTAGAGTGCGAGTACCCTTACCCGGTTCCAACGGATGCAGACGTGGCAGCAGTTTCACGCGTGCCGGAGCAGTTTTACGTGTCTCGCCGTCTAACAGCAAGCCCCGCTCCAGTCGCCCAATGGCTTCCGGGCTGGGTGTACCACGCACCACTACTAGATACTTTTTACCCAGACTCTTGCTCGGATGCGTCACTTTTTGTACGAACGCGCCATCGTCGGAGAGAAGTATCAGGCCTTCACTATCGGCATCTAACCGTCCAGCGGGCACCAGACGCACACCGGGAATATCTACCAGCTGTACTACCGTCTGCTCCGCATGCTTGTCGGCAACAGTGCTGATTACCCCGACGGGCTTATGTAGTGCGATATACCAACGGCGCGATGGTTTGGGCAAAGCCGTGCCATTTACCCGAATATCATCCTTAAGCGGGTCTACCTTAATCCCCGGCGTGGTGACAGTTTTCCCATTCACGCTCACCCGCCCCTCGGCAATAAGTGTCTCAGCCTTACGCCGTGCCGCTACGCCCGCGTCCGCCAGCGCTTTTTGTAGTCGCACGCCTTGCGGCGCGCTTTCGGGCGTTGTCTCGTCCATTTTTTGCTCCCACGAGCGCCAGCGCACCCGCACCCATCACTCCCACTGCAATAGCCGCGCCAGGCAGACCGGGTGTGCGCGTTGCCGCCTTAACCACGGACCTTTCTACCGGCTGGCTTGCCAGCAGCGGCACACGGGCAATTTCTTTGCCGTTTACTTTGGCTACTAGCTGCCCTACTTCGTCGCCCTGTTTAATAGGCGCTGTATTCCCCGCAGGGATAATCTCTTTCTCTATTTTACGCCCGCCCAGTACATCACCTGCCACACGCAGGCTCGCTTTGGCGACCGCCATAACTTCGGGAACGGCCCCCTGACTCACGGGCAGCTTTGTTACCGGCTGGTCTTTCTTCGCCAGCGCCGTGGCCGGGAACCGCGCAAAGCCCCACTCTATCAGAGCCTGACAGTCTGCGCAGGAGTTAGATGGGGATGCGAGCGAAACAGCGATGAGTCGCCGTCCGCCACGAGTCGCGGAGCCGACAAAGCAGTGCTTAGCCGGGTTTGTAAATCCGGTCTTGATTCCATCAGAGCCGGGCACCACATCATAGAAGGGTTTCTTGCCCTTGGACTGCACCACGGTCACCACAGTCTTCCCGGAGGCATCTACCCGGCTGATCGTGCGGCGCGGAATAGAGACGGCATCCTCGAACTTGGGATTGCGCATGGCCTCACGCGCAATCAGTGCCAGGTCACGCGCTGTGGTGTAGTGGTCTTTGTTGTGCAGACCGTGTGGGTTCTTGAAGTTCGAGTTCTTAGCGCCGATTTCTTTCGCCCGCGCCGTCATTAGCTCCGCGAAGCGTGGTACTGACCCGGCTACATGTTCGGCTATCACTACCCCACCATCGTTGGCGGACTTCAGTATAAAGCCGTAGAGCAGCGCCTGGGCAGTGAACATATCACCGGTGTGAATGAACAGCGAGCTCTCCCCTACTTCTGTGATGTAAGGATTACGGCAAACGACCTTGTCTGTGGGCTCGGTGTTCTCAGCGAGTAATAGTGCCGTGAGAATCTTGGTAGTCGAAGCCGGATAGCGCTTTGCATCCGGGTCTTTCGAGTAGAGAATCTCTCCGGTGTCGAAATCTATGAGAACAGCTGAAGGCGCAGAAACCACTGGTTTCTGGCTGAGGTCCTGCTTGTTATAATACGCAGGAATAAACCCGGCAGCACAGAGCTGGTCTTTCGGCAGGTTGGGCAGTGGGGCTTTCTGATGCGCAGGACGAGCGAATGCCCCTCCGGCTATCAGGGCCGCTAAAATGACAGCGAGACCTTTTCTCACGCTTCTACTCCAGCAGCATGCAGGGCAACGTGCATCTCCTCTTCCACACTTTCTTCTTCGTCGGGCAGGGGGGGCAATTCCTCTAACGAGGCCATGCCGAAGTAGTGCAGAAACTGGGGGGTGGTGCCATAGAGAATAGGCCGCCCCGGCGTCTGCTTACGTCCGGCTTCTTGAATCAACTCGCGCTCTGTGAGAGTCTTGAGCACCCCATCACAGCTAACCCCGCGTATGGCTTCTATCTCCGCCTGGGTCAGGGGTTGGCGGTAAGCAATAATGGTCACGGTTTCCAGCGCAGGCTTGGTCAGCCGGTTCGCGTGCGGCGCCAGAAGTTTTCCAATGGTAGTGGCGTATTCGGGGCGGGTGGAAAGCTGCCACCCCCAGCGATTTCCATGACCTGAAGCCCGGTGTCTGCCTGGTTGTAGCGCTCCTGTAACTCCTGCAGCGCTTCTAAGACCGCCTCTTCATCCCACTCAGTGGCCTTGGCTAGCGCTTTCAGAGTCAGCGGCTCCCCAGAAACGAAGGGCAACGCCTCTACCATTCCAAGAAGACTACGCATCTCCGAGCTCCACTGGTTCCTCGGCGCGTGCCTGTTTTTCTTCGTCGGAGATGGCCCGCACCCGAATATCGCCGCAGAACTCTTCTTGAAACACCCGAATCTCATCTTGCTTCAGTAGCTCCAGCAAGGAGAGAAAGAGCAAAACAATCTCTATACGCTCAAACGGCGGTTCCGGCAGGAGATTACTCAGTAAGATGCCTTCCTCGCCTGCTGCACGCGCCTGGCCCAGTACCTGGCGCATGGTCATTTTGAGCGTGATTTTCTGCCGCCGGACACTGGTGACAGAGTGCGCGCCGCCATCTATCTCGGCGAGCATGCGCTCTAAAGTTCTTAAGAGCGCATCTGCGGAAAGCTCTCCGAACTTGGGCGGCATGGCGTATTCGGGGCTATAGCCCGTGGGCTCACGAAAGAAAAGCCGCTGCCGCTCCCCTTCTCTATCTCGCAGGGCATCGGCTATAGACTGAAAGCGCCCATACTCTAAGAGCTGCCTCACGAGAGCAGCACGAGGGTCTTCTACCTCGCCTTCATCACCGTCTTCCGTTTCCTCACGCGGCGGAGCAGGCAGAAGCATACGGGATTTAATCTCTAAGAGAGTGGCGGCCATCACAAAGAACTCGCCCGCTACAGAGAGATCCAGGCTCTCCATGGCCCGGAGGTGCGTGAGGTACTGGTCGCAGAGGGTGACCATGGGAAGATCGAAGATATCCATGCGGCCCTGCCGAACTAAATGGAGCAGGAGGTCAAGTGGGCCTTCGAAAACCGGGAGCTGAACTAATGGCGGTGCGACACCCGCAAGCGGCATGCCCGTATTTTATCCTATCTATTCACACTCTTTAGCCCTCATCCCCCTACCCCTTCTCCCAACGTCATTCGTGCCTCATGCCTCTCTGGGAGAAGAGGAGTTAGAGTAAGGTTTTTCTGTTCCCCTCTCCCATTGGGGCTCGAGTCGCGAAGCGACATGATAATGCCGCTTCGCGGCGAGAGACTTTGGGAGAGGGGCCAGGGGTGAGGGCTACGCCCCAGCGAGGCGTTTGAGGTAGTCTGCGAAGCCGACAGTGGGAAGAGTCTGGCGCTCTTGCTCCAGGCGCTCTATCTCTTCATCAAACGAGGCGATTTCCAGTTCCAGGCGCTGGATATCTGCCGTAGCTGTGCGAGATTGGGCTACGAGCCTGCGCCATTCATCGGCTAGCTCGTTCTCACGCTCGCGGCACCACTGCTGTAGCTGCAGCACCTGATGGTGCGGCACGGAGGCGATATTTGTACGCGTGCGCAGCTCTAGAGCATTGCGAATGCCCTCGGCTTTGACAGACTCCATGGTGGCTGGAGTGATGCGACTGTCTCCTAGAATCCGATTGATATCCAGGCGCCCCAGCTTTTCCGCCACATAGTCATCTACAGTCCCCTGAGCGGCCTTGAGCGCGGCAGGTGCAGCCGCTCCCTGGGCTTTCTCAATGGCCAGGCGGCGGTCGCGAATCTGCTTACGCATCTTCTCTAGCTTCTCATCCAGCTCGGTGTGAGCCTTACGGCGCGGCCAGTCGGAGTAGCCGCCAGCCGCCGCTAAACCGAGCCAGAGGAGCGGGGTTAGAAGCCCCAGCGCACCTAGAAGATCGGGGTGGAAACCTAAAATGCGCCAGGCGGCGAACGCAAGAAGGCCCGCCAGAATCGCCCGATGCGCCCACAGGTGGCGTTTCTCCTGCCGCTCTTCATCTTGCTGAGCCGCAACCTGATTGGTAGAGACAAAGCTCTGCGTGGCTGAGGTTGCATCGGTGGCGGCTTCGACAATGCCTTCCTGCCACCAGCGCGCGCCGGTGACTCCCTGGGCCAGTCGCTCTGCGGTCTGAGCGATACTTACCCAGCCTTCGGGCACGGGCAGGGTGGAGAGATCGATAGGTTTTGGCGGCTCCGTGGTCAATGTGGGCAAGAGTGCGGAGTCTGGCCCGGCGCGGAGAGCATCTTCCAGGCGGGCGATAGACTCGGCCAGCTCTTCATCGCGATCTAGCTCCACCATTGCTTTCAGCTCTGCCAGGAGGCGAGAGGTAGACGGATTGCGGAAGTCGGCGGCACGGAAGAGCATACTCTCCCCATCGCCATGCCGACTCCAGAGCGTGGGGTCCTTGGCCAGGGCCAGCAGCGCGGTCTGCATGACCAGGCAGGAGAAGCGATCTAAACCCGCCCCATAATGGCGCTCGGAGCGAGACGGATGCTGGTAGTTCGGGTGCCCCAGCTCGGGTGACGGATATCCGGCCAGTTCTGGCACGAACATCCCATCGTAATCCACCAGGATCACCTTAGCACCGTCGGCATCGATCAGCAAGTTGTCGTGCTGCCAGTCGCCGTGGGCAAGTCCCTCCCCTTCCAGGCGCTCTAAGAGTGCCCCCAGGGATTTCGCCAGCCGTCGCATAGCCTCCGGACGCTGGAGATTCTCCTCGACCCAGCGGCCCAGCGGTCGCCCTGTGGCCCACTGCATGGCGATGCCAGGGAACCACTGCCCCTGTACCCGAATCCCTCGCTCGATAAAACGAAAGGGTACGACAATGTCTTTTACAGCAGCGATACGGGAAGCAAGAATATGGTAGCGAACGGCCCGAGAGAGTCCCAGTGGGTCAGCAGGTGACGTGGAGCAGCGAAAGGCCCAGTCTGCGTTGTCCAGGGTCTTCAATCGGAACACTACGGCAAAGCGCCCGGTGTAGGCAAGGGGCAGCCCCTGTCGGTTCAGGGAGACCTCGCCCTGTGCCAGCATTCCATCGCCTAGCACAAGGGAAGGAGATTGAATCGCCTCTCGATAGGCTACCGAGTCGGGCCATTGGCTCCGACTACTACCCGGTGTTGTGGTGAACTCCCGTCGCATCTCGCAATGATTCTACAAGGATTGGCAGAGCGTCAAAATCTGAAGTCCGCTCAATAGAAACCATACCACACAAACAGCGAAAATGGCGCGTTTGCCCCAGTTCAGTCCTCCCAGTGTTCCGACACCGACGCTTAGCCCGAGCGTAATGGGAAACAGAGCGGGGTGGAAATACCGCCCCTGTGCCTGGAAGTAGGTCATGTTGAACCGAATAAAGAACGGCAGTAGTAATAGTGGCGCAGCCAGACAAAGCCATAGCACCCGCCGCGCTTCCGGGGTAGTCGTCTTCGCTGCCTTGATTCCTCCTACCAGCCCGGCCAGCACAAACGCGGCCATGAACAGCGCTGGCCCGGTCTGTCACAGAGCTGATTGGGCGGGAGTAAGTAGAACACGGTCGCAAGTGATCGATAGGCGACCAGCCAGAGGTAGGTGCCAGACGTTAACCCCAACTGCGGAATAGACTGCATAAACTGCGGCGTGGGCGTTCCCGCTGGAGCAGTTAATGGGAAGATGCTCAGGTTAAATGGGTCACCATAGAGCAACTGGTTCCGAACCAGCCATGGCAATGCTAGGAGTAGAGCCAACACAAGAGCAAGGGCCGCGAGAACAAATACATTGCCCTTCGCGTTCTTCCTCCGCCGCAGCGCCGCCAGAACGCCCCCTTGCACTTCCAAATTGCCCCCCTGTCCCCCAGTAGTGGGGGGTTCAGTGGACGCGTTGCGACCTAACCATGCAGCAATTACAACCAATGGGAATAGCTGAAGCACTGTCAGCTTGGTCCAGAGTCCGGCGCCAATCCAGGCGGCGAGAATACAGGCATCTCGGAAAGACATGCCCCTGCGGACCAGCAAACCCAGGCGCCAGAAGATACCCGTGCAGAATAGAGTTGTCAGAGGATCGTTATTAGCGGCGCCGGAAAGTTGGGCGAAAGCGGGCAGGCAGGCCATGAGCCCTGCCGCTCCCCAGGAAGCTTCTGGAAACTCTGGGAGCACATCGCGCGCCGCTCGAAACGCCAGCGCTACAGTGGCTAGCCCAACAAGGGCAGACAGCACACGCAATGCAGTCAATGAGCCGCCCAGCAAAGCACCTGAGATGTAGTACAGCGGTGGCTGGTGGGTTTCCGCGTAGGTACGTAAGTCATCCCCTTCCGGTTGACCGGTAGCACGTGCGGCTCTTATCTCTGCAGCAGGAAAGCGTACCAGCCCTCCGGTTTCCCGAATTTTCTGCGCGTAGGTCACATGGTCGTTCTCGTCGGGATTCAGACCACGAAACCGCGGATTCAGGTTTGGGCCATCCTGAGGCAGGGAGAACGCGAATCCAAATGAAAGCGCAAGAGCGGCTATGAGACAGGCAAGAAGGCGGGGCAGCATTTTTGTATTCCCAGTTATACCAATTTCCCGCAGTTCCCCCTATACTCGCCAACATCTTGCCAACGATGCTCCGTTATACTCTCGCCATTACAGACTCAAGGAATACCTACGCTACATGAAAAGGATGACAATACCAATCCTGTTTGGTTGTGCTTATTCTCTGCTCTGGGGTGGCTGTCTTCTGATATCATCCCCGGCACAGGCTCAGCAGACTGAGCCGACAAAAGCTCCCAAAACAATTGCAGATTTCACCAAATCTATGGTGAAAAAGGATGGCTTCTTGCCACTCTACTGGGAGGAAAAGACCGGCAAACTCTGGATGGAAATTAGCCGCCTGGATCAGGAGCTACTCTATGTAACATCGTTACCTACCGGGCTGGGTTCGAATGAAATCGGGCTGGATCGCGGGCAGATAGGTGGTGGGCGGATTGTACGGTTTCAACGCGTCGGTCCCACAGTGTTTCTGGTACAGCCGAACTACGCTTTTCGAGCAGACAGCAAGAACGCAGATGAGCGCCGTGCGGTAGAGGAAGCATTTGCCACGTCTATTCTCGCCTCGTTTTCTGTGGAAGCGGAAGAAGCCGGACGGGTACTGGTAGAGATAACGCCTTTTGCTCGCCGAGACGCCCACGGAATTGGAAATGCGCTCGCAGAGGCTCGGCAGAGCGGCTACTCCCTGGATGGTACCCGCAGCACTATTGCCATAAATAACACGCGGGCGTTTCCTAAGAATACGGAGATAGAGTCGATTTTGACGTTTGCGGGAGGTGGAGGGAACGCTGTGTCCACGATAGCCCCTACCGTACAGGCGATTACGCTACACCAGCGGCAATCGTTTATCGCTCTTCCGGAGCCGGGCTTTAAGAGCCGCTCCAGTGATCCCAGAGCAGGTTTCTTTACGCTGACCTACGAGGACTTCACTGCTCCTCTAGGCGACGATATGACCAGGCGATTCCTCATTCGGCATCGCCTGAAGAAAAAAGATCCTGCTGCGCCAGTTAGTGAGCCAGTTAAGCCTATTGTTTACTACGTCGATCGTGGTGCGCCAGAGCCGATTCGCACGGCCCTTAGGGAAGGGGCTGCCTGGTGGAATCAGGCGTTCGAAGCGGCAGGATATAAGAACGCGTTTCGGGTAGAGCTGCTGCCCGAAGGCGCGGACCCAATGGATATTCGCTACAATGTCATCCAGTGGGTTCCTCGTGATGTCCGAGGTTGGAGCTATGGTGCGTCTATTGTCGATCCGCGCACAGGGGAGATTTTGAAGGGCCAGGTGGTGCTGGATGCCCGGCGCGCCCGCTATGACTACCTGCTGGCCGAAGGTCTTCTGGCTCCTTATAAGAACTCTTCTGGTTCCCAAGCCATGGAAAAGATGGTTCTGGCGCGTATTCGGCAGCTAGCCGTTCATGAAGTCGGGCACACGCTGGGTCTGCGGCATAACTACCAGGGTAGCTCGCAGGGGCGCTCTTCTGTGATGGACTACCCCTCTCCACTGGTCACGATCAAGCCAGATGGCTCCCTGGACCTCTCCAATGCGTATAGCGTTGGCGTTGGTGCCTGGGACAAGGTCGCTATTCGCTACGGGTACCAGGAGTTCTCCCAGGAAAGTGAGGAGAAGCCCGGCCTGGAGCGTATTCTGGCACAAGCGCGGCAGCAGAAACTCTCCTACCTTACCGACGAGGACGCCACGGGAGGTGTGCACCCAGAGGTTAGCCGATGGGATAGTGCCACAGATGCGGTAACAGAGCTAGATAGAACCATGCGAGTACGGAGAATCGCTCTCAAGCAGTTCGGAGAAAATGCGATTCCGTTCCATCGCCCGTTAGCGACTCTTGAGGAAGCCCTTGTTCCTGTCTATCTGCATCACCGTTACCAGGCTCAGGCAGCCGCGGCATTGCTCGGCGGCCAGCGCTACACTTATGCTTTGCGCGGCGATGGACAGGTGCCTGTTCGTCCCGTTCCTGCGGTAGAACAGGAGCGTGCCCTCACCGCGCTGTTAGCGACACTAAAACCTTCTGAGCTCGCCCTACCTCGCCCTCTACTCATGGCCATACCACCACGCCCTACCGGATATTCCTCCAGTGCCGAACTGTTTTCCCGGTATACAGGCCGCGCCTTCGACTCACTATCTCCAGCCAGTGTTGCGGCAGATATGACGATCTCACTCCTTCTTGACCCGGAGCGCGGCGCACGACTGGTACAGCAACATGCTATTGACAGGCAGCTACCTGGTCTGGCTACACTCTACGACCGGCTAATCGCTACCGTGCTGGAATATCCGGTAGCAGACCTGTACCAGGCAGAGATTGCTCGCCTTACCCGGCGCATACTGGCAGAGCGCTTTATGGAAACCGTGCAGAGTGCCCCTATGCCAGCCGTCAGAGCCATGGCCCTACTGAAGCTAGAGGCACTACGCAATCGCCTGGTTGTAACCTTTACAACCCGGCCCTTGGAAGAATCTGAGCGAGCGGATCGGGCTCTCCTGGAAGCCGACATCAAACGATTCCTGGCACGCCCACAGGACCGGGTGATTACGCTGCCCCGGCTTACTGTCCCTCTGGGTAGCCCCCTGGGAAATAGAGACTAAGATAAGTTGCTATCTGCCTGCTGCCAATTTCGTTTTAGCAGCAGGCGGGTAGTTTTCAGCAGGCACTGTTATCGCTCTCTCACTCCAGTAAGCGGCAAGGTCATCCACTATCCCTTGACGCTCCGCATACTGGTAGAGCGCTACAAAAATGGTCTCCTGTAGCTGCTGGGGAATGACAGGCAAGCGAAAATCAGCCCAGAGCCACAGGCATGCCCAGATCAGAACTGAGGTAGGCATTCCTCTTCGATCTGTTTTGCCGTCTATAGCCAGACCATACAGGCTGCGCATGAACCTCTCGAAGCCATGCCCTGGTGTGACCTCGGTAATAATCTGCGTGTACTGTTCCGTTGGGTTCCAGAAACGATGCAGAGTGCCTGGTGGAATCGTGACAGACTCCCCCGCTGTGAGAAGGCGGGGCGAATCTTTGCCGAGGCGAACAGCCAGCGTTCCTTTCTCCACAGTAAATGTCTCTGTGATGCGCGGATGAATATGCGGCGGCGAGCCTGCGGCGTTTGGAGCGAGCACGAACTGTAATCGCAATGTCTGAGTGGGACTCTGAGCGGCCTTTTGAAGGACCGTCATCGTGTCGCCAGTTATGGGATTCGTGAGAGTCATGGCTGTCTTTCAGGATTTAGAGCGAGCGGTTTTGATGCCCAACACAATAAGCCAGACCGACCAGGCGACATAACCAAGAGCATTGATGGCTCCCGTAGCGGCCAAGCCGAGCGGGTCCAGCAGACCAACCAGGATAGCGACGGCGCTGATAAACCCTGCTATTGCGAAGCCCTTTGAGGTCTTCCGCAGCCCCAGAGCGATAAGAATCGTCCAGAGACCGGTGAAGAGATAGCCCAGATGCTCTCCAAGGCCATTGCCTGCATAGGAGTGGAACGCCTGGAACACAGTGCGGAGCGCAAGCTGCTCTCCGACATCCTGAGTTTCCACATAGCGAGCGGCAAGCGCTGGTACCAGAAATACCCACCGGGCGAGCCCTGCTGCCTGCATTAGCCCGGCAGCGATTCCAAACGCTCGGGCCGTACTCGCCAGACGAGCTGGAGCGTAGCGGTCCGCTACCAGTGTGGAGAGTGGAATAAAGAGCACGCCAGCCAGCAGCCAGCGTATACCAGCCGGGTAGGAGTGCTGCATGATGGGCATCAAAGCGGCGCAGGATTTCATCAGGGGTGTGCTTCAGTATCTGCGGATAGTCGAAGCGGGCGGAGAGATACGAGAATCCGGCGCTGAAGAGGACGGGAACGGTTATGAGTGTAGCAGCGGTCAGCCTAGTTAGCGCACGGTCAGAGTTGGAAGAATTGGTGTTCATGTTATTTGGTATTCAGGTAAGGAGTGAAAGCCTGTCGTAGCAGGACGACGCCATGGTCGAGATGGGCATCACTGGGAACTACGCCGCCAATCTCGACAAAAGGAAGGTAGAACTCGCTCAGAATCCAGCAGGTCTCGGCAAGCTGGTTTATCTCTGCCTCTGTAGTCGGACGGAAGACACCGCTGGCATGGAATTGCTGAAAGAGCGCCATGAAGTTCTGAAAGCCGTACTCCCGGAACCCACGGTACTGCCCCGCCAGGAGTGGGTCACGCTGCAGAAGCGCAATGAGCTCACGATAGAGAAAGCGATACTGCCATAGGACAACGAAGTTCGCTCGGATCATTCGCTCCAGGTCGGTGAGGTCCGGCAGGCGGTCGGTAGGCATAAGAAAGGCGTTTTTCGTGTCTACAATCAGCCGTTCGTAGAGTGCACGGACTATCTCTTCTTTGTTTTTGAAGTGGTAGTAGAGATTTCCTACTGAGAGCCCTGCTGCCGCCGCAATGTGATTTGTGGTGACAACGCCCCAACCTTGCTCATTGAAGAGTTGGAGGGCGATTTCCAGAATTCGGTCTCGTGTTTCCTCTCGCTTTCCCATTGCTTTTCCTTTTAGAGTAATCGCTCGAAAACAAATATAGAGCAATAACTCTAAAAAAGCAATAGAAAAATAGAGTTTTTATTCTAAAATCGAAATTATTTTTTCGGCAGTACTATAGCGCCCTTTCCCTTCCTGCCAATTACTGGCAGGAAGGGTGACTAACTAGGCAAGAAGAGCAAGAGCGGCTTCGCTCACCCACCGGGGTTCTACATACTCACGAGCGTACTGCAGCGGGGTTGCCTCGTGGAAAGTGACCCTATGCTCTTTCTCCGGGTCGCCCATGTCACGAAGTTGTTTGCGAAAGGTCGCCCGAAGGTTCGGATCGGCCCCAAAAGATAGCAGCAGACGCGCTTTAGCATCCGAGCGGTCGCCCATGTGGACTACCGTATGGAATAGCGGTGTATGGCCGCCGAAGCCTTCGTCGTCTACTCCTGCAGGGGCATTCGGGTCGGCTCCCTGTTCCGGCACCAGCGGGCTATCTCCAGCTCATCGTATTCCATGGCCAGATGCAGCAGTGTCGCACCACCATCTACAGGAGTTGCCGTCAGGCTCTCACCGGGTTTCAGACCGAACTCCGGCGGATAGATCTCTGCCTCGGAGAACTGGCGATTCAGAAGTCCCGGGTCGAATTTCAGATGCTGCTCCAGCAGGTCGATTCGTCCCCGATGAAGCGCCATGGTGGGCGTATCTGGCAACACCACACCAGCCTGCGCCATCGCTTCCAGGCAGGCGTGCTTGCTCTCAGACTTGCGTGAGTAGGTTCCAATCACCATGGCGGGTGCGGTTCCGTACTGCGAAGGAATCAGGGGGTTGGCTCCTTGCTCCAGTAACCAGTGCAGGGACTCCGGAGCCAGGGCTTCACAGGGAGCGCAGACAATGGGATACGTTCCGTGCCAGAGCGCATTGACATCCGCACCGTAGCGCACCAGAAGCTCCATCATAGGAATACGCTGGTCGGAGAGAGCGGCACGCATCAGCGGGCCATCTCCTCCCTGATGGACATCGGAACCGTTCTCTATCATCCAGCGTGCGATTTCCAGCCGAGTGTCGCTCGGTGCACGCCGGGGAACCCGACACTCGGCAACCCAGGTGAGCGGTCCATCGTCCCCATATCCCATAGGCGCACGATGCAGATCTGGATAGCGTGTCATCAGGCGCTTTATGCGCGGCAGGTCTTCGGCGTCAATAGCGGCCTTGAGCTCGCCCACCAGGCTCAGGGAATCGACATAGGCTTTCAACTTTGGCCAGCTAATATAGCCATAGGTGCGGGCGAGTTTGAACTGCGCCTCGCTGAGGGTTTGCGCCTGCCCGGCTTTAAGCAGGTCACGTGCCTGGTCTTTCAGATGACGCAGGTCGGGGTCGGATGGCAGCGTACGGGCTGCCGCCCCCACAGAATCAGTTGTAGGCATTAGAAGCCTCCTTTCAGAAACTGCCCGTTGTCCGCTATGTCAGGCTTGAAAGAAGGTACGGCTATCGGAAGAACCGAACAGGTGGGCTTCTACCCTTTCCCGCGGACAGGAGGCGTCCTGCAACGCCATCTGTGCATTGTACTACCGAGAGTAACGTACCTCCGGAAAGGGCTGTACTATTTTTTTCGAGCCTATAATCACGCAGCTTTTCAGTTGCATATTTATAAAAATCACGTTATTACGCAACCAGAAGGCTGCTTATGAGTGCGGATTGTATTGAGAAGAACATAGTGCTGCAGGCGCCCTTAGAAGGATGTGGAAAGCCCACCCGTTTTCTGAATCTTTTGCGCGTAGGTTACGTGGTCGTTCTCATCGGGTTCAGGTCACGAAAGCGTGGGTTCAGGTCTGGGTCATCTTTGGGCAGGGAGAACGCAAACCCTAGAGAGCGAGTGCGGCGATGAGGCAAAATAGACGAGAAAGCACTTGAATTACCTGCCTGCCTTACTGAAGTGCCCCGCACTGTAGTTCCTGGCTTCTATCTGGGTAGTCTTCATGCCCACCCCTTATATCAATTTTGACATACCAGTTATTTCATAGCCCCCAAAAACGTCTGTACTGGCATCCTAATGACGAGGGATACCATTGCCATGGTCTGGTATGTAGCCAGGGTACGTATTGTCGGCATTATTTCTCAGGCAGTGTAAAACCCCAGCTGGAGGTAGGCTATGCGAGAAGCAAATGGCAACAAGACCCGATACGTAGGCCGCCGCGAACGAAGTACCATGGCAGTCCGTCGTACCTGGAGAGGATGCTATGCTCCCCACAAGCTCCAGCGGTGTGCTTCTCTGACCGCCAGGAGCCATGAAGACGTTGTTGTGCGGTGAGCCATTCGCATCGGTGACTCCATAATTTGAACTCGTGTGGCGAGTATACGTGGAATCGACAGCGCCAACGGCTATCGCCTCCGCATATCGCGCGGGATACGCGAGGTCATTGTTCCCCCCGTTACCTGCGGCTACAACTACCAGAGGTGGATTCGGTAGGCTTGCAATCGACTGCATCACGTGCTGGAACACAGTCGACCGGACTGTTCCTGTGATGTTGCCACACGTTGTACAGGGATTCGTACCAAGGCCGAACTCAGCACTGAGGTTGATGACGTTTGCGCCTGTTGCCTGGATTAGCCCGGCGAGTACATCCCACTCGTAAAGTCCGGTTGAGTCAGCCACCTTATAGATATGTAGCTTTACTCCAGGAGCGACTGCATTGATGATCCGGGCAACTGCCGTGCCGTGCCCATCCAGGTCTTGAACAGGCGCTGTGGGATAGCGAACATCGTAGCATGCCACGACATTTAGAGGAGTTGAATTAGAGGCATCAATGCCGCTGTCTAAAATTGCTACCTTCACAGGCACGGGACCTGGATAGCGAAGTGGCATAGGGGGCCATTCAATCATTGGCATGTAGTGTGAGGAATGCTCTGCGGAGAACGCGAAGTCAATTGGCTTCACGCTGGAAAGGGTCATCCGCGAGTTCGGTGCGATCCGTATGAGTTCGAACGATGGATTTGGCTGTTCTGGATAGTTCTTTGAATAGAATCGTGCATAGAGCTGATAGAGATAGGCGATCTTGAAGATCTCGTCTCCCGCAGGAACCTCAAGGAGAAAAAGCTCCTCGGGAAACTCTTGCCGTTGTGGAGCTTCCTGCCGTGTGAGTTCCTCCAATAAGTCCGATATCCGTGCTTTGATATGCACATGGAGAGCTTCTTCGTTGTTTTCGATCTGTTGGATCAGTTCACTGGCGGCCAGATCGCCCTTATCATAGGCGAGAATCAGCTCACCCGAAGCATAGTTACACATATTGCCTCCATCAGGCTGCGAGTCCGAGGGCTTCCTTGATCTTGGGAATAAAGGCAACGATGCGGGCTTCGAGCGCAGGATCGAAAGGTGGACGTGGCGGGTCCGTATTACCCCACGCTTGAATCTGGAGGACCAGAAGCGTTCCCTCGCCGATTAATTTATTGAGCGCCACGTACGCATCGGCTTTTGCGCCGCTAATCAAGGCTACGCGAAGATATTTAACGACTGCTCCGAGGATCACTCCAACAAGGGTAATCGCCGCAGTAATGATCAGCGTAGTCTTTGATTTGTCTCCTGCGATGAGTGCGATAAGGGTAGATGCGGCAACTGCGCTACAAATATCGATTCCCAATTGTAAGCGGTTCGCATTCTTCAATTGAAGCCGTATATCCGTCGCCTTAGTTTCGGCCTCCGCAAGAACATTGGTTAATGCTTCTTCCCAGACAGTAGCAGCATGCTTCTCCTTGGCCGGACCACCAACCACACGCTCGTTTGCAGTAGCAAGTCCCCCGTCTGGCCTCGGACCCTGCTCTTTTAGACGTTTGACTAACTCAGGATCAACCTGCTCCAGGTACTTGTATGGTTCCTCAAGATTAAAAAAATTAGATGGCATCGCTTCTCCCAAACTCAGATATGAAATTAAAAGCAAGAAATCGTATGCAAGCTTTCGACGCCCTATTCTTGGATCAAGCAGCTTCTTCCTGCACCTTTAAGAGAATTTTTTAGATAGAGCTATCATTTTCTATATAGCAAAAAATTATGAGTGATGAAAAAGGGAGAAATAGTGAGTCGATACTATTACGCAACCAAAAAGTTGCGTATTTACAGAAATCGGATTATTATGCAACCAGGAGGTTGCTTATGAGCGCAGATTGTATTGAGAAGAACATTGTGCTGCGTGCACCGCTGAGCCGAGTGTGGAAGGCGGTAGCCGACTCTGCAGAATTCGGCAAGTGGTTCGGCGTGAAGTTTGCCGGACCGTTCGTAGCCGGGGAGAGTCTGAAGGGAGCTATGGCGCCTACTCTGATGGACCCAAAGGTGGCTGAGATGCAGCAAGATTTCGAAGGCATGCCGTTTGAGATCTGGGTGGAGCAGGTAGAGCCAGAGCAAGTCTTTTCGTTTCGGTGGCACCCCTATGCCATAGAGGAAGGCAAGGATTTCTCGCAGGAGCCGACGACGCTGGTAACATTCCACCTATGGGAAGTAGATGGCGGCACCTCTCTCACTATCACCGAATGCGGCTTCGATCAGATTCCTGTAGATAGGCGTGCGAAGGCGTTCGCCTCGAACTCGGAGGGCTGGGCGATTCAGACCACGCTGATAGAGAAGTATCTGGCCAGCCATGCCAGTTAGCGCCCCTGCTCCACCACCGCCCGCCGCGATTGTTTTCGCGGCGCTGGGCGATGAAACACGCTTGAGGCTACTCGGGCGACTTTCGCGAGAAGGGCCACTGCCTCTCTCACAGCTAGCCAGTGGGATAAACATCACCAGGCAGGCGGTCACCAAGCATCTACAGGGGCTGGAGAATGCGCATCTGGTGACCCATACCTACCGGGGCAGAGAGACTATCTGGCAGCTGGAGCAGAATCCTCTGGAGGACGCGCGCCGCTACTTAGATGAGATCTCCGCCCAATGGGACGAAGCTCTGGAGCGGCTGCGCGTTCTAGTGGAAACGGATGTAGAGTCGCCTACTTAATCAGCACCGGCTCCACTGGCTCCATGGACCATACGGTTGCCAGCAGGTGCACTGGCGGTGGGGGCGAGATTTCGAATCGCATGGCATTCAGCGGGTTCAGCAAGAACACACCGTGCCCATCCTGAAGCGCGCCGATAACGACCGGGCGCTCGGAGAGGTGCTGCAGGAACACAGCGGCATCATCTGGGGTGAGCATAGGGTCGCGGCCAGCACCCACAGCGTCTCCAGGGAGCGGGTGCGAGATCAGGGTCAGCTGCTCACCGCTTCGCAGCTCTACGCAGATCCCTATCTCACGGGGTGGGTCAGGGCGGCGTGCATCGGGGTTCGGCGGCGTATAGGGGCGGCTAAGAAGCCGGGCGTACTGCTCGACATCTACTTCCTGGGTCGCTCGGGTCAGAGAGCCTCCGTGCCAGGACTTTACCAGGGGAGAGCGCAGATCGATTCGCTCCACATCGCGAGAAGGGATCACGGTTACAGAGGCGTGATTGGCGATGAGTAGATTCTTCTGCGAGAAGATGCGCTCGGGGCGTAGATGCTCCAGCAATACCTCGGCCTTGTGCGGGTCGATCTGCTCGAAGACCAGGCGTCTGCCGTTGATCAGGTGTAGTGTGAGATGTACTCCTTGAGGTCGTTCTGCCTCTGTGTTGAACTCCAGGGAACTCATTGCTTGTTGACTCCTTAACCATCTATTTTTACTGACAACTTTTAAAGTACAGGCGAATTCTGAATAGTCTATGAATAGCTTCCCTACTGTACAAAAATGCATAAAAAAAGCCGCCGCGAGGGGTAGAGAGGGAGCTCGCGGCGGCCTGACCCGTGTACTGGCAAGCACATAAGGATCGCACGGGTCAGAGAGCGTCCGTAGCAATGCTGGGGACATTGTCACGGC
Source organism: Armatimonas sp. (assembly GCA_049840835.1). GTDB lineage: Bacteria > Armatimonadota > Armatimonadia > Armatimonadales > Armatimonadaceae > JANLTX01. Next base: position 56,110 of record JASGJG010000010.1, on the reverse strand, counting down.
CATAGCGTGGATGGGATTCCCATCACGTCCTATAAGAGATAGAAAGTTGCCGCATGTTGCCATGGTATTTTTGCCAGGGCAGGATTTTTTTATCTATAATGGAAACAGAGTTTTCAATGAGCAATCCCCCCTGGACAATCTGTATGCTCGGTCGCCTTGTTGCTATACGAGGCGATGTTTCTCTCTATCGTTTTCGCACCCGGCAGACAGGGGGGGTGTTGGCTTATCTGGCCTATTTTATGGATCGCCCTCATCCCCGTGAGGTGCTTATGGACCTGTTCTGGCCAGAGGCAGATATAGACTCTGCTCGAAACCGGCTTAATATCGTTCTCTCCTCCATCCGCCAGACTCTTTCGACCGAGGGCAATGAGCCTGTTTTTATCAGTGACCACCACCAGATAAGATTTAACCCGGCACTTTTCACCACAGATGTTAACTTGTTTGAAAGCCGCATCCAGGAGGCACTGCAGTCCCCGCTAAACCAGGAGAGTGCGAAAAATTTACTGGCAGCGATTAATCTTTATCAAGGCCCTTTACTACCGGGGCACTACGATCCCTGGATTCCGGCGGAGCAGGCCCGGTTGAGCACCAGATTCGCTGAAGCCGTACAGGTTCTTTCTACCTATCTTGTACAGCAAGGGCGTTCTTCCGAAGCGCGAGCACTTCTACAGACGGCGAATACACGCGGTGTAGAGTTGGAACTCACTCTGCCAGAGTCTCGCCCGGAATCACCCCGATGGCGAGATATGGCCCCTCTGGCAAGCACCCGCTTTATTGGGCGTGAAACAGAGCGAACCGAGGTCTGCGATGCACTGTTCTCCGGGGCACGACTGGTTACCCTGCTGGGTGAGGGAGGAATCGGAAAAACGCGTCTTTCCCGAGAGATAGCTTCTGCCTGTAGGGAGTTTTTCCGTGGGCGAGTTTGCTTTGTCTCTCTAGTAGGAATCTCGGATGCCAGTGCTCTACCGGTTACTATTCTAGAGTCACTACGCCGGGCAGGGGCTTTTGAGACACCTCCTTCCGGCACGCCGCAAGAGGCCCTGGCTACACTACTGGCTACCGCCCCGACTCTGCTGATTCTGGACAATTTCGAGCAGCTTCCCATGGAGGCCGCTGAGGTGGTTACTACCCTGCTAGAGGCAGTGCCGACTCTACAGTGCCTGGTGACATCGCGGCGGACGCTTCGGTTGAGCGTAGAGCGCCTGGTTCGGTTGCCCCCACTCTCTCTGCCGCCACAAGACATGGCTGCGCAGGATCTGTCTGGCTGTGAGGCCGTGCAGCTCTTTATGGAGCGCGCGCAGTTATTCCCGGATAAAGCCGCTCCCCTTTCCGAAATCGGCGAGCTATGCCGACTATTGGAGGGAATTCCACTCGCTATCGAGCTTGCCGCAGCCCGCTCCAGTGTCCTCAGTCCGGGGCGTATGTGCACGGAGATCGTACGTCGCCGAGAGTGGTTGTACGCCACACGTATAGATATTCCCGAGCGCCATAGCTCGCTCTGGGCTTCTATGGAGTGGAGTATCTCTCTTCTAGAGCCAGCGGAAAAAGAGCTACTGGCGAAACTCTCTGTATTCCAGGGGGGCTGGAGTGTAGATGCTGCGCAGGCAGTCTGCGAGATTCCCCTCTCCCCGCTGATAGACAGCTTGCAGAAGCTGATTGAGTCTTCCCTGGTTTACTCCACCACAGGCGCAGACGGTGAGCGCCGGTTCTCCATGCTGGAATCTCTACGAGAGTATGCGGCTGGCGATACCAATCTCAGCGCAGATTTACTGGAGCGCCACGAGCGCTTCTACACTACATTCGCAGAGAACGCAGCGCAGGGCTTACGCGGTTCCGATGAAGGGCTGTGGCTGAATCGCCTGGAAGACGAAGCGGGCAATTTCAACGCTATCTTCGCGCGAGATGGGGGCAATCAGCTAGCTGTTGCGCTGCACCGATACTGGCTGATACGCGGCTATGCTGCGCAGGGGCTGACACTTTTGGAGAAGAGGCTGAACCAAGCCTCTGCCAGCAGTGCCCCTGCCTGGCAGGCGGATGCAACCAATGCCGCTGGAGTGCTTGCCTGGAGCCTGGGGCGACCTAAAGACGCCACCAGCTGGTTTTATACCAGCCTGCAGCTCCTGCGCCAGCAAGATCGCCCAGCCCAGGTAGCCCGAGCGCTGAACAACCTGGCTATTATCTCTGCACAGCAAGATGAACTGGAAGCGGCTACCGGCTACTTTGAAGAAAGCCTCGGTACCTACCGCCAGATCGGTGACTACGAACACGAAGCGACGGTGCTTTCCAACCTTAGCGGGCTTCTCCTTCATCAAAAAGAGTTCACTCGGGCTCGGTCGCTATTAGAAGAGAGCCTTGCGGTACAGCGCGCCAGTGGGGAACCGTTCCGTGTGGCTTCTGGACTGCATACCCTCGCCCAGATTGTCTGTGCTCAGGGAGAGTACCGCCATGCCGCTCGGCTGATGAGTGAGAGCCTCTACATACGCACGCAGCTTGGAGATCGTAGCACTCTAGAAATTACGTTGCTCGCTATTGGCAATATTGTCTGTGAGTTGGAGAATGCTGAGGACCTACAGGAACAGCTCACGCGCCTCCTGCATGCCAATTTAGGCCCTAGCCAGCTTTCTAAAGCAGATTTAGAAGAACTTACCCTGTTACACAAGCGCCTGGAAACCAATCTAGGAATAGAGCGCTATATCCTGGCCTGTCAGGCAGGTGCTCTACTGACTGCAGAAAGGGTAATTACCCTTGCCCAGAATATCCTCCAGCAGGCAGGAGGTGATCGATAAGGAAGACCACAATGTCTCGTAACAATTTGAACAATCCGCCCACAGGCCCTTCGTACACGCCCATCTCTTTACAGATGACCTCGGAGCCGTTTCTTTCCAGCGAAACCACGCTCAATCTGCTTATCACTCCGCAGCCCACAAGTTCCGCGTCGACTGTTTACTTCACCGTGCATTTCTACACGGTTGCCAGTGTAACGCCTTCTGGCCCGAACGCTGTTGCGCAGTTCGATGAACTTCCCCAGCCTGCGTCGTACTACTTCGACAATATTCCCGCACAGATTCCGCTCTATGGGAACAACGCCAGCTGCTCTATCCATGTGCTGCCCACGATTTCCGAGCTAGCAGGCCAGACTCTCGTGGTCACTGTCACCTCCAGTGAATCGGGTAGCGGCACGGCGGCAACCACCATTCCCGTGGTGGCATCTGCTGTCGTGACGCCTATGTTAAAGGCAGCGTAGTCCCCTTTCAGAATCTTGAAAGGATTCTGAAATTCCGACAGTCTATGCTTGGGGCATCTCGTTTTTCAGGGGTGCCCCAGCGTGTCGGTTGCCACTTATCGTCCTGTGTCTGTCGCCTGTGATCCCAGGCTCTATCCGTTCTTTCGCGCGACTACCGAGAAAGAACAACGCCATCGGTTGGACCAGCTCTTTCGGGAGCACCTGAACCCTATGCTTACCCGTGCGCTCCGCAGCTGGCAGCGTAGCGCCCCCCGCAGCCTCTCACTGGACGATGTTCGTTTGGAAGCTGCCCGAGAGCTAACAATCTCTCTCACACGGGCGCACCATGCCCCGGAACAAGCAGGTATTCGGCACCTGCCCGCCTATGTCAATACTGTGGTCCGCCATGCCTTTCAGCGGCTCTCGAAGCTCGAAAATCCCTGGAAAACGGAAGAGCTTTTAGAGACCACAGCAACCTATACCCCGAATCCCGCTGGCGCCCTGCACTACCGCGAGTCCTTGAGTTTGCTCTGGGCTGAGATATGTCTGCTTCCTGCATCGCAGCAAGCCGCACTTCTAATGAACTTGCAGACCAGCCAGGGATACCCACTTCCCCCATCTCTGTTCTGCCACTTAGGCATTGCTACCCCCGAAGAGATTACCGCCGTTCTGGAAGAGAAATGGAGTCACACAGAGATTTTTGAGGAAGCGCCTCTCTCCGATCACACAATCGCCGAGCGCCTGGGGCTAACCCAGCGTGAGGTTATCAATCTTCGTGTCTCGGCTCGCCGCCGGCTTCAGCGTCGCGCGGCGAGCCAGTTAGGTTAGCTGTGTTACACTTCTATGGAGATGCTTTCGGACGAAGACTACTTCGATAGTTACTCCGATTCGGCGGATGACGAGCCAGACTCCTTACCGGCTCAGGACACCGAAGGCGGGCCTGCCACAAACCCGATTTTCGATTCTGCGCTAGCCCGTCTCTTTGCCGAGTCGATGGAAGCGGGTCTGCCTCCAAAGCCTTTGCGACCCGTGTTGGAGCAGGGGTTCTGGCAGCCTGCTTCCCCACCATCAAGGGCTACTCAGGCCGAGGCACTGGCCAAAGGGCGTAGTTTCGGCGGAAAAGAGCTGAAGTGGAGTGCTCTGCCCCCAGAAGCACAGGTGGCCAGCTTTGCGGCTATGGAGCATGGGCATTCCGGTGCCCTTCCCGCCCAGGAATGCTTGAGCGCCTTGCTGGCAGAGGGGCACATAGAAGCCGTACTGCTGCGATTCCAGGGCCAGTGGTATGGCTTCGTCGCTGAGCAGTTCCCGGCGCTGTATGCCTATGTCATCGAAAAAGCAACCGAGCGAGACATCGCCTCAAAAGAGGCATGGCGTCTACAGCTACTTACTGGTGCTGGCCGCCTAGAGGAGTTCCTGAGCATGCCGGTTTGTTACCCAAAAGACCTTCCTACGGACTATGGTATTCTGGGTAAGGGCATGGGCACTGCTCAATCCCAGGTCATTTGTATCAACACACCAGGATTCGCCCGAGGCTATCTGAGCGGTAAGAAAAGCGGCACCATGCGTGAGGCACTGGCTGCCCTTGCTGAGCGGACGGACTACGATGGGATTCAGTTCAACACCACAGCTACAGGTGATAGCTGCTTTCACACTGTGGGGCCGAACTTCGCACGTGCTGTACTCGACGGCACAGATAGGCGTCGCGCGCCCCGCTGTCCCGCCGAGTCAATCCATCTGTTTAGCTATGCCCACTACCTCACCCGCCCCTTTTCCGATTTGAAAGATTATGGCAAAAAAGAAGTGGAAGAGGCACTGGAAGGCGCCAGGTTCTTACTGAGCGCCATTCCCCCCGATGCCGAGACGCTTCCTCGAGAAGCTGTACAGTCACTGCTAGGTGCGTTTTATCTGCGCTGTAAGCCAGAGTACGCGCACTACCGGTGGCTGGAAGGCTTTATTCGGCGGTGCGAGCGCGCTCTGACCGCACGATGGCGTGTGGGCGTGTTCTGATACCTCTCTATACCAACATAGCACTAATCATCGTCGTCATCGTCTCCCTTTTTCTTAAGGATACCGGCGCGCAGTTTGGCAATGTAGCGGGGATCATCTAGAGAGACTTCGGGCCGCTCTCCGCGCCGCCGCGTGAATTTGGGGTCGGATGGATCGAAGGTATCTTCAGCCTTGAACACCCGCGTATCTGGCAGCACGTGATTATAGGGCGTGAAGTCCGGCGTGGTAGTGAACATCTCGGAGAGATCCGTCGCCAGGGCATCATGCAGGTTGTTCGGTCCCAGTCCGAAGAGCCGATAGATGGTCTTCAGGATAGACATGATGCTGGTGTGCTGGTGGGCCACATAGCCCTTTTTAATCCACGGCCCCATAGCCAGCACAAAGCTTCTATGGCGATCCACATGGTCGGCATCGCCACCGGGATCGTCCTGGGTAACAAAGATAGCCATCTTCTTCCACTCAGGCTGCTTGCTCAGAAACTCTACCAGCTTGCCAAGCGCCAGGTCGTTGTCGGCCATGAAACTACAGGTATACGGATAGCCACGCTCGGGTCGGGCACGGGAGCCATGGTCGTTGCAGAGCGCTACGTTTAAGAACCGGGGCATCTTGCCATTGTGCTTCTTGCGGTACTCCGTGATGTCCTCAATCAACCAGTCTACGCGCGCAATATCCGGAATGTTGTTGTTATAGGCAGGAAACGCAAAGCAGGTGTTGTCGTAGAGCACCTTGGGCATAGGATAGTTGACCTGGGTGAGCGCACCCGAGCGAGTGACTGGCGATCCCTCATCGTTCTGGGGTAGCTCGTAACCCTCGCCGTAGTTTCGAAACGAGATACCGCCGCGTGCCAGGTGCTCCCACAGTGAGCCGTTTTCTAAGTAGTCTTCGGGAATCTGGCTGCCATTGGACCCGAAACTGGTCAGGCGGCCTCGTGCGGTCTCGGAGAGGGAGAAGGCCCACCCGGAGTAGTACACACGGGTAGTCCACAGGCTGGGATAGACTCCCACCAGCCAGCGGTGTCCATCGCCGGAACCTTCCGGCTCCATGTAGAAGTTGTCCGAAACTGCGAACTGCCGGGCCAGTTTCAGGTGGTTGGGCATGATGGGCATGCGCTCGTCCATGCCCTTCTCCCGAATCCAGCCACGCTCCCCAAACTCAGCATAGTCTGGCTCCCCATTGGATTTTTCCAATGTCCCAAAGATGCCATCGAACGTATGGTTCTCCTTGGTAATAAAGACCACGTACTCCACTTCTTTAGGCAGCGCGGGAGCAGGCATGGGCTTGGGCAGCAGGCCATTGTTTTTCACGACCGTGGCGGTCATCTGTGGCAGCGGCAGGCCTTTGAGTGGAATCGCGTTCACCATGCCAAGTAGGTGAGACATGCCGTAGCGCTCATCGGTCATGGGGCGGGGATTCTTGCTGCCTATGGGGCCACTACCCAGCCCCTTCTGGGTGGCTACATAGAGCATGCTCTCATCTGGGGAGAACGTACACTGCACGGGGAACCAGCCGGTGGGAATATGCCCCAGGACCTTGCCTGCTTGCGGGTCGATAACAGCAACAGCGTTGATACCTGCTTCGCAGACAAAGAGCCGTGTGCCCGCTTTGTTCAGCGCCATGCCGGTCGGAATCACACCGCGCAGCCGTGCTGTTTCCTTCGTTGGCGTAAGCGAGATGGTCTTTTTCAGTTTGAGCGTGCGCGAGTCGAAAAGCTGTACTGTGTCGTTGTTGGCGTTGCTCACAAAGAGCGTGTCGCCGCGAAGGAGCAGGGCGTTCGGTGCGCTGCCACCCACGGCTTTCCCTCCATCGGCAGGGGCATGAATCAGCACGCCGGTCTTGGCTTTGGCGATAGTACGCGGAGACGTGGGGTTGCTCAGGTCATAGGCCCATACACTCTGTGCATCCGGTACATAGGGGCTTCCGAGGCCTGGCACACGCCGCCCTTCGCGCTCGACTCCCTCTTCCGCCTCTTTCGACGGAAACCCGAACGCGGGAATGGTAAGCCCCCGGCGGCTGCCGCCGCTATCCGGCGCAGGTGGCGGGACAATGCTGTAGTCGAAGATACCGATATTGGCTACCAGCAAGCGCTTACCATCATCGGATAGCGCACAGGCATAAGGCTGCCGACCAGCAGACGACTCGGAGAGCACTCGCCCCATGGCCAGATCGAAGACTATGACTTTCTGCCGCGCTACATCCACGCCATAGACCAGTCGGCCATCTTTGGCCAGAGTCAGGTCGTTGATATAGGTCTCTTTATCCGCCGAAATCATACGCGGCGGGGCATCCCAATTCTTCGTATCGTAGAGGGCTATACCGTGCCCGGCATCCCCACTGGAGACGATGTACTGCGTACCATCTTTCGTAAATACGCCCACGAATCCCCCGTCTTTGTGGGGAATCACCTTCGGCTTGGTCACACTACCATCCGCAGGCCAGATAGCGATACCGTTCTCGATATGGCCAACCAGGGTCTTACCATCCGGGGAGACAACTATGGACCAGAGGTTCTCTCCGGCCCAGAGCCGCTTTCCAGCGGGGGTCAGGAATCGACCATTAGGAAGAACTGTAACGCCGCCAGGAACGACCTTTGCGACCTGGTTACCGGCAGGGGCGCCGAAGTACGGAAACGTTTTTTGCATAGTGGTTCAGTTGCGCCAGAGAGACTGGCGGAGCATTAGCATACCCAGGCACTATACAACCGTTTGTTAAGAATTCATGACACCGAGAAGATTTAACCAAATAGTCACGCGGGAGAACGCTATCTAGTTCTCCAGCCGCGCATTTTGCTCCCCATCTCCGATTATCCAGGAAGGATACCCAGGGCTCCCAGATGAGGCTATGCCCTGCGGACAGCCCTCTTTAAACCTAAGGTACACTACCTGTTATCAATGAAAATCCCAACAGCAAAAATCAACCCATTAGTCACCCTATTTTGTATGCTGATTTGCGCTTCAGGCATCATGCTCTATCGATGGATTCGTTCTGATATAGAAGAAATGCTTCCTAAGTCTGCGAATAATGATGATCCAGCTTTTGTCCAGCTATATCTGGACAGGGGTGAGAATATTAATTATATAGATAGTCATGGGCAAAGCCTCTTGATTATCGCCATAATGAATCGCAGGGTAGATGTGGCCAAGCTTCTGTTGGAGAAAGGAGCAGATAAGAACATAAAATACCGGAATATGAGTTGCTATAAAATTGCAAAAGAGCAGATTAGAGTATCTAGCAATAAAATAGAAAAAGAAAAATCAACGCGTATTTTGGAGTTGCTTAAGTAGGTCTCTCTCTAATCCATCAGTGCAGATTTTAGGGCAGCACTACCGTGGATAGCCAGTATTGAAGCGTGTGAGATATCTTCTGCTGGAAGGTGCCGAAGTGCAGCGGCTTCAGAAACATACTGTTCGCACCGTTATCGTAGCAAAACTTAATATCCGCCGGATTGGAGGAGCTGGTCATTACCGAGATAGGAATGGCGCGCAGGCTACTATCGGTCTTTACATTTTTCAGGATAGTACGCCCATCTGTGCCCGGTAAGTTCAGGTCTAACAGAATCAATGCGGGGCATTCCGCATCCCCATTTTTGAATCGGTCGAGATAGGAATAGCAGTCCGAGGCATCCGCGCAGCGGCAGATAGAGTTGGTGACATCTAGATTCCGGAAGGCGCGCAGAACCGCTTCATAGTCTTCATCGTTATCTTCTACGATTAGAATGAGCTTGTCCATAATTGGCCTTGCCTTACGATACCAGAGGGAATTCGAGTGTCACACACGCTCCCCCACTCTCTAGATTGGAATATTTTACCGTGCCCTCAAGATCCCAACGCCCCAGAGACTCAATTAGTTCCAATCCCGTGTTCGCCGCTGTGTCTGGATTGAAATTTTCTGGAAATCCGGGGCCATTGTCTGAGACCATCAGTTTCCCTTTCGTACTCTCTCCAGGAGTCTCTTCTAGCGTAAAACGCAGCTCTATCTGACCTCTGCCATGCTTAGAGGCATTCGAGAGCATTTCATTGGCCGCCATCAGTAGAGAGGTGGCTGCTTTTGCTCCGATGTAGGCATCATCCGAGTAGAACTCAATCTTCGCCCCTATGGCCTGCTCTACAGACAGAAGAACCTCTTTCAGGGCTTTCTGAATAGAAACATGCCCTTCGTGGCTATTGCTACGTCGTGCCTCCCAGGTAAGCAGATCATGGAGTTTCGCCAGGCTGCGTACATGCTGAGCGATTCTTTGCACAGCCTCCGTGGACATGGTTCCTCCACCCCGGCTTGTCTCCAGTTCTACCAGGGCGGAGAGAACTTGCAGATTGTTCTTTACCCGGTGGTTGCTCTCCGCAACCGCGCGTTGGAGCCGAACATTCAGTTCTTCAATGTTCTTGCGGTCTGCTACACGCTCACTGATATCCCGACCTTCAGGAACCAGAAGTACCACTTCTCCGGCTTCATTGCGTACTGGCGAGAGGGAAAAATCTGCCACGGCTTCGGTGCCATTAGCCCGGTGGTAAAGCGCTTCAAACCGAACGAACTGCCCCGAGGCAGCATCGGCAACAGCCTGGCGAACCTGCTCCTGGACTTCTGGGTACGGCGTCCACCAGGGGGTTTCCCAGAACTTGCCCCGTAATAGGTCTTCCTTCCGAGAGGCCATAGCATTCAGGGCGGTCTCGTTCATCTCGAGCACGTCGCCCTCTGGGTTCAGCAATCCAATGAACTGAAACGTGGCATTGAAGATGCCCCGGAAACGACGCTCACTCTCCTGAAGTGCCTCCGCAATGCACTGCAGTTCCTGGTTCTGACGCTCAGTCTTCTGCTGTTCCTCACGAAGAGCGATTTTCAGCCGCGATGATTCCACGGCTTTGAGAACGGTATGGCGCAGCAGTTCGGCATCAATCCGCCCCTTGACCAGATAGTCACTGGCTCCCGCCTTCATGACAGCAACGGTGGTCTGTGAATAGGAATTACCTGTCAGCGCCACCACGGCGCAGGGTAGTTCTTTATACTCTTGGCAGAGCTGAGACAACCAGTCTGTGGCATCGGCATCCGGCAGGTTGATATCTAGCAAGATGCAATCGGGGATACGCTCCTTGAGTTCTTCGGTAGCGCCACGTGCTGTATTACAGGCACGGACACAGAATCGCCCTTCCCCATCACGCTCCAGGTATCGGCGAGCGATCTCAATGTCGGTCGGGCTATCGTCCACAAGCAGAACGTCTGTAATAACGCTCTGTCCCGTTGTTGTATTTTTAGAAAACCCGCCGCTCGTACTCATAGTCTTAATGGATGCATTGGCATGTCTCTATTTCTCCTGCGCTGGTGCAGGTAGGGTGAAATAGACCGTGGTGCCTTCTCCCTCTGTGGATTCTATCCAGATACGCCCACCGTGCCGCTCCGTTATCTTTCTCGCAATGGTGAGACCAGCCCCGTTTCCGCCTCCGAATTCATGGCGAGCGTGAAGCCGTTTGAAGATGCGGAACACAGATTCCCGGTGCTCCGGAGCAATCCCTATACCGTTGTCTCGAACATAGATTGTCTGGAATGGTGACTCCGTCGGGTCGTCTGTACTATCCCTATACCCAACTTCCAGCCACGGGTCCTTGTTATTGTTGTATTTGATTCCATTGCTAATAATATTTGTTAGCAGTTCCATAACCAGTATCGGCTCACAGCGAACTATCGGCAAAGGTCGAGGCACTTCCAGCCGCGCTCCAGACTCTGTAAGCCGTGCAGTCAGTGAATCAAGCGCGTCCTTGAGCAGTATATTGAGATCCTGAGCGCTTGTCTGAAGCTCCTGGCGGCCCAATCGCGAGTAATGCAGCAGAGAGTCCAGCAAGGTATCCATGCGCTCTGCCATGCGCGTTATCGCGTTCAGGCGCCCCTGCGCCTCTGGGGCTAGCTCTTTCCCATGATCCTCCAGAAAAAATGTCACATAGTTGTGAATTCCCCGCAGCGGCTCTTTCAAATCATGGGACGCTACATAGGCAAACGAATCCAGGTCATCGTTGCTGCGCTGTAGCTCCCGGTTCAGCGCGGCAAGCTCTGCCGTGCGCCGAAGCGCGACTTCGACAATGGCCAGGCGCAGGCGCTGCGCAGCATCCTTCTCTATAGGTTGCCAGGGCTCAGCCTTCTGCCGCACAACTTCCTGCCAGGCCGCAAACGAGGTTCGTGGAGAAAGCCGAGTCCCCTCCTCTAACTGCTCATAGGGCTTGTTCGGGTTTCCCCCCCAGGTAATCGTATGAACTAGCTCTGGGCGGAACCACAGCACCCAGTCTCCGGATTCGCCAGGTATCGGCATGGCCAGTAGACCACAGGCACTATCTAGAAATAGCTCCGCGGGCGGATATAGAGTCATCAGAGAGTTCGTGACCACCAGCTCTTCAGACTCCTCTGCACTCGCCCGTGTGCTATTGAGCCAGTGTATGAGGCCGTGAATGGCATCTTCGGGCGGTGTCGTTCCTAACAGGCGGTACTCGTTTTCTATTACAACGGCGCAACCGCCACAGTGCATCAGATCCAGAGCAGTAGTCGTGTGGCTTGCCAGTGCAGAGAGCATCGAGCGACTCAGGGCCAGGTTCGCTACTAGCGCCTCCATGACCTGGTGAATCTGCTCCGTGTATCCTGCCGATTCCTCACGTTCCTTGGCAGGCATCTGGAGGGAGACTACACGAGTGAGATACTCAATCGCACTACGAACATCATAGGAGAGAGGTTTCGGCTCATAGTGATGTGCCGCGAATAGGCCCCACAGCCTGCCATCTCGTACCACCGCCAGAGAGACCGACGCGCACACCCCCATGTTCTTCAGATACTCTAAATGGATGGACGATTGGCCGCGCAGCAGGCAGTAGCTCAGGTCCAGATAGCTGCCCGTGACCGGGTCTTTCATAGGGACTAGCCGCGCAGGTTCGTAACCCACATCAGGGGTTACGCGCACGGTGTTCAGCACGAACAGCGCTCGCGCCTGCTTGGGGATATCCGAGGCAGGATACCGGAGTCCTAGATAGGAATCCTGCGAATTCGCCACATCCGGATCCAGGTCTTCGGCGATAACCTCACCACTTTCATCGTCCAGAAATCGGTAGAGCATGACCCGGTGGAAACCCATGATGCGGCGGATTTCCTCGCACGCTACCTGCGCGAACTCGATAACGGAGTGAGCAGAGTCGAAGCGAGCCAGAGCTGTTCGGAGTCCACTGAACTGTTCTGGATTGAAGTGCCCCAGGTCCACCGACTCCGCTTCCAGCAGCAAGACACCACGGTATGTGTGCGCCACGACATGGAATGGCCCATGCCCCTTCAGTTCTGTACGAAAAACGAACCTGGGATTCTTTTCTAACTGCCCTGAAGCAACAGCATCCATCAGGGTCTTGATAGACAGGTCGCCATCTGTGCCCAGCAGCGATTGTAGTCGTTGCCCGGTCAGCGTTGCCGCTTCCACTCCCAGAAACGTGCTTGTGTTAGCACTGGCCTGTCGAATCGTCAGGTTCTCCGGGTCAAGGGCGAGCAGGAAACCGTGGGGTTGCACATGCGCAATGATATGGATCGGCTCCCGGTCACAGTTGGTCAGATCCACACGGTCTTCGGGTTTCAGATAATACAGCTCGTCGGTACCACTTCCTTGTGATGCACCGTTATCGCCGGTCGGTAGTTCGGCCATAGTTCTTTCTGTTATACGCTATGCACGCGAGTCACGGCAGAGCCACGCTTCCAACGATTCAAAAGTTGCCCGCGCCGATTCCAGTATACCCAGGTCATTCTCCGGATAGCGCTGCGAATAAATTAAAAGCGCTTCCTTGAAAGAGCGCCAGCACTCTGCAGTCTGGGAGCCATAGCCGTGAAAGTATCGCCCGCCGTTTTCCGGGGTTATCCCCAGAGCCCGCCTGAAATGCGCCGAGATAACCTGCCCGCCCAGTGTGGAGCCCTCCAACACATACAGACAGCCCAGTGCCTGCGGCACTGTGTCTACAGCGGGCGGCGTACTACAGAGAGGGATAGCGGCAATAGTGCCTTCATTGAAACCCAGCACGGTTAAATCCAGGCGCAGCAGGTTCCATTTCTGGCGCTCGGCCATACAGAAATCTGGTAAACCAGAGAGCCACTCCTGCAACTTCGGCTCCACACTGCGGTAAAAGCCATAGAAGCCAGTCAGCAGTTCTACGTATTCTTCCTGCGAAGTAACGCGATGTGGTAGGCCAAGCTTTTGCTCAATACGGTCGTGGTGAGTGCGGGTTCCAGAGCGAAGCGTATCTGTTAGCAATAATTGAAGTATATCAAAACAGGCTCTAGCATGTGCTAAGGTGAGAGTGGAACTGCGGAGGGCATTCTCTAAGGAAATGCTATCTATCTCTGCCTACCGGCCCATAGCCACTGCAATGATCACAATGAATTCAACAAATCCGATAGTATGGGCACCTCTTACCCCCACAGCTTCGTTCAGATATATAGATTGCTGTACATAGCCTGATTTTGAGACATAGCATATAAAAAACCTCAATAGTTGAGAGTAAAATATCAAATAAAGAAATCAACAAATTTAAAATGCCAAAACGTACTCGAAATCATATAATTGAGGACATTGCCCGCGCAAGCCTCCGCAATATTTTCTCTCATCTTGGCTGGACTGTGGAAGATTTGAATCAAGATTATGGAGAAGATTTGCTCATACGAGTATTTGAAAACAACAACGCTACCCCATGGATATTATTTGCTCAATCAAAAGCAACAGATCATATCAATAGATATCTAATAAATAATGGCAATATTATTTCATTTCCTATTGATTCTGTTCATATTAATCACTGGTCTCTCTTCTCAGAACCAGTAGTGCTTATGATATATGACGTAAAATCAGGAAATACATACTGGGAAATCATCCAAAATTATCTTGATGCTGTAATTGATCTTCCTAGCGAATCTCTTGGTAAAACTATTAATATCCACATTCCTATCAGGAATACTCTCAACAGTGAGGGACTTCGCCGATTACGGAATTTGACAAAGAAACGTTTTGAGCGGTTTTCGTCATATCAAAACGGTATTCAAATCCTGATAGATGCGTTACACGATCATTGGGGTGTAGATGTCGAGCATTCTCCTGAGAAAGGTGTATTAATTCTCCCGTGTGGTACATTTGTTAAAGACTCATCAGGCGACACTACACTTGTTTTATTTGGCAATACATATACGATGGTTGATAATCTTGTGTCTAAAACGGGATTGAGCCCTAATGAAATTTTACACCTAGCATTAGACAATCAATTACAAATTATCGAAACTTTTAAGTCTGGAGGTGTAATTACAATTCAAGATGAATACAACACCACTAAAGAGATTCGAACACTTGAGGAATATAAGGAATATATGAATAAGAAATCAGAACTAGATGGTTAACTATATCTAAAACACATTGCATCTTAGCACCAGAACAGCGCAATGTACAGCAGACCTAAGACATATCCAAAATGAAAGAGCCTGCAATCTGCCACTAAAATCCTCCTCAACGAAGAGTATGACGCAGTCGAAACTGCCGAGGAGTCATACCAATGCGCTTGCGAAAGTGCTGCGTAAACGTGCTCTGGTAGCAGAAGCCGTGAGAGAGTGCGATTGCACTCACGCTCTCGGTCGTCTGTACTAATGCTGCGGCTGCTTTCTGGATTCGGATACGCAGCATGAGTTCGTAGGGAGTCACTCCCAGCGCACTATCGACTTTTCGGAATAGGGTGCGCTCCGACATGTTGCAGGCAACTGCCAGCTCCCGCACACTCAAGATACGCTCTGCATGCTCTGAGATATGCTGCACAACCTGAGCCACGGCGCTTTCGGGCGGCAGTTGGGCCTGACTTTCATCGGGCCGGGTCATACCCATGAGCCCAATGATGGAGCCATCTTTGCCCAAAAGCGGAATCTTGGTTGTAATGCACCACTCCAGGTTTCGCTGCTCGTCGTACCAGACTTCCAGGCGGTTCAGCAGTGGCTTACCGGTCTGGTAGATAAGCTGGTCATCGTCCCGATACCCCCGAGCAATTGGTTCTGGGAACAGGTCTTCATCTCGCGCACCAACAATCTCGCGCTCCTCTTTTACTCCCAGTCGCGCAAAGATGGCCCGGCTGGCAGCAATCAGGTGGCTCTCTCTATCCTTCACAAAAAAGTAGACATGAGGAAGCTGGTCGAACATAGCACGCAAGATATGGGGCTCTGCCATTTGAGTGAAAAAGTCGGTCTGCAGCGCAGATTGTGCCATGGCAGGATTATCACATTTTTTGGCGCTATCGCACAAGAGAATCCACTTATATCGGTGCTATGCTAAGGAGACTGAAATTATGCCTAACCCAATATCGTTTGAGTCTCTGCTGCAGGAGATGGTGGATACGGATTCTATTGCCCGCTGGCCGCAGGCAGAGTTCACCTGCCACCAGGTGAGCAGCTACGACCGCGCCACGGTGGCGCCGGACAAGCCAGGTTGGTTCGCCAACAACGATTTCAATAACTACCTGCGTACGGAGAGTAATTCGGGGCGTACAGAGCAGGTACTGATGGATGCCGCCGGACCGGGTGTCATTGTCCGTTTCTGGCTCACGGCAGGCGGCGAAAAAGATGGTGTGTTGCGGATTTATTTAGATGGCGAAACAACACCCACAATCTCGTTCCATGGATTCGACCTGCTGCGAGGGAATCTGCCGGGCGTAGATGCCCCCCTGTTGCACCCTCATCCTGGCTACTCAGCGAAGAGTGGTGGTAATAACCTCTATCTGCCGATTCCCTACGCTCGCCACTGCAAAGTGACCTGGGAAGAGAAGAGCCAGGGGCAACGCTATTACCACATCAACTACCGCACCTATGCAGCGGGCACGGAAATCACGACGTTTACCCTCCCCCAGCTACAGGCGGCGCGGGGGTTGATTCAGACCACGAACCGCACACTGGAGGCGCCGCCGAAACCAGCACAGGGTAAGGCTTTTCAGCTGAAGAAAGCGCTGATGGCAGGCAATCAAGCTGCGCTGGATTTGCCCGCTGGCTCGAACGCCATACAAACACTGGAATTGAAGCTAGAGCCGAAGGGTAACGCTGAGTTAGAGCGCACGCTCAGGAGCGTGATTATCGAGCTGAGCTTTGACGGGAAGACAACGGCGTGGTGCCCGGCGACGGATTTCTTTGGCAGCGGCGTGGGCATCAATGCGCTCCAGAGCTGGTACCGCACGGTGAGCACGGATGGCACCATGACTTGCCGCTGGGTCATGCCCTATCAGAAATCCGCGCGAGTTTCTCTGCACAACACAGGTAAAACGCCTGTGGCGGCGACACTGAAAGCTATAGTGAGTCCCTGGAAGTGGGATGAGCGCTCCATGCACTTTCATGCTACCTGGCACCATGAAGCTGGGCTGCACACACCGCCGCTTCAAGACTGGAACTATGTGCAGATTCAGGGGCGTGGGGTTTATGCAGGCGATACGCTGGCGCTGTTCAACCCGGTGCCTACCTGGTATGGGGAGGGCGATGAGAAGATATGGGTAGATGGCGAATCGTTCCCGTCGCACATGGGCACGGGTACAGAGGACTACTACGGATACTCCTATGCACCAAAGGGAATTATTCAGACCCCATTTGCTAACCAGGTGCGGGTTGATGAGCAGCGTACCCAGGGTTGGAATGTGCTGACCCGCACACGCCAGCTAGATGGCATCCCCTTCCGGAAATCTCTCAAAGTCGATATTGAGCTGATTTCCTGGCGCCCCACCACGCTGATTTATTCGGCCACGACCTACTGGTACGCGTTTCCGGGGGCAACGACTAACTTGAAGCCACAACCGGAGGCAGCGGCATTGCCGGTTCCAACGCTAGCTGAGGTTCAAGCTGGGTCGCGCAAGCCAGGGGCTATCGAGTGCGAGAGCATGACTGTGGTTCGGAAGTCTGGTGACTTCTTTGTAGAGCCACAGGATATGGAGCCGTGGGGCAGTGAGCGCTGGAGCGGCGCACATCACCTGCTGGTCAAGGCGGAGCGTGTGGGCGACATGGTGGAACTGGAGTTCCCGGCGCCAGATAGTAAGCCCCGGCAGCTTGTGCTCTATGCCACACAGGCCAAAGATTACGGCCTTCTGCGTTTTCGGGTGAATGGTATGCCCTGCGCGTCAGCCTTCGATGGATACGCCCCCGAGGTGCAACCATCTGAACCCTTCCGACTGGGTGTCTTTCGCCCGGATAAGGGACGGTTTATAATCCAGGTAACTGTCGCTGGAGCAAACCCGAATGCTACCGGGCCACGGTACTATCTGGGTCTGGACTGTGTCGTTCTGGAACCTGCATCATGAAAAGAGCCCAATTCTGCCTTTTAGGCATGTCTTCCCTGGTCACGCTGGCCGCAGCAGCAGCACGCCGCGCCGCGCCTCCGATTCTAATCGCTGACTTCGAGGGTAAGGACTACGGCGAGTGGCAGGCCAGGGGTGATGCCTTCGGGTCTGGCCCGGCGCGGGGCACGCTGAGCAACCAGATGGTAGTCAGTGGCTTCAAGGGCAAGGGATTAGTGAACTCGTTCCTGGGCGGCGACGATGCTACCGGCACGCTGAGCTCCCCGGACTTCAAGATTCAGCGCAAGTTCATCACGTTTCTGATTGGCGGCGGCGGCTGGAAGGAAACATGCATGTTTCTGATCGTAGACGGTCAGGTAGTACGTATCGCTACCGGGCCGAACACGCAGCCAGGCGGCACAGAGTGGCTGGAGCCGGCGGCGTGGGATGTAACAGAATTCCTGGGCAAGAGCGCCTCTCTCATCATCATCGATCAGCGAAAGGGTGGCTGGGGCCACATCAATATCGACCACATTATGCAAACCGACGATAAAGGCGAGATTCCTCTGGCTGGAACACCGAAGCCGCCGCTGGCTGAGCGCACCCGCACTCTGACTATCACCGCAGACTTCCTGCAGTTACCCTTAGTGCATCGCGAAGATGGGAACAAGCCGGGCCTTGAGAAACTGAGCATAGAAGTAGACGGCAAGTTGCAGCGCTACATGCACGTGGAGTTTCCCACGCCGGGGCAGGAGCCGGATTTCTGGTACTCGGCGGATTTAAGAGAGCTGAAGGGCAAGACAGTTACCCTGCGCTATCGCTCCCATGATGCCGAGGCGCTGAACAAGCTGAAACTCAGCAATAAAGAAATCCGTGACCCGAAAGCCTATGCTACGGAGTACCGCCCTCGGTTCCATTTCAGCCCGCGCCTGGGTTGGATGAACGACATCAATGGGAGCTACTACCAGAACGGTCTGTACCACATCTTCTACCAGTTCAACCCTGCCACTACCAGCCGGGGCGCAGGCTTCGATATGCACTGGGGGCACTCCGTCAGCAAAGATCTGATTCACTGGGAAGAGTGGCCCGTGGCGCTATTTCCGAATGGCCAGGGCCAGTGCTATTCGGGCACCGCTGTTATGCAGCAGCAGCCCCTACCCGGCCTGAACGAAGGCGTGGCGCTCCCGGCGCCGGTGCTGTTCTTCGCGGGCACGGAACCGTTCTCCCAGCACATTGCGACGACTCCAGACGGTGGAAAAACCTGGAAGCGCTATCCGGGCAACCCGGTTGTCAAGAACATGGGAGATGGAGACCGAGACCCCAAGGTTATCTGGCACGCAGCCTCGCAGCACTATGTGATGGTGCTCTATGTGGGCGGACCGGACACCTACCGGATTCTGCGCTCCAAAGACCTGGTGCATTGGGAGCAAACGGACTCTCTGCCCGGCTGGTTCGAATGCCCAGAGTTTATCCCGGTGAAATCGCCAACTACAGGTGAGGAGCTGATGCTGCTCTATGGCGGCTATCACTCCCCCCAGGGCACGCCGGACCGAATCGACTTCAACTCTTGCTATCAGCTAGGGCGCTTCGATGGTCAGAAATTTACGCCTGTTACCAAAGTTCGTAAGGCGCACCAGGGACCAAGCTACTACGCGGCATTGGTGTTTAGCAACGCGCCACAGGGCCGCCATGTGATGATGGGCTGGGCACAGGGTACTCGTTTCCCCGGCGAGAACTTCAACCAGTGCGGCACGCTCCCACTACTGCTTCAGCTAAAGGCGATTGGTGGCGAGGATACGCTTTGCTTCGAGCCTGTAGAGGAGCTGAACAGCTTGCGCGGCAAGCCGCTGGTGCAACTTAGCAACGCGACTGTTGCCGAGGCAAATAATAAGCTGGCGATGCTGAAGAGAGATGCAGGGCTAGAGATAGTGCTCAAAACTCGTGGCAACGTATCGGCAACGATTCGCAGCATCCATTTCGCCTACGATGCCGCCACGAAGACGCTAAAGCGCAACGATCAGCCTACAGTGCTCCATCCCAATGTTTCCCTGGATGCTCGGTTCTTTATTGATCGAGGCATTGTGGAGAGCTTCTGGAACGGGGGCGAGGCGGCTTACACCATCGGCTCGCTGCATACAGACAACGGCCCGGCGTTTGCCCTTGAAGGAGATGCTATTATTGAGGAGCTAACCGTCTATCCCCTGAAGGACATCTGGAAGAAATAGTGCCCCAAAACACCGTAAACCCTGCTGCTCGTCGTGTCATCAATATCATGAACTTCATCCGCGCGGATGAGCCCAGAGAGCCGATGGATCTCATGGAGCCGGTGCGCGGACAGATGGCGCTAATAAAGAAGTACGGTTTCAAGGCAACCTGGCTGTTGCAGTACGATGCGCTGGTGCAGGGACCATTCGTAGAGTTCCTGAAGGCGGAGATGCCCCCGGACCACGAAGTCGGCGTGTGGTTCGAGATGAACCGGCGTATCTGCGATGATGCCGGGCTTGCCTGGAGGGGCAACCCGAACTGGGAGTGGGACTACCATGTGCCCGTGGCCTACCCCATCGGCTACACCCCGGAAGAACGCAGGCGCTTAGTGGACACGGCGGCAGGTACCTTCAAGCGAACGTTCGGGCGAGATTTGAAATCCGTGGCATCGTGGAACCTGGATGCGATTACGGTAGCGCACTTCGCGGACAAATATAAAATTGATGCGTTCGCAAACTGCCGAGACCAGCTAAACACAGATGGCTTCACTATCTGGGGTGTGCCGATAGCCGCCTACTACCCCACCCGGCAAAACGCCTGGAGCCCGGCCACGGAAGCCAAGAACCAGATTGCCACACCCATGTTCCGCCTCTTAGGCCAGGACCCGGTGTACTACTATGATAACCGTGTTTCGGCCCCAGACACCATGGAGCCGGTATGGCAATATGGGCAGTCGGAAATCTTTGTAGACCGATTCTACGAGATGATTCATCGCTCGCCTACGCAGGGCTTCGCGTACGCTCAGCTCGGCCAGGAGAACAGCTTCGGGTGGCCTGCCATGCGCAAAGCCTATGCCATGCAGATGGAGAAGCTAGCCAAACTGAAAGGCGAGCGTGACTTAGCTATCGAGACCATGGGTGAGTCAGGCAGGCGCTTCAAGCGGATGTTCAAGTCCACTCCAACTCAAGCCCAGATCATGCTGGAGGATCCCTTCGGCAAGACCATGCCTGCGGAGCGCACAGTCTGGTACCAAAGTAAGTTCTACCGGGCGAACCTGCACTTCCGCGATGCTCAGTTCTATCTCCGTGACCTGCATGTGTACCATGATCAGTTCCCTCAGCCCTACTTAGAGGAGCCTGTACGCCAGCATGGCATCGAGCAGCGTCTTTTAGCCGCATTAGATGGTTATCATTGGAGCGACGATGCTACGCATGCCGGTAAGCCCGGCAAGCGCGCCATGGGCCGCTTTGTGCAAATCACGCCAGACAGCGCGGAAACCCCACTGACTATGGCGAGTCGCCCCATTGTCAAAGAAAAAGGCACCACCATGCGCACTCAGGTGCCTTTAGTAGGTGGCGGCGCTCTGGAAATGGTGTTCCATGAGAAAGACCTGGAGGTTCGCCTGCTAGGGCGCCCCACAGGCGCGCGCATCGGGTTGGTGTTCGAGTGGGTCCCGGAGCGTAGCGCTCTCAAATCTGTTTCCGACACCACGCTGAACTACCACTTCCGCGACTTCGACTATGCCGTGAAAATCGCGCAAGGAGTCGCGACTCCGACTCCAGATGGCGCACGCATCGTCGCCAGCGGTCGTGGAGCGTTGCGCCTGCTGCTAGCACAGCCGAAAGCCTGACAGCCCATGGAAAGCCCTACTGCCGCTGTCGGCCTCGGAGAGATTCTGTGGGACATGTTGCCCATGGGCCGCCAACTCGGAGGCGCTCCGACTAACTTCGCGTATCATCTCAACTCGCTGGGAGTGCCAACCGTACCCGTAAGTGCCGTAGGAGTGGATGAGTTAGGTGACGATATTCGGGCGCAGGTAGCGAACTGGGGACTCTCGACAGAGTTTCTTGCCATTCGCCCGGAATATCCTACTGGCACAGTTACTGTGGCGCTGGATGCCGCGGGTATCCCTAGCTACGAAATCCATACAGGGGTTGCCTGGGACCACCTACCCTGGACCGAAGCTCTGGCGGCTCTAGCTCCTACTCTGCGCGCTGTCTGCTATGGCACTCTGGGCCAGCGCTCTCCGGAGTCCCACGCCACTATTCAGAGTTTTCTCAGCGCCACCACGCCGGAGTGCCTGCGCGTATGTGACATCAACCTGCGCCAGAGTTTTTATAGCTCTGCCCTGATTCAGGAATGCCTGACTCTCGCCAGTGTGCTCAAACTCAACCACGAGGAGCTGCCTATTATCGCAGAGGCCTGTGGGGTAGATAGTGGCACCGAGCTGGAAACTCTCACTCGGCTCTGTGAGCGCTTCGACCTTCGGCTAGTCGCGCTGACTCGCGGTGATAAGGGCAGCCTGCTTGTCACTCCCACTGCAACCTCAGAGTTTCCTGGTATCAAGGTCAACGTGGTAGATACCATAGGTGCAGGCGATGCGTTTACTGCGGCACTGGTAGCCGGGCTTTTGAGTGGAGACTCGCTGGAGGCTATTAATCTAGCGGCTAACCAGAAGGCGGCTGAGGTCTGCCAGCATGCCGGGGCAATTCCCGGTGCGGAGTAGCAAAAATATCTGCGAGAGGGCTAAGCCCTCTCGCAGGTGGTGTGTCTCCTGTGGATCTCCTATCCGGCCACGTGTGGGTTACTTAATCTTCTTGGCGGCCTCTTCACACTTCTCCCACATTTCCACCACGTCGTTGGCGGAGTGGAAGAGGGTCTTCATGGCAGTATCGGAGCCAGGTTTCTGGCTGACGGCTTGCATGAAGTCGGCCAGCATACCGTAGTGAGCGATACCGTCTTTCTTGAAGTCGAAGGTGCGGCTACCCATATGGTCTTTCGCTAGCGCCGGGGCATCTGGCTTGCCGAAGCGCCGCGCCGCTGTAAGCGGGTAGTTCACACTGTCGGCAGAGAAGGCCATCTGTGGGGCAAAGCCGTTGATGTCCGTACCGATAGCCATACCTCGGCCCTTCATGATAGAGAGAGCGTCCTTGTACTCCTCCAGCCAGGTGCCCACGGTATCGACACCCGCCAGAGTGGCTTCCACCTTCAGCCCGGCCACTCGCCAGCCGTCCGATGTATCGAATATCTCGTTCTTGCCATCGGGTGTGGTGTGCAGTCCGAACGAGTCGATGTCACGAGAGTGAGTGCCAGCCGGTAGTGCAAACGTGACGGTACGAGTAGAGCCTGCAGGCCACTGGGCACGCTTGCTCAGGTCGTACTCGTGTCGCTTACCTCGAATGGTTACCCAGGCCCATGCGCCATTGTTGCCGCCGCGCAGGTCCGCCCCACCATTGAAAATGCCATCCCCCGTTTTTACTGTCACTGTCAGGTTGCTGACGACCGGATTGCCTGGCAGACGGTCTACATTCCACTTGCGATTCGGAGTCTTGCTATCGAAGTCGAAGTAGTACTGAGCGCTGGGCATGCCTTCTGGTAGGTTCAGAATCGGCACCTGCCCCGCCAGCCCCTCGGTTCCCAGCCCGATAACACCACCCAGGTTCGAGATCATACGGGCGTGCTCTCGCATCAGATAACGCTCATTGGGAGCGGTCTCATCGGGTGCTCGCAGTCCTGTATGCGAGTCCATGACCGGGTACTTATTGACCAGGGCAAAGAGCATGGTGCCCGATGTGGACTGCTGAGACATGTGAGCGACGTCTATAAGAATCCCCTGCTTCGCCAGATTGCGAATTGTCGCCGTTCCTTCACTTGTCAGGCCCAGTGCATTGCGGTGCCCCGGTCCCTGCTGCGTGTAGTTGTAGCCACGTGCCAGGAACGACATGAGCATAGTGTTTTCGGAGTCCACACAGCGCGGCCAGATAGCCCCGCCCTGCAGCAGGTTGCTCCCTTCTGCGACCAGTGTCTGCGGCAGGGCCAGATGGACACTCAGCTTGGGGTCGGTGACAATGCGGAAGAAGGCATCATCTTTCGGGTTGTTCCAGTTCTTGCTATCTCGCGTGGCGTTCACGAACGTATTGGCAGTGTTGAAGGCATCCGTGTAGACCGCGCAGCCACCTAGCGAGTTATTGATCAGGTGAATTGGAATCACGTGTCGCACATGCTCCTCTTTCACCAGCTTCTGAATCTGCTCTGGGCTGAGCGTGTCCATCTCCAGGCTCAGAATCAGCGCCAGTTTGTTCTGCCCGATGATGCGGCGGGCATCTGCGGCGCTATCCGCAATTTCCATCCAGCTCGGGTTGGCGGCAGCCATTTTCTGAATGAAATCTAGCTGACGCTTGGCGGATTTATAGCCAAAGTTGGGATCCGGCAGCGGTACCTGGTTCCCGGCGGCATTGTAGCCAATCTTGGTCCAGAGCGAAGCCAGCAGCTCACTATCGGTTACGCTTGCAATCATCAAACGCTGCCCACCCTCGTAGGCACGGCGGATATTGGTGATGTGCATCTGTTGATGCGTCAGACTACGGGCATGCGGCCAGCTCTTGAAGCCCCCGGCTCCATTCGACTCATGGGGAAACCCGGAGATGTTATCCACGGTGCCAATCACAGTCTGGTGGGTTTTATGGCGCACCACATCGCCATCAAAGCTGCCATGCTTATCCGGAGCGCAGGCAGGTAGATCCGTGAGGAGCGTAGCGCGTGATGCCTCCAGGTTCATGCCGGGCTTGCCCCAGAACATACCGTTGTTGCCATCGGCATCCGCGCCGAATCCCAGGTGCGATGCGGGGTGAGCGTGCAGGTCTGCCCAGCCCCAGAGAGGTGTCTTCTGCTGCGCCTGTGCGACGCCGGTGAGCAGGCTCGCGGAGAGCGAGAGTGCCAGTAGCGATGCTTTCTTCATTGGTGTTGTCCTTATCTGTTATAGCGAGCCATAACAGAGCGGCCCGCTTTCACTAAGGGCAACTATAGGAAGTCATCGTGAGCCTACCGTGATTTTTTGAAGCCCCAGAAAAGTTTTTCCGTGAGTTTTGCGGCATTCATACGATGGGGCCATGCAATGTAGCAGCAAGCCCCTGAAGAGATTCCAAAGACGCATCGAATCCTGATTGATAGAGCGCATCGTAGCGCTCCTGTCCCAGAAGTGCGGGGAGGTCGATAGGAGTGCGCAGGTTCGCATCGTTGGGTTCAAAACTCTCCTCCCAGCGCTGACTGAATCCCCGTGCGCCTCCCTTGAACTGCACGGCTGCTTCCCAGAGCTGCGCATGGAGTGCCTGTTCGTGATAGCGATGCAGAAATCCGATGATGAAAATCCGATGGTCCAGGGCGCAGGCCAGTGCAAAGCCTTCGATGAGTATTGGGAGCGCCTGTGGAGTTCGCCCTAAAAGAGGCAACAGGTAGGACTGAATGTGCAGCAGGTGACAGAGGAAGAACTGATCCTGTACCTCGCGGCACAGGCGAGTCCCCTTTTCCGCATGCGCCACAGCCAGCTCAAAGAGCGTCTCCCTACCCTCGGCAGCTGCTTGCCAGAGCCCTCGGCGCATATACACTGTCGCAAGTCCCTGGTGATTGCGAGCCAGCCAGATAGAATTGCCGATAGCCTCATTTAGCGCTGCCGCTTCGGCGAAGTAGTGTCCTGCTTCATCGAAATGAAACTGCTCTTCGTGCAGGCTTCCCAGGTTGTGCAGCATACCTGCCAGGTATTGGTTCAGCGATATCAGAAACTCCTCGCTCTCCCCTGCTGCCCGCTGTGTTGCTAGCTGCGCCTGATAGTAGTCATAGGCCTTCTGGAAATATAGAAAAGCGTTGTCATAGTCTTTCACTCGCCGGTAGGCGATACCAAGGGAGTTATAAAGGCGAGCCAGCCGATCTTCGGGAATCGATACTCGCTCCGTAGCGGCCAGCGCCTGAGTCAGATAGTGCAGTGCGGGGCGTCGCCAGTAGGAATGGTCCCAGAACTGGGCCACCATAATACAAAGAGCCACCGCACGCTGTGGGTCCAGCGCCAGCGTTTTCTCCACAGCGCCCACAAAGTTATCGTGCTCTTGTTTGAACCGCGCCATAGTGGCCAGCACCTCGGGACCATCGAGCATGGGGCGCCACTCGGTCGCTCTCTCTAAAAAGAAATCCGCGTGCTGGAGAACCAGGGCTTCCTGCTCGCTCGGTTCCAGCTTCTCCGCGCCGTACTCGCGCAGGGTCTCTAGAAGCACGAAGCGCTGCCCAGTCCCTCCGGATTCCACTAGGAGAAACGAGGCATCTACCAGGTTCTGCAGCGTATCTACGGCTAGAAACTCTCCGGTAATAGCTTCAGCGGCTTCCAGAGAGAAGCTCCCCCGAAACACACAGAGCTGCGTGAAGAACCTCTGTACATCAGGAGCAAGCAGGCTCCAGCCCCAGTCCAGCGCGGCCCGCAGGCTCATATGCCGCTCTTCCCGATCCCGGCGTTTATCTGCCAGCAGGTCAAACCGGCGGCTCAGGCGCTCCAGAATCTGCTGAGGCGTGAGTACCGCCGCGCGGGCGGCAGCCAGTTCAATAGCCAGTGGCAGGCCATCTAGCCTCCGACAGAGCTCACTAATAGCTTCCTGGCTCTCGCCCGTTAGCTCAAAGTGGGTATTGGCAAGCCGGGCACGATCTACAAAAAGCTCTATGGCGGCGGGCCGTATCAGTGGACCGAGCCGGTAGACGCACTCCTGTGGCAAGTCTAACCGGATGCGAGAAGTCACCAGGAGCCGCACGGTGGGTAGTGCATCCAGCAGCACCGCTACCGATTCTGCGCCGCCTGTGGACACTAGCTGCTCCACGTTGTCCAGAACCAACAGCGCTGGTTTCTCGGCAAATGCAGCCTGGAGCCGGGGAATCGCTGGCTCGTTCGAGTCCGGCAGTGCGAGTACAGAGATTATAGAGTTTGCGATATTCTCGCCGTTTCGCAGCGCACTCAGGGAGATAAAGTAAGCGCCGGGGAGGTCGGCCAGCAGCTCCTGGGTCAGCCGCGTTTTTCCGGTGCCGCCCGGTCCGAGTAGCGTGACAAGCCGATGGGACTGTAGAAGTTCCCGGATCTCCGCACGCTCATGCTCTCGCCCAAAGAAGCGGTTTGCGGTTCGAACCCGCGCTGGCGCAACAGTCTGCCCTTCGTATATCATCGGGCCGGGATCTGTCTCGGGAAGAGTGGCTTCCAGGGTTGCCAGGCGTTCGCGGGCGCTCTCGGCCAGTGCTGCCAGGCGCTCTCGCTCGGTCAGCAATGCGTCTACATAAAAGCCGGGGGCGAACTCACCCGTATAGAGAGCCAGTGCAGCCCGCAGATTCCGTACTCGCTCTGCTGGTTCGGCACTATTGGCCGCACGACGCAAATGGTGAAGAAATCTAGCTACATCGCTCTGATGTTCCTGTGCGATTCCTACCTGGGTGCGGTCGGCAATAAGTACGCTACCTGGCGCCACCCCGGCTGGTTCGAGAAGCTTACGAAGCTGGGTCAGCACCTGCCGAAACCGAACCCGCGCTTCTTCGTAGTCCACCTCTGGCCAGAGCAGGTCGATAACTTCCTCACGTGGGCGGGTGCGTCCCGGCGCCAGTGCCAGAAGTGCCAGCAATGCGCCTGCTTTCTTCCCTACCAGGTCTCCCAGGGTGCGGGTTTCATTGCGCAGGCTCACTCCTCCGAACAGTTCCAGGTGCCAGACCGCCATTGTCCAAAATTATAACCTGGATCCCTTCACCCTCTTGACAAATCCCATACTTGTAATTAAAATATTTACAAGAAAGAAGCCGATATACCAGTGCAAGTTGCCAGCCGATTCTCGATAGCGGTGCATATTCTCTCGCTGATTGGTGCAGAGCTGGATGCTGACAACACATCGGAATGGATGGCGTGCAGTATCGGCGTGAACCCGGTGATTGTGCGCAACATTATCGGCATGCTCCGACGGGCCGGTCTGGTTGCCACCCGCCAGGGAGTGGCGGGTACTCGGCTTGCCAGGCAACTGAAAGACATCACACTTCTGGATGTCTACAAGGCAGTGCATGCAGTAGAGGCAGGCGATCTCTTCGCCTTCCACCAGAATCCGAATCCGAAGTGCCCGGTAGGCGCCAATATCCAGGCAGCGCTGGAGAACCAGCTTATCGAAGCGCAGCAGGCCATGGAAGCGCAGCTTGCTTGCACCACGCTAGAAGAAGTCGTGGCGCGACTCCAATCGCCCACGCATAAGTAGTCACAAATTAAGGCGCCCGGAGCGCCATTTTTTGGGAACGCACTTGTAACAATCATTGTTATAAGAACAATACGAAAGGTTTGAGAAAAATGAGCATCGCAGTTACAGGAGCCACGGGACAGTTAGGTCGTCTGGTAGTAGAGGCGTTGAAGGCCAGAGTGCCTGCGTCGGAGATTGTCGCGATGGTACGCACGCCGGAGAAGGCCGTCGACCTGGGGGTAGCAGTCCGCCCAGGCGACTATACCCAGCCGGAGACGCTGGAGCAGTCGCTTGCAGGGGTAGATACCCTTCTGCTGATTTCGTCTAACGAGATTGGTCAGCGAGCGGCGCAGCATGCAAATGTAATCACAGCGGCCAAAAAAGCTGGAGTGAAGCGGATTGTGTACACCAGCCTGCTACGGGCGGATACTTCTACTATTAGCCTCGCAGCAGAGCATCTGGCGACGGAAGAGACGTTAAAAGCGTCTGGCGTACCGTTTACCATTCTGCGCAATGGCTGGTATACGGAAAACCACACGGGCTCTATCTCCGGAGCACTGGCGGGTGGAGCGTTTCTGGGTAGCGCGAGTGATGCGAAGTTCTCCTCTGCCGCGCGTGCCGATTTCGCCGAAGCTGCCGCTGTGGCGCTGACCACGGAAGGCCATGAAGGCAATATCTACGAGCTGGCCGGAGACACTCCCTACACCCTCTCTGATTTCGCCGCCGAGCTTTCGCGCCAGACTGGCAAGGAGATTCCTTATAAAGACCTGCCCCAGGCAGAGTACGGCAAGATTCTAGCCGGGTTCGGCATTCCCCAAGACTTCGCCAATGCTATCGCCGGGTGGGATGTGAGCGCAGCCCAGGGTGACTTGCTCGACTCCACGCACCAGCTCTCCACGCTGATCGGGCGCCCCACGACTCCGTTTGCGGAGACGATAGCGGAAGCGCTTAAGTAAGGGAATTCGGCACGGTATAAGAACCATCTGGCACGGGCGTAGCGAAATCCGGGGAGCCATCTGGCTTCCACAGGACCACCTGCGCCCGTGTGGCCCTATCCGGGTTGTACAGCGGTTCTCCATCTATCGCCTCATAGGAGCGGGCATGATAGATCATGATGTCTGTCTTGCCATCCGGTGTGGTCGTAAAGCTGTTATGACCAGGACCAAACTGGCTACTGGTGGTATCACTACCAAAGACCGGCTCTGGTGACTTCACCCAGGAAGCAGGGTCCAGCAAATCCGCATCCTCGGTCGCCGTTAGCAAGCCCATGCAGTAGTTGGCGTCCGTCGCGCTGGCGGAGTAGGCCATAAAGATACGACCGTTACGAATCAGAACAGCGGGGCCTTCGTTCACGTTATGCCCAATACGCTCCCAGGCATATTCTGGCTTAGAGATAACGACCTGTGGCCCGGTGAGCGTCCA
The DNA here is from genome assembly GCA_049840835.1 of Armatimonas sp. GTDB lineage: Bacteria > Armatimonadota > Armatimonadia > Armatimonadales > Armatimonadaceae > JANLTX01. Next base: position 26,963 of record JASGJG010000010.1, on the reverse strand, counting down.
GGGATTCTCCATCTCCGCCAGGCAGAGCGCCGTACCCGGCTCCGTGAGCAGGTTCTGCGCCCAGGCCATGTAGCGCTTCCCGTTGTGCTCAAACGTAGTGGCATCCAGCGAGAATGCATCCCAGTCGGTGTAGATACGCCCGCGCTCTATCCACTCCCCTTCCAGCGGGTTCGCAGCACTATTCTCCAGCACATAAGGGCGTATGTGCCACTTGTCTTCTGCATCCCCCGCCGCAAAATAGACATACCACTTGCCGTCTATGAAGTGCAGCTCAGGTGCCCACATATGCTCCCCCATCGCCCCCCGTGTATGCTTCCGCCAGATAGTCACAGGTTCCGCCGTGGTCAGCTCCCCCAGCGTTCTCGCATGCTGTAGCTCGATGCGGTCGTACTCCGGCACCGTAGCGCTCAGATAGTAAAAGCCATCGGTATGAAGCATCACATGCGGGTCGGCACGCTGTACGACAAGGGGGTTAGTCCAGGAGAGTGGGTTCATAGAAGTTGCGACGTGTGGGTATCGCACTTGTGGGGAGCTGTCAAGGAGGAGCAACGCTTTTGCCCCCTATCCCCCAATAATGGGGGCACCAGAAGAAGACATGCCCTGCGGGCAGCTATTAGCTGATCCGCAGCATCAGTGATGCTAAAGAAAAGCCTAACGGAAAGTGGAACAACGCCGCGAAGCGGCTTAAGGACGATGCCTGATCTGGTGCCCCCATTATTGGGGGATAGGGGGCAGGAACGCTTGGAAGAGCAGTAAGCCGAGAAAAGAGATAATTCCCCGCGTGCTACCCCGGCACCAGCCTCAAAATCTGATCGTACTCAGGCAACGGGCGACCATCCGACTCCATCATGGAAGTAGAGAAGTAGATACTGCCATCTGGGGCTTCGGCCACTTCGCGGATACGGCCATACTGGTGCTCCAGCAGGCGTTCCTGGCTGATGACTCTTCGGCCCTGTAGCTTTACACGCAGGATACACTCGCTGCGCATACAGCCCACGAAAAAATCGCCTCGGTACTGCGGGAAGAGCTTGCCACGGTAGAACGAACCACTGCCAGGGGCAAGCGACGGCAAACCGTAGAGCAGCAGGGGCGGCTCCATACCGCCGGTGAATAGCTCGTGGTGCGCCACTGGCCAGCCGTAATTCTTGCCCTTCTCGATGATGTTGATTTCATCGCCACCCACGGGGCCATGCTCGCTCTCAAAGAGCAGGTTGGTGCCGGGCTGAAAGTCGAAGCCCTGGCTATTCCGGTGGCCATAGGTCCAGATCTCCGGGCGAGCATCGGCACGTCCCACGAACGGATTGTCTTTAGGAATGGTTCCGTCATCGTTCAGGCGCAGCATCTTTCCCGCCAGGGAGTCCAGCTTCTGCGCCAGGTCGGGGACATTGGCATCTCCGGTAGTGATGTAGAGTTTCTTATCCGGCCCGAAGCGCAAACGGCAGCCCGCATGATTGGTAAACGCCGGGATGTTCTCGATAATCGTGGTGCGGTTGGTGAGGGCCTGCGCGGGCGACTGGAGAAGCGCTTTTTCGTCGAACGTATAGCGCACCACGCGGACTTTCGGACCTTCCGGGCCTTTATAGGAGTAGGCCAGGTAAACCCAGTGATTCTTAGCAAAGCTGGGATGCAGAGTCAGCCCCATAGCCCCCAGCTTGAACGTGGCGTCTATATCGGTCAAGGTGAGCAGTGGTTGTGCCAGGAGTTGCCCTTTGACCAATGCCCGCACGGTACCGGGGCGCTCAGTGAGCAGCGTGACTTCTTTTGAGGGGAAGACAATGGACCAGACGACCTGGAGATTCCGTGCCACAACCTCCACACGAAACGGTGGCTTATTCGACTTTTCTGTCTGCGCCCCAGCAGGCGTAGTCAGCAAGCCGACAAGAACAATGCTAATCGGTAGGATTTTCTTCATGAGACTCTTCAGGCGGGATTACGTGCAGGGAGCCAGACACGAAGCGCGCCGGGTTCGCGATTACTGCTGGCGTAGAACGGCACAGCAGTTATCCCCTCCCCTTCCAGGGTTACAACTCCACCCAGCAGGTCGGGGCGATAAACGGGGGTAAAGGTTGCACTAGGGGCGATTTCCAAATGGTCTAGCCCCTGAGGATTATCGACTTCTTCCACGCAGTAGAGAATCGGGCCGCGCATGAGCGCGACCTGTCCCTGCGCCGCCTCTACCGCCGGGTGGGCCACGACCTGCCGCACGGGCATTTCCAGGGTCAACTCCACCATATCGCCGGGATTCCAGATGCGGCTCAGGCGGATATAGCCGCGCTCCAGCTCCAGCGGTACCGATTCCCCATTGACAGTGATAGATGCCTGCGGCGTATCCGGGGCGTTTATGGTCCGGTAGAGCGCATTAGCTGGTTCCGGTTGCGCCCAGGCTGGTAAGCGGAGTAGCAGGTCAAAAGCCACGGGCTTCTCGTGGGTCAAGGTAAACGTGACCTTGTCTTCCCACGGGTACTGAGTGCTTTGCTGAAGTGCAATAGACGTTCCTTGAACATTTAGCTGAGCCTGACTACCGATGAAGAGATTGACATACACCGCTTGCGCATCCTGTGCATAGATATAGCCGGGCAAGGCGCCCATGAGTTTGAGAAACATGGGCGGGCAGCAGGGACAGCCATGCCACTCCCAGCGCTGATTCCCCTCTCCTATAAGCGGGTTCTGGTAGTAGTAGCGGTCCCCAGAGAGAGACGTACCTCCCAGGGCGGCGTTGTAGAGGGCACGCTCCAACTCGTCTATATAGCCCGCTTGCCCAAAAAGCAGGTTCAGGTTCCGCCCGAAGAATCCCACACCTACAGCGGCGCAGGTTTCCATATAGCCATCGTTGGGGAGGAAGTAGTCCGGGCCTAGTTTTTCATCGTCTTCAATCGCGCCCGCCGCTCCGCTGATGTAGAGTTTGTGCTTTGTGAGGCTATCCCAAAAGCGAGTGGCGGCCGCCAGATAGTCTGCTCGGTGGTTTACCTGTGCGGCGGAGACAATTCCGGTAGCGAACAATGTGGCGCGTACGGCGTGACCTTCCAGGGTGGTTTGCTTATCTAGCGGGGCATGGTCTTGGCCGTACTCATAGAAGCTGGGGTCTTTTCCGCTGCGCCCTTCCAAGTGCCCACGCGCGTCTATGAAGAACTCAGCCAGCGTCAGATACCGCTCTGGAGTCACGGGCACAGACCACTCTCGCGGGCCTCCGCCGAGTCCCGATAGAGCAGGTAAAGCTGTATCAGGGCTTCCTCCGGGCCGGAGTGGCCGGGCACCACATTGGCCTTGGGCGCCGGACCGATGGTGTCGCACATGAGGTTCGTGAGGCGGGTAGCGACCTCCAGTAGCGCAGGCTTGTGGGTAGCGCGCCAGTAATGCACGGCGGCTTCTACCAGCATTCCGGCGTTGTAGACATCGTGTTGCCAGCGGTCATCGCCCCCATTGCGGCCCCAACGGTGTTCCTGAGGAGCCATGGCCTGGGTCCAGGTGTTCAGGTAACCGGTAGGGTCTTTCTCTTGAGCCGAAGCGATGCGAGCAATGTAGCCATCTATCCGGGCTTCCAGTTCCGGGTCGCGCCCGGCGGCCAGGAAGTCGGCGCAGCCACGAATCATCTCGTAGATCAGGCCATCGTACCAGGGCGGTCCCGCGTGCTGGCCCGTTTCCCCATCCCGAATCAGGTCGAAGTTATTGAGCGCGCCACCCCGGTCGTTTTCGAACTTAGTGAAGCAGTCAGCAATAGTCACATCACGCCAGAGCTGGAGCTTCGGCGCCCAGAAGGCATCGCTGATAGTGACCTGCTCTATAGATACAGGCGTGAGGTTACGAATGTCTCTCTCAGTCATTTTGCTCATTTTACCTCCAAATGAGCAAAATAGAATTATAGTTGCGCCAAATATGCGCAAGCCAGATAGGCAGGCACACGAAGCCTACACATGGAGTAGCTTGATTGGAGAGTCAAAAAATAAAAAACTCCCGCAGCGCTGCGGGAGCGAACAGAGAGAAGACTACGCGGTGACGGTTTCGCGGAGGCGACCGCCCACATCAGAGCGGCGTAGTTTCTGAAGGGCGCCTGCCTCGATCTGGCGGGCGCGCTCACGGCTGAGGTGCAGCGCTTTCCCGACCTGCTCCAAGGTCATGGGTTGCTCCTGATCTTCCGAAAGGCCGTAGCGAAGCGAGAGAACTTCTTTCTCGCGGCTGGTAAGATGCTCCAGTGCACGATTGATCTCCTCGCGGAGCGCGCGGCGGAACACCCGAGACGAGGGATGCGTGGCGTCTTCTGCGGGTAGCAGATCACCCAGGCGGGTGGTGGAGTCGCCAGCAGGCGCATCCAGGCTCATGGGCTCGGGAGTCTCGGCCTCTAATAGAGTCTCGACTTTGTCTACCGGCAGGTTGATAGCGTTTGCTATTTCCACAGGCGTTGGTGGACGATTGAACTGTGTCTGAAGCTGCTCCCGCATTCGCTTGATCTTGCCAAGAGACTCAATTGCGTGCGAGGGCAGGCGAATCGTTCGCCCCTGATTTTCTACGGCACGGCCTAAAGCCTGCCGAATCCAGTGTGTTGCGTAGGTGGAGAATCGGAATCCTCGTCGCCAGTCGTACTTATCTACGGCATGGATCAAGCCCAGAGTCCCCTCTTGAATCAGGTCCTCCATGGCGATACCACGGTTCTGGTACTTCTTGGCGATACTCGTTACCAGGCGAAGGTTGGCGTTGACCAGGATCTCACGGGCGCGCTCGCCCTCACGTCCGCCGCGCTCCACACACCGTGCCAGCCATTTCTCCTGGCGTGGTGTTAAGAGCGCTACACTTGCCGGGCCACCCCGATCCGCCAGAAACGAGGTAAACGACGGAAAATCATCCGGGTCGAAGTCCACGGCCTCCAGGGGCGCGGTCGCCTCTGCGGTCGTGTCTGCCCCGGTCGATTCGTCCGGCCTTGTTTCCTGCTCCACCTCTGGCGTTGCTGTACTCATTCCTCTAACCTTAATATACCCATATGCGGTCCGCATTTGTGTGCCCCTCCCGTGAAACTCCTATCGTCAAGACGAAGAATCCCGCTAAAAGGTTGCGTCCGCCCCTAGCCTAGCCTCAACGCCGAGAACGCATCCTCCTATAGAGAATACGTTCAAACCCCTGTTCAGGTGCCCATTTTAATTGTAATTCGCAGGGCGGGCGTGCAAATCCTTCCTCACCTGAGTCGTATCTCGGTGTGGAAAAGTTCCCGTGCCTCTACCTGCAAGCGTCGTGCCAGGCGGAATCACCATTATACCTCATTTAGTTCACAAAATAAAACAGGCGCTTCAATGCTGGAAACCCCACTCCATTCCACATCATATACAAAATTAGTCGGAACCCTTTTACCTGGATTCCGTCTTTTTCTTCGGAAGTCACTTGACAGCAATAGACTCAAGTGGTATACATTATTCGCAAGAGGTTCGGCGCGATTAGCGCCAGGAAGAAGGACGGTTACTCAGGATGTCTAAGACAGTCGGCATTGACCTTGGGACGACCAACTCGGTTGTGGCAGTGATGGAAGGCGGCGAGCCTACGGTCATCGCTAACGCTGAGGGCGCCCGCACAACCCCCTCCGTGGTGGGTTTCAACAAAACCGGCGATCAGCTCGTCGGCGCACCTGCCAAGCGGCAGGCTGTGGCTTATCCCGACCGCACCGTTGTCTCTATTAAGCGGCACATGGGTACGAGCCACCGTACAACCATTGATGGCAAGAGCTACTCCCCCGAGGAGGTCTCGGCCAAGATTCTCCAGAAGCTCAAGGCTGACGCTGAGGCGTATCTGGGCCAGCCTGTTACAGCTGCCGTAATCACGGTACCCGCGTATTTTAACGACGCGCAGCGCCAGGCTACCAAAGATGCCGGTGAGATCGCTGGCATGAAGGTCCTGCGCATCATCAACGAGCCCACCGCTGCCGCTCTGGCCTACGGCCTGGATAAGAAAGCCAACGAAACCATTCTGGTCTTCGACCTGGGTGGTGGTACATTCGACGTCTCTATCCTAGAAGTCGGTGATGGCGTGTTCGAAGTGAAGTCCACTAGCGGTGATACCCACCTGGGTGGTGATGACTTCGACCAGCGCATCGTAGACTGGCTCGCCTCTGAGTTCCAGAAAGAGCAGGGCATCGACCTCAAGAAAGACAAGCAGGCGCTGCAGCGCTTAGGGGAAGCTGCCGAGAAGGCGAAGGTTGAGCTCAGCTCCACTCTCTCCACTAGCATCTCGCTGATGTACATCACGGTGACTGCTGAGGGACCGGCGCATATTGAGAAGACCCTCTCCCGCGCCAAGTTCGATGATCTGACCCGTGACCTGGTGGAGCGCACCAAGCTGTCTGTGAACCAGGCGCTGGAAGACGCGAAGCTCTCCATCGGCCAGATCGATGAGGTTATCATGGTCGGTGGTTCCACCCGAATCCCTGCCATTCAAGACCTGGTTCGCCAGATGACCGGTAAGGAACCGAACCGCTCCGTGAACCCGGATGAAGTTGTGGCCGTTGGCGCCGCGATTCAGGCCGGTGTGCTCGGCGGCGAGGTGAAGGACATCGTCCTGCTCGACGTTACCCCGCTCTCACTGGGTATCGAGACACTGGGCGGCGTGATGACCAAGCTCATTGAGCGCAACACCACGATCCCGACCCGAAAGAGCCAGATATTCTCGACCGCTGCCGATGGTCAGACCGACGTTCACGTGAAGGTCTTCCAGGGCGAGCGTGAGATTGCGGCCATGAACAAGCTGCTGGGCGACTTCCAGCTCTCCGGCCTCCCACCGGCACCGCGCGGCGTACCGCAGATCGAGGTCGGTTTCGATATCGATGCGAACGGTATTCTCAAGGTTTCTGCCGTGGACAAGGGCACCGGCAAAGAGCAGTCCATCACGGTCAGCGGCTCGTCGAACCTGAACAAGGACGAAGTAGATCGCATGGTCAAGGAAGCCGCGGCGAACGCCGACGCGGACAAGAAGGCCCGCGAGTCTGCCGAGCGCCACAACAAGGCCGACCAGCTCATCTACCAGACCGAAGGTCTGCTGCGCGACTCCGCCGATAAGCTGACGGATTCTGACAAGAATACGCTCAATGATAAGCTGGCGGCTCTGCGCACCGCAGCCGAAGGCGACAACGAAGACACATTTAATGAGGCGCACACCGCCCTCCAGACTGCTGTCTACGAAGTCAGCCAGAAGCTCTACCAGGGCTCTGCTCCTGAAGAAGGCGCAGCCCCAGAGCCCGGCCCGGACGTAGACCCCGACAAGACCCACATGGGCGGCGATGACGATGTGATCGACGCCGACTTCAAGACCGACGAAAAGGTCTGAGAAGGCCCCTATCCCCCGTCCTGTCCGCCTGCGGCGGGACGGGGGGATCAAAAGAAGTAAGGAAAGATTAGGAGAAACAAAATCATGCAACTGGTACGCTTTGACCCGCTCCGTGAGATGGAGCGCCTGCACAACGACCTGAACCGGCTTTTCGAGGGTGCACAGTCCACGGATAGCCGTGCGGACCGTAGCTGGGCACCTGCCGTAGATGTAGCGGAGACCGAAGACGCGCTGTATGTGCGTGCCGAGGTTCCAGGAATGTCTCGCGATGACATCGACATCGAGCTTTCCGGCGAGACCCTGACACTGCGGGGTGAGCGCAAGTTCGAGAGCGAAGACAAGAAGGATAACTTCGTCCGCATCGAGCGCCGCTATGGCAAGTTCTCGCGCAGCTTTACGCTGGCTACTCCAATTCAGATCGACAAGGTCAGCGCCAACTACCGCGACGGCATCCTCGAAATCGTCCTACCCAAATCCGAGGAAACGAAGCCTCGCAAAGTACAAGTCATAGCAGGGTAAGAACCTGAGGGCCGGACCCGGAAAGGGCCGGCCTACCAAATAAGCAGCCCTCCGGACTGGCCCCGAATCTTTCGGTGTGTCTGCCGGGCTGGAGGTGCGCTTCTCCGCAGACTGGTCCTCTCCGGGCCAGCCGATGAAACCAGGAAACGAAGACACAATGGGACCGAGCTATAAAGATTACTACGCCACTCTCGGCGTGGCGAAAACGGCCCCCGAGAAGGAGATCAAGTCGGCTTACCGCAAGCTGGCCCGCAAGTACCACCCTCGATGTGAATCCAGGGGATAAGTCCGCCGAGGACAAGTTCAAAGAAGTATCGGAAGCCTACGAGGTCCTCTCTGACGCCGATAAGCGTAAGAAGTACGACCAGTACGGTGACCAGTGGAAAGCCTATTCCCAGGCAGAAGCCAACGGTGGATTTCCCGGCGGTGGCTTCGGGGGATTCCCTGGCGCTGGTGGTGCAGGCGGCTTCCCCGGTGGCACCCGTGTGGAGTTCAACGGTATGGGTGGCGGCGGGTTGGAAGAGATGCTGCGCTCCCTGTTCGGAGATATGGATGGCTTCGGAGGCGGTGGCAAGGCCAGCGGTTTTGGTGGGGCACCTCGCCAGACGACTCAAGATATTGAGCACGAGCTGACCATTACGCTGGAAGATGCCTTTCATGGCACCAGCCGCGCGCTCTCGCTCTCTATTCCTGCCGGACGCTATGATCCAGGCCGGGGCGCTCCTGCCGAAACCAATCGCCGCGTGGAAGTGAAAATCCCGGCGGGTATTGGTGACGGCCAGAAGCTGCGCCTCAGCGGCCAGGGTATCAACGGTGGCGACTTGCACCTGACGATTCGGGTTCGACATCACAGTACCTTTGAACGTCGTGGCGACGATCTGTATGTAGACGCCCCAGTGACCTATCTCACGGCGATTCTGGGCGGTGAAGTCTCCGTGCCCACCGTAGGCGGCAAGCGCCTGACTGCGCGGATTCCCGCAGGAACTCAAAGTGGTCAATCTCTGCGCCTGAGCGGCCAGGGAATGCCAAAACTCAAAGGCGGTGGCCACGGCGATTTGTTTGCCCGTGTGAAGATAACCGTTCCAAAGACTCTTAGCGACCGCCAGCGGGAGCTATTTACCAAACTGGCAGCGCTAGAAAGTTAGGCCGAAATGGGGATGCGAACAGGACACGAGCCGCTCTATACAATCAGTATTGCCGCACGCCTCGTCCGCATCGAGCGGCCGGAGGACCCGATCATCGACAAACGCTCCGTATGTATGAGCGTATGGGCCTGGTCTCTCCGCAGCGCGTGGGCAAGAACCGCCTGTATTCGGAGAGGGATATAGAGCGTGTACGACAGATTCAGCGCCTGACTCAGGAAATGGGTGTGAATTTAGCGGGGGTGGAAGTGATTCTAAGCCTGCTGGAAAAGATTGAGCAGCTTCAAGGGGAGCTGGAAGAGCTACGTACAGCGGGGGCGTAGTAGGCCCTAAAGGGCCTATTTCGGCCATCTCCCTTGAAGCGCGCTTCGCGCTTTCGTCCCTCTTCCCAGTATCGGTCGCAAGCTCCCTGGAAGAGGGATAACACACCTCAACTGCTACAAAGAACACAAGCCTTCGGCAAAGCACTCCGCCAGAAGCAAGCTATTGTGTTTTAGGTAAGCGCTGATTTTCCCTCTTCCAGCGACGAAGGAGCGAGAACGGGAAGAGGGACGAGGCCCACACAGTGGGCACTCAAGGGAGATGGCTATTAAATTAGGAGGGATGTAAAGGGAGATGTTTGAGAATTACACAGAGCGTGCCAGAGACGTACTGAGCGCCAGCCAGGATATCCTGCGCCGCTACCGACAGAATCAGCTAGATGCCGAGCATATTCTGCTCGCGCTCTTAGAGCAAGAAGACGGTCTGGGGAGCCAGATAGTCAGCCGAATTGGTGCAGACCTGCCCGCCATTATCCGGCGGGTAGAAGAAGAACTGGCACGGATTCCCAAGATAGGCACTACCAACCCTGGTTCCGGTGGCGATCAGGTGTTTATTACCCCGCGTGGTAAACGCACATTGGACACCGCAGAAAACGAAGCCAAGCGGCTTAAAGATGTCTATGTGGGCGTGGAGCACCTGCTACTCGGTATTTTAAAGACCGACGATGCCCCGGCCTCGCGCATACTCACCAGCTTCCATATCGATGAGGAGCGGGTCTACCGGGCACTGGCACAACTTCGCGGGTCCGCTCGGTCGGACTCCGCGCAGGCAGAAGAGAAGTATCAGGTCCTTCAGAAGTACTCCCGTGACCTCACCCAGGCAGCCCGCGAAGGTAAGCTGGACCCGGTGATTGGGCGTGATGAAGAGATTACCCGCACGATTCAAGTCCTCTCTCGACGTACCAAGAACAACCCAGTGCTCATTGGTGATCCCGGTGTGGGTAAGACCGCGATTGTTGAAGGACTGGCTCAGAAGATAGTAGCGGGTGATGTGCCTGAGACCCTGCGAGGTAAGTCGGTCCTAGCGCTAGATTTAGGCGCTATGGTTGCCGGAGCCAAGTTCCGTGGTGAGTTCGAGGAGCGCCTGAAGGGTGTTATGGACGAGGTAAAGCGTGCCGCCGGTCAGGTGGTGCTCTTTATCGACGAATTGCACACTGTGGTGGGTGCCGGTGCTGCCGAGGGCGCGATGGATGCGAGCAACCTGCTCAAGCCTGCGCTGGCTCGTGGCGAGTTGCAGTGTGTGGGCGCCACGACGCTAGATGAATACCGTAAAAACGTGGAGAAAGACGCCGCCCTGGAGCGTCGGTTCCAGCCGGTGTTCGTGGGCGAACCGTCTATTGAAGACGCGATTGCGATTCTCCAGGGCTTGCGACCTCGTTATGAGGCGCACCATAAGGTCAAGTTGACGGATGGGGCGCTGGATGCCGCCGTGAAGCTCTCGGCACGCTATGTGACCGAGCGGTTCCTGCCGGACAAAGCCATCGACTTAATCGATGAAGCCTCGGCCAAAGTGCGTATCGCCCTATCAGCGCTGCCTGCAGAGCTACGTAACCAGGAAACCGAATTGGAGCGCTTAGTAGGCGAAGGTTTGGCCGCCGCAGAGGCGCGTGACTATGCACGGGCCGCTGAAATTCAGAAGCAGGAAACGGCACTACGCAACGAGTTCAAGCATGCGCGGGAACTCTGGGAGAAAACCACCGGGCATGACTCGGTAGTCGATGAGCGGGATATCGCGGAGGTTATCAGCCGCATTACCGGTATTCCCATTGATAAGATGTTCACCGGTGAGGCCGAGCGTCTGCTGAACCTGGAGTCCCACCTGCATGAGCGGGTCATCGGGCAGAATAAAGCCATAGACGCCGTGGCTGAGGCGATTCGCCGAAGCCGAGCCGGGCTCTCTGACCCACATCGGCCTATTGGCAGCTTCCTGTTCTTAGGCCCGACAGGTGTGGGTAAGACAGAGCTAGCCAAGGCTCTGGCCGAGTTCTTATTTGATGATGAACATGCCCTTGTCCGCATCGACATGAGCGAGTACGGTGAGAAGCATTCTGTGGCGCGGCTTATTGGGGCACCTCCTGGTTACGTAGGCTACGAAGAGGGTGGGCAACTTACCGAGTCCGTACGGCGCCGCCCCTATCGTGTGATTCTCTTAGACGAAATCGAGAAGGCGCACCCGGAAGTCTGGAACGTGCTGCTGCAGGTCTTAGATGATGGTCGATTAACGGATGGTCAGGGCCGTGTGGTGAACTTCAAGAACACAGTGATTCTAATGACTAGCAATATCGGTGCGGCGCAGATTCAAGAGGCCACGGCTATGGGCAAAGATCCGGAGCCAGTGGCGCTGGCGGAGCTGAAGAAGTATCTGCGGCCTGAGCTGTTGAACCGTATCGATGAGACTATTGTCTTCCATGCTCTAGAGAAAAACGAGCTGGCGAAGATTGTGGATCTTCTACTTGCCCGAACGGCACGCGCACTGAACGAGCGCAATATCGCGCTTCAGGTCACGGATGCCGCGAAGAACAAGCTGGCAGAAGTGGGTTACGACCCGCTCTATGGCGCACGACCTCTGCGTCGCACGATTCAGAAGCTGGTAGAGAACCCAATTGCCAGCGGAATCCTGCGCAAGGAGTTCGGTGAAGGCGATACAGTACAGGTGGACCTGGACATCAAAACTGGCACCCTGGTGCCACGTCTGGTAGTTCCCGGAGGCGGCCCCGGTGGTTTGGGCAAGCTAGACGAGGTCCTGGCGGCGTAAAAACAAAAGACGCCCCGGTGACATTGCCACCGGAGCGTCTTTTTTATGTTTTACCAGAGATCGCGAATCTGGCGGGTGACTTTGTTGCCTAGGTCCGCGTCTTCCAGGCGGCGGGCCAGCATACTGGCGCGCAGTAGAAGCTCGGCGGCCTCGGTGCGGTCTTCAATGCGGGTGTAGATGGCGGCCAGTTTACAAAGCGCCAGAGCTTCCGCTTTATCGTCGGCGATGCGGCGTGCGGCCAGTACTTCGTTGCGGAGCGGCTTAATCTTTGCGCGTATCGGCTTAAGTCCGTCCTGATCCGTACCTGCTGCCTGTGCCTCGGTTTTCGCTGCCGATTCCTTCTTGGCAGGGTCTTTGGCCTCAGCGCCGCCCGCAATCAGCAGCGCGGCGAGCGCTATAAATCCCCAGTGTGCCTTCTGCATGCGTTGATCCTCTATTCCTCGAAGATGGCAACCGTGATGTCCCCGCTTTCGGTAATGACTCCCCGGTACATTCCCATCGTATTGAAGGGTAGTGATGCATTCCCTGCGGCATCTAAGGCAATGAGACCTCCGGTCCCCGGCCCGCCTGCCAGCTCGTTCAGCAGCTCATGGATCAGATAGTTGGTAGCGGTTACTACGCTCTCGCCCAGAAACCGCATTCGCGCCGCAATCTCGTGTGACACTCCAAGGCGGATGAAAAACTCACCATGCCCGGTGGCAGAGATCGCGCAGGCACTATCCTCAGCCCACGTCCCCGCCCCGATTATCGGCGAATCCCCCACCCTACCGTAGCGTTTATTCGTCATGCCGCCGGTACTGGTAGCCGAAGACAGGTGATTTTGCTGGCAACGGGCCACCGCGCCCACTGTGCCGAACTTATTGTCCTCGGAAAGAGAGATTTCGTTTTTCGCCCGCGCACGTAGCAATTGTTCCCAGCGGTCAGGGGTATGGAAGTACTCCGGATCTACCAGAGTCACTCCCGCTTGCTCTGCAAAGACCTCCGCCCCGTTGCCCACCAGTAGTACATGAGGCGATTGCTCAGCTATAAGCCGGGCCAATGAAACAGGATTCTTTACCCGCGTGAGCCCGGCCACGGCTCCGGCACGGCGCGTTTCCCCATCCATAATCGCAGCATCCATTTCAATCTTGCCTTCGGCATTGAAGACAGCACCGCGCCCGGCGTTGAATCGCGGATCGTTCTCCAGAGTCACCACGGCAGTCTCGGTAATATCCAGTGCACTACCACCGTCTTTCCAGACCTGGTAGCCCGCTAGTAGCGCGGCGCGTAGCCCCTCACGACAGAGACCTTCGACTTCAGACGAAAGATGCTCCAGCGAGAGATGCCCCGCTCCACCATGCACCACCAGCACCACATTCTCTGCCACGCCACAATTCGATCCGATTGACACCATGCCTCCGATTTTACCCGCCCTGTGCCGCCTATATACTCTGCAGGTGACACGAATCTTTCGAATGCCCCCTCTACTGCTTGTAGCCTTGGCTCTCCTCCTGACAACCCGAAGCTGGGCACAGCGGGAAGTCTTCTCTCCAGCTCCCGCTGGCATTCAAACGACCATGAAGCGTGGAGGCATCAGTCTGCAATACTTGCGTTTGCCAGCTGATTCCGAAGGAAAAGAGGCATGGGCACACCTGTATGTGGTGCCTTCCAAAAATGTATCGCCGGAATATGCTCCTCCGGGCACGCGATTCAATCGCGCCTACTTTATAGATGGGCGGGCCGTTAGCCCTCCTATTCCGTTCTACCTGGATATCTTTACGTCCTCCGGAAAAATGCAACGGCGACGTACCAGTATCGTTTTCCAGCAGCAACTCTGTCCCATGGAAATATATGCCCGCTGGCTTGAGCCTGCCAAAAAACGCGGCCTTGTCCTGATGCTCAATTTCCAGATTGGCAACGAGGGACTATGGCATGTGGTTCCCCTGAACGACCACTTTCAGCTTATCTCACGGCAGCAGTTCCCCTTCGCCTTCGATACTGCAGAGCCAGATTTCAACACCAGCTTTTCTGACACACAGACAGATTCCCATGGCTTCCTAAAAATTGGAACACTGGTCTCTGAAGGTGACAAAGAAAAAAAGAAAGAGTTCTGGTACGAGTGGCAAAGTTCGAGTTTTGTAGACCCTCTGGCTTCCTATTTTGTGGTTGCCGCCACCTACAAAACTCAAAAGGCTGCTGGAGACTTCGCTGTTAAACACACTCTGCAAGAGTACGAGATTGTCTCCACCAGAGAGCATAAGGAATATACTGGCCTGCTACCAGACTCTTATGTTGTCATTGTCAAACGGCTTCGTGATAGCAAGCAGGCGCAAGAGTATGTAATGCTACACAAGAGCTACAAAATAATGCAAGTGCCGATAAAATAGGCCATGAGCCTGTGGTCAAAGAAGCCTGCAACAACCTACACCAACGATGGTGTTACTTTTCCCGTTGATTCTGTCAAGTCAGCTACTACCCGGCTGAAAGAGGAGTCGCTTTTAAATGCGCTCACTCGCCGCACGGAGCGGACGTTTATTGAGCTGCCAAATGCTGATGTTTCTGTGGTGGCTGAAGCGGAGTTCCACCCGCTGATTGAGTCTATCCATAAAGCCTTCAGCGAGCATCGGCCTCTGATTCTGTCACCCGATGACATCTGGCTGACAATCGCTCAGGGATTCGGGCATCATGTCGTGGAGAATGCTGAGGCCCTTCGCAGCAGGCTGGTGGGGTTCGATGGTAAGCGCGAGCTGGCCGTTGAGGTCTTCTCTTTTCCTACCGAAGAGAAGTGGCCAGGTGTAATTGAGCTATGGTCTGCCAGTATTCGGGAGTATATTTCCCCCAAACTGCACGCGGCTCTTGTCTGTAACTTCTCTACCACCACACCCGCGATTCGCACTGCCAGCGAAGTGGCGATTATGGATACCTTTCAAAGGTACTTTGACTACGTGCTGGTCTGTATCTGCGGCATTCCGGAAGTCACTTTGAAAGGCACTGCAGACGACTGGCGCTCGATTCGGCAGCGCGTGGAGACTCTCGTGGGCTACGATCTGGACCACTGGGTGACTCGCCTGCGCCCTATTCTCGATGAGTTTGTGAAGAGCGCCGAAGGCAGCCCCAATACAGACTTCTGGCAGAGCATCTATAAACCCGCTTCTGCCTATGGTGGGGAGGTCGCAACCGGGTGGATTACCGACTTGTTTCCTTACCTGGAAAGCTCGGGGGAGCGCTACCCAAACCGCACTCTGACTATTCCCCGCGTTGGCTGGGCACTCTCTCAGGAGGGCGGCAGTAGCTATAATGGAATCGGTATCACGCCTGCCTCGTTTCCTTCCGGACTTTCCTGCGCCCCCTTTACGGTTCGCTTCGAGACAGAGCCACCACTACCGGAGCAGAAGATGAATCTCCTGGCTGGGTTTCTGGGAGTGGTACAGACTCCAGAAGGCAGACTTGCACCACATATCGGATGGAGCGTGGTAGAGGGAGATTCTATAGATACTTTCTGGAATGCCCTGGCCGCTCGCTTCCCGGCAAAGCCCGCTCCGGCAGAGAAGGACCAGGACTCGTATTTTGAAGGCCCTGCCGAGCTAGTTGGTTTCTATAGCCGATTTGCCGAGCTGACACTCTTCCCAGATACGTCTCACTCCTGGCTCATTGCCCCTGCGCCTTTCCGATGCCGAGCCGCTGTGTTCGCTCAGGGACCGGATGATTGGCTCCTGGCGTTTCGATTTACCTCTCACGCTAACGGACGCTGGGGTCACTCCGTCGCAGTAGGCAAGCTTCCGGTGGAGTTTCGGGGGAAAGATTCGGCGGCGATATCGGAAGCCTCTCTGGACCTGGTAGAGGTTCGGGAGCTAACAGGTAGCATTATCGAGGTTCTGCAGCGGCTCGTAGAGGCCGAAGGCGATATCGAGCAAGTGCAATAGAAGACCCTGCCCCGGTGCGAACCACCGGGGCAGAGAAACTGGGGCTATGGTCTTACGATTAACTTGACGGGGTAGTTCGAGCCGGAGAGTGGCACAGTGCGCACCCTCACGGTCTTTTTGGTGCCCGGCTCCATGCGGTAGGTAAGCAGGGTTTGTTCACCAGCCCCTGGCAGACGGGGTATCTCAGCACGGCGACCATCTATCTCAAACACGGCGCCTGCCATACCCCCCGCCGCCTCGAAGACCAGGCGGACATCGTCTGTCTTTTCCGTGGGGTTCTCTAGCTGGAGCGTGATGTCGTAGAACACGCCGTAGTTACCCGCCAGTACTTCGTCGCCCTCCGCAGCGGCAATGGGCGAGCGCCCGATGGGCAGGAACACGAAGTTGCCGCCTACCGAGTACTTGGCCGAGATCTTCTTGCCGGGCTTGGGATAGACATGCATGGAAAGCCGCTGGGCATCATCCAGAAGTTGCTGACTTGCCGCCGAGAGAGGCGTGGGTGACAGCACTTCGCTCAGGGCAGACGGGTCACCTGGCTTCTCGGCAGCCACACGCACCAGCGGCTCACTACCAGAGAGCAGGCGTAGCTCCATAAGACCCGAGATGGTTAGCCCAGCGGGCAGGCGTACTGCCTGCAGCGCCAGGCGGGAGCGCGGGGGCACCACGACAACCATACCAGAATCCGAGTTATGAGCGGTAAAGAACTCGCTGGCAACCCGGTAGCCAACCCATATCGTGTCTCTAACAGGTCCGGCATCTCCCCCTACCACCTGGACCTCGCAGGGTTCGTCGCCATCGTTGATTAGCTCGGCAGTGAACCAGGTATCCGTATCCATGGCACTCTGGTGATGGTAGAGCAAGCGAGCGGGGCCTTTCCAGGTGCCCTACATATAGGGTCTGGAACTTCTCAATTCGTTCCGGGTTGTTGGAGAACAGCAGAGTATCCGCCTCCGGACGGGGCAATACACGGCGCTGTAAGGGAACGGAGACTTTGTGCTTCACAGGTAACAGATCCGGTCCGGTAGCGGTAATGGGAACCACCACCTGCGCGGTCTGGCCCGGCTGGGGCATGGGTGCCTGCTCCACGGCATCGTATTTCACCGTTGCACCAGGAGCGGGCTGAATGGCCGCCTGGGCAGCGAGTTCATAGCAAGGCGCCCCAGCTTGCTCAGTAGAGACTCCTTCGCCGGTAACGACAACCGGCTGTGGGCGCTGGAATCCGGATGGCATAGTCCATCACGTTCACATCGACTTTGATTTGCGCACCTTCGCGCTCCACATAGAGAACGTCGCGGCCCAGGGTATCGCCCGAAATCAATATCTGGCCGGTGCGGGGGTCGGGGGCTACGTTGACCGGAGACTTATCACTCCGCTCGCTCCGCACCACAATAGGGCCGCGCGCCACGCCGCCGAGTTTTATCGTACGCCCTTCTTTGAGCGGAACTACCAGGCCCGTTTCGCTCACGGTCAGACCGGGCAATTTCACCGCTTTACGCAGCAGATCCGCCCAGCTCTCCGCCAGCTCCGAGGGGACTTTCTTGCCCGCTGCCTTGGCATCCGCCACACTGGCAGTAAGCAGTACAAACCCACGCCCGATTAACCGAGAGCCAATCTCCACCTGGTACACCGCCGTGTACTTCTCAGGCACCTGCACGGTGTTGGTCACTACTGGCACTCGAGTTCGTACTTCACGGGTCACGGTCACGGGCTTGCGCACTCGCTTCCGAACCGCCTTCTGACGCTTCTTCTTGCCTTTACCCACAGTGCGGTAGGAAGTTTCTGTCACCGTGCGCATAACCGTGCGCTCTACTTCCTTAGTGACTGTCTGCATCACGGTCTTTTTGGTCGTTTTCGGGACCATACGGGTGCGTTTTTCCGAGCGGTTCTCGTATTGAACGTCTACCTTGATCTGATCCGGAGCAAGGCCACCGGTCACCACCTCGCGCAGGCGATTCCCGGCGACCGTGGCCCGTTCTGTAGCCGTCAGACCGGCCAGGGGTTTACGAACTTTGGCAACGGCGACTTCGTTGACATAGAGCCCCCCCGAGGTTACCCCGACACCAGGAACCCACTCGGCATGACAGACAGTGGTGGCGACAAGACAGAGAGCAGTAAGAAGAGTGCGAAGATGCATGATAGTTCAGTGAGGTCCGGTGGAACTTGCTCCATCTCCGCATGGGTAAGTGCCAACAGAATCGGTCTTCCATGCGGACAGGTGAACGGGTTCTTCATTGCAGCCAGATCCGTAAGCAGGCGGGTCATCTCTTCGTGAGTCAAAGTAGGATCGCCCTTCTTCACGGCCATTTTACACGATGCCATTATAATTGCTGCCTCGTGCGGCACCAATAAACGCCGAGAGAGTGTGGAAAAAGTCAACTCATCGATGATTTCTTTGAGCATTTCCAGGTAGGGCTTGTGCGCTACCGTAGCAGGAACGGCTCGGACTACAAATGAGTTCCCGCCAAACGGCTCCAGCATGAATCCGGCGCGCTGCAAGGCATCCAGCCGCTCCCCTACTACCCGCGCTTCCTGCGCGGAGAGATCCAGTGTAGCTGGTATGGCTAGATGCTGCAGGTGCTGTTCGGATTCTATCGTGTTTCCCTATTAACCTTAGCAATACGGTACTAAGTAACAGGGACAGAGCCACGTATTGCTAAGGTTAATAGGGAAACACGATAGAATCCGAACAGCACCTGCAGCATCCTAGCCATACCAGCTACACTGGATCTCTCCGCGCAGGAAGCGCGGGTAGTAGGGGAGCGGCTGGATGCCTTGCAGCGCGCCGGATTCATGCTGGAGCCGTTTGGCGGGAACTCATTTGTAGTCCGAGCCGTTCCTGCTACGGTAGCGCACAAGCCCTACCTGGAAATGCTCAAAGAAATCATCGATGAGTTGACTTTTTCCACACTCTCTCGGCGTTTATTGGTGCCGCACGAGGCAGCAATTATAATGGCATCGTGTAAAATGGCCGTGAAGAAGGGCGATCCTCTGACTCACGAAGAGATGACCCGCCTGCTTACGGATCTGGCTGCAATGAAGAACCCGTTCACCTGTCCGCATGGAAGACCGATTCTGTTGGCACCTACCCATGCGGAGATGGACCGCAAGTTCCACCGCACCGGACCTCACTGAACTATCATGCATCTTCGCACTCTTCTTACTGCTCTCTGTCTTGTCGCCACCACTGTCTGTCATGCCGAGTGGGTTCCTCGTGTCGGGGTAACCTCGGGGGGGCTCTATGTCAACGAAGTCGCCGTTGCCAAAGTTCGTAAACCCCTGGCCGGTCTGACGGCTACAGAACGGGCCACGGTCGCCGGGAATCGCCTGCGCGAGGTGGTGACCGGTGGCCTTGCTCCGGATCAGATCAAGGTAGACGTTCAATACGAGAACCGCTCGGAAAAACGCACCCGTATGGTCCCGAAAAACCACCAAAAAGACCGTGATGCAGACAGTCACTAAGGAAGTAGAGCGCACGGTTATGCGCACGGTGACAGAAACTTCCTACCGCACTGTGGGTAGGCAAGAAGAAGCGTCAGAAGGCGGTTCGGAAGCGAGTGCGCAAGCCCGTGACCGTGACCCGTGAAGTACGAACTCAGTGCCGGTAACTGTGACCAACACCGTGCAGGTGCCTGAGAAGTACACGGCGGTGTACCAGGTGGAGATTGGCTCTCGGTTAATCGGGGGGGGTGGTGGGTTTTCTAACTGCTTACTGCCAGTGTGGCGGATGCCAAGGCAGCGGGCATCTTGTGGAGCTGGCGGAGAGCTGGGCGGATCTGCTGCGTAAAGCGGTGAAATTGCCCGGTCTGACCGTGAGCGAAACGGGCCTGGTAGTTCCGCTCAAAGAAGGGCGTACGATAAAACTCGGCGGCGTGGCGCGCGGCCCTATTGTGGTGCGGAGCGAGCGGAGTGATAAGTCTCCGGTCAACGTAGCCCCCGACCCCCGCACCGGCCAGATATTGATTTCGGGCGATACCCTGGGCCGCGACGTTCTCTATGTGGAGCGCGAAGGTGCGCAAATCAAAGTCGATGTGAACGTGATGGACTATGCCATCCGGATTGAGCACCCACAGCCGGTTGTCGTTACCGGCGAAGGAGTCTCTACTGACAAGCTGGGGCGCCTTGCTATGAACTCGCTCCAGGCGGCCATTCAGCCCGCTCCTGGTGCAACGGTGAAATACGATGCCGTGGAGCAGGCACCCATTCGCCGGGCCAGACCGCGCAGGTGGTGGTTCCCATTACCGCTACCGGACCGGATCTGTTACCTGTGAAGCACAAATCTCCGTTCCCTTACAGCGCCGTGTATTGCCCCGTCCGGAGGCGGATACTCTGCTGTTCTCCAACAACCCGGAACGAATTGAGAAGTTCCAGACCCTATATGTAGGGCGCCTGAAAGGCCCCGCTCGCTTGCTCTACCATCACCAGAGTGCCATGGATACGGATACCTGGTTCACTGCCGAGCTAATCAACGATGGCGACGAACCCTGCGAGGTCCAGGTGGTAGGGGGAGATGCCGGACCTGTTAGAGACACGATATGGGTTGGCTACCGGGTTGCCAGCGAGTTCTTTACCGCTCATAACTCGGATTCTGGTATGGTTGTCGTGGTGCCCCCCGCGCTCCCGCCTGGCGCTGCAGGCAGTACGCCTGCCCGCTGGGCTAACCATCTCGGGTCTTATGGAGCTACGCCTGCTCTCTGGTAGTGAGCCGCTGGTGCGTGTGGCTGCCGAGAAGCCAGGTGACCCGTCTGCCCTGAGCGAAGTGCTGTCACCCACGCCTCTCGGCGGCAAGTCAGCAACTTCTGGATGATGCCCAGCGGCTTTCCATGCATGTCTATCCCAAGCCCGGCAAGAAGATCTCGGCCAAGTACTCGGTAGGCGGCAACTTCGTGTTCCTGCCCATCGGGCGCTCGCCCATTGCCGCTGCGGAGGGCGACGAAGTACTGGCGGGTAACTACGGCGTGTTCTACGACATCACGCTCCAGCTAGAGAACCCCACGGAAAAGACAGACGATGTCCGCCTGGTCTTCGAGGCGGCGGGGGAATGGCAGGCGCCGTGTTTGAGATAGATGGTCGCCGTGCTGAGATACCCCGTCTGCCAGGGGCTGGTGAACAAACCCTGCTTACCTACCGCATGGAGCCGGGCACCAAAAAGCCGATGCGCACTGTGCCACTCTCCTCCTCGATACTACCCCGTCAAGTTAATTGTAAGACCATAGCCCCAGTTTCCTGCCTGCCGCGAGTCGGGCACCGGCACGGGCTTCTTATTGCACTTGCTCGATATCGCCTTCGGCCTCTACGAGCCGCTGCAGAACCTCGATAATGCACCTGTAGCTCCCGAACCTCTACCAGGTCCAGAGAGGCTTCCGATATCGCCGCCGAATCTTTCCCCGAAACTCCACCGGAAGCTTGCCTACTGCGACGGGAGTGACCCCAGCGTCCGTTAGCGTGAGAGGTAAATCGAAACGCCAGGAGCCAATCATCCGGTCCCTGAGCTGACCGCGGCTCGGCATCGGAAAGGCGCAGGGGCAATCACCAGGAGTGAGACGTATCTGGGAAGAGTGTCAGCTCGGCAAATCGGCTATAGAAACCAACTAGCTCGGCAGGGCCTTCAAAATACGAGTCCTGGTCCTTCTCTGCCGGAGCGGGCTTTGCCGGGAAGCGAGCGGCCAGGGCATTCCAGAAAGTATCTATAGATATCTCCCTCTACCACGCTCCATCCGATATGTGGTGCAAGTCTGCCTTCTGGAGTCTGTACCACTCCCAGAAACCCAGCCAGGAGATTCATCTTCTGCTCCGGTAGTGGTGGCTCTGTCTCGAAGCGAACCGTAAAGGGGGCGCAGGAAAGTCCGGAAGGAAACGAGGCAGGCGTGATACCGATTCCATTATAGCTACTGCCGCCCTCCTGAGAGAGTGCCCAGCCAACGCGGGGAATAGTCAGAGTGCGGTTTGGGTAGCGCTCCCCCGAGCTTTCCAGGTAAGGAAACAAGTCGGTAATCCACCCGGTTGCGACCTCCCCACCATAGGCAGAAGCGGGTTTATAGATGCTCTGCCAGAAGTCTGTATTGGGGCTGCCTTCGGCGCTCTTCACAAACTCATCGAGAATAGGGCGCAGGCGAGTCACCCAGTGGTCCAGATCGTAGCCCACGAGAGTCTCCACGCGCTGCCGAATCGAGCGCCAGTCGTCTGCAGTGCCTTTCAAAGTGACTTCCGGAATGCCGCAGATACAGACCAGCACGTAGTCAAAGTACCTTTGAAAGGTATCCATAATCGCCACTTCGCTGGCAGTGCGAATCGCGGGTGTGGTGGTAGAGAAGTTACAGACAAGAGCCGCGTGCAGTTTGGGGGAAATATACTCCCGAATACTGGCAGACCATAGCTCAATTACACCTGGCCACTTCTCTTCGGTAGGAAAAGAGAAGACCTCAACGGCCAGCTCGCGCTTACCATCGAACCCCACCAGCCTGCTGCGAAGGGCCTCAGCATTCTCCACGACATGATGCCCGAATCCCTGAGCGATTGTCAGCCAGATGTCATCGGGTGACAGAATCAGAGGCCGATGCTCGCTGAAGGCTTTATGGATAGACTCAATCAGCGGGTGGAACTCCGCTTCAGCCACCACAGAAACATCAGCATTTGGCAGCTCAATAAACGTCCGCTCCGTGCGGCGAGTGAGCGCATTTAAAAGCGACTCCTCTTTCAGCCGGGTAGTAGCTGACTTGACAGAATCAACGGGAAAAGTAACACCATCGTTGGTGTAGGTTGTTGCAGGCTTCTTTGACCACAGGCTCATGGCCTATTTTATCGGCACTTGCATTATTTTGTAGCTCTTGTGTAGCATTACATACTCTTGCGCCTGCTTGCTATCACGAAGCCGTTTGACAATGACAACATAAGAGTCTGGTAGCAGGCCAGTATATTCCTTATGCTCTCTGGTGGAGACAATCTCGTACTCTTGCAGAGTGTGTTTAACAGCGAAGTCTCCAGCAGCCTTTTGAGTTTTGTAGGTGGCGGCAACCACAAAATAGGAAGCCAGAGGGTCTACAAAACTCGAACTTTGCCACTCGTACCAGAACTCTTTCTTTTTTTCTTTGTCACCTTCAGAGACCAGTGTTCCAATTTTTAGGAAGCCATGGGAATCTGTCTGTGTGTCAGAAAAGCTGGTGTTGAAATCTGGCTCTGCAGTATCGAAGGCGAAGGGGAACTGCTGCCGTGAGATAAGCTGAAAGTGGTCGTTCAGGGGAACCACATGCCATAGTCCCTCGTTGCCAATCTGGAAATTGAGCATCAGGACAAGGCCGCGTTTTTTGGCAGGCTCAAGCCAGCGGGCATATATTTCCATGGGACAGAGTTGCTGCTGGAAAACGATACTGGTACGTCGCCGTTGCATTTTTCCGGAGGACGTAAAGATATCCAGGTAGAACGGAATAGGAGGGCTAACGGCCCGCCCATCTATAAAGTAGGCGCGATTGAATCGCGTGCCCGGAGGAGCATATTCCGGCGATACATTTTTGGAAGGCACCACATACAGGTGTGCCCATGCCTCTTTTCCTTCGGAATCAGCTGGCAAACGCAAGTATTGCAGACTGATGCCTCCACGCTTCATGGTCGTTTGAATGCCAGCGGGAGCTGGAGAGAAGACTTCCCGCTGTGCCCAGCTTCGGGTTGTCAGGAGGAGAGCCAAGGCTACAAGCAGTAGAGGGGGCATTCGAAAGATTCGTGTCACCTGCAGAGTATATAGGCGGCACAGGGCGGGTAAAATCGGAGGCATGGTGTCAATCGGATCGAATTGTGGCGTGGCAGAGAATGTGGTGCTGGTGGTGCATGGTGGAGCGGGGCATCTCTCGCTGGAGCATCTTTCGTCTGAAGTCGAAGGTCTCTGTCGTGAGGGGCTACGCGCCGCGCTACTAGCGGGCTACCAGGTCTGGAAAGACGGTGGTAGTGCACTGGATATTACCGAGACTGCCGTGGTGACTCTGGAGAACGATCCGCGATTCAACGCCGGGCGCGGTGCTGTCTTCAATGCCGAAGGCAAGATTGAAATGGATGCTGCGATTATGGATGGGGAAACGCGCCGTGCCGGCCGTGCCGGGCTGCGCGGGTAAAGAATCCTGTTTCATTGGCCCGGCTTATAGCTGAGCAATCGCCTCATGTACTACTGGTGGGCAACGGGGCGGAGGTCTTTGCAGAGCAAGCGGGAGTGACTCTGGTAGATCCGGAGTACTTCCATACCCCTGACCGCTGGGAACAATTGCTACGTGCGCGGGCGAAAAACGAAATCTCTCTTTCCGAGGACAATAAGTTCGGCACAGTGGGCGCGGTGGCCCGTTGCCAGCAAAATCACCTGTCTTCGGCTACCAGTACCGGCGGCATGACGAATAAACGCTACGGTAGGGTGGGGGATTCGCCGATAATCGGGGCGGGGACGTGGGCTGAGGATAGTGCCTGCGCGATCTCTGCCACCGGGCATGGTGAGTTTTTCATCCGCCTTGGAGTGTCACACGAGATTGCGGCGCGAATGCGGTTTCTGGGCGAGAGCGTAGTAACCGCTACCAACTATCTGATCCATGAGCTGCTGAACGAGCTGGCAGGCGGGCCGGGGACCGGAGGTCTCATTGCCTTAGATGCCGCAGGGAATGCATCACTACCCTTCAATACGATGGGAATGTACCGGGGAGTCATTACCGAAAGCGGGGACATCACGGTTGCCATCTTCGAGGAATAGAGGATCAACGCATGCAGAAGGCACACTGGGGATTTATAGCGCTCGCCGCGCTGCTGATTGCGGGCGGCGCTGAGGCCAAAGACCCTGCCAAGAAGGAATCGGCAGCGAAAACCGAGGCACAGGC
This sequence comes from Armatimonas sp., assembly GCA_049840835.1. Classification (GTDB taxonomy): domain Bacteria; phylum Armatimonadota; class Armatimonadia; order Armatimonadales; family Armatimonadaceae; genus JANLTX01. The sequence goes on along the minus strand of JASGJG010000010.1, from coordinate 2,183 downwards.
AGCAGGTACGGATCAGGACGGACTTAAGCCGATACGCGCAAAGATTAAGCCGCTCCGCAACGAAGTACTGGCCGCACGCCGCATCGCCGACGATAAAGCGGAAGCTCTGGCGCTTTGTAAACTGGCCGCCATCTACACCCGCATTGAAGACCGCACCGAGGCCGCCGAGCTTCTACTGCGCGCCAGTATGCTGGCCCGCCGCCTGGAAGACGCGGACCTAGGCAACAAAGTCACCCGCCAGATTCGCGATCTCTGGTAAAACATAAAAAAGACGCTCCGGTGGCAATGTCACCGGGGCGTCTTTTGTTTTTACGCCGCCAGGACCTCGTCTAGCTTGCCCAAACCACCGGGGCCGCCTCCGGGAACTACCAGACGTGGCACCAGGGTGCCAGTTTTGATGTCCAGGTCCACCTGTACTGTATCGCCTTCACCGAACTCCTTGCGCAGGATTCCGCTGGCAATTGGGTTCTCTACCAGCTTCTGAATCGTGCGACGCAGAGGTCGTGCGCCATAGAGCGGGTCGTAACCCACTTCTGCCAGCTTGTTCTTCGCGGCATCCGTGACCTGAAGCGCGATATTGCGCTCGTTCAGTGCGCGTGCCGTTCGGGCAAGTAGAAGATCCACAATCTTCGCCAGCTCGTTTTTCTCTAGAGCATGGAAGACAATAGTCTCATCGATACGGTTCAACAGCTCAGGCCGCAGATACTTCTTCAGCTCCGCCAGCGCCACTGGCTCCGGATCTTTGCCCATAGCCGTGGCCTCTTGAATCTGCGCCGCACCGATATTGCTAGTCATTAGAATCACTGTGTTCTTGAAGTTCACCACACGGCCCTGACCATCCGTTAATCGACCATCATCTAAGACCTGCAGCAGCACGTTCCAGACTTCCGGGTGCGCCTTCTCGATTTCGTCTAAGAGAATCACACGATAGGGGCGGCGCCGTACGGACTCGGTAAGTTGCCCACCCTCTTCGTAGCCTACGTAACCAGGAGGTGCCCCAATAAGCCGCGCCACAGAATGCTTCTCACCGTACTCGCTCATGTCGATGCGGACAAGGGCATCTACATCATCAAATAAGAACTCGGCCAGAGCCTTGGCTAGCTCTGTCTTACCCACACCTGTCGGGCCTAAGAACCGGAACTGCCAATAGGCCGATGTGGGTCGGAGCCGGCTCAGCTTCGGCGAATCGCCTCAGCCACGGCGTCTATGGCTTTATTCTGCCCCCGATGACCCGCTCCATGCAGGTGGGACTCCAGGTTCAGCAGACGCTCGGCCTCACCCGTGAACATATTATCAATGGGAATACCGGTAATGCGGCTGATAACCTCCCCGATATCCCGCTCATCGACTACCCGAGGCATTGCCGGTGGTTTTCTCCCAGAGTTCCCGCGCATGCTTGAACTCGTTGCGTAGTGCCGTTTCCTGCTTCTGAATTTCAGCGGCCCGTGTATAGTCACGCGCCTCTGCGGCCGCCAAACCTTCGCCTACTAAGCGCTCCAATTCGGTTTCCTGGTTACGTAGCTCTGCAGGCAGCGCTGATAGGGCGATACGCACCTTGGCCGAGGCTTCATCGATTAAGTCGATGGCTTTGTCCGGCAGGAACCGCTCGGTCACATAGCGTGCCGAGAGCTTCACGGCGGCATCCAGCGCCCCATCCGTCAACTTGACCTTATGGTGCGCCTCATAACGAGGTCGCAAGCCCTGGAGAATCGCAATCGCGTCTTCAATAGACGGTTCGCCCACGAACACCGGCTGGAACCGACGCTCCAGGGCGGCGTCTTTCTCCACGTTTTTACGGTATTCATCTAGCGTCGTGGCGCCCACACACTGCAACTCGCCACGAGCCAGCGCAGGCTTGAGCAGGTTGCTCGCATCCATCGCGCCCTCGGCAGCACCGGCACCCACCACAGTGTGCAATTCGTCGATAAAGAGCACCACCTGACCGGCGGCACGCTTTACCTCGTCCATAACACCCTTCAGGCGCTCCTCGAACTCACCACGGAACTTGGCTCCGGCAACCATAGCGCCTAAATCTAGCGCTAGGACCGACTTACCTCGCAGGGTCTCAGGCACATCACCCGCTACTATCTTCTGAGCCAGTCCTTCAACAATCGCGGTCTTACCCACACCGGGATCACCAATGAGCACTGGGTTGTTCTTGGTACGTCGAGAGAGGACTTGAA
>JASGJG010000009.1:0-170434 GCA_049840835.1 Armatimonas sp. | reverse complement strand
AAGGTTAATAGGGAAACACGATAGAATCCGAACAGCACCTGACGTACTTTGACCGACTTGCGCCAGGCTCTGGGCTCTGATGGCGATGTGCTACTCTCTCCTACGCTCTCGACACTTCGCCTAGATACCACCACCTGTGATATAGATGTCCTTCGCTTCGATGCTGCACCACAACGACAATGGATGCTTTACCGGGGAGAATTGCTGGAAGGGTGCCGCGAGGAATGGGTTTACCCTGAACGCCAGGCACGGCAGGCAAGCTATCTAAGTGCCCGCGAAGTGCTGACCAGGAAGCGGGTAACTCTCCCGAAGCAATCGAGCATCTGGAGGCCGTGCTGCGTATAGATCCGCTCCGCGAAGCAACTGCCTGCAGGCTCCATGGAGGTTTTCGGAAGCAGTGGGCGCGTGCCAGAGGCACTAGGTGTTTATCGGCAGCTACGCACAAGCCTGCACCAGCATCGCATGACTCCAGAGCCCACCACGACTGCCCTTTTTGAACGGTTCCGACAGACCTTGGGCACTCCCACGCCATCCCTAAAAGAATCACCAGAGAGTGTTGCTCTACCTGCTCCGTTAACTTCCTTTGTCGGTAGGCAGGCCGAGAGACACAGTTTTAGAGCATCTAAATGCGGGAGCAAGACTGGTAACTTTATTGGGACCAGGTGGCGCGGGAAAGACACGCCTTGCTATAGAAGTAACTCGAAGCCTGGCACCTCAGAATCAGGTACGTGGATTTGTGGACTGCAGCGCAATTACCGATGTATCGGAGCTTCCGCAAGCGCTCACCCGCCTGCTGGATCTCCGGGTGAGAGAGGCGGGGCAGCATCTACCCGCTCTTATCCACGCTCTGCAAGATGGCCTGCTAGTCTTAGATAACCTGGAGCAGCTAGAAGATTCTCCGATACTCTTTCTCTCTCAACTGCTTCAGCAATGCCCTGGCCTGAAGCTGATAGCGACCAGCCGAGTGAGATTACAAATACCCGGTGAGGTTGTGCTGCGTTTGGAGGGGTTACCACAGGAGCAGGCCACAGAGTTGTTCTTGCAGCGCGCCATGGCAGCGGGTGCGAATCGCAGTGCCCTTGACTCCACGACCATAGAAACCCTATGTGCTCGGTTAGATGGTTTACCGCTGGCGCTGGAGCTCGCTGCTACCTGGTGCTCCCTTCTCTCCCCAGGAGATATTGAACCGATTAGACACCCGCTTCGGTCTGCTCAAAGAGCGAAACGCGGAGCGGGGCCTGGAAGCCACTCTCTGTTGGAGCTGGGAGCGCCTGGCCCAAATGCAGCAGGAACAGCTTCACGCACTGGCGCTGCTGCCCGGTTCCTGGACCAGCAGACCTGCCGCCGCCGTATTGGCGCAGAGCGGCAATGAGCTTGCGGCCTTGCAGGCGTTTCAAGCACTCGCTGATGCTTCCTGGCTGGTTGTGCAGCCAGGCAATCCGAGTCGCTATCGGCTCTTAGAGAGCATGAAAGCTTTCATTCAGGCACGCACCACGGAGGGCCAGCGCCGTACTGCTCTGAACCGCCTCTGGGACTTCTGGGAGCAGGAACTACGCGATCAACCGGAGATAGACGATACGAGCTATCGATTGGAAGTGATAGACCGAGACCTGGAAAGCCTGCGTGTGGTCTTAGACGATGGCCTGACCGATCCGCTACGCGCACTGGATATGCTTCAGAGCGCCTCTATCTACTTCGATTTTCGCGGATTGGCCGCTGAGTGTGTAACTCGTATCGGTGCTCTTCTGGAGAGCCTGCCACCAGATACTCCCCGACCGAGTCGTGCGCTGCTTACCTATGCCAGCAGTGCTATCTGGTTGAAGGAATATGCTCTGGCGCAGAGCGCCCTGGAAGAAGTCCTGACCAGGGAGAAAGATACCTCAACGAATATAGGGCAACCTTACCTGTTGGGCACCCTGGGGGTCTGCCTTCGCTATCAGGGAGATTTAGTCCGCGCCGAAGAGTGTCACCGTGAGGCGCTACGCCACCATACCCGCCCTGTTCAAAAAGGACTGGAAAACATGAGGCTGGGTGTGGTACTCCGAGCGCGGCAACCTCCCCGAAGCGCGTGAAGCATTCGCTGCCGCTAACAGCTTTGGCGATGCTATATTGCAGGCAGGTGTAAAAGCGGAACTGGCGCGCCTGGAAGTTCTTGCTGGTAACCTTACCCCAGCAATTACTCTTTATACAGAGTCTATAGTTCTTCATAGGGAGTTAGGCAACTCCCTGGAAGTCGAGAAGCTCGAAAAAGAGCGAGCCGCTCTGTGATAACCTCTCCCCGCCGCGCAGCGGCCTTGTAATGCAGCTTCGCTGCCTTCGCCGACCCCCTCCCCTGAAGTGGGAGGGGATAAGAGAAAAGCCCCTCTCCTTTAGGAGAGGGGTTGGGGGAGAGGTAGGTAGCAGTGAATTACCCCCGCGAAGGCTCGGCCATCTTTTCGCGGGCCTGTTGCGCCAGTTCGGCCAGATGCCCATCGTTGGCACGGACTTGCTCCAGGTGCCGCATTCGCTCTGGGGTGGCGGTCTCTACCATGGTGTCATGATAGGCACGCTCTACCCAGAACCGGGCTCCACCGGAGAGATAGTTTCGTAGCTCAGGCAGCTTCTCGTCTGGGTAGCACTGGCAGAGGTTCATGGTGAACATGCGCCGACGTGTACCGCCCCCGAATGCTGCGTGCTTGGTGTTGTGGTTGAAGACCAGTACATCACCGGGCACGGTCTCTAGAGCAATGGCGGGAATCTCCGGACCGGTGAGATCCCATTTATCCCGGCTATGGCGCAGGTTAGCCTGCAGCTCCTCGGTATAGCCTTCGCCAATACGATGGCTGCCGGGGAATCACTCGCAGAGCCACCCGTATCTTTGGTGAGAGGGTCCAGGTAGAAGGCAATCTTGATATGGCGAATCTCCGGATGCCAGCCATCCGAGTGCCATCCGGTATCGCCTACATAGTAGTTGCCATCGCTGCCCATGTAGTTGAAATTATCGTCACAGAGCGACGTTGCTATGGAGAGAATCCGAGGATCATCGAGCAGAGCACACAGGCGAGGATGATGGTCCAGGAACTGCGCGATACAGGAACGCGCGGTGCCCTCATGCATCTTGCCTGCATGCCCACCACCGTTGGCCGCCCAGATCTCCTCGAAGGCATTGATAATCTCATCAATGTCGTCAGCAAGAAGGCCTGGCATGCCGATATAGCCGAAGGTTTCGAAAAAGCCGCGCTGCTCTGGAGTCATCTCGTTTTCCCTTATGAAACTACTTACTGCCCCGCATCAGGCGTGTTGTTGCCATGCGAGCGTCCTCACCAACCTCAGGATCGTTTTCTAGTGGAGCGATAGCACGTAGCTCCCCTTTACCGCCTACCAGCCCGAGCAGATGCAGGGCATGGGCGCGAACCATACGTGGGCGTTTGGAGGTGGCAATCTCGGTGAGTGCCTTAATGGTCTCGCGGCGCTGGCCTGCTCCCGCATTGGGAGCAGCGGCGGCATGAGTGAAGCTCGCCAGACTGGCACGAGCGGCTTTGGCGGCGGCGAGGTCCGAGCCGCCCATGGTATCGGCAAGGGCAAGAGGGTCTATCATTTCAGGCTCCAGGGGCGGCGGTAGGGTTCGTAGAGCAGGCGGTTCGCCTCTTCATCGTTGATGAAGCGCCATTTTTTGGGATCGTAGGTCAGCTTACGGCCAACCGTATAGGCAATGTTCGCGATAATCGGCAGGGTAATCACCTTCACGCCGATCTCCACATCCATGGCGGGCTTCTCACGGGTCTTGATACAGCGCCGCCAGTTCCGGCGGTGGCGCTCGGTGGGGTCCACCTCCGGCGGTTCTGGCTCTAAGAACGCCTTGAAGCCGCTCGCCGGGGGCGTGTAGTCTTTCGCTTTCTGCTCGGTATCGCAGCCGCCATCACCACCAAGCACGATCAGGTCTCCTCTGTCACCGGTATAGGTGGCTCCCCACTCGCCGGGCAGACGCGGGTTCGGAGTACCGGGTTGCTCCCAGACCAGAGTCCAGCGGGGTTTACTGAACTCCCAGGTGACCTTCATGGTGAGCGGCGCATCATAGACCGAGAGCGGATTGGTCTCGCCGGTCGCTTCTACGGTCACGGGCGCATCCCAGCCATCCTGCCCAACGCACCACATCACTACGGAGAGCGCATGGTTACCACGGTCGCGAATAAATCCTCCACCCGAATCCATCAGCCAGCGGAAGTTGAAGTGGCAGATAGCCGGGTTGTAGGGTCGCCAGGCCAGCGGACCGAGCCACATATCCCAGTTCAGCTCTTTCGGGGCAGGCATTTCCTGCCCGAAGTTCGCCTTATCCACAAAGTTGTTCGGATGCCAGACCGTGACGTTTTTGATACCGCCAATCTGACCATTGCGAATGTAGTTACAGGCAGCGGCGGCCATAGGATTGGAGCGTCCCTGAGAGCCAATCTGTACTACTCGCTTGTAGCGCCGCGCTGCGTCGATCATAGCGCGACCTTCTTCTATAGTTTTGCAGGTCGGCTTCTCGGAGTAGACATCTTTCCCCGCCTGACAGGCATGTACGGTCATAATCCCATGCCAGTGGTCCGGGGTGCCGATGGTTACGGCATCGATGTCTTTGCGGTCCAGCACACGCCGGTAGTCATCGGTGAGAAGAGGGCTGCCCTGCACGCGCTTGGCGGCGTTGGCCAGGTGGTTGGCATCCACATCGCAGATAGCCGCGCAAGAGTCCGGCACGATATGGCTGGAGCCCATACCCCCCACTCCGATGTGGCCATAGATGATGCGGTCATTCGCCCCTTTCGCGCTCTGGGGCAAAATCAGCGGAAATCCCGAAACAACTTCGTTCATACCGCTTCATTTTCCGCTGGTTTATCTATTTCCTGCCTGGGGTCAAAAGATGCCAACGTTGACGCCGCGCTCCGGGATATCGGCCACAATCACCGTGGCTGGTTCGCCCCGCAGAGTGCCGCTGATACGTGTGCAAGGGTAGGATAGCGCGAAGGGCTTCTCCTTCACAGTCACCCCCGCCAGAAGCCCTCGATAGTACACTACTGTCTCTGCGTAATGCGCCTTAGGCACAAAGCTCATTACCACATGCCAGTCGCCCAGGTTCGCCTCCCTGGGCCAGACCCCCATACCTGCCTCGTTTGGCTTTAGCGGGCGAACACCGGGGCAACAGATCTCAGGAAAAGTGCGCAGTGTGAGCAGATGTGGTGCTGGCTTCGGTGGATGATCGTGGGTAGGGTGGTAGCCCTCCGCTGCCGCCTGCGCGGCGCACTTTAGGTAGAAATCGTTCTGGACATGGAAGGAGTCAGCATCTCTCTGAACCGGGTCTTTTGGCTGCAGGCTAACAAATAGCACGGGCACAAATAGAAAAAAGAGCGTGGCTACCAGCGCCGCATTCTCTCGGAGCCGCTGATCCGGCCAGATTTTTCGCGCGAGATATGGGAACAGCCACAGGCATAAAAAACCGATGGCAGGAGCGGCAATCCAGGTGACAGTGCGCATCGGGAGCTGTAGATAGCGCTCGCCCAGTACAAAGACCAATTCGGCAAGCACAACACCCAGTGAGGCGAACCCGACAACCGAGATAGAGGTTCGCCAGCCCCAGAATCCACCAACAAGCCCACCCACCACGATTCCTAGGGGAAGGGCTAGCACATAAAGAAAGAAAAAACACGTCGGACCAATCGTCGCACCCACAAGCGCTCCGACCATAACGGAAACCACAGAGAGCACTTTTGTACGGCTCATACTCTATGCGCCTCTAGGAGTTGCATCACTTCTACTATACTCTGATAGTAGAAAACTTGAAAACTCTTTGGCCTGGTACTGTCCAATAGCCGTGGAAAACCTGGGCAGGAGAATACAAATGCCATTATCCCGAAAAACGCTTTTAGCTCTACTATTGGGCGATTTTTTGACGTCTATCTCACATGCAGCGGAACCAGAGGAGCGGCAAGTAGCCGCAAAAATGGATGCCTATCTAAAGGTGCTGGTGCACGAAGAGCGCTTCAGCGGCTCCGTTCTCGTTACCCGAATAGGCAAGCCAATTCTAAACAAAGGCTATGGAATGGCGAGTTACGAGTTAGGCGTTCCTAATACTCCCAAAACAGTTTTCCGCATCGCCTCCCTGACCAAGGCCTTCACAGCAGCGGCCATTATAAAACTGCAGGAGCAGGGCAAACTCCGAATCGATGAGCCTATCAGCAAATATCTGGATAACTGTCCCGCAAGCTGGGAGCCGATTCGAATTCGACATCTGCTCACTCAAACATCAGGCATTCCCAACTACACCAACTTTCCTGGCTACAAAGAGGCCTCAGCGATTCCTATAACCGACGAAGCACTGGTAGCACGCTTTCGTGACAAGCCACTGGATTTCGCTCCGGGTACAAAATACAACTATAGCAACTCGGGCTATCACCTGCTAGGCATGATTATCGCTCGTGCCTCCGGAAAGCCTTACGCCGACTTTCTTCAAGAGGCTATTTTCGCGCCGCTCGGTATGAAGAACACGATTGTTGACCGGGGAAAAAGCATTCTTCCGAATCAGGCCACCGGATACGCACAGGAGGGCAGCGAGCTTATTCACTCCGACCTTCAGGACATGGCGCAGATACAGGCAGAAGGTGGCATTTCCTCTACCACAGGCGATATGGCACTCTGGGACCAGGCCCTCTACACCGAAAAACTTCTCTCGAAACAATCCCTGGAGGAAATCTTCACCCCGTTTCGAGATACCTATGGCTACGGATGGAATATCACGCGGCTCTTCGACCACAGAGAGATCAAGCATACTGGTCGCAACTTCGGATTCACTTCCCATATAAAGCGCTTCCCGGACGACAAAGTCATGGTCCTGGTATTGAGCAACAATCAAATGCAGGATGCGGAGAAAATCACCGCTGACCTCGCTGCTATCCTCTTCGGCGCTCCCTATCGGATGCCACGTATCGCGAAAACAGTTTCCTCGGCGGACCAGGTCCGCTTCGTCGGGAAGTACGCGGAGTCACCTACAAACGTGTTCACTGTCGTCCAGGAGCAGGGAAAGCTATTCATTCAAAACGGAAATGGGAAATCGCAACTCTTCTCATTCGCCCCCTTGAAGTTCTTCCTCAAAGATAACGCCATCGATATCGAGTTCCTTAAAGACCACAAAGGCGAAATCTCCGGGCTGATTCTGTTGAGAAATGGACGAAAAACGACAGAGGCGAAACGCCTTTCTACCCTTTGAGCATGCCTGAAAGTACCTTCCGGAAGTAGGCGAAATCTTCTTGGGCCTCTTTCATAGACAGGCCCGGATTTATCCGCCGATGCTCCTTGATAAAAGACAGCAGATCATTGTCTCTGACGAACCGCGCGAGCTTCCTTGTGGTCACCTTAGGCGGCGGTAGTTCCAGATAGATTTCCTCGGGTTGCCACGTGCCCCAATCCAAACCCCGATGCAAATCTCCCCATATCTTCGCGTCCTTCGTGCAGTGGAAACCATGGATGCTATCTATCTCTAAATGGTAGCAAGTGGCGCACTTACGGGGAATCTCTACTTTGGATTGAACGAAGGCATCTTCATAAAAGACAGGGTCGGTCGGGCCGTGAATCCCACATGGTCCATGATCTAAGTGAAGATAGCGCTCAACCTCATTGAAGTAGCGTGTGCATCCCCCTTCAAACAGGTGCTCACACTCGGAGCATTTTTTAGGCACGGCTCCAAACGAACCCAAGTGACTATAAGGCACAGGTGGCTCAATCGGGCCATCAATCATGCAGAGGGGGAAGTAGAGATGATGCATTTGTATTGCCTTAACGCACCATCTCTATCGCACAGGTGTCAGGAGTCGCTATAGCCTGGAGATACCAGTTGTATCTTGCCCTGATGCAGGAAACACATTCGGTCGAAGAGTGTGAGGTCTACCGGGTTGGGTAGTCGTATATCGGCGATGCCGGGGCAGGGGTTGCGGGCGGAATCGTAGCTCCGGTCTATCTGCGAAAGGCATACAATAATCACCTGGCGTTCTTTCGCGAAGCTCCGCAGCCGCTGAACCTGGTGCATAAGGTCTGGGTTCTCACGCCGCTGGTCCAGTAGCTGGAGGTAGTCGATGACTACCAGCGTGCCAGGAGCAGGTGAGCCGAGCCGGGCGATGACATAGTCGGCGCAGATTCGGTCTGAATCATCCACCAGGAATCGGTCTCGAAACTCGCTTCGCTCCGCGCCCAGAGTCTTGAAGTGAGCAGTCACATCGGCTTCGGTGAAATCCAGAGTAAAGAATGCGGCCTGGTTGCCTTGCCGCAGAGCCTGAATGGCGAGGTCGAGGCTCAGGAGTGTTTTCCCCTGGCCAGGGCGTGCGCCCAGTAGCACCAGGTTGCCGGGACAGAGCTGGGCCAGCAATGCTGTAGCGGGCTTTTCCGAGGTAGTGCGAGCAGTGAGCAGGCTCCAGGCGGTAAAGCCCTCCTGGCGGGCGATTCGATCCAGTGCCTGATGGAGCGGAATGTTCTCGCGGCGTGCCAGAACTCTGGCCTGCTGTTTGAGGAGATAGATGGGGGCGGACAGTTTCATAACAAACCTCTGGTTTCGAGCTTTGCTCGCAAGCCCTCCTTATGCGATTCGCTCAATCCGTTGGTTTGCTAAAAACCGGTACAACCCTGCACGATAAGTACTTCCCCAAGGGAGGGAGGAGGCGCGGGCGTCACGCCGGAGGAATTATACCTCAAGCTGCTCCACCCGCACGTCTCGGTCTATTGTGCCTATCGGATAGCCGGGTGGGTTAGGATAGATATGCCCCTCTCCGTCCTCCCACTCGGCTTCGAACCCGCCTGCACCCGCTCCATCGCTCCAGGCTCCGACTGTCTCTTGAACCAGCAGTTCCAGTTCGTCGTCGGTTAAAAGGCGCGGGCACTGATACTCCGAGACCACCCGAAGTTCTTTGCTCTTCTTATCGTAGACGAATACCAGCGTGCCCCCCTGAACCCCAGCTCCCGTCAGCGAGATGTCGATGTCTTCTGCTAGTTCGTCTTCTAGCTCACCGTCGTAGCCGTCTAGCTCACGGAGTATTTTCGGTTTGGTAATCGGCACTGCCTTCGGGTCGCCTGGCAGTAAATCCGACTCCGGATAGACCGCCGCGCGGCCAGAGATTACGATTCTCACAGATGCCTCTGTCAGTTCCAGTAGCGCTCGGACCAGGTGAGCAGTGTGGGCCAGTTGGGACCGACGGTGTGCCCGGCTTCGTGCTGGCGATAGGCAATGTCACCGTCTATCAGGGCTACACCTATGGCGGGCTGTTCACTGGTGTTCAGAGGTTTCTTACCCAGCAGAGAGTACACGGGCCCGGCGCCCACACCTGCCAGGAACTGCCCTTTGCTGTCTACCCAGTTTCCTTCTACCAGCGGAGAGCCGCAACTTATGAATACGGGGCGTGGGGCACAAAGAGCGACTAGCTCGTGCGCGTCTATGGGCAGATCGTTGGTGGTGAGCGGTCCCGCGTATTTCACGAAGTTGCCCGCCATCCAGTGATATTCCCCGGAACTCGCGACGTTCTCGATCTGCTCCCCGAAGATACGACGATAGACTTTGGCGCCGCCCGCTCCAGAAGACCCGATGAACCCAAGGGAGAAACGTGGCTCATAGGCCATGGTCACTAGCGCGGCCTTGCCATAGCGGGAAAGCCCTTCTATGGCTACGCGCTTAGCGTTCACGCTCTTATCTGTCTCGAAGTAGTCCAGAGCCCGACTGGCTCCCCAGGCCCAGGCACGAAGCGCGCCCCAATCGTCTACTTTACGCGGCTCGCCCTTGTTGCAGAGCCCAATGATTCCCTCGCGTAGCCCCCACCCGGCATCAGCCTGTATGGTGCCGGGGGCGATTATGGCATAGCCCCAGCCTTTATCTAAAACCTGCTGCTGCCAGCTCGGTCCCGAGCCGGGCGGCGCACCGAACGCAGGCGCGCCAGGACGCGTGGGGAAGATAAACCCAAACTCCATAACCACGGGCACCGGACCTTTCGCGTTTTCGGGAGTGGTCAGAGTGAGCTGAATGTCTACCTTTATGGCGGGGTGCGCCTTGTTATCCACATGCCCAACCAGATTCTTAGTAACAACCGGAACACCGCCTTTGGTCTCTTTCCGTGTCTCGGTGACTTCCCAGGTCACTTTCGGGATCTTTTTGGGCACGCGCCCATAGATCTCCCGGTCGAACTTTTCAAAGAGTTCCTTGCGCCGCTTGTTCCAGTCTTTCGAGGTCTTTACGGGTTGACCATTATCGAAGGTCAGCACAGCAGGCAGAGTGTAGTTGCCAACTTTGGCTTCATCACTATTTGCGGCATTCGGGGCAGATGGGTTCCCGCTAGGCCCTGGCCGTAGCGAGTCAATCTTCAGCTGCTCCAGCAGATGCTTATGGTCGGTTTGCGTGGCCTGCTGCTGCTCCGGCGACGGTCCGAAGCGTCCCGGTCCCTGGGCCAACGCTCCACCAACCAATAGCAGCATTGCCAGGGTCACACCAATGTGAAAACGTTTCATGCGGGAGAATTCGCCACAAACTCAGGGAGTTCCTAAGCGCTCTATGGCTACAATTTCCCCGGTTTCCAGCGATCTATCCAGCGCATCACGGGCTTACCTGATTCGAAGCGCAGGGGCAGCCAGATATAGCGGGCATCTGCGAGATCTTTCGGGTTCCAGCGGTCCCCTAAATAGATAAACTCGTTGGGCCGCCCCGAGGGAATTATCGCTGTGCTCTGGCTCTCAAAGGTGCGCCCGGCGCCAGAACCTTCACAGGGATTCCCCAGAGAGTTCCAGGGGCCGAGTACCGTATCTGCTACGGCGATATCCGCCGCGTTCGCGTCCCAACCGGTACAGCCCGATGTTAGCAACCAGTACTTGCCCTCATGCCGGAAAAGCGCCGGGGCTTCGCGCATACGCCGCACCAGAATCCGCGCCCAGGTCTTGCCCTCTACCATGGGCTGCTCAGCGGCGGTCCACTCCGCATTCAGCCGCACGATGTGCATGGTGGCGTTCTCTTCGCTGGCATAGATGGCATAGGCGGCCCCATCGGTATCTACAAAGAGGTTCATATCTCGGTAGGTCGCCCCTGCTACCGGGCGATGCGCGCCTACAAAGCGAAATGGGCCATCGGGTCGGTCGGCCACGGCTACGCCCGCCTGGGAGTCCCCATAGCCGGAGCGATCGTAGTGGAACCAGAGCACGAACTGGCGGGTGCGCGGGTTGTAGATAACCTTGGGCCGCTCACACAGAGTCTGATCGCCATGTTTCTGGTTGTAGGAAGAGCGAGGGAGTACCAGCCCGACTCGCTTCCAGTGGAGCAGATCTGTGGACGAGTAACACCCGACCCCGATAGCGATGTAGCCATCGGAGCGGTCCTCGCCATACCAGTACCAGCGTTTGTTGTGATAGAGCAAGCCACCGCCATGCGCCTGAATACGCTTGCCATCGGTGTCCATCCAGCGTTTGCCGGGCAGCCAGGAATTCTCATCTCCGGGTATGCGGTCCAGTGCTATCGGGTTGCGCCGAACACCTTCGAATACCGCCTCGGCCCAGTCCGCGTGGTCGTGGAAGTTATTATCTCCACCATCATCGACCTTGAGCTGCAGCACACGAACTTTAGAAATGTCTAAATCTACCGGGTGGGCTGCCTGACCAGTGGTGCAGAGTCCACTGCTCCAGAGCTCTTTACCATCCCCCCACACGGAGAATTGCAGGCTCGCCTTGCCATCCGTGCCATCGTCTACCCCTACTAGAGCACGGAATCGCTTTACGTTTCTATCTAGCTTCAGAATGAGCTCACTACTGGCGTGGGTGCCTACCCCGTGGCTGAAGGTCTGCCCTCCGATACGTAGAGGCTTGCCGCTTACGCTCTGATTGGCGCGGGCACGATCCCAGGCCTGATCAACTCTGGTCAGGTCCAGATCGCAGAGGCGAACTGTCGTCTCTTCCATAGCTCTATCGTACCGCGCCGTTTGATTCCATCGATTTCCTTATAGAATAGAGCCCATGAGAAAAGCGCGTGAGACCTGGGTAGGCACCTGGATGACCGCGCCCCAGCTAACCGATCCCGCGAACCTGCCACCACCGCCCGGCTTTGTGAATCAGACGGTGCGACAGCTAGTCCGAGTTTCTCTCGGTGGGCAGCGATTGCGAGTACGCCTTACCCATACTCACGGCACCACTCCGGTGACCTTTACCGGCGTGCACATTGCCCTGGGACTACCGGGCGGCAAGATAGTGCCCGGCTCCAGCCGTGCTCTTCTGTTCCATGGGGAGCCAGAGGTTACTATCCCGGCAGGCAATCTCATCGTCTCCGACCCGCTGGACTTTCCGCTGACTCCCTTCTCGGACCTTGCCATTACGTTTCATGTCAACACCAGCACGACTGCTATTACCGGGCACCCTGGCTCGCGTTGTACGTCGTACTTTCAGACAGGGAGGAGCCTGGCCGCACCGGAGTTTCCGTCGCCAGTACCAGTGGACCATTGGTATTTTCTGGCCGGGGTAGAAGTGGTTGCTGAGAACGCCACAGCAGTTGTAGCCCTTGGGGATTCCATTACCGATGGACGCGGTACCCCGACCAATGGGAATGGGCGCTGGACAGACTATCTGGCTCGACGCCTGCAGGCATATCCGAAGACACGACATGTGGCGGTGCTCAATGCCGGAATCGGGGGGAACTGTGTGATTCAAGGCGGGCTGGGACCGAGCGCTCTGGCTCGCTTAGACCGTGATGTGCTTGCGCAGCCCGGCGCGCGCTACCTGATTCTCTTCGAGGGCATCAACGACCTGGGCACGAAATCCGCCGATGCCGAGGCGCTGATTGCCGCCTATCAGCAAATCCTAGCTCGTGTCCGAGCGCGAAACTTCACGGTCTACGGCGCCACAATTCTGCCGTGCGGCAAGTCGTTCTACGACACCCCGGTGCTGGCGCGGGACAGGCAGGCGATCAATCAGTGGATACGGACATCGGGAAGTTTCGATGCCGTGTTGGACTTCGATGCGGCCCTGCGTGATCCCACCACCCCGACCCGGCTTTCCGCCGCCGCGGAGAGTACCGATTTTCTGCATCCGGCGAATCTGGGTTACAAGGTCCTGGCCGATAGTATTCCACTACGTCTCTTTTATCCCTAGGAGGCCCGAAACGATACACTATTCCAGCATTTTATGAGCAAGGTCTACACGGTCAAGGAAATCTACTACACGCTTCAGGGCGAGGGCGGACAGGCAGGGCGGGCCGCAGTCTTTCTGCGTTTCTCGGGTTGCAATCTCTGGACAGGAAGAGAAGAGGACCGAGCGAAAGCTATCTGTCAGTTTTGCGACACGGATTTTATTGGCACCGATGGCCCCAATGGCGGCAAGTTCCCCAGCCCGGAAGCCCTGGCAGAAGCTGTAAAAGCCCAGTGGCCAGAGAACTCCGGCGGCAGGCCATTAGTCGTCTGCACCGGAGGTGAACCCCTGCTCCAACTAGATGAACCCGCCGTGGAAGCGCTTCATGTTGCTGGGTTTGAAATCGCCGTAGAAACCAACGGCACAAGGCAACCACCCAGGGGCCTGGACTGGGTCTGCGTGAGCCCCAAGCTCGGTGCCGATTTAGTTCTTAAAACAGGTAGTGAGCTAAAATTGGTTTATCCGCAGCTTGGCGGCGAGCCCGAGAAGTTTGCGGGGCTGGAGTTTCAGCACTTCTTTCTGCAGCCAATGGATGGACCGCGCCGTGAGCAGAACACAAAGGCGGCGATTGATTACTGCCTGAAGCACCCTCAGTGGCGATTGAGCCTGCAAACCCACAAGTACATGGGTATCCCTTAGCGCATAGAAATTGCTCTTGCACAGGGTACAATAGCGGTAACGCAATGGAGCCTCTGCGGCAGCGATTTCTAACCTATTTAGACGAGCGAGACGCACTACCCGAGCATCATCCTTCTGGCCCTGTCGCCGTCGGAATTCTGGTGCTTTCTGTAGCTACCGCTCTGTTCCTGGCTGTCTCGTTTCCCTATCACCAGCTGCTGGCTGCACCACTGATACCCCTCGGTGTCCTGTGGCTGTTTCAGGGGGTGCTCCGCTTGTGGCAAACGCGCGATAGCAAACAGAGAAAAGCAGAGATGCGGCGTGTTGTCACTCTCGGTGACCCTGTAGCCGCCTATGTGGTCAAGGCCGATGAACGCCTGGAGCGCCCGGGGAGCGAGACGCGAAGCTGCCTGGCGTTGATTACCTTCGAGGCAGATGCGGCCCGTGACAGCGAGTGGCTCCAGCACCTGGCCCACAATGCCGCCAGCCAGCTTCCTCGTCGGCAGCGATTCCTGCGCTATCGCCGCCAGCGCCTGCCGGATAGTCGCACGGATGGCTATGCGGTGTATCTGGTAGACCTGGAAGTCCATCCCAGCTACCTGGAAAGCGGCTTTCTGAACGGAGACCCGCTTCCCTGCCTGGCGGAGCCGGGTGAGAGTGGCGGTATCGAGTTGATTCCGCACTGGCTTATCTTCCCCATTGGCGACAATGCCCGAAACTCCCACCGTAGCCAGACTGTGTAACGCGGTACACTGCATCCAAAATTCGCAGGTCAGGTGAGAGAGTCCCCCTTGAATATTGCTGAGATTCGGGCCGGTATGCCCGCGCTTCATTCCCTCCTTCAAATCAATGCTGGCACGAAGGGCATCTGTGCCGGTCCTGTGGTAGATGCCCTTCGCGAGCTAACCGATGAAGTCGAGCTAGGCGGCTATGCAGGCTACTGCTCGGTTATGGGCAAAGCGCACTCGGCGCGTGCCCGGCTGGCCCAGTTCTTCTCCGCACCCGAAACCGCCATGGCCTTCACCGGTAATGCCAGCGTGAGCCTGAATGTAGCACTCTCTCTGCCCTGGGATAGCTGGCCTGCCCCCGCCGATGTTCTCATCTCCGACCACGAATATCCGACCACCAATATGCTGTTCGGGTACTTAGAGAAAATCGGTAAAGCCCGACTAATCCGCTTCCCGCTCACAGGTGGCCCGGAAGCGCTGGAGCAGGCAATTACACCCAATACTAAGCTAATCGTTGTCTCCCATGTGGACTGCAACACGGGTCTACGCATCGATCCCACTCCGCTCTGTGCCTGGGCACGAGAACGTAATATCGTCAGCTACATAGATGGTGCGCAGGCCACCGGGCAATTCCCCATAGACCTGACGGCCATGGGGTGCGATCTGTACATCACCAATGGACACAAATGGCTCTTTGGCCCCAATGGAGTTGGGCTGCTCTATGTTCGTCCCGGCTTCGAAGACTTGCTCACACCTCTAATGGTGGGCATGGGTACCATGGACTTCTCCGAGCATGGCAAGTGGATTCCCGGCGCGCATCGGTTCGAGCTAACGGCTACCCGCCCTGCCCAGGTCTTCGCTACCATGAACACCGCGCTGGATTGGTATGAGTCTCACCCCATTGAAGAACGCCAGAAAGCGCTCACGGCTCACGTAAAAGCGCGAATTCTCTCTATGCCAGATAGATTCCGCCTGATTACCCCTCTGGAGTGGGAAGAGTCCTCAGCACTCGCCAGCATTCAGTTCCTGCGCAACGATGGCTCCGTCGTACCTGGCAAACAAATTGGGGAGTTCTGTGGGCGCATGCTCACCAATAAGGTCGCCTTCATCCGCCCCGTGCCTGAGTTCGATGCCATTCGCCTCTCCATGGCCTACTACAACATAGAAGAGGAATACGAGCGATTCTTCGAAATTACAAAAGAGCTGAGTTGAGTTACCTCTCCCCCCGTCTCGTACCTCGCCGACCCCCTCCCCTGAAGAGGGAGGGGATAAGAGACTAGCCATCGGTAACCTTTCTGAAGCCCCTCGCCTTTAGGAGAGGGGTTGGGGAGAGGTAGGTTTACAAGCCCTCTTAAGCAGTTGAGCACTGCACGGCGATAGAGCGGCAAATGGATGATTCGGATAGTTTGGCATTAGATGACGACGAGGAAGACCTCGCGTATCTCGACGACGAAGACGAGGGTGCCTTTGAGCGCTTTCATGACCCGCGTGTGCTGCGCCAGAAAGAACGTAAGCGCGCTGAAGCCGTACAGACACTGACCGATAGCTCGGAAGAGTTAGGCGCAGGCCATGAGATGACCTATAAGGCCGCCCGTCATGAGAAAGTCTGGCTGGCAGAGTCTCTGGGCACTTTCTATGACCAGAGCCTACTCTCGGATGTCTTATTCCTGGTCAAAGGTGGCAAAGAAGCCAACTGTTACGGTTGCGAGCCACACCCCGCGCTCGCAGAGATGACAGGACTCTCCCGGATTGCCGCCAAGGTCTACCGCCCCCGTATGCTACGTAACCTGCGGCAGGATTTTGTGTACCGCGAGAACCGCACCGTGCTTACCGCTGAAGGTAAATCCGTGAAGAACTCCGATACTCGTATCATGAAAGCCCTGGGTAAAAAGACTACCTTTGGGGCACAGGTGGCGCATACATCCTGGCTTATGCATGAGTTTAACGCGCTGGGTGAGTTACATGCGGCAGGAGCGTATGTGCCACGCCCGCTGGCTTCTGGAGAGAATGCTCTGCTTATGGAGTTCATAGGGTCAGAGGAGCGCGCGGCTCCGGCACTGAGCGAAGTCGCTCTTACCCCCACGCAGGCCAGGGAAGCACTGAAGCAAGTGCGCATGACACTGGGACATTTCAAAGAGCGCGGGTGGGTCCATGGCGACCTCTCCGCGTTTAATATTTTGTGGCACGAAGGCCGCGCTGTATTTATTGACTTCCCACAGGTCATTCGGCTGGAGCAGAACCCGAACGCCGAGATGATTCTGCAGCGAGACTTAACCCGAGTGGCGGAGTATTTCCAGAAGTGTGGCCTGAGCGAGGTCACCCCGGAGAGCCTCTGGCAGTGAAGCCCTTAGAAACCGAACGACTCTACCTACGCCCGTTCACAGACGAGGACTTCGAGATTCACCGTGTGGTGTTTTCCGACCCTGTGGTGTGTAAATACTACTGTGGCAGAACCCGCACCGAGCAGGAGACACGGGAATGGCTGATTCACCGGCGCTGGCAGGTGAAAGGGGAAGACGAGCCGGGGTTTCTCTGTGTGGTTCGAAAAGAAGACAACCAGATTCTGGGGCTGGTAGCGCTGCAGCTTTTCTTGGGCATATGGCTGCGCTTTGAAGACGACCCGGATGCCTTTTGTCACCCGTTGATGGTGGAGCTTTCTTATGCGTTTGGACAGGAGTTCCAGGGGCAGGGCTATGCTACGGAAGCCTGTCGGGAGTTAGTGCGCTATGGGTTTGAAGAGTTGCGCATCCCCCGGCTGACGAATGGTATCGATCCGGATAACACTCCCTCCAATCGGATGTGTGAGCGCCTGGGTTTCCAACAGGTCCCCAATGTCCACCCGGACAGTCCCGGCTACGTGTGGATACTGGACAATCCTGCGGGGAAATCGCTTTCTGGGGAGGCATAGACTGGCCCGACGTCGAAGAGTAGAAGGCGATGAAACTTTCTCTCTGTGGGGCCGGACTGGGCGCTTCTTTCGATACTCTGGGCTTTGCTGAGCTAGCAGCGCGCCATGACTTCAAGGGCATCGACTTCGGTATCGGTGGGGCGAAGAAAGCGGCAGAGGCTCTGGGAGGCGTAGAGGCCTGAAGCCAAGTTCGCAGAGCTTGGCGTAGAATTCGGCCCTTTCGGGTTGGATATCGACTGGCGCAAAGACGATGCCGCGTTCGATGCCGGACTAGATAGCCTGGCTGAGGGGGCTGCGTTCGCCGAGCAGATCGGCGCGAATCGCTGCTGCACCTGGATGCTTCCTGCCACGGATTTAGATCCCGAAACATGGACCGATATTGTGGCTGGTCGGTTCGGCAAAGTAGCCGATATCTTCGCCCCCCATGGCATTTACCTGGGCCTGGAGTGGGTTGGACCGCATCACCTGCGCGCAGGCGGGGTGAATGCTACTGGCAAGAACAAATGGGTAGAAACTATGCCCGAGACCCTGACTCTTATAGAGCGTATTGGGCGCGAAAATGTTGGCCTACTGGTAGATAGCTACCACTGCTACACCACCGGCGCAACCGAGGCCGACCTGGCTGCACTTCCTGATGCCAAGATTGTGCACGTGCATATCAACGATGCCGCAAAGGGGTCGGGGTGGCAGGGGCGCGTGATGGGGAGCGCGTGCTGCCCGGTACAGGTGAGATTGACTTACCGGCATTTCTGCGTGGCCTGAAGGGAGCGGGCTACACAGGCTATATCTCTTGCGAAGTTCTGGCCCCGAAGCCGCTGGGGGATACTCCCGAGGAAGCAGCGACAAATATACGCACAGCCCTGAAGGAGTTGGGCCTCTGAGCGGTTCTATGAGCAGTCACCCGCGTATCGCGATAATCGGTTGTGGACAGGTAGGAAATATCCATCGGGAGCGCTTGCTGGCTGCCGGTGCGGATATTGTCGCTATCTCCGACCCCGATGCGGATGCTCTCTCTCGTCTTGCCTCCCGCCTGCCACGTCGCCCCAAGCTCTTCCGCTCGGAAACGGACCTACTCGCCTCGGAGCTGGCAGAAGGCGTGGTTCTCTGCACGCCGCACGGTCAGCATGCCGCTCAGATAGATGCCTGTCTAGATGCGGGTGTCTCTGTACTCTGTGAGAAACCGTTCGTGGCGGAGAGCGTGGAAGCGCGGCGCTTAGTGGAAAAGGCGGAGGCGCTGGGGAAAACGCTCTATGTCAGCTTCACCCGGCGCGGACGCGGGCATGCTCGCTTCTTAGAGCAAGCGGCGCGGCGCATAGGCCCGTATTCGGCATGCCACTCTCCTGCGCTCGCAACCCTGGCTGGAAAAGCACAAACGTACCTGGCGGGTACACCCCGAAGCAGGCGGTGGCTTCTTATTAGACAATGGCGCCTCGCTGGCTGGACCTGCTCTCTCGCCTTATGAACGAGCCCTGTGTCCATGCGGATGGTGTTTTATGCAAGCGGGGCGGAGCTGAGGTGGATATTGAGTGCCAGGCACTGCTGACCTTCGCGTCCAGCGCCAGCGCGACGGTTACTCTGCTGGGTGATACTCCGGAAATTACCGAGCGCATCCTGCTTTTTGGAGAGCATGGAACAGCGGCCTGGAGCCTGCATGAAGACGCCACACCGGAAGCTCTATGTCCGGGCATCAGGAGGCCCTACTGAGATCGGTGACCCGGCGGACCATCGCACTCTCTCTCCTGATGAAGCCTATGTCATGGCGCTCTGTGGTGGCTCTCCTGAACCGATTCATGATGCCGCCACAGCCTTACCCGCCATTGAAATGGTAGAGAAAATCCAGCAGAATGCGCGCTGGGAATAGCACATGGAGGTGCGTATGTCGGCTCTCTCGCTTCTTTTACCGTTGCTGATAGCCTGTCAGCCCCAACAACCCCAGGATGCTGCAGTTATCGTAAAGATAGATGTCGCGAAGAACCGGCACCCTATCTCGCCGCTCATCTATGGCTCCAGCTTTGCGATGAAAGATGGAGCAGGCTATCGGAATCCTCTGCATCGATTCGGGGGGAACTCCACAACCCGCTACAACTGGAAGCAGAACTGCGACAACCGGGCGGCGGACTGGTTCTTTCAGTCGATAGCCAACGACGATCCTACGCCAGGTGCTGCCGTCTCACGCTTTATCGACGATAGCAAAGCAACGGGTAGCCTGCCCATGATTACCATTCCCTGTATCGGGTGGGTAGCCAAGGTCAAGCCGGATAGAAGCAAGCTCTGGTCGTACTCGGTGAAGAAATACGGTACGCAGGAGAAGACTGATTCCCAGTACAATCCGGACTCGGGCAATGGCAAGCACCCGGATGGCACGGAGATTACGGGCAATGATCCCAACGATGCCAACCAGCCTGTCACCCCGGAGTTCTTCCGCCCGTGGATAAAGAGCATGGCGCCAAAGGTGCCCTACTTTGTGCTGGACAACGAACCAGGCATCTGGCAGGGCACCCATAGAGACGTAATGCCAAAAGGCGTAACGCTAGACGATCTCTATGAGAAGCTACGCTCCACGGCAGCCATGATTAAGTCGGAAGCTCCCAAATCCCAGGTCTGCGGCCCGGAAGAATGGGGATGGACCGGATTTCTCTATTCTGGCGCGGATAGTCAGTGGGCAGGTAAGAACGGCTGGAATCCCGCGAACCTGCCGGATCGAAAAGCCCACGGCGGCGTAGATGCCATGCCCTATCTGCTCTCACGCTTCGCCGCGGAAGAAAAGAAAACCGGCAAGCGGCTTTTAGATGTCTTCACCCTGCACTTCTATCCGCAGGGCGGCGAGTTTGGCGACGATGTCTCTGAGCAGATGCAGCGCCGCCGCAACCGTTCCACCCGCTCGCTCTGGGACCCGGCCTACAAAGATGAGACCTGGATCAACGATACCGTCAAGCTAATTCCACGCATGAAAGCCTGGCGAGATGCGAACTACCCAGGCACGAAACTGGGCCTGACCGAATACTCCTGGGGCGCAGAGAAGCATATCAATGGCGCCACCGCACAGGCGGATATTCTGGGCATCTTAGGCCGTGAGGGTCTGGATCTGGCCTGCCGCTGGGTAAGCCCCGGCAAAGACACTCCTACCTATAAAGCCTTCCAGCTCTACCGAAACGCCGACGGCAAGGGGCTCAGCTTTGGAGATACATCGGTAGCATGCACTATACCCGACCCCGATGACCTCTCTGCCTTTGCCTCTACAGACAGCAAGACAAAGCAAGTCACGGTAATGCTTATCGCCAAGGCATCGTCCGGCACGCGCACAGTCAAGCTAGATGGGCTCTCCGGCAGCGCACGGCTCTTTGAGCTTACTGCAGCAAATAAAATTGAGGAGAAACCTGCCGAGTTATCGGGCTCCCTTACTGTGCCATGCCCCTCGGTTACACTGGTAGTGCTCAAGGGGAAGTAGGGAAACCAAAAATAAAGGCCGGGGCATATAGCCCCGACCCAAAGAGGAAGGAATCTCATGCACACTCGCGCGTTCACTGCGAGTAGAGCAATGACTACTGTAGCAGAAAACACGCCAGAGCGACGATGAGTTCCCGCAAACTAGTATTTTTACCCATAAAGAAAGCCGCAGAGCATGTACATGCTCTGCGGCTTTCGATTTACCTGTAGTGGTAAGACTACTTGATCTCGACGCCAGCGCCTTCGGCTTCGAGAAGCTTCTTGACGTTCTCGGCATCTTCCTTGCCGGTCTTCTCTTTGATCGCCTTGGGAGCGCTGTCCACCAGCTCCTTGGCTTCTTTGAGGCCAAGACCGGTGATCTCG
Organism: Armatimonas sp.; assembly: GCA_049840835.1. GTDB lineage: Bacteria > Armatimonadota > Armatimonadia > Armatimonadales > Armatimonadaceae > JANLTX01. Next base: position 149,227 of record JASGJG010000009.1, on the reverse strand, counting down.
CGCACAACCTTGATGACCTGAATCTTCTTGTCACCAGCGCTCGTAAGAACAACGTCGAACTCGGTCTTCTCTTCTTCGACCGGGGCGGCGGGGCCACCACCGCCACCAGGGCCAGCGGCGACAGCGGCGGTTACGCCAAACTCTTCCTGAAGCTCCTTGACGATGTCGCGAAGCTCTTTAACGGTGAGACCGTTGATCTGCTCAATCAGATCTGCAGTATTGAAAGCCATGATTGTTTCGTTCCTAAATATCTGGAAAGGTCCGTACTATGCCGGAGCGCCTTCCGCTTCTTTCTTGTCCGCGATGCTGGTGAGAGTGCCCAACAGCTCCACGAGAGCCGACGTGAATGCGCCAACGAACTGGGCGAGGAGAACCTCGCGCGGCGGGATGGAGGCCAGCTCCTGGATTCCCTCAGCCGTCTCGAACTTACCGTCTACAACGCCACCCTTGATCTTCAGGGGAGTGTTGCGGTTGGCAGCGATGTAATCGGCGAGCGCCTTGGCTGTGCTGATGCTATCTTTCTTTGCGAAGATAGCAGCCGTGGGGCCGTTCAGGGCCGCGTCCAGCTCGGGGGTAATTTCGAAGACGCCGGCTGCAGCACGCTTGAACAGCGTGTTCTTCACCACGGAAAAGTCCGCTTCGGTACCATCGTTCAGTTTCTTGCGCAGATCTCCGGCCTGGGGAACGGAAAGTCCGCGGTACTCGGTGAGAATAACCGCCACGCTCTCGGCCAGAAGGGTCTTGATACCGTCTACGATCTCGGGCTTGACGCCGATTTTCTTCTTGGGTTGTGCCATGTTTTCACCTCCTTCCAAAAAAGACAAAAACCCCGGCGCAGAGCCGAGGCAGGAGGCAGGGAAGCGAGGCTTCAACCTATCTCTTTCTCCTCGGCGGGTCAGAGCGAATCGCTCTATTTAAGCCTGAAATCAGGCACCGGCTGTCTGCGGGAAAGGTTTTCTATCTATCCAAGAGAGCAGAATATCACACAAAGTCAGAAGGAGCAAGCTCCCGGTCTCTAGAACAGGCGTCTGGAGGTTTTGCATGCAGAGCGAAGTGCTCACCGGAATGATTACACGATCCAGCGGCGCGCTGGTTAAGGCGACCACAGAGTTAGGGGAAAAGGCACTCTGGAACCCCATGGGTAAAGGCCGCAATGCGGTAGACCAGTGCGTGGAGTGTGGCTTTCTCAGCACGCTTATCGCAGAGTCACTGAAGACTCAGTCCTCACCGCCTTTTGATCGAGAAAAGATGGTGGCTCTGAAAGCGGAGAACGATACTCCCGAGAAAGCCCTGGCGCTTCTGAACTCGGGGACGGATGAGCTGCTAGCCGCCATTGCCGCCTTCCCTGCCGAGAACTGGGGCGTAACGATGACTCTGCCCTGGGGTGAGAATAGTTTTGCCGATCTGGTGCGGTTTGTGTACTGGAACAACACCTACCATGAGGGTCAGATTAACTATATTCAGACCTTAGCAGAAGGAGCTTAGTCCTGGCGCTGATATTACGAGCATGACTCGTAAATCAGCGCTTTCGCGCTCACCCTTCCGTACCGATATGCACCGCGCCCACTGCAGTGAACTCTAGATAGGCTCCACCTTCTACCACTCTCTCAGAGACTATCCACCGGCCAGCATCTCGGCACACATACCAGGGGCGCCTATACTTATGTACCCAGTCCATGGCGCAGGCAATAGCACGCTGAAGCTCTGCAGCGCTTCCATTGCGGAACTTACGGAGTGCCGCGCCTCTGGCACTACAAGCCGGTATTGCACTGTCGCTTCCTTGTTCCTCTCGCTTTTCCGTGGCCTGTTCCGCTTGTTCTCGAGCGGCATTCTCTGCAAAGAGATTCACCCACTGCTCTGCCTCTATCTCATCTACCTGGCGCCTTGTTTCTGCTCCCCTGCTACCGTTCGGCGCGCGAAACGTTACGTTTTGCAGGTCTGATAAGAGAATTTCCCAGCGGTTCCCGTTCCGGGTCGCTTTCAGCCTGCCGCTCTTAATCGCAGACCGAATAGCGGTACAGGAGACCTCCATCAATATGGCGGCTTCCTCCAGGCTCAGGGGAACTTCATTCATCGTCTAGTAAACGCTTACCGTATTGACTCCCAATATTCCGGTTAGTTACTCTTAGTTACCCTGCCCCCAAAAGGACTTGCTTTCATGAAAACCCATCAGGAATAGAGAGTATCTACATAGGACTTATCTACACTTCTGGCGAATTTCCATCGTTGGGCCAGATCAGCCACATTCCGCCCCTGGCCGTAGGAGCTTAACGAACATGACCAATGACGAAATGATCGAGTTGGTGCGCAAGTCTGCCGCCGACCTGAGTGAGGCGACCCTCGGGCTGGGCGATAAAGCGACCTGGAGTGTAATGGATAAGGGCCGAAGCGCCGCAGATCAAGTCGCCGAGTGCGCTCTGATCTCGGGCTTTGCGGCAGGGATTCTAACGGAAAAGACCTGCCCTCCGCTGGATGGCTTTAGCACCGCCAAAGCCGCTCTGGCGGCGGCGCCCGAGTTAGCTCTGGAGAAACTTGCGGAGAATACGGAGACTCTGGCGGGAGCTATCGGCGGTCTGACCTCCGATGACCACACGGCCAGTGTAGCAATGCCATGGGGCAATGAAATGACCCTGCCCGAAGTGGCGATGTTGGTTCACTGGAACAACAGCTATCATCTGGGCCAGGTGAACTTCATCAGTACGCTGGTGTAATTTTCACCGTCACGAAAAATAAAAACTCCCGTTGGCAATTGCCAACGGGAGTTTTCTATGGATACGACAAATTATTGCGCGAAGATGGCGCTCCCACCACCGACATCATTGAAGATAGGCAGGTAGTCGCGCCACAGCGCGTGCTTTGTACCGGCGACGTACTTATTCAGTGCAATGTAAGGCGTGTAGCGTGGGCGGCGCGGAGCACGCATCAGCTTCATGCCTACTTTGTCAGCGGGCTTGTCACCCTTCTTGGTATTGCACCGACGGCAGCACGTTACCAGATTCTCCCAGGACATTCCACCACCGTGACGCTTGGGAATGACATGGTCGATAGTCAGCTCCTTCGTGGAACCGCAGTACTGACACGTGTAATTGTCGCGAGCGAAGACGCTTCGGCGAGACAGGCGCAGCTCCGGCAGGGGACGCCGAACCTGACTGCGCAGTCGGACCACGGAAGGGCGCACGACGGCCTCGCCCTCTGCCGAGAACAGACTGGCCTCGTATTCCGCCTTACCGAACTCCTCTGCCTGCGTATGCAGCACGTCTGCCTTGCCCAGGTAGACGAGCACCACCGCACGTCGCAGGTTGCAAACGTTCAGTGGCTCGTAGTCACTATTAAGAACCAGCACCTCTTGCCCCATGGCAATCCCGAAGCTCCTTTCGTTTTCTGCCTCTAAGTAACAAAAAACCCGCTTGCCACAGGCGGCAGGCGGGCGTGTTAAGAAACATCACGGTGAGAGCGCGTCAGTAGGACATGCCGATGCAGGCACAGTCCATCCTTCCCGCATTGGACTATTCTCCGATGCTTTGGAAAGTCTCTGAGTATTCTAACGCTCCTCATTACGGCACAGACTCCAAACCTATGATAGCCTGTTTGCCAACTCCCGTCAAGGAAGAACAATTGCAGTGAATGCCGCTCCCCCTACCTGGGACTTAACCGATCTCTTTCTCTCACCCGGCGATCCTCGCCTGCTTAGCTCTCTCGATGCTGTTCGCCAGGGCGCCGAAGACTTCGCCACTCGCTACAAGGGCCACTTAGAGAGCCTATCGCCTGCTGCGCTGGCCGAGGCTATCGCCAGCAGCGAGCAACTACAGCAAGAGGCCAGTCGGGCCGCTGTGTACGCCGGACTGCGCTTTACCGCAGACTCCTCGCCCGAGAGCGGAGCGTTTCTGCAGAAAGTGCGCGAGGCAGCCACCACAGCCACTCTTTCCTTGCTGTTCTTCTCTATCGAACTGGCTGCCCTCGGCGTTAAACGCCTGGACGAGTTGCAGGCCGCACCGGAGCTGGCGAATTATGCCCACTACCTCACCTGTATCAAAGACGAAGCTGAGTTCCGCCTGAGTGAAGCCGAAGAGCGCATCCTGGCAGAGACGGCCAACACCGGCCCACGGGCCTTAGTGCGGCTCTTTGAGGAAACGGTCTCTAATCTCACCGTCGAGTTCGAAGGGCGTGAACTGACTCTGCCGGAAGCACTGGATTTTCAGCGCAGCCCGGACCGCTCCCTGCGCGAACGCTCCGCCGAGGCGCTGACTCATGCTCTGGAAAAACAGAACCGCACCATTACGTTTCTCTATAACAATATTGTGCAGTCCAAAGCTACCGAGGATCGACTGCGCGGCTATCGCTCCCCGGAGCACTCCCGACACCTGAGCAATGAGCTAGATCTGGCGATACCCGAAATCGTGGCACAGGTTGCCGAGAGCGGTTATCCCCTGGTGGCGCGCTACTATCACGCCAAGCGCCAGCTCCTGGGCTACGATACGCTCTATCACTATGACCGCTACGCGCCGCTGGATTCCTCATCGAGACAGTACACCTGGGTGGAGGCGCAGGAGACGATTCTCTCGGCGTTTTCTCGCTTCGACGCCAGCTACCGAGATGCCGCGCAGGTCTTCTTTGATAACCCGTGGATAGATGGGCCTCCGCGCAAGGGTAAGCGGGGCGGCGCGTTCTGTTCCTACGTAACCCCGGACCATCATCCGTATCTCTTCACCAACTTCCTGGGCAAGGCCGATGATGTACAGACCCTGGCGCACGAGCTGGGGCATGGCATTCACTCCTGGCTCTCCCGTGGGCAGACATTGGTGAACTTCCACGGCACCCTGCCCATGGCGGAAGTTGCCTCTACCATGGCGGAGCAGATTGTCTTCTCGGCGCTTCTGGAGCAGGCCAGCCCTGCCGAACGGCGCACGCTCTATGCCCAGCGCATCGAAAGCTCCTTTGCCACCATCTTCCGGCAAATAGCGATGTATCGGTTCGAGCAGGCCATGCACGCCGAGCGTACCGGGGGTGAGCTATCCGCTGCTCGTGTGGCCTCTCTGTGGCAGGAAAAAATCGGCGCCATGTTCGGCGACTCGGTCGCTCTGGGTGAAGGCCACGGCCTCTGGTGGAGCTATGTAGGCCACTTCTTCCATAGCCCCTTCTATGTCTACGCTTACTCGTTCGGTGAGATGCTCGCCCTGGCACTCTACACTCGCTGGCAGGAGCAGGGCGCACCGTTCGTGCCCAAGTATTTAGAGATGCTTTCTAAGGGTGGCTCGCAATCTCCCCAGGACCTGGTAGCGCCCCTGGGAGTTACACTGGCCGATGAAGCCTTCTGGCTGGGAGCTTTACGGGTTTTAGAAGAAGAAATTACTGCATTCGAAGCTCTGGCCTCATAGTTGCAAGATACTGTTCTCGCACGAGAAAACACCTTCTAACACACGCCCGGAAAGCTCCTGAAGCGCCGGGCGTCTTTTTTTTCTCCCAAGGAGCACCGCGGGTTGAAAACCCGCGGACATAACACGGCTTCACTCACTGCCCGCAAACGACGAGTTATCCCCTAGCCCTTCACTACCCAGGCCCATATAGCCACCGTCTATCGGCAGCTCAGCACCGGTTATGAAACTCGCATCGTCGCTACACAGGAACAGGATTCCACGAGCGATTTCCTTAGCCTCTCCCATACGCCGGAGCATACAGAAGCGGCCCCATATCGGCTCCCATTTGGCGCGGTCCCCTTCGGCGGCGCGTGATGTTTCGGGGGTCCAGGTCCAGCCGGGGCTGACCACATTGACCCGGATATGATCGGGCGCGAGATCCAGCGCCTGGCAGCGGGTCATGTTGAGCACGGCCCCTTTGGTGGCGTTGTAGGTCCAGCGGTTGGGCTGCGCGATATGGGCAGAGATGCTGGCAATGTTCACAATGGCCCCGCCACCGCTGGCTTTCATGGCCTTGTGACAGGCTTGCGCCATGTAGGCAGTGCCGCGTACATTGACTCCAAGGCTGCGATCCCAGTCTGCAGGCGTGGCGTCTATACCTGCGCCGATAAAGCTGACGGCGCTATTCACCAGGTAATCCAATCGCCCCCACTGCGCCACGACAGCATTTACCGCTCCCGCGCAGGCTTCCGGGTTCGAGACATCCGTGTGGTAGAACGCGGCCCGATGTCCGGCAGTACTTAACTCCATGGCAAGCTGCTCTCCAGCAGCGACGTTCACATCGAAGATAGCCACGGCGACACCTTCTGCGGCAAACTCTCGCACAGTGGCTTCTCCAATTCCAGAGGCTCCCCCGTGACAATAGCAACTTTCTCTGACCAGTTCATCGTTGATAGTTCCTTAAGTTGTGTTGTACCTGCTGCCAGATTACCTCTCCCCCTAACCCCCTCCCTCTTCAGGGCAGGGGAGGGGGTTAGGGGGAGAGGTATCACCGTTTTCTGAAGCGCAAAATGGTGTAGGACTGCCCCTTAAAAGCGTACTCGAAAGTAGAATCCGAAACAGCGAGTTTGCTGCGACTCGGGCGTACCAGATCGGGAGCGCCGGGAGTGTTTACGGTTTGCAGGTTCTCGATCAGGGTCCAGACTTCTGCAGAGGTAACCGGGATAAACTCGCCCAGGTTCAGCGTGGCGCGGTGTACGGTAGCTCCGCTGTTAACGATTTTGAGCACCAGAGTCTTACCATCTTCGCTCTTTGTGGCGGTAACGTCTAAATCTCCGTTGGGGCTGATGGTTTCCGAGGCCACGCGCACGGGCAGGTGGTTCTGTGCAGCCATTTGCTGAGCATAGTATGGTGGCATTCCCCACACGGTGTTGGGCAGGAAGAAGATCTGGCCCTGGTCCCAGCCGTTGTCGTTTTGCCCCAAAGGCTGTAAGCCGTTGGCGGGGCAGTCCATGAGCACGAAGTCACCGTGGCGCTGAGTCACGTTCAAGATACGCGCATGACCCAGGGCACGCTGGAAGTCGTGGCGGTTACCGTTTTCCTCGAATATGGCGACTTTCATGGGCGAGCCGGGAATCCACTCAGCAAAGAGGCGCTTCATCTGGGTCAGGGTCCGGTCCACACCGTCGGCATCGCGAAGATTGTCGCCGCCTACGTGCAGGTCCCAGAGCGCGGCTTTATCGCCTAGCTCCTGGGCGATCTGCTTACAGATAGGCTGGTCCGGGTTCCACCAGGCAGCGATCACATAGTTGATTCTTGAGTCACGCGGGCGCATAGCGGCATAGAGGATTTTAAAGCGCTCCAGATAGCGCCGATACCAATCCGGGTTACCATCCAGGCCCTCTTCGTTGCCTATCTGGATATAGCGGACGTTGTAGGGCTTCGGGTGGCCGTTCGCGGCACGTTTCGCCCCCCAGGTAGATGTCGCTGGGCCGTTCAAGTACTCCACTAAGTCTGCGGCGTCTTCCGGGGTTTCGTCGATGTTGATAGCGAACGCGGGCTCGATTTTGGCGGATTCGCAGAACTGCAGGAATTCTTCAATGCCGAAGCCATTCGTAGAATGCGGATACCAGTGCCCCCGGTACTGCGGGCGCTTATCTCGGTCGCCGATCATCTTCTTCCAGCGGTACTCAGGCGCATTGACCATAGTGCCGCCATAGCGTAGAAATGTCAGGCCCTGCGCTTTGAGCATGTTGCCGATGTCCGCGCGAAACGGGCCACCGCCGAACAGAGCTTTCCCGGTATCGCTCAGGTAGACCTGATCTACCTTTACATTACCGGGCTGCTCCAAGAGAATGACGAACCGAGAGTTCGCATCGGTCTCGGTGGGAGTTAGCTGGAAATCGTAGCGCTTCCAGGCGTTGTTCTCTGTCAGAGGGATACGCAGTTTGGCGTAGGTCCGCGCACCATCGGCGCTTTGCAACGCAACTGTGACCGTGCTGTTCATGGCGCCCACAGCATCTGCGTAGAAATGCCCCTGCATGGGCTGACTTTTTCGAACGGAGATGCCCCAGCGGTTGAGTCCCCTATTGGCTATGCCCACAGTCCCCCCACCCCCGGAGTGCGAGAACTGCTGGAAGTGCGCAGAGTTATAGGCTGTTTTACGACCAAAGGTGAGCGGACCATCCCAGGTGAAGTTCGCATCGGCGCTGCCAGTGACTATAGGGTCCCAGAGACTGCTGACAGTCTGTGTGGCTGAGCCAGGCTGATCCAGAGCGTCCGTGGTTGTTTTTCCGCCTGTGGTAACTGTCAGGCGGCGAAACTCGGCGCGGGAGTTCCAGGTACGAAGACCCACCAAGCCAGGCCCAACTAGCGGGCTGGCATCCGTGTGCTCTAGCAAGGGAGTAGGGCTATCGTCTAGAAAGACGCGCAGGGTAGCGTTTTGCAGTTCTACCTTCAGGTGGTGCCAGCGGCCTACTTCGAGTGGAGCAGGGACGGTACGGAGCGCTTCCCAGTCATAGCGGTGCCGCCCCAAAAGCAGGGTGCGGTTACGCAGATTCAGGCTGATTTCGTAGCCATTCCAGGAGTCCGCACCAGTACGTGGGTTGGAGACACGCAGAATCAGCCCTGCGATCTCTCCGGTGGTATCGGGGAAGCGCATATCCACTTCCACAGTACCGTTTTCCAGGAGAGGCGCCTGGCGGACTAGCTTCGCTCCGGCATCCGGGTCGACTTGGAGGGCACCGCTGTCGAAGCGCCAGTTACCGCCATACGCGTTCCAGTCCGCAAATGGGGAAAGCGGTGGCTCCTCGAAGCTCTCACCAAAGATACGCTGGGCGTAGAGCCCACCGTAGATTTCGTGGTTTACGTCTTCAATGCACGAGCCGTACATGTAGGGCGTGATTCGGTTCACCACTTTCGATGGCGAAATCGTGATGTGCGTGTCGCTCTGGGGGGCGGCAAGCAGCCACGAGGCGATGAGAAGAGTATTCATAGGAACTTGAAGCGATTAGATACGCTGGAGAGCGAGATCATTCTGAGCAAAGGCATCTGCCTGCTCAGCCGGGGTACCGGTGTCGGTGAGAAGCAGGTCAATGCTGGAGAGAGGACAGATCTGAGCACGAGCCACACGCCCTATTTTGGTGTGGTCGGCCACAGCGATAGTTTGCTTTGCCTGACGGGTCATGGCTCGGTTGAGCGCCGCTTCATCCGGGTGGCGCGAGGTCACACCATGCTCCTGGTGGATACCGTCTAGTCCAATAAAAGCGCGGTCGTAGAACATCTCTTCTACAGAGCGGATCGCCAGCGGACCAAGCAGAGAGAACCAGCCGCCGCTCAGTACACCACCTGTACAGATAACACTGAGGCCGGGACAGTTGCTCAGTTCCATGGCGATATTCACCGCGTTAGTCACTACAGTGATGCCGGAGCGATAGCGCAGGCAGCGGGCTACCTGAGTGGCTGTGGTCCCTGCGGAGATGGCGATAGTCTCCCCATCCTGCACCAGTGACGCGGCTGCCAGTCCGATACGTCGCTTTTCCTCGGAGCGCAAGCGTTCTTGCTCCTGAAACGAGGCATCGTAGCGGAACGGTTCATACAGTGAGGATTCGGCAGAGACTGCGCCGCCATGGGTTCGGCGCAAGAGCCCGCGGCCTTCTAGCTCGCGCAGACTCCGGCGGACGGTGGACGGCGAGACTTGCAGTCGCTCCGCCAGCTCTTCCACGGCAACCGTGCCTTCACGTAGCAGGGTACGCAGAATGACTTCGTCTCTAGCCTGTTCCATTCTTGCTCATTTTACCCACAAATGAGCAAATCACAAGACTGTTTCCGCAAGAGATACTCACGCAGGAGATGGCACAGCAGGGAGAGCCGGTTCTACATGGGCCAGGACCCGGGCGAACCTCTTGTCTTGAATCTGCTGACGCACGGCATCCTGCACTTCATGGGCGATTTCATGGCCGCGCGCAACCGTTAGCTCACCGTCTACCCGAATATCGATTTCGACATAGTAATCGAAGCCCATTTTTCTTACAAAGCACTTATCTAAGCCCGCCACACCGGGTACGGTGGCAGCTACTCGCCGTACTTCAGTTTCTAGTTCGGGGTCGGGGTGCGCATCGGTCAACTCATAGATGGCTCCGCGCAAGATCATAAATCCGTTGTAGGCGATAAAAACCGAGGCCAGCAGAGCCGCCCAGTCATCGGCACTGGACCAGCGTGGGTTCGGGCTGAAATGGTGCCCCAGCAGCGCAATAGAGATACCAATAAACGCTGCCGCCGAAGTAATCACATCAGCTCGCTGATGCGCAGCATCTGCTTTCACGGCTCCGCTATCAGACTCACCACCCACACGCGCGATATAGCGGGCCAGTATCTCTTTTATGAGAACTACTGCTACCAGAACAATCAGGGTCCAGGGCGCGGGCATGGTGTGGGGATGGATAATCTCATGAATGCTCTGCCTGCCTATTTCATAGGCAGCAATAAACAGAAACACGGAGACCACCACCGTGGCCAGGGGTTCTGCCTTGCCATGCCCTTGGGGATGGTTCTCATCGGCGGGCATCGCTGCCACCTTGAGGCCAATGAGTACCAGAACCGATGACACGACATCCATACCGGATTCAATCGCATCGGCAATCAAGGCGTAGGTGTTGCCCAGTATCCCGGCGGCAGCCTTGGCAACCATAAGCACAACATTGACCCCGATTCCAATCAGGGTAGAGCGCACTCCAGCTTCAGCAGGATGCGGAGTGGGCGATACATCAGCCATCAGGGAATTATATCTTTTGCTGCTACGCCTGCTCCCAGGCTTCCAGGTATTTCAGGCCACTCCCCGTGTTAAATAATACAATTCGCTCGTGTGCGGCTACCAGCCCACGCTCATGCAGCAGCTTCAGCGCCGTCAGAGTCGCCGCGCCTTCCGGGGCGGCGTAGATACCGGTTGCTCCGGCAAACTCGGCCCAGGCAGCCCGTATAGCAGACTCACTAACCGCGATAGCCGTTCCCCCAGACTCCCGCACGGCGCGCAGAATCAGAAAGTCACCAATGGCACGGGGCACACGTAGCCCACTGGCGGCAGTATGCGCATTCTCCCAGGGTATGGCAGACTCGGCTCCGGCTTCGAACGCGCGGACTATCGGAGCGCAGCCCTCTGCCTGCACACTGACCATGCGCGGGCGTTCTTCACCGATCCAGCCCATAGCTTCCATTTCGTCGAACGCTTTCCACATGCCGATTAACCCGGTGCCACCGCCGGTAGGATAGACGATCACATCGGGCAGAGTGCCGCCAAGCTGCTCGAACAGCTCATAGCCCATGGTCTTCTTGCCTTCTATCCGATAGGGCTCGCGCAGAGTCGCGGTATCGAACCAGCCCTGGTCGCGGACTCCCTTCTGCACATGGGCGTTGGCATCAGTAATCAGCCCATCTATAAGGGTTAAGTCAACCCCGTAGCCTTCGCACTCGGCAATAATCACCCGTGGGGTATCGCGGGGCATGGCCACATGCGCTGTGAGGCCCGCTGCCACGCAGTACGCCGAGAGCGCGCTCCCGGCGTTGCCCGCCGTACCGACCGCAAACTCTTTCGCCCCTAACTCACGGGCACGTGCGACCGCGACAGCCATTCCTCGCGCTTTGAACGAGGCAGTAGGATTCACGCCTTCATCTTTGACATAGAGATTGGCAAGCCCCAGCCGGTTGCCGAGTAAGTCGGTTTTTATCAGTGGAGTCCAGCCCTCGCCTAAACAGGCCACGAAAGCAGGGTCACGCACGGGAAGCACAGGTGCGTAGCGCCAGAGATTGGGTACGTTGCTGCGTTGCAATGACTCCGGTGAGAAGAGAGTGGCGGCGCGGCTAAGGTCGTAGCGAGCCAGTAGTGGCGCCCCTGTCTTGCTGAGGTTCTGCAGCATATCGGCTTCATAAAGCTCGCCGGTCTTACTGCACTCCAGATGGGTAAGGGTACTGGTGCCCGAGGCAAAGAGGCTCATGCGATGTGTTATACCAACCAACCCGACCAGCGCCCTCTGCTCATCGGGTGCAGAGAGCGCTCGGGGCTTCCCTGGCACTTCCAGAACAGACACTCCAAGCCTTCTGGCAGCCAATACGAGAAGTCATTTACATTCCAGTTTCGCATAGCACTTATCTTAGAGACACAGTAAGAGGCCAGTTTGCTTTTCTAAAGCAAGCTGGCCTCCCGTTGTCAGGTGGACCGATTCCGCAGACGATGCTACGGAAACGTTCTTAATTCGACTTTTTTAGTCGAATTTATTGCATATCAAGCTATCATGGAACATTTTTGCTGTCAAGAACGGCTTTTCGGGCCACTTTGACAAGTAAAAAAGCCCATGATAGACTGAATTCAGAAATTCTTGACTATTTCAGTCGAATTTACTTACTATGAAACGAACACAGCATAATCAGCCTGTAGAGAGCCCCCTCCGACGTCGGGGGTGTTGTTGTGTTCTATGTATAGGCGGTACCTGGTAGCGGGCGCGACCAGGAAGGACACCGCAGCAATCCCCAAACGCCCACTCGCCCGTTTTTTTCACCGACTCTCCTGACGAAAGGGAGGCATGCTATGAGCGATACTTCCGCTCAAAATCACCCGAAAGATGCAGAACCTGTTTCGGACAAAAAGGACCTTCCTTTAGCAGAGATAGAGAACGCTATCCGCAGCATTCGCTACGGCAGCGTTCAAATCATTATTCAGGATGGTCTGGTTGTTCAGATTGACAAAACGGAGAAACTGCGCTTGCGCTGAATCCCGTTTTCCTACGGCTGACTTGCCACCGAGAGGCCGCGCTGTATCCCGCTCCTGTGGGAATAGACCGCCTCTGCGTACACACGGAACCCGGCTTAGATACCCTGGGGTAAAGCCAGGTCGTGATCGGGAGGCGGTCCCGGCCAACGGGATACCTTGCCATGAAACTCTCGCTTTTCTTCGATGTGAACGCTACGCCTCAGCGCTCTTTAGGGGACGTGCTGGGCGCAATAGAAGAGCGCGTGCTGCTAGCGGAGACTCTGGGCTTCGATACGGCCTGGTTCGCCGAGCATCACTTTGGAAAGTACGGGCGACTGACATCACCTCTGCATCTCATTGCCCGGCTGAGCGGCCTTACCCGGTCTCTAAAGCTGGGCACTGCCGTGCTGCCCGCTCCGTTCTACAATCTCGCCCGCTTGAAAGAAGATGTGGAGCTGGTAGACACGCTCACGAATGGGCGGTTGAAGCTTGGCCTGGGCTTTGGTGAGTCCGGCGATACTGCCTCGTGGGAGGCCTTCGGCGCCTCTGCCGAAGAGCGAGTAGAGCTTACCCAAGCAAGCGCGGCGCACTTCGCCGAGGCTTTTGCCGGGCGGCTCTATATTGCCGGAGGCAGCACGACACCGGGCTGGATTGCCGAATCGGGCTACGGCCTGCTGCTGCCGCGCGTGGGTGGCACCGAAAACCACCTGCAGCGCCTTGATTGCTATCGTGCAGGCCCAGGAAGACATACAGGTCTCGTGGCCGCGCTACGCCTGGTCTATGTGGCCCCCTCCTGGCAAGAAGCCCGCGTGGCTACCCAGCCTCTGATCACCCGTCTGACTCTCATAGAGTCTGGCAGCATGGCTCCCCATGGCGATCTGCTAACCCACTTGAATGTGGCTAGCGGAGATGTGGATCAGGTACGAGATTGTCTCACTCACTGGCATCAGACGCTCGGCCTAGATGAGCTACTCTGCCAGATAGACGCTCCGGAGCTGAGTCATGAAGCACTCTCTCCGCTCTCTGGAGCTACTGGGCACACTGATTCCCTACGCCAGTACCCTGATGAGCCCTAAAGATAAAGTTGACAAAGTCGATAAATTAACTTACACTAGACAAATTCCATAAATTCGACCGAAATACATCAGATTGAAAAATCGGCTTCTGACCCGACCTCGGGAGGTAATGCCGGAAGGACTCACTATGAAAATCAACCTACCTTCCCGCTCCGGGTTCACGCTTATAGAACTGCTGGTCGTGATTGCGATTATCGCGATCCTCGCCGCGATTCTCTTCCCTGTGTTCGCCCAGGCTCGTGAGAAAGCCCGCCAGACCTCCTGCTTATCCAACACCAAGCAGCTTGGTACCGCGCTCCAGATGTACCTGCAGGACTACGATGAAACGTTTTACCCGCATGTGACCGAGCGCACCGCACCCGCCTCTGTTCCGGATACTGCTGTGGACCGCGCTCCTTATAGCTACAAGACCAAGCTGGAGCCCTACGTAAAGAACGCGCAGATCTTCAAGTGCCCGTCCGCCCCGGCCTGGCCCGCTCCCGCCGCCGGTCGCTGGTTTACCACGGACTACGGCAACAACCATAACGAGGCCAACTTACTCAATGCCTCTCAGCGCGTGTGGTACACCAACAACCCGGACTTCGGGTTCAATGAGACCACCCCTCTGGCGGCTCTAGACCGCCCGGCGGAGTTCATTGTGATTGCGGAAGCGGCGCGTGCAAGCGGTGTACCGTCTCGTGGTGGTCTGTATCCGCAGCCCTGGGCCTTCGATGACTCGGCGCTCCCGGATGCCAGCCAGCAGGCACGGTTCAAGGCACGGCACGCCGGCGGCGGCAACATCGCGTTTGCGGATGGTCATGCCAAGTGGCTACGCCCCGAGCAGACCTGGAAGTCGTACAACAACAACTTCTGGCGCAGAAACCCCACCCAGCCGTAAAAACAGGCTGAAATGGCAACAGCGTCCCGGTGTCTAGATTCCCACCGGGGCGCTGTCCTTTCTGGTCTAGCGCTTCCAGGCTTTCTTCAGAATCGGCAGGTAAAGCCCACCCACCACAGAGCGCGCCTGGAATCCTACTTGCTGACCAGTCTTGGTGTCGTACCAGTCAGTCATAGGCACCCGTGACGGAGTTTCCCCTAGCCAGCGAACCAGCGGCGCGATTAAGCGGTCAAAATCCCCCCGGTTCTCCGTAAGTGTGGCTGACCACACGCACCAGTCTAATTTCGTGTAGTCTTTGCGGGAGTCCAGCGGCAGACCATAGGCATTCTGCTTCGTCAGATAGTAGGCCACCTCGCGACGGACCATCTCCGGCGAGAACAACTTCAGCTCTAAGAGCCCGTCCCAGACCAGATTGTACTTCTGGCTCCAGGTGCCCGCGCGGTCGAACGCTAGCTTGGCATGGTCGCCATCCCAGGCGAGTTTTTCCCACTGAGAGGCCATCTGCTCCGCCTCTTTTCGGTAGGTGCGGGCAATGTCACCCATACCCAGCTTCTGAGCCAGCTGCGCGAACGCTCCAATGGCTAGAATCGCCTTGATAGAGAGATTGGCATTGTGCGCCATGTGCCCGGCGAAGTCATCGGTACAGAGCTGGTTCTCCGGATCCAGGCCCTTGCTCTTCAGATACTCCGCCCACTTCATCAGGGTCGGCCAGTGGGCACGGGCATAGTCCGGCTTGCCTTCCGCACGCACAATGGCCGCCACTAAGAGCATCAGGTTTCCGGATTCTTCCACTGGCATCTGGTCCTGCTCGGTGCGCTCTCCACCGCCATAGACCTGCCCATTAGCCTTGGGGTAGGTGCCTAAGTCATGCGGGGCGAACGGAAACTTCCAGCGGGGCGAGGCGGCGTAGTTGATCAGTGGAGTCATCATGCCCTTGAGCAGCTCCGGGTTCAGCCAGAGGAACAGTGGGGCGGATGGGTAGGTGATATCCACCGTGGCGATACAGCCGTTGGAGAAATTCTCTTTGGAGAAAAAGAGCGGAGAACCGTCTATGTCCGCCACCAGCTTATGCGCAGCGATTGCCTGGCGATAGGCGAGGGCGCAGAGAAGACCATACCCCTCACCACCAACGGCGACCGCTTCTTTCTGAATCTTCTGGTCGAAGGCATCGCAGCGTGCCAGAATCGATTTCTGCTGCGTGTGGCTCATCATCAGCGCATCGGCGATAGTCGCACCGCTTCGCTGCCAGTAGCCTTTGAGCGGGCGACGGAAGTATTCGATGGACTCGCCGGAGTCATAGGCCAGTAGCAGGCTGCGCTGCGTGGGACTCGCTCCGACCTCCCCCACATCGAAAACAAGCGCGGCTACCGGCCATTCATCACTGGCAGGGCGCGGCATACGCAGGCTGTCCTGATCCGGTAAGATGCCCTTCTGCGCAAAAGCGCCACGGGCTTCGGCATCGCTGGTGAGAGCGCTGGTGGCACCAACAGCAACCATGTAGAGATAGCCCCAGTCGATTCGGACATCATCGCCTACGGTCTTCAGAACCGGCTGGCTCGACTGGTGCCCAGCTTCAGCACCTCCATGCCACCCAGCCGATGCCGACTCCAGGTCACGGATTGCCCGGTCTGATTGACCACCCACTCCCCGGTGGTGTCTATATAGATTGCCACAGAGTGTGGCTTACCATCCGTCGCCTTCGCTTCCAGCAGTACATGAGTGACCGGGGTACTGAGCAGATCTAAATCATCCGCTAAGAGCGGCGAGACAAACGTAATCGTCAGCGCCACGCCATCTTGCTCAAAGGTATAGGTGGTGCGCGTAGCAGTAACCGTCACCCTGGTTTGTGTCATGGGAGCCTGTACCGCAGGCGAGGTTCCGGCCCAGCGATAGGCTTTACCATCGATGCGAATAAAACCGGTCAGGGCCTGGGTCGTACCGGTCCAGTGGCGGGTCCAGCTATCGTTGAGTCGGTCGCTGAACGACCATACAGAAAAGTACGGGTCGTGGGTAATCAGTGGGATGGCGGGCAAGCGCGACGGCAGTGTCTGAGATTGTTTGCATGCCTTTCTCATACCACGTGATACCGCGCCAAATACGATGTTAGAAAAATGGCGAATACAATTATCGTTCTGGCACTATTGCTTTCCGGTAACATACATTCATGAGCATCGTCTTGCCGCCGGAGTATCGCTTCGATGTTGTCAAAGCCCGTAAAAGCCTGGAAGCCCTGGCGGAAAACGAGCCAGATGCGCCGATTTTGCTCACCATAGCCCAGATCGGCGATGATGGCCTCGAAGGCGAAAGTGAAATGCGGACCACGGCGCTCAGTGCCGCAGCACTTTTAGAAACCGTGACCGAGGATCAGAACTTGAAGGCAGGCGGGCGCAACCTGTATGTGCTGCGTATTACCCAAACGGAGGTGCTTCCTATGGCTGACCTTTCTGAGTGAACGTTTTTGTGGTAGGGATAGAGTTCAGGAGGTGCGGTTATGCCTATGCCGGAGGACCTGTATCTGGTCCGCCATGGAGAGTCCGAAGGGAACCTGGTCAACGCACGGTCACGCCAGGGAGACGATAGCCTGTTTACCCGCGAGCACCTGGAGCGCCACAGCTTTGAGTGGCATCTGACCGACCGGGGCATTGAGCAGGCAAAGGCAGCGGGAAGCTGCTTGCGCGAAGAAGCCCGGCTCCCTTTCGATGTCTGTATGACATCCGAGTACGTGCGAGCCATGGAGACTGCGGCTTACTTAGAAATCCCGGATGCACAGTGGCACCCCTATCTGTATCTGCGGGAGCGAAGCCTTGGTGAATTAGAGGCGCTTCCTTTCCGGGAGAAGCAGGAGCGATTCGGAGAGTCCTTGGAGCGGCGGCAGCGCTACCCCTATCTCTGGCGCGCGGAGCATGGCGAGGCACTAGAGGACCTCTCACTCAAGTGGGACCGCATTCAGCAGATTCTGCACCGCAAGTATTCCATGCAGCGCGCACTTGTCGTTACTCACGAAGGGGTTCTCTGGGAAGCGCGGCACCTTATTGAGCGGCTACCAGTCTCGGAGATGGACCGCTTGATAGGCTCACACGACCCGAAGGACCGTATTCACAACTGCCAGATTCTACACTACACCCGCCGTGACCCGGTCACAGGAAAGCTAAACGCGCACTTAGACTGGATGCGCTCTATCTGCCCCTGGGATACCTCACTCTCCACCAACGAATGGCAGCCTATTGAGCGGAAGACCTACTCCAATACGGAGCTTTTAGAGATGGCGTCTCACTACCCCCGGCTGTTCTCTACTTGATTTCATTTTTCGCAAGCCTGGTCAGCGCTTCGGGTAGCTCGGCTTTCCAGGGCTCTATTTCGTGGCCGCCATCGTATTGGTGAAAATGGACTGTGTGGTTTCTAGTGCGGAGCGCCCGCGCGAACCTCTCGCAGGCCGCAATCTGTGTTACCTCCTGCTGTAATCCGCTGGGCGGATGACTGATGCCTGCTTCGGTTTCTTTGCAGCCGACACTGAGCCACCATGCCAGCTTGCTCGGTTGGGCTTCGGATAGCTGAGCGAGCAGCCATTCCTGGTTCCACCAGAAGGAGCCAGAGTGAGCGAGGCACTGGGCAAATATGGTGGGGTGATTCAGGGCAGTGTGGGCAGCCGCCAATCCGCTCAGACTGATTCCTGCTACAAGATGCCCGCCGGTGAGCAGCTCTGGGTGGCGCTCCCGCATCCAGGCCAGTACATCACCCACCAGAAAGTCCGTGTAGCGAGGGTTGCAAGTCAGATCGATATGCCGTGCCGCTCCATCTAAATGCGACACGAACACACAGACCATAGGTGGTAGCTTCCCTTCGGCTTGCAGGCGCTGAAGGACCGCCGGTGCCTCCATGCGGTCTACGTAGAACTCACCATCTAAGAACAGACCGATTCTTACGGGGTCGCCGGTAACGCCGGGTAAGTACCAGACCTTGCGACAGTAACCAGTGGTGGGACTACAAATGGTGTGTTCTTCGAGCACAAATGCTACTTTATCAGGAAGTAGAACAGGGTATTCTCGGCGAACTACAGGTTCTATGCCTCTGGCTAACTCCGAACTCTCTGCCGCTACTTTGCCCTCTCTCCGTGTCAGTGCCGATGGCCGCTCGCTGCTAAAAGCAGATGGCACGCCGTTTTTCTATCTGGCAGATACCGCCTGGGAATTGTTCCACAGGCTGGACCGGAAACAGGCGGACCGCTATCTGGCCACCCGAGCGCGCCAGGGGTTCACGGTTATTCAAGCAGTAGCACTGGCCGAGCTAGATGGCCTCACGGCTCCTAATCCGTATGGACATCTCCCCCTGCGTAACTTAGACCCGCTGCAGCCGGTAGAAGAGTATTTTCGGCATGTGGACTGGGTTGTGGCGCAGGCGGAGCGGCGTGGGCTGTATATCGGTATGGTGCCGACCTGGGGAGATAAGTGGAATTTGAAATGGGGACCGGGTCCAGAAATCTTCACTCCGGAGAACACGGAGAAGTACGGTGAGTGGATTGGGCGGCGCTATAAGGACTCACCCATTCTCTGGATTCTGGATGGCGACCGGGCGATTGAGAGCGAGCGCCACCGACAGATTACCAGGGCTATGGCAGATGGTGTTCAGCGTGGTTGTGAGAAGCGCCAGCTTATTACGTTTCATCCCACCGCCATATTGTCGTCGTCACGCTGGTTCCATACCGATAGCTGGCTGGATTTCAATATGGGGCAGACTGGTCATGCCCGCGACTTACCCGTATACGACGAAATTGCCAGAGACTGGGCACTCTCACCCGCGAAACCTTGCCTGAACGGCGAACCGGCCTATGAGCATATCCGGAATCGCTACTGGCTGGAGCCGAGCGGCCCGCTGCTAGATGCACTCGATGTGCGGAAGTCTCTATATGGGTGCCTGTTCGCAGGCGCCTGCGGTCATACCTACGGCTGCAATGAGGTCTGGCAGCTCTGGGATAAAAGCCGTAAGCCGATGGTGGAAGCCAATATTCCGTGGTCAGAAGCGCTACAGTTCGAGGGAGCGACGCAGGTTCGGCATGCCCGACGCCTACTGGAGTCTCGGCCTTTTCTAACCCGCATGCCGGATCAATCTCTCCTGGCATCCGAAGTGGGAGTAGGCGGCGAGCATGTGCAGGCTCTCCGAGACAACCAGGGCACCTATGCCTTTTTCTACCTGCCTGCAGGCAAGCCAGTACGCGTACGCCTCTCTAGCTTGAGCGGGAGCAGTGTGGTAGCGCACTGGTTCGATCCGCGCACCGGCAAGGCACAGCGAATCAGCCAGTTTCCCAAAGAAAACGAGCGTGAGTTCCTGCCTCCCACGGATGGACCAGATTGGGTGCTGGTACTGGATGACGCCGCGCGAAAATATCCTGCCCCCGGCTCTCGGAAATTCCACGAGCGGGAACAACCATAGCCTCTCAGCCGTGCAGGAACTCTAGAACTTTCGTCAGGAACTTGTCGGGCTTTTCCAGGCTGGGTAAGTGCGCCGCTTCGGGGATAAGGAACTTCTCTGCCCCGAGGCGCTCGGTAAGTAGCTCACCAATCTGTAGAATACTGTCATCGTCCAGCGCTCCCAGAACCACAAGTGCTGGAAAAGCTCGCCGCTGTTGATTGTCTTTCAGGCGCTCATAGGCGGAGGGCTCCAGGGATTCTTCTTTCGCGAAGATGCCCGCCAGAGCAGTCAGGCTCATCTCACGCGCAAAGGCGCGCAGGGCAGGGTCTACTTGCTCTGCTGTGCGTTTGGGGCCATCTATCCAGATTTGCACAGCTAGATCTGCGGCGCGCTCGATCTGTTTCCCCTGTAGCGCTGCCATAAAGTCTTTCAGCAGTGGTGGCATCTCCCCTTGCAGTGGGTAACCTCCAAGTGCCGACGAGACGAGTACCAGAGAGTTCACACGCTCTGGATGCTCCAGGGCGAAGTCGATAACGGTTTCGCCGCCTACGGAGCAGCCGATATAGTGGGCGCGCTCTATGCCCAGAAAATCCAGCAGACTCTGAAGGTCTTTTCGATAGGAGAACGAGCCGCCCGTGAGTGCAGATTTCCCACAACCGCGCCGGTCGTAGCGCACTACACGAAAGCGCTCGGCCAGCGGTGCGAGCTGCGGGTCCCACATGCGGGAATCCACAAAGCCAGCATGGAGTAGAACAAGAGGTTCTCCCTCACCAGCAACCTCGTAGTACAGCTCTGTCCCTTCCACCGGAGCCATGCCAGAGGAAACACTCTTTTGTAATGCCATAGGTTCAGTGCTTCAGGTAGGCTTGCTGTAGCTCGTCGATTTCGAGCTTCTTCATCTGGAGCATGGCCCGCATCACGGACTCTGTCTTGGGAGAGTCGGGCTCGGCCAGTAGCTGGGGTAGCACTACCGGAACTATCTGCCAGGAGACCCCGAAGCGGTCTTTGAGCCAGCCGCAGCGCTGTGCGCTCTCATCTCCTCCTTCGGATAGTTTCTCCCAGTAGTAGTCCACTTCATCTTGCGTGTAGCAGTCCACTTGAAACGAGACAGCTTCATTGAACTTGAACGCCGGTCCGCCATTGAGCGCCATAAACGGTTGCCCGTCTAGCTCGAACTCAATCGTCATTACCGAACCCGGCTCCATATGGTGAACTTCCTGACCGACTTTCCCATAGCGGGTAATCGCGCCCACGTGGGAGTTCTTGAAAATCCCCACGTAAAATCTGGCGGCGAACTCGGCGTCGCGGTCGAACCATAGATTGGGAGTGATTCTTGAAATAGCTGCCATAGCACTACTTTCCTTTCTTCGCCTCACGTCTCTAACGTTGCTTATGTGAGCTAGAGAGTCCGGGTTCCCCCTACCAGGTATACTCGTCCAGCATGAGCCAGCCCCCCTCTCCTCTTCTCCTTGATGTTCTGCAATATGCCAGGATTGTAGAGTCCAGGGAGGTTCTGAGCGCGGAGCCAATATCGGCGCGGCGAGGGGCCGAGGTCTGGAAGGTCGCTCTGAGGGATAACCGGGTGCTGCGGGCGAAGCTGGCCGTGCGCACCGGGGATAGTGTCGCGCCATCCACAGAGAGCCTGCACCGGGAGTACACAGTGCTAAGTGAACTAGAGAGCCTTACCTGTGTTTTTCAGCCACAGTTTGGAGTCCTGCCACGCACCGAGGAGCCGGTTTCTTTTTTGTTTACGGACTGGGTAGACGGCAGGCCAGCAACGGAGCCGCTGAAGGCCGCGCATAGCGGTAGGCTATCGGTAGACGAGGGCACGAATACAGTTCGGGCGCTCTTTGCGTGCCTTGGCGCTCTGCACTCGGCGGGCTGGGTGCACGGGGATTTGCAGCCTGCGCATCTGCTGTGCCAGGAGAATGGCGAAATACTTCTGATAGATTTCGGGCTGGCGCAATCGACACAGCGGCCAATGGAGAATTTCCGGGGAGGGCTGGTCCATTTCAACGCCCCGGAAATCTGTAGCGCTATGCTGGCCGATAGACTCGCTCAAGCCACGCCGCAGTCCGATGTGTTCTCCTTGGCCTCGGTTGTCTTTCACGCTCTCACTGGAAAAGTCATCGGGGATTATTCCCAGGAGCAGGAGTGGGAGGAGATACTGACCTGCCTTGCGGAAGGCAAGCTCCGAACAGCGGAGCTTGCCACGGCTTTGGAAAACAACCCGGCTCTTTGCGCAGTGCTGATGCAGTGCCTGGCGCTGGAGCCTGCAGAGCGCCCTGCCGATGCAAACGCTGTGCTGAGCCTGCTCCCCGAACTCTGAGCTAGAGTTCGGGTATCTCAGGAATCACGAGCGGGCGGCCTTTGGGGGCGTTGTAGAAATAGAACTCGTCTTTACCGTCCACACGCCCCTGCAGCACGGGTTCTTCGACATCCAGGCGAATCCCCTTACGCTCGGCTTCTTGCTGGAGAAAGAGTCGCAGCCGCTCCAGCTTGATGTCCTCGGGCAGGTTCCCTTTAATGGCGAACGCCACTGCCTTGATAGATACGGTAAGTTTCGTCCCTCGCATAGCAGCCAGTATATCCCTGTCAGACTCCCCACCAAGGCAGCCCGGCGTAGGGATAGTACCCCGCCTCGCCGGATTGCAGGGCGCGCAGGAAACCATCGAAGTTGTAGCGGGGCCTGTAGCCCAGCAGTCGCTTCGCCTTCTCTACCGACCATACGGTTCGCCCCCAGAGCAAAGGCAGCGGGTCGATTCCTCGTGCTTCCAGGGTAGTTCGGAGACCGGGGTAGTAGTTCTCTAAAACGGCCATGGGGTTCTGACGCAATGGCTTGAGGTCTTCGGCGGTAAACGGCACCTCGGACATGATATTGAAGGCATCGAAGTTTCCGTCCGGGGTGTGAGTCAGGGCGAGCAGGGCGGCCTGGGCTACATCGCGATCATCCACGCCGCCATAGAGTAAGCGGAATCCATAGCGCTCCAAACTTCCCTCGGGCACAAACATCCCCAACCGCAAGGCAACGGTGGTTACGCCCCAGCGCCGCCCATAAGTCTCCGCCAGCTCCTCGCAGAGTCGCTTGGAGAGGCCATAGACATCGCCGGGCAGGAGCGGTAGCGCCTCGCTGACTTCGTTCCAGGAGTCCTCTGGGGCATGGGTGCTCTGCCCGTAGACTCCCATGGTGCTGCACAGCACTATGCGTGAGATACCGGCCTCACGCGCTGCTTCGTAGATATGAAAGGTCCCGGTGACATTGATAGCCCAGAAGTCTTCAGGAGTCCATTTGGCGAGATGGATACCGTGCAGGGCCGCCGCGTGAACGATAGCATCTACCCCTTCCACGGCCCGGCGAACGTCGTCTAAGTTACGGACATCGCCTACTATCGTTTCGCCCTCAGAACCGTCTATGGGCCGAAAGTCAAGCAGGCGCAGAGAGTGCCCGGCTTCCTGGAGCGCGGGGATAACCGCGCGGCCCAGATTACCGCCCGCGCCGGTGATGAGAATCTTCATTGCACCCCGTTTCGCGCCCGGCGAACAACATTCCTGTCTGCTATGGCATCAGTGGAGAACGCCATCGACTTCTTGCAGAGGTGGAGGTAGCTCTTTTTCCTGGAGCATCTGGCGCAGATTTATCTCGATGGTGCGACAGAGCGCGCTCAGCGGGACATCATGCATAGAGTTCTCGAACGGGTCCTCGATATTGCTTCCAATAGAGTCTATGGCGATAAAGAAGAACGTAATCAGCGACGAAATCACCGGAGTCCACCAGTGCATCGGCTCGATAAGACCGAGAGGTAGCAGGGTAGAGTAAACATAGATGGCAAGCTGCGGAACAGTATCGTACTGCTGCGGAATAGGTGTGTTCTTGATACGCTCACAGCCGCCGAGCAGGTTGGTCAGATCGTTCAGCGTATCGTCCATGGCGTTTAGCTGAATGGTGTCTATCTCGCTGCCCTGAAACGCACGGCGCAGGCACAGGCCCATCCGAACCAGCAGGGCCGAGGGTACATTCCGTTCCCCCTGAAGCAGTTCCAACTCAGAAGCGGGCAGATAGGGCCGCGCCTCTTCTATAGGGTCTTGCTGACGAAGGTGCGCTCGCATCGCGTTTACTAAGGCAAGCTGGTAGTAGGCGATCTCCTGAGCAAAGGGGGTCGGTAGCTCCGCTTCTCCTGGCTTCGGCATACTGAAGGTCAGCGCCTGCCGAACGATGGTACGGGACTGGTTGATGATTCCTCCCCAGAGCGTACGCGCCTCCCACCAGCGGCTATAGGCAGTGTTGGTGCGGAACCCCAGAAAGATAGTGATGGCGGTTCCCAGAAGGGTAAACGGCGTGGGAGAGAGCGCTATGGATGTGATGTCATACCAGTGCCAGTAGGCCGTGACCGCCAGAGAGATCAGGAAAAGAGCAGATTGACTCGCCGAACGCTGGTAGTGACACTTCGAAACGATAGGCGATGCGAAACAATCATAAAGGCCCGGATCCTCCTACAACCAGAAGATTCTACCGCGCAAATGTATTAACAGGATAAAAAGCAACAATATTCGCAATTTAAATCTTACGGAACCTCACATAGAATCGACTTCTATGAAATACATCACTCTCAAGTAGTGGAAATCCAAAAGGAAAGTGGTGAGAGAAATGGATGAAGAGAGATTCCATCCTATTGATGAAACGGATGATCGCCAGCACGTTAATCCCGATGGAGAAACGGACGCTCAGAAGGGCGCACGCATGGGCGGTATCGGTGGTGCTATCACCGGTGGTATCGCCGGTTCGGCCATCGGTCCTGCAGGTACCCTGGCAGGCGCAGTTATCGGTGGTGTCGTTGGCGCAGTAGCCAGCGGTGCAGCCGTCTCCGCGGTAGACACCTTCGATGGTGACAGTACAACGGATCATCCGCAAGCTGTTGTGGATAACGGCCTTCCCGGCATTCAGACCGGTGGGTACGCCAACGATGGTACGCCAGATACCCGTGGCATGATGGAAAAAACAGCGGATGCCGTGACGGGCGACAACGTAGACGATAAGACCGGAAAGATCGTGGATCATCGGGTCGATTTCTCGGACTACGATCTCGACCCGCCCGGCTACTGGGACAATCGAACCGATCTACCGGAGCGTCGCTATGACCTCGATGCCCCGGAAACCCGGCGAGACCTGCCCCCAGACAATCGGTACCACGATACCTATCTGGACCCGCTTGGCAACGGTATCCCCGGCATCCAAACCGGTGGCCACGCTAAGGACGGTACACCGGATACCCGCGGTATCACCGAGAAAGCCAGCTGACGCACTGACGGGTGACACCATGGACGATAAAACAGGGAAACGCGTTTCTTAACAACGATAACCTGTACTATAAGAGCCTCCGGGAAGCTTCCCGGAGGCTCTTATTGCTTTCTCTTTTCGGCAGCGGTATCGTGCGAGCATGAAGGTTCTTGTAGGAGTCCTGGTGCTCAGTCTCTACGCCATCAGTGAGGCAGCCTTCGCGCAGGAGACAGCTCCCCCTCGCCCAACGGCCAACAAACCTATCAAAGAAGTGATTCAAGCGCTCGGCAAAGCTGCCGGAGTTGAAATCCTGATTGATAGCACTCTGTCTCAGGAGCGCACCGCGTTCAAAGAAACCACGGTGACACGGGCTACGCTCGAAGCGGCTTTAGATAAGCTGGTGGAAACCCTGCCGCCTGGCACGGCCTGGGCAAAAACCTACCTGCCCGAGCCACCACCTGGTAAGAAATACAATGGAGACGCGCTGGCGCAGTATGTGATGGCACAGGCCACTCTCTTTGGAAAAGCTGGCATCAGTGAGCCGGGCAAAGTCGAGCTGCTGGGGAAGCAAGTCCCTACAGACAGAGCGCAGGCGACTCTAAGTGAGCTGAAGTTGCGCCCCTACTACGTGCTCCGGTGCAGCGGATATCCGGTGCTGTCAAACCGGAACCTGACAAAGGAATTCCTGAACAAGATAAGCGGCACGGACTTCATGGAGGTGCTGATGAAACAGCTCAATGCCAGCAGCCCCGACCAGATTCGCCCCGGTAACTACAAAGTCTTTTTACCCGGTCCAGACGGCAAACCAGTCAGTGTGGATCTCACCGTGGACGATAGCGTAGGTGATAAGCGGGTTATGCTGCGCCGAATATAAGAGGGCTATCTGCGGGTATCGACCTTCTCCATGACCCAGTTCACCGAGTGCTTGAAAGCATCTCCGCCGGGCAAGGAGCGCCAGTAAGCCTCGGCCTCTGCTTCCGTATCGAATAGCGGAAAGTCTTCCTTTCGCACCTGCACGGGCAGGCTCCACCCCAGTTCCGTGGTCGGAGTCGCATAGCATCCGGAGTAGACTGTACTGGTCTCCCAGATGACGCAAATCGGCCATGGCTCCGCGATGCCCATACCCCGCCTGCGCATAGCCCATTTGAGAGTACCGGCTTTCATACTCTTCACGACTATCGTTGGGGTGGACTGATCCTTCTGTGGGTCCAGGGAGATATCGCGTTTCAGGGCAGCTTCTCGAACCGCCAGACGAACAGCACTGGCGCGCCTCAATCCGGTCCGCATCTCCAGCGCCGCAAGAATCTGCTCGTCCTTGTCGGTAAGCGCCATGTCCAGGCGCCCACGATTCCGCCTAACTCTCTGCTTCGTCACATTCCCAGGATACGACAAAATTGTCACTAATCGCAAGTATATTGTTTACTTAAGTGGCTTTTCGGCTTCCAAAAAACCAACTTTTTACAAAATTGCCTTATGATTGCATGTTGAAGGCAGGGTTTCTTTCACAATATCCCAACTTCCATTACCTGGAATAACTTCTGGCAAACTTAGGAAAGACATCACCTTTTAGGAATATCATGGTATGCAGGATAAGCAAAAATATTCACAATTCCAAATCTACTTTCCCTGGAAATACTTCTTAAAAAGAAGCAAAAATCTTCTCCCTAAGACTTATCTCGCTGCGAAAGCGGTTTCACAATGCTTTAGCTTCTGGCTTCAGTTCGTTTTCGGAAAAACCTCCGTGGCTATTTTCAGGAAAAGGTCGCGCGCGGCCCATTGATCACCACTCGTGCATTGCACCATGAAGATGGCAATCATGCCGGTCTTGGGATTAACCGATAGATCAGTGCCATAGGCGCCATCGTGGCCGAACATACCGTTACGCAGGTGGTAGCCCAGGCTGTAATTGACCTTCGTGGCGCCGGTCTGCTCTTTCCGTAGTTCGTCCATGGCGGCAGGCGAGAGATAGCGTTTGCCGTTCAGCTCACCATTGTTGGCCAGCATGAGTCCGTAGCGCAGAATGTCATGCGTGGTGGAAAACAATCCGCCACCCGCCTCCGGGAAACGATGAACCCGGTCACTCAGCGGCTTGCTCAGGAAATCCACTCCCCCTTTTGCATAGCCAGACCCGGTCTTATTCGGTCCATATGGGTTGGCCAGCCGGGCGATCTGCGCGTCGCTTGGCCAGAACGTGGTATCCGTCATGCCCAGCGGATCGAAGAATCGTGTCTGCAAAAAGGTCTCGTAGGGCATACCGCTCACGATTTCGACTACACGTGCGGCGATGTTCATGCCCTGGTTGCCGTATTGATACTTCTCCCCCGGTTGCCACTGGAGCGGGCCAGTTACGGAGCTAATGGCGCGGGCCTTGAGCGGTGTGCTATCCGAGCCTGTTACCTGCTGCAGCTCAGACATGCCAGTCAGACCGCTGGTGTGGCTCAATATATGCCGAATTGTAACCGGGCGAACCAATGGCTTGAGCACAACATGGTCCGCGTCTTTCTCTTCAACCACCATCCATTTACTGAGTTGCGGAAGGAACTTTGTGACCGGATCATCCAGGCTCACCTTGCCTTCATCGACCAGCATCATAATGGACGCACCAGCGAACATCTTGGTCATGGAGGCAACCCAGAAAACATTGTCCTCGGTGATTGTTTTTTTGGCCTCAACATCGGCGTACCCAATCAGGTTTTTGTAGTGCACCTTGCCTTGCCGGTCCGCAATGATACCAATGATCCCTGCCATTTTGTAGCTGTCCAGATACGGCTGCAGCGCCTTCGTGACTTCCGGGCTAGCGGGTGGGTCCGGCTCTGCGGCGGAACTGGTTGCGGCGGGCAGCATTGCCGCCAGTGTTAGAGGCAGGAAAAGCATAAAAGGCCAGAGAGATTTCATATCGTTGTTATCTCCACTTATTTTCTAAAACCGGCCACAAAACCTCCCCAGCTTGAAAGCGCCACTATTGTGTTACACTAACTCTGGTTGGAACAATGTCTCCCTTCTTCTCAATAGCTGAGAGAAGGCGATTCGGACAATCAGTGGAAATCGCACAGGGGCTCTGTTTTGCGGCAGAAAAACTCTCCATGAGGCGACACTATTATGGACTGTCCGATGTATCACGAAGAAAGCCGAAAGCTTCAAGACCAGTTCGACACCCGGCGGTTGGCTGACCGCTTGACCGAACAGATCGTGCACACCTGTTTCACCGAAGAAGACCGCCAGTTTATCGAAGGGCAATGCATGTTCTTCCTGGCAACCACCGATGCCGATGGCTTTCCCGACTGCTCGTTTAAAGGCGGGGATCCTGGCTTTGTGCGAGTTCCTGACGATCAAACCCTGGTGTTCCCCAGCTACGATGGAAACGGCATGTTCAAAAGCCTGGGCAATATAAAGGCCAACCCCGCAGTGGGTCTACTGCTCCTCAATTTCGAGGCCCCGGAGCGGCTTCGGATAAGCGGAACGGCCACCGTAAGCGCTGACGATCCCCTGATGACAAGCTTCCCAGGTGCGCAGCTCCTTGTGCGTGTGGCGGTGCAGAAGATCTTTCCGAACTGCTCCCGGTATATTCCGCGCATGCAGATGGTCGAGCCATCGCCGTACGTTCCCCGAGAAGGCTGCACGCCGCCGACACCGAAATGGAAAACGTGGCCTGAGTTTCAGGAAGTGTTGCCCGCATCCGATCCAGCCCACAATGAAACCCCATAGATATGCCAAAAAATTAAACTATATGGTACGATAGATTCGGCTACCAACAGTTCCCGTAGAAAGACCCATGCATCGTGGCATAACGTCTTGAAGCGCTCGGAAACGCCACAGGCGTTGTCACTGCGAGTACGGATTGCCCCGGTGCACACCCGAGAGGTTTTCTCAACCGTGACGCAAGGGGCGAATCAATGACATTCAAGCCTGCAGCGCTTGTTTTTATAGCCGTGCCAATCCTGCTGGCAGGACTCCCCCGTATCTCTGCCGCCGATAACCCGACAGTCGTTGTGCCGAAGGCCAATCTCAAATGGAAGGCTATGGGGAACGGGATAACAGCCGCTCCCGTTTCTGGCGATATGCAAAAAGGCCCGAGCCGATTCTTTTTGAAGTATCCGGTCGGTCTGGTAACGCCGAAGCACCACCACGATGCGGATCATTATGTCACGCTAGTGTCTGGTGCGATCACAATCACTGTGGGTGGAAAGAACTACAAACTCGGCCCCGGCTCGTACTTCGCCCTGACTCATAAGGCGCCGCATACCGTGAAGGTGGAAGGTAAATCGGAAGCTGTGTTCTTTATCCAGGCGGATGGTCCCTGGAATGTAGTGATGGAGAAATAGACGAATTTCGTTCGTACCTACCCCAACAAGTCCCACACAGGCGAGGATTTGTTGGGGTAGGTGGACTTTAGGACTTTAGTCGTCGATCAGCCTGCTGGTAATCTGCCAGCCATTCGCTGTTTTTTCCCACATGTCCCGCATTGTCTGCTCTGTTTTGCGCAGCTTGGGGGCTATGTTCTTCCAGGTCCTGGGGTCTTTGGTCATGGCCGACTCGCCAGACCAGACAACCGTGGCTTCGTAGCCGCCTTTGGCGGGTTTCAGTTTGACTATCTTTGTGTTTGAGCGCTTTATAGTAGTTGAGGCCAGGAGCCCCTTTGTTCCATAGATAAACTGCGTTTTGTTCGCAATCAATCCTTCGGAACGCTGCTTGAACTTACTCTTGGGAGAGAACAGTTTTTCAATGCTGGCAATGTCTTTCCGTTCGTAGGCGCGGTTCATCTGTTGGTACCTGGTCTCTAGGGCGCGGCGGGTATCGGCAAGAGAGTCCGCAGTTGCCGCTCCAGAGACACACCAGAGAGTTACCAATCCCAACAGACTGGTATGCAATTTCATCGTTGATCCTTGAAAAACAGACAGTAAAGAACCTCGCAGCTCTACAGAATAGAAGAGGTAGAAGAGCTGCGAGGTCGAGCCTGCGTTAGCGCAGTGAGAACGCGTAGAGTTTGGGCGTACCACTCACGCCAAAGGCATTCCCGAACCGGCCATAGCCTGTTCCCCAGTACACGGTTCCATTAACCACGGACGGTCCACAGACAACCGCGCCATCGGTACGTTGGGACCACAGAACCGCTCCCGTGGCAGCATCCAGTGCGAACATACCGCCTGGCTCCGCTGGGAAAAGGACAGCCGTGGGCGCAAAGGGATTGTCGTAGAGGGGCGGCACTCCATTCGAACCCGCAAAGACCACACCATTGGCAACAGTCACCATACCGAAGTCATGGCCACCGTTTCCATCTGCGGCACGGGTAATGGGGTCTACTGTCTTCCACACGGGTGCTCCTGTACCGGCATCGAGCCCTGCCCACAATCCGGCATTTTTCTCCGGAGAAAGACCTGTGGGCCGGTTATTGGAGTTGGAAATGGCGCAGTAGACGAGGTTTCCATCCACGGCAGAGCCCCACTGAATTCCCCCCGCGGTACCTCCAGGACCAACCTGTGTGGACCAGACAAGCGCTCCTGTATCCGGGTTCAGAGCGTGGTACTGTCCACTTTTCTCCCCTGCACCGACCAGATCCATTTTTTTGTTACCGATGGTGGCTGTAAACAGATTCGGTCCGGAGCCAAAATCGTAGTCGGGTCCCTGACCAGGGTCAAATTGTGCAGGAACAAAGCCACGGGCCACGTTCCAGGTATCGGCGCCCCACATCCTGCGGCCCCACTTGATGGCGCCGGATTTTAGATCCAGCGCAACAACGGAGTCCAGCCAGTCGTTCGGGGCTAAATAGCTCTCCCCATGCGCGGGATCCCCCGCAATGGACGCTTCTACGGAATCGGGCACCGTATAGTTGTTGCCGGTAGCGATGTAGACGGTTCCCCGCTTCACATCCACTGCCGGTGTGCTGCCCCATATGGCTGCCCCGGTATACCCTGCCGGGCAGGTATAGGTCTTCCAGAGAATCGAACCATCTGACTCTTTCAGCGCAACCAGGCTTCCCCGGAAAGACATGGGTGGTGCGAAGGGCCCCAGTAGTCCGGCTGCCTCTTCTGAGGAGCTGATTCCAACATAGACCACGCCATTATGGATCACAGGGGAAGCGGTCACGATAGACCACGGGTGGTCGTCTACGATGGTCCGCCACTGAAGGGCTCCCGTGTTCTTATTAACGGCTATTACGCTGGCGGTCTTGCCTACCGGACTTTGGCCCGCCATGTAGCTCGAGGGAAAAAATCCGGCCCAGGGCGTAGCGGGATTAAAATCTCCCTGGTCGCCCAGTACGATCGTATTGCCATGGATTGCTGGCGAGGTTCGCGAGACGGACCCGAAGGGGTTCCCGGTATACGACGTGACATTACGAGACCAGTTGGTTGCGCCCGTGTTGGCATCGAGATTGTGGAGAAATCCCCCCCAGTCCACCACGTAGACGCTCTGACTCTCCACGGTCGGAGTCGCCGATATATCGCCTTTGGGTGTAAACACCCATTTTGTCTTGAGACCAGCTACATTTTTCGCGCTGATCTTCGACTCATTTGCGGCGAATCGGGAGTTCTGGATGTCTCCGCCACCTACGGCCCACTGTGCTGAGCCATTACCCTGGGAATGGGCCGTAGTTACAGTTATCCCTGTTCCAACAGCCGTTACAAGTAGGAGGGCTTTCCTTTTCCAATGCAGTTTCATGGAACTATCCTTTAGAGGACCCTCGAGGCTTATTGGCCTACGGAGTCGCTTCTTTTCTTTGAGGCATAATTGCCGGATGGTTCATGTAGGTGTACCCTGCCTACTCACCTGGCGGGCATCATAACTTAGCTATTGTGGTCATGTCAAGATAGCGGCAAAAGCATTGTTTAGAAACTCGTGTCTGTCGCCGAAGGATTAGAAAAACTCGAGTTCGGAACTGACGATACAGCCGCGTGTGTCCGTAACATTGAGGTAGCAAGCGACGGTGCCAGATGGAATCTCTGAGGAGGCGAGGTTGCCTCGGAGCAGCACAGGCTGGACCTGCCAGCTACGCTGGGGCCACGGCACGCCAGCCTCTCTGGTGAAGAGTAGCTCCGCCGCTTTGAGAGGCACTTTAGTGTCGAACTCCGCACGAATCATCTGGCCCTTACGCTCTTGCTTTTTGAGACGAGCGAGCGGCAGCTCACCCTGACAGTGCGATGCGGCAAAGACACGTAGCTCTTCCGGATTCTCCCCTGCCTCGCCGTGACCGTGCGGCATGCGCAGCTTAAACGAGAGAGTTTTCCTACCTCTGCCTGTCTTGGGGAGCCGGTGCGACTCCTGCCAGATATCCGGAGTGAAGGCAAAATCATTGGTGCCATTGATCCAGAAAAACGGCATCTTAGCGCCTTTGAGGTGCCGTGAGGGGTCCCACAGCTCCATCCATCGTTCGGCGTGTGGCTTATCCACTTTATCCAGGCCCAGCCCCGGAGATCTATCCAGAAACCCACAGCCATACACCGACATCGCAAAAGCGAAACGTGGGTCGTGGCCCGCCGCGATTCCTGTCAGAACGCCCCCCCAGGAGATTCCTGTCAGACCGATACGTTTGCTGTCCACACCTGGCTGGGCTCGGAGCAGAGAGTGGCCGCGCAGAATCGCCTCAACAGCGTGATAGCCCCACTGCTCCGTCGGAGCGTCGAGGGATGTTTCATAAGCCCCCCAGCCGGGCGGGCCACCCAGCGCGTGATGATCGCGGCGTAGTGCCCCCGAGTCAGGGGTGTGACCGCAGGTATCCATGGCAATCGCGGCAAAGCCCCGCTCATTCCAGAGGCGCACCCAGCGGGAAAACGCGGACCCACCACCGCCATGCACCAGCACGATTCCAGGCACCTTGCCGCCCGTTTGCGCGCTTTGTGCGGGCATTCCCAGCCAGGCAAAGACTCGGGTGGGTTTTCCCTGCCATCTCGGCCCGTCGTAGAAAAGCCCTGTGACGCCGGGCTCACTGAAGCCCGGCGCGTCGTAGGTTTTTGGTGGTGTGTTGTCTATCTTCCACATACTGGCTCGGTAACAAGACCATCAGATGCAGTGCCATTCGATAAAGCGAAAGGCTCCACCTTTATTTTTCAAACAACAAAAAGCGCCCCGGCAAAAGTATGCCGGGGTGCTTTCTCAGCGCTGCAGTTAGAGCTACGCGGATTTCTTCTTGCGCTGGTAGAGAGCCATGCCGCCTACAGCGAGTAACACGGGAATCGCCTGCACACCTGCGGGCAACTCCGGCGTGAGGTCAGGAGGAGCGAGAGATAACGGGTTAGGACTAGGGCTCGGGCTCGGTTTCGGACTAGAGCTTGGCTTAGGGGACGGACTCGGGGTCAGAGACCCACTGTTGACAGCACCAACATCCTTGGATGTTGGTGACGTCGCGCCACTGGAACTCTTACCTTTTTTGGCAACTTGGGAGAGCAGTAACGCGCCTACGCCGACGGCAACAAGGCTTTGTCCTGAAAAGGATCCGCCACCAGATGCCGACTTACCTGCATCGGAGCTATCTGTGTCTCCGGCATAGGAGTTGTCATAAGAATTAGCATAGGAACTATCGTAGGCGTTGTCATAGGAGTTAGTAGTGCCTTCTGGATCCGAGTGGGCCGCCGTGGTTAGAGCCATCAGACCAAGTGCAGAAAGAGGAATCAGGAATATCGCGTTTGTGTGTTTCATAGGTTTGGTCTTTCGGGCGCCGCGGGTGACAGGTGTTAGTACAACCTGCTCCCCCAGGGTGAGAGCTGTTTGCTAGCTTCTACAGAGCTTTGATATGCAATGCTCTGCAAATGGTTTTCAGAAATATCCTGACAGGCTTGTAAGGTAAATGAGTGCCCGATCTTACCAGCGGCATTCCGAGTGCTTTGCTGCATTCCTGAGCGCATCAGCCGTGAAGTAGAGATTCAAAATCCGCCACAATGGGGAGGCGCTTCGTCCCCTGCTAGCTGAGAATAGACTGCAAGTTGGCTCTCTCGGGAAGAGTTGAGGATATGCAGAAAAGGTACGTTTTTACGAAAGAAGCTCGCAGGACAATCTCTATTGCGGCACTGATTCTCTGTGGGACGTTGGCGTCTCACTTCTTGCGCTGGAGCATCGCCGTTTATAGCTTTCTGCGTTTCGGAGTTACCGAAGTGCTGCAAACAAAGAGCATCCTGCTTATTGTCGTTCTGGCTGCAGGGGGAGTGTCCCTCCTCGTTGGAGGGATGGCAAAGATACTACGCAGAGTCAGCTTGACGCGATGACGGCATAGAAGTCATTTGTTTCCGGCGTTGGCTGGCTGAGCAAGGGTGATGAGGGCGAACAGTGGAGAGTTTCGTTTCATTATTTGGCTACTGCGATGGTCTGGCCTTGCGGGGTACGAATATACACATCGGAATCAACACCAGCCCCCTTAAGCTTCTTACTTATAAATTGCGCAAGTTCGCTTGCTTGCATCTTGGTTAGGCTGACTTTTGCCCTGGGTACCACGATGTACATAGGGCCTTTTCTACCTGCCCATGGCGAAACGCTATATCCTTGCGACGCCAATTCACGCGCCATATCTGCCCGCACTGCTGGTTCCGGCGAAGTGGTAGGCCTATTTGCGGCAAGGAACCAGACGCCGAGCAGCATCAATACGATGAAGATTATCAAAATCTGAAGCCAAGAAAACCCCTTCGGCGGTCCGGGCGGGCCTGGGAGTGGCTTTTCGTCGATAGAGTTGCTCAATCTACTTCCCCCCTGCGACAGCGAGCAGGAAAGTGAGCCTGACAGTGCTGTGTTTCATGATGGATCAGACCGGACGTAGAGTGCTGTATGAGTCCCACCATCCAGCGTGGTTTCCACCAGCAGCTTGCTGTGTGTGAGCTGGCTTTCCGAGCCTTCTGGTGTGCTGTAGGTACCCGAGGTTTGCGTGGGCCGCCCCTCTGCATCCACCATATCTATTATCACCAGGGCGTTTGTATCGATGATGAGTTGGTCACTAGCCCTGCAGGACACGGGAGAGCCATCTACTGAAATGGAGCCAGGGCAAGTCGCCAGTGCGCTTTCTGCCTGGCCTGGTTGGCCTATCGCGGCACGTGTCCAGGTTCCTATCAGAGTGGGCGCTGGCGAGCTGCCACACCCAGAGCAAGTAACGCCAGCTATAGCTAGCAGGATACCAACGATACACGCTAATTTGAGAGAGGTAGTCTTCATAGTTACCTTTAAAGGGTAGAAGGCAGTATCAAGAGATCCAGGTCAAATTTATCAGTGCCAGAACAGATACGACACCGATGATTCACTTCCTCTATTTCTTGTGTAGTGCCGGAGCGCCTCTAAGGAGTAAGGGGACATTCTCCCCATTTTCCCGGCACCGGAAATAGCAATTTCTAAGAAAGCCCCTTGTCAATAATTTAGGAGTGATATTGCAACGCTCTCTGGGAGTTACAATGCGATTGGCATGTTAAACGAAGATAGCCTGGCGCCCGCTATGACTATGAGTCCATCGGGAACTGTCACCTTTCTCTTCACCGATATCGAGGGCAGCACCAGGCTCTGGGAGGCGCAACCGGAGCAGATGCGTTTGGCTCTTGCCAGCCACGACATCCTGATGCGCAATGCCATCGTGGAGGCGAACGGCCATGTTTTCAAGACCATGGGAGATGCCTTCTGTGCTGCATTCACCACCGCTCCGGATGCTGTCGCCGCCATGCTCGCCTGTCAGATTGCCCTGGCCCGCCAGGTGTGGCCGGCAGAGACACCGATCAAGGTGCGCATGGCGCTGCACACTGGAGCGGTGGAAAGCCGTGACAATGACTATTTCGGCCCACCTGTCAACCGCGTCGCAAGGCTACTCGCCATCGGTCATGGCGGCCAGAGCCTCCTATCGCAGAGTACCTACGAGCTGAGCCGGGATCACCTGCCTGATGGCGTGGAGCTGCGCAGTCTGGGTGAGCATCGCCTCAAGGACCTGAGCCGCCCCGAAGCCGTCTTCCAACTGTTACACCCGGATCTGCCCGCCAACGACCTTCCCCTACGCTCACTGAGTAACCCTGAGCTGAAACACAACCTGCCGCAACAGCTCACCAACTTCGTCGGAAGGGAGAAGGAGCGAGCCGAGGTAACCGACTGGCTGCAAAAGACCCGACTGCTGACCCTTACCGGTAGCGGCGGCACCGGCAAGACACGCCTCGCGATGCAGGCCGCGGCAGAGGTGTTGGACGACATGCGCGACGGCGTCTGGATGGTAGAGTTGGCTGCGCTCTCCGACCCTGCGCTGGTTCCGCAGGCGGCGGCAGATGTACTGGGGCTAAAGGAAGAGCCAGGAAAGCCGATTCAACAGACGCTGACGGAATACCTGAAGAGCCAGAATCTCCTGCTGATTCTGGACAACTGCGAACATGTATTGGAGGCCTGTGCGAAACTGGCCAATGCCTTTCTGCGCCAGTGCCCAGGTGTCCTCATCCTCGCTACCAGCCGGGCGAGCTTGGGCATCGCGGGAGAAACGACCTATCGTGTGCCTTCGCTCTCCCTGCCAGATCCCAAACAAGCCCAGACTCCAGAGACGCTGCCACTTTACGAAGCCGTCCGTCTGTTTATAGACCGGGCGGTGCAGGTGCAGGCGACGTTCCGCGTGACGAACCAGAATGCACCAGCTCTGGCTTCCATCTGCAACCATCTGGACGGCATTCCACTGGCTATCGAGCTGGCGGCGGCGCGGGTTCGAATCCTGTCCGTGGAAGACATCAATGGCAAACTGGACCAGTGTTTTCGGCTGTTGACTGGTGGGAGCCGTACCGCACTCCCGCGCCAGCAGACTTTGCGCGCTCTGATCGACTGGAGCTACGACCTGCTGACCGAGCAGGAGAAGACTCTCTTTCGTCGCCTCTCGGTCTTTGCGGGCGGCTGGACTATGGAAGCAGCCGAGAGAGTGTGCTCCGATAGCGAGACACCGATTGAAGACTGGGAAGTACTGGACCTGCTTACCTCCCTGTGTGACAAGAGCCTGGTGGTCGTGGAAGAGCTGGGATCGCGCGTTCGCTACCGGCTGTTGGAGACGGTGCGCCAGTATGGGCGGGATCGGTTGGCGGAGCAGGGCAGTGAAATGGTTGCAAGCGTGCGGACATGGCATGGGAGCTACTTCCTGGCGCTGGCAGAGGAGGTGGAACCGAAGCTGACCGGGCCGGAGCAGCAAGAGTGGATGCAGTGCCTGGAGGAAGAGCACGGCAACCTGCGGGCGGCGCTGGAGTGGAGCCTGTCGGAAGAGGGCCTTGGCACGGGATTGCGGCTTTGTGGGGCGCTGTATCAGTTCTGGAGTACACGGGCGCTCCTTTCGGAGGGCCGGGATTGGTGTGAGCGGCAGCTACGGAAGTCAGGCGCTCAGGAACCAACGCAGGAGCGGGCAAAGGCGCTGAGCGGGGCGGGCGTTCTGGCCATGATGCAGGGTGACTTTGCTTCGGCGCATTCCTTTCATGAAGAGAGCCTGAGCATCCGCAGGCAGATCGGAGACCGACACGGCATGGCCGTCGCGCTCCAGGATCTGGGGATTATCGCCTCCGATCTGGGCGACTATCGTCCAGCACGCGCCTACCTGGAGGAGAGCCTGGTCATTCAGCGGGAGATAGGCGACCAGAGGGGCATGGCTATTTCACTCATCTGCCTGGGCAGAGCCGCCTCGGCTCAGGGCGAGTATGCCATGGCTCGCGCCTATCTGGACGAGAGCCTGGTAATCCTGGTGGAGATCGAGGATCGGAATGGCTATGCCTGGTCGCTCACAACTCTGGGAAACATGGTCCATGCTCAGGGCGACTATGGGGCGGCACGAGCCTTTCTGGAGCAGGGTTTGACCATCCGCAGAGATATCGGGGACCGATACGGCATGCCCTACTCGCTCAATAGTCTGGGAGATGCGTACTGCGCTCTGGGCAACTACGCCTCCGCGCGGGACTGTCAGGAGGAGAGTCTGGCCCTCTTTCAGGAGTTCGCCGACAAATACGGCATGGCTCAGGCACTTCACAGTCTGGGGGATGTCGCCTCCGCCGAGGGGGATTATCGCGCAGCGCGAGCCCGCTATGAAGAGAGTCTGGTCATTAAGAGAGAGATCGGCGATCGGAGTGGGATGGTTTACTCCCTGGAAGCGTTTGCCGGGTTGGCCGTCGTAGAGAGTGCGCTGGAACGCGCCGCCGCGCTGTGGGGAGTAGGAGAAGCCCAGCGCGAGAACCTTGGTCTGCCGATTCCCCCCAGTATGCGCGAGCCATACAACCGCGCCGTCGCGGGAGCGCGGGAGACGCTGGGCAACGAGGTGTTCTCTGGGGTATGGGCGCAAGGACGCGCGATGACGATGGAGCAGGCAGCGGCGCTTGCCCTGAAGGATTCTGATTCCTGATGATGCCTGTCCATAGTGAAACAGCTCGGAACAAAGCAAACCCCAAAGCTATGAAATTACTCCCATTCCTACCCAGTCTTCTCGAATGGGAGTGTTCGGTTGCTCTAATCTTAGAGCCTTGGCCAGTAGATACGCTCCAGCGCGCGCAGTAAGATTATCAGTCCCAGACGCCGCCTGTGGCAACAGAGACGCTGACTCGATTCTTATATATTTGCACCTCGATCAAGGGATTGCCATTCACGATGAGATTGCGGGCGCTACGCGAGATGGTTCCTCGCTCCAGTAGTTTCTCCAGGCGATCCCTGTTTGAGGATTTGGAAAAGAACGAGTCGTACCCATCTTCGGAGTCTCGCTTTCCGAACTTATGGAAGTTAGCCCGGTCCTGGCGGATAATCGCCGCAGGCTTTTTCAGGCGTTCTCCCCTGCTGCTAACATGATCTCTGGCACTGAGTCGCGCCCGATAGGTCTCCATAGGACGCTCTTGCGCTCTTGCGGTACTGATTGTTGCGCCGAAACCGGTGATCAGTAGCGTTATCAACAGCCATTTTTTCATTGTATTTTTCTCTCTCACTCACCGATAGCGGCTTCTATACCTGCCGCCAGAGCATCGGCCATTTTTGCCTGACCAGCATTGCTTGCTATCCAGACATCATCTTTCGGGTTACTCAGCACACACATCTCCACAAGCACAACGGGAACCTGGGAGTAGATCGAACCGGTCAGCGCTCCCTGCTGACCTCCAATAAGGGTCGCTAGGTCAGACTTCAGGCCTCTATTTTTCAGCGCTCGTCCTATCGTTGCGGCAAAGCCCCGGTAGAACTTCTCCGCCACGGGTCGGCAGGCGACAAGCACCGCCGCGTTTGGCCCCACCTTTCCATCCTTGGCCCGCCCTTGCCGTGTGGGGTAGTAGATAGCGAAGCCTGAACCGGATTCCGAGTCACAGTGCAGGCGCACCATAAGGTCAGCCTGGTAGCCGTTTGCGATCTCCGCTCTCCGGCGGTTTCGTACCATCTGGCGCTCACTGGATTTTGTTAGGACAACCTTTGCTCCGCGCTCTTCAAGCAGAGCCTTTAGCTTTAAGGCCACGAGCCAGGCCGCGTGTAGCTCGGTAATTTGCTTGCCCCGTGTGCCATCTCCAATCTCAGACGGGTGCCCAGGATCGATGCACACGGTCTTTCCCACAAGTTCCATGGTCCATTGATACAAGAACTTTGCGTCATTAGACTGACAGAGTTCTGACAACACGTTAGAAATGGCTTATCGTGAGGTTACAATGAGAAAATGCAGCGTAAGGCAAATCCATTCACTGCGGGTGGGGCACTACCACAGGATGCGCCGTCCTATGTCCACCGTACGGCGGACTGGCAGTTACTGGAAGCGCTGCAAGTCGGTAAATTCTGCTATCTTCTGGATTCACGACAGGTAGGAAAATCATCGCTGCTGGTACGCACTGCCGATGAGCTTCGCCGTAAAGGAATCCGGGTCGCCTGGATCGATGTCAGCGGACTGGGAGCACTGGTTACTCCGGAGCAATGGTATGCAGGCATGGCCTTCCAGCTTGCAGAACCACTGGGCCTATCCTCGCTTGCGGAGTACACCTGGACAAAGACGGAAGTACTCAGCCCGGTGCTTCGCTGGACCAAAGTCGTAGAAGCTATCTTGGGCGAAGCGGACTCCGAGCCTCTCTGCGTGTTCATCGATGAAATCGACGCGGTACGGACCCTATCGTTTTCTACCGATGAGTTCTTCGCCTCTCTCAGGATGCTCTACCAGGAACGTAACCATAAGCCGGTTCTGAAAAAGCTCACGGTATGTCTCAGTGGGGCTGCCTCCCCTTCGCAATTAATCGATGATGTTCGAACAACCCCATTCAATATCGGTCAGCGTATCGACCTATCCGACTTTACTTTCGAGGAAGCCAGCCCCCTCTCCGGCCTCTTGCCGCTGCCACATCTATTAAAGCGAGTGCTTTACTGGACAGGGGGCCAGCCCTATCTCACGCAACGCCTCTGTAGCGCTGTGGTCACTTCCAGCGCGAAGTCTATAAAAGATGTGGACCGAGAGTGTGCGGAGCGCTTTCTTTCCCGTAGCGCTCGTGAGTCAGAGGTCCATCTGGCGTTTGCTGCGGACAGGGTGCGGCGGGGAGACTCCGACCTGGTACCTACTTTGCTGCTCCTGAAAGCGGCTCAGTCTCCTCTAGGCGCTCCGTTCGATCCGGCAGATCCTTGCGCGGAAACCCTTCGGCTGGCCGGTATCGTGCGTCTCGATAGAGGTCGGCTGCGAATACGCAATCGCATCATCGCTCAGGTTTTCGACCGAAAATGGGTCGCGGAAAGCCTGCCAGATGCGGAGATTCGACGGCAGAAACAGGCCCAGCGGCGCGGCTTTCTTCGTGCCACCGTTCTTTATAGCGTCCTCGGAGTCCTCGGTTCTGCGGCCTGGTGGGGAATGAGCCGGGCGCGCAGCGCCGAGCGCGATGCTCTGGATAGCCGCACCATAGCAAAAAAACTCGATAGGCGAGTTCAAGACCTTCAAGGCAACATCAGCAACCTCGGCATCCGACAGAAACGCCTGAGCGAGGAGAACGCAGCGGCAACACGCTCTTTATCTCAGGCAAGCGCGAAGAACCAGCAGCTTCAGGCAGAAGCCAAAACGCTCCAGGAAGCTAAAGCGGTGGCATCTCGCCAGGCAGCCGACGCGCAACGTAAAGCCAATGAGCAGACGGTAATAACACAACAAGCGCAAAAATCTGCCACAGAGGCCGGTAAGACACTCCGCAAAACAGAATCTGTGCTCCAGTCGCTCCAGCAGCGCATTGCGGAGGTGGAAGCAGCCCTCAAGCCCGACGGTGTCGATACCCTGGCAGGCCTTGCTGCCCAGTGGAAGAACAGCCCGAACAGTGTCTCTCTGTCGCGCGCTCTGCGGGCTACATTGCTACATGGCATACAGAAGCGCCTGCGTATCACTCTGCCCTTCGAATGCTACAGTGCGGGATACCGCAAGGATGGCAACGAGCTGGGAATCGGCGGGAACGATGGCAATGTAGCAATCTTCGATGCCCAGACAGGACGCCTACTGGCGCGTGGCAAAGCAGAACAACTGGAGGGGCGTATACTTCCCCCGGAAGAGCGGCGGGTCAACTCTCTCTGCTATCTTCCGGACGGCACCCTGCTCACTGCTCACCAGGATGGACAGATTCGGTTCTGGAATCGCCAGGGGGCAGTACTATATGAGCGCAAGCGGCTCCCTCTGAAGCGCGCGGGAGAGCCGGGAACCATTGGGATCGTGCTTGCTGAGCCGCTTCCCGATGGAAAGTATGCCGCGGTCAGCGCACCAGGAAGTCGTGTCCGATTGATCCGCCTGTCTGATGGCACCCTGGAAGATCTCCCGGAGAACCTGGACGGTACGGTGACCTGCCTGGCGGTGCGAGAGCAGGTGATCTCTGGTGAGCGGATCATGGTTCTTGCTGCAGGAGACCAGCGGGGCCGGCTGAAACTCTGGGACCTGGACCATAAGATCGTTATTCGGCAATCCGATATCTACCGCGATATGGAGTTGGGCACGTCGGTAGAGAACTCCAATCGTATCGGGCTCAGCGGCATCCGCTTCGGGCACGATACGCTTCTGTTAGTGGGTGACCGGCCCAGTAGCATGTCTTATGTTACTCGTAATGGCGATCTACATCGCCGATACTTTGGTGCGCTCAGTTATCAGTTCTCGGGAGATGTGAGTAGCGATGATCAGTTAGTGGCCGCAGGAGGCAGCGATGGCCTTCTGAGAATCTGGTTTCGTGGTGCCGTCACGTTGCGGCCAGCCCCCCTCTATACTGTGGGAAGCCTGCCAGATACCATCTCGGAGGTGCGCTGGCGGCCCGGCAGGCGTGAAGTGGTCGCGGTCAGCCTGGGGCGGACCGCAGAGGTATGGACCCTGACCGATGGGGCATCGTTTAACTCCGGAGGAGTTACTAACACTGTCACTATCTCTCCCGATGGCAAGTGGGCGGCTACTGGCAGTTCGGACAAACAGCTCTACTGCTGGTCTCTCAAGGGAATGCCGGATTCAAGAGCCTCTTATGGCCCCGAAGGAGTTCGCGCGATTTCTTTTTCCCATGATGGTAAGTCAATCGCGGCGGGAGGTGGTCACGGCTGGATTCGTGTGGAAGCACCCACAAAGCTACTGGATCCGCCGCGCCTGGTACTACCGCGCCGAACCAATGGTAAAGGCGAGGGACACGCTTCGGATAAAGACATATTGGCAACCAGCTTTTCCAAAGACAACACCCGACTGATGACTGTAGATACGACCGGAACCATTCTCACCTGGGATACGAAAACCTGGCGCGAAAAGGGGCGTGTAGAGACCGGGCTGGAGTGTATAACCGCAGAGTTCTCGCCTGATGGCGAATCCCTGGCTTTGGGCGTTCGTACCCGCCTAGCGGCACGTGGCGAAGGGGAGATGCGGCTTTTCCGTTTCCTTGGCTTTACTCCCTACCAATCAGCCCAGATACCTCTGCCGCGCTTTCCAACTGCGGTGACCTTCTCTAAAGATGCTAGTCTGGTGGCTACCGGAGATGGTGATGGGCAGGTTATAATCTGGGATACAGCTACAAAAAAACGAAAGTGGTCGTTTCTGGCCGATGAGCGGGGGGTCAAAAGCCTTGCCTTCGCTCCTAACGCCAGCAATCTAGCAATGGGTGGGGAATCCGGTGAGATCACGCTCTGGGAGCTGCCCAAAGACGGAACTTCCCCGGAGCGCACGCGACTGGTGCGCTATGCCAATGCTGTTTCTTCGTTGCGCTTCACGCCATCGGGTGGCGAGCTTCTCGCGGCTGTCAGCGATGGCTCCTGGAGGCAGATTCCCGTAAGCGCTCAGGAGGTGTGGAAACGGGTACAGCAGGTTCTGGCGGCGCGGTAAGCCATTCCTGAAGCACTCGCTCATACAATCCGCACCGGAACCGGGCCGAGGAGACATCCGTGCCTGTGGCGACACCGGCGCTTCGAAGTTTCCAGAACCCCTCCCTATCCAGAAGTTTGTCCTCCAGGAGCTTTCTACAAAGAGTGCTCAGTTCCTCCTCTTGGCGTATGCGTGCAAAAAAACGCCGTGCCTCACCGCCAAAGGCACCGTCCTCATGCAATGCCTCGCGACTGAGCACCTCGACACTCAGCCGCCGGTCTCGAAGCGCTTGCGCCGCACGATTCACCAGCGCGGGGTGCCCTCCGATCAGGTGGCGCAACGAGTCGAACTCGGACTGGGTCAGCGTGACTCCATGACTTTGAAGCACCGCCCGTACCTCATCCGAGGTGAAATCTCCCACCACATAGGGCTGTACCACATTGAAGGGCGATGTATTGGGGTTCCTTAGATAGAGCCGAGCTTCCGTGGCGCAAACAAGCACCACGCATAGCCGGGCAAACGGCCCGTCTGGCTCCTGGGTTCGGAGTCCATGCCAGCGACGAAACATACGAAAGAAGTCTTCATCGAACGCACGACCGAAGACTCTATCGACATCGTCGATTGCCCAGACCAGCCGGGGCACGTCTGGCAGCAGGATATTGCCGCGCAGATATTTTTCTAGCTGGGCTGCGGGTGGTAGCGACAATCCGCTCCCCATCGGAGGCAGGTCCAGCCGGTCCGCGAGGAACTCGCTCAAACGGCGTGACAGAATATCGAAGGAGACCAGATCGCCCTCTTCCAACAAGGAAAGGTCAGTTCGGACTACCCGCGTAGCATCCATACGAACCCGCTGTAGAGCACGTGCAAGAACCACGGATTTTCCACTCTGCCGTGGTCCCTGGAGCACTACGATAGCATCGTGCCGTGCCAGTGCCGCTCCTAGCTCATGCTCTACCGGACGGGAGAGAATCGTTTCGTAAGGCAGCCGATCATCCCCCATGATCGGAGTCTGAGCTTCCTGCAGCAGAAGCATCATAGACGCAGAGACAGTCAGGGAGCCGCGCCGCGCTACCGCTTCAAAGTCTTTCAGCGC
Organism: Armatimonas sp.; assembly: GCA_049840835.1. GTDB lineage: Bacteria > Armatimonadota > Armatimonadia > Armatimonadales > Armatimonadaceae > JANLTX01. The sequence goes on along the minus strand of JASGJG010000009.1, from coordinate 104,716 downwards.
GTTGCGAGCCAGAGTCGCCTCTCCCATAGCCAGATAGGCTTCCGCACACCGCCTCCACCCCCGTTCCTCCTGCGGGCGCAGCTCAGCATAGCGCCGCCAGATTCTCCCTGCCTCCTCCGGGAGAGTGCGTTCCGCAAGGTCACGAAGGCGCTCCGCCAACAAATCGGCCCTCTGTCTCCGTTCTTTGACCGCCCAGGGCTCCGTCCATTTACTCAGCAAGGGAGCCGTATAAAGTGCGTTCGCTTCCTCTATGGCCCCTGATTTGAGCGCATTATCGAAGCGGGTTACGTCTATGCGAGCCCCCTGTGTGTCGAAGCGAACCCACTGGTTCTTCACTTCGAGGCGCGGGGCAAGCTCCTCTCCCAGCACTTTCCGAAGCAGCGAGAGGCTTTGATGCAGAGAGTTGCTCCCACCCCCTGGACTGATCTCGGCAAGCAGTTCTTCATTAGAAACGCCACAGGGAAAGAGCAAAAGGCGTGCGAAAACGCGGTCAATTCCCCTACCGCGTAGGAAAAGAGTTCTACCGTTCCAGCAAACAAGAAGTTCACCGAACATAGAAACTTCGAGACCGGAATCTTCCAAAAGCACAGTTGTCAGTATCCTGTCAGAGGTATCTCTTGCGAATTAGAAAGCCTTACCACCATCATTGTCAGCAAGCTAACCTTCTAAAAATAGTATCGAGAAACCAGATGCGATTATACACGAAAAATAGTAAATATCACGAAGAGAGAAAGCCGAGAAATTTCTTAACACGAGACTCTATTCTCGCAATAGCGATACCGCTCCTGGTATCAAACACCCTATTAGCAGCAGGTTGGACAACTCTGAACCAGGGTGACCTTGGTTTCCGACTGGAGTTTCCGGATAATTGGAGCTATCAGAAAACCACGGAAGACCGTGGGCGAATCCGTGTCTCCCTGCTACCTCCCTCCGGCCCCGCCAAGATCGCCATCGATTCTGAGTTTATTGTCCCTGGTGACGATCCGATGCGGAATTTTGAGCTCCTTGATCGGGCCTTTCGTGGAAAAAGCGGCTACAGAAAACTGGCTCTCAAGCCGCGCCGTTTCAAAGGCTTCGATGCCGCCTACTGGGAGTTTACCAAGATGGAGAAGGGCATCCGTGTCCATAAGATCGATATCGGCTTCCATGTAGGCTCACGTGGGTACGCGGTTCTACTCAATACGCCACAGAGCCAGTTCCAGCGATATGCCAGCATCTTCGAGCACGTGGCCTCCTCTCTTAGCATCCAATGAAGCCCTACAAAACAATGAAAACTTTACAACCCCGAACCCTTCTACACACCGTCCTTCTGGCCGCTACCATCTCTCTGACTGCACTCGCTCCCATGGGTTGTGGCAGCGGCAATAGCCTCTTCGGTCCAAAGCCGGACCCGATTGAGACCAGTACCACCGCTACTCCACAGGTCACGATCAACTGGCCTCAGCTTGGCCGCGCGCTCGATGCTCCTACATCGGCGCGTTCGGTCCGGATCACCATCAAGCGCGCCAGTACCTCGGATCAATCCGATGTGAGCTTCATTGCGAATCGCGATGAAGCCAAAAACGGTGCCTACTCGGCTTCCTACCGAGCAGACCATGGTGTCTACACGGGTAAACGCAATGTCACGCTGGAGTTCTTCAGCCTTCCCGATGCCAACGGTTCCCTGGTTGCTTCCGCCTCTACCCTGAGTCGTATCGAGACCAATGGTCAGCTCACCGAAGCGATCTCTCTGGACCGTAAGGTAGCCAGCGTGGAAGTGAATCCCGGTCAGATTGTTACGGCGGGTTCGCAGATCTATCTAGGCTACATCGCCCGAGACGCCGATGGCAACACCCTGGCCCTCTCCCCCGGCTCCGCCCAGTTCACCCTGGTTTCTGGCGCGGACAAAATCTCCGTGGGCGGTGAGGTTGCTACCGGTAAAGCAGGCGGCTCCGCCACTGTGACCGCTACCATAGATGGTATTGTCAGCGCGGCCACCGAGGTAGTTGTTCAACCGTCCGTCCGTGTCGCTCTTATTGCCAATCCGGACGATGCCGAAGTCGTGGCGTTCAAGCAGTACTTGAACACCCGCAACGTCACCTTCACGGCCTACAACGATGTGCCGGATGCCGCCACCCTCCAGAACTTCGATGTGATGATGCTCACCGGTGACCTTGCCCAGAGCGCGTTTATCAATACGGATGATACGGCAAAAGTCAAGGCCTTTTTAGATAGCAACCGTGGCGTTGTCTTCTTCGGCAACGCACCAGCCCGCCTGGCGGGCGGCTATGATACTAGCGTAATAGCATCCTGGTTTGGTGGAGTTAATCGTATTGATGGAGACCGTGGGTTTTATGGAGATGCAAGAAGCACAACTGGCGGTAAATTCAACCTACCTATAAGTATAAGCACAGGCAGTCAAGTCTCTTCTGGTGGTGAGCACTCTTATTATATATTTAAAAACCATGTTATAAACCCAGCTACTGAACCCGTATTGGTTTCAGCCTACTATAGCGATAGCCTATCCGCATTTGCTTTTGAGCCTGCTTCGGGCGGTCGGATTTACTGGCAGGGGCATCCGTATTCCACTAACACCCAGTACTCTGCTCGGGTAATTGATCTGGTGCTGGCGGCAACGAACTGGGCGGGAGGGCGCTAGTCTAGCCTTTTGCCTTCAGGTCTTTCCCGTTGCCAGTTCGCGCCATAACTACGGTTCCTATTTTTACCGCGGCACGACATATGTTTGAGGCAACGGGAAAGTATTTTGAGATACCCCATGAAGAATTCCCCCTGGTCTTTTTCCTTCCTCTTGCAAGCCTCACCAGAGGCGGCAAAGAGCGTCGGCACGCCACTCAAAGGAACGAAGGCACTTCTCTATGAAGCCATCCGATTCGAGGGAGATTGCTTTACACCTATAAAGACATTCGTACAGCGCCGCTATGCCAGAGACCTGAATAAGCTCGGAAAAGATATCCTCCCCCGTCAGCTTGCGTTAGATTCCAACATCGTGCAGCGAATGAAAGAGCTGGGTTTGCAGCAGCGAGACATAGAACGCCTGCCCGAAATCTACTCTATTGCTGTTTGGGACTCCCCACGTGGCGGGCACATGGGCATGGTGGCCGATTACGACCTGGAGTACATCACGATTGTTGAGAGCAACCTGCGTGGCGATGGTCAAGGTGGCGTAAGGCGGATCAGTCGACACTCTGCTGAGTGGACAAAGGATCTGCTCGCACTCTGGGACGCGCCTGGTTTTCCCACTCCCTCTAGACCAAGGAATGCTGCTCACCTCAAGACCGAATGCCGAGTTCGCGCTGCGGGATTCGGAGAGCTTGGCCCCGCTATTAAGGGAGAGATCGCAGGAACGGTTGAGGAACAGAGAGGACTGGAAGGTTTCTGGCTAGATGCCGAAGTGCCGCTACGCTACCGGGTTCGCGTAGGAGAGCGGTGGAGCAACGAAGTACCCAATCGAACCTGGGTCGGTATCTCAAACCCCGGCGAAGTCATCAACGGAATAGGCGTTCGCCTTCTTCGCTCCGACCTCACTATCGAACTCGCGGTCCATTTCGAGGCCGATGGTTGGGTAGGACCTTTCCGCAATGGCAAAGAAGCCACAGCGAAGGGTAGGCGTATCGAAGCAGTCAGTGTTTTTATTCTCAGGCTGCCAGGGTGAGCTGAGATGATTCTGAAGACCCCCTCCTCAGAATTCCCGCTCGCAGGGCGCGCACAGACTCTGCTGGGCCGTGGCGAGGAATGTGATCTGATTCTTGATGATCCGCAGGTCTCACGTAGGCATGCTCGTATAGAAAGCAGCGGTTCTACATGGCGTGTCTGCGATATGGAAAGCGCTAATGGCACTTCCCTGAATGGCCGCCCGCTTACACCTGGAGAATGGGCGACCATCATACCCGGAGCAGAGCTGATGCTTGGCACCTATCGGGTGCTGGTACTGCCATGCAAGCCCGCTTCCGCCGGAACTCTTCTCCAGGCACGCAATGTTATCGTCGAGGTCGGAGGGCATCGGTTGCTAGACGATGTTACTCTTGCCATTCCACAGGGTGCGCTTGTTGGCTTAATCGGCCCGAGCGGTGCAGGAAAGACCACATTGCTCCTCACGCTAAACGGGTACACATCGCCAACATCCGGCGAGATACGCCTGGGCGGACTTCCCCTTGATTCCGATCCTGCTGAGCGCCGACATCTGGGATACGTGCCCCAGGATGATCTGGTGCCCCGTGCTCTCACGGTAGGTCAGGCGCTGGAGAGCGCCGCTGCGCTTCGGCTACCGGCGGGTAGCTCGCCGGAGCATAAGGCAAAGCGAATCGAGATCGTGCTGGGGCAACTCCAGCTTAAAGATCGCCGAGATGTCCGTATCGGACTCCTATCCGGAGGCGAGCGCAAGCGGGTGAACATCGCTGTGGAGCTTCTCGCGGAGCCCGCCCTGTTATTTCTGGATGAACCGACCACAGGGCTGGATGCTGCACTGGAACGCCGTGTTACAGGAATACTGCGAGACCTGACCACTGCGGGAACAACAGTGGTCTGTGTCACTCACGCCACTGCCACACTCGATGCCTATGACCTGGTGGCAGCAATGGCACCAGGGGGAACCCTGGTCGCATTTGGTTCGCCTAGCCAGGTGCGGGAGCGCCTGGGCGCTCGGGGAGATGCAACCCTTCTGGAGCGAGCCGCCCGCGCAGAGCGCTTTCTTACCAGCGAGGCGGGACCACCCGTCGCACTCCCGTCTGCTCTACCGGCTATCGGTCCCGTGGCCCAGTTCACTGCCTTCTGGAGCCGGGGCGGGCAACTACTGCTGGCCGATGGGAAGTACCTGGCGCTTGCTGCGCTGCAGATGCCAGCCCTTGCTCTGTTGCTCCAGGCGCTATTCCGCCACGATATCTTCGCGGACCCCACCGTAACGGATGCCAATGGCAGGCCCTCCATTCAGGATGCGCCGCAGGTTCTCTTTTTGCTTGCACTCGCCGCTACCTGTTTTCCCCTGTTCAGCGCCGCACGTGAGCTGGTACGCGATAGAGCGCTCCTCGCCCGTGAGCGGCATCTGGGTCTCTCCGTGGGCGCGAGCACGCTGGCCAGAGTGCTGCTGCTTACTCTGATCTCCACGGTCCAGGCGGGGCTCCTGGTGGGCTTTCTTCACCCCTTTCTCTCTCTGCCGAACCCGCTTGTGCTTGCGGGAACCCTGGCGCTTGCCAGCCTTGCGGCCACCCTACTCGGGCTTGTTGTCTCCGCTCTGTCCACCAGCCTGGAGCAGGCCACCACCTCGGCGGCAGGCCTCTTCCTGGGGCAGGTAATCCTCAGCGGCCTTGTTCCTCTGGAGCGCCTGGGGGTCGTGCTACGCAGCCTCAGCAACCTCACTCCTCTGCACTGGTGCTATGGTGCCCTCTGCGGAATCATCCGCCTGGCAAAGCGGTGGGAAGACGCGGGCATTGGGAGCCTGCTCCATAAGACCCTTCAGACAGAGGTTTCCACAGCGCTTGGTGCACTCACCGGCCTCTGTGTGGCTTCCGCAGTCACCCTCCTTGCCGCGCTCTCGCTGAGAGCACAGAAAGATCGCATGCGTCATGCCTGACCCTCGCCTAACCACTCTTTTGATTGCTGTCTCCCTCTCTCTGCTACCGCAGGGCTGGCTCAAACTCCGAGGCCGAAATCTACCCCTACACCGGTGCCCGATAACGGAAAAGTCCTGAAGACCTACGCCCTGGATACGGTCTCACAGAACTCTCTGAAAGGCCTTCGGGATCGTACGGTGAAGGTGCGTGGGATCATCTCCAACTTCATTGTCAATCGGCAGCGATACCGCTTCACCACCGCAGATGGAGCGGCGGTCGAAGTAGTTGGGCAGTTTCCCGATACGGCTGGCGCGACCTACGATCTCACAGCGCGGGTTGTCTACAATGGCAGCAAGTACGATCTCTCCGAGGTAAAGAAAGAGCCACTTACCACAAACGCGCCCAAACCGATGGACCCCACTCTTCTGGTAGGAATCGGGCTACTGGTGGTTGGTGGAGCGGGCGGTGGGTTCGCCCTGCTGCGTAGCTCGCAGCAGAAAGGTCAGGCCGCTCTTCAGCGCCGTATCGCCGATGCGGAGAGAGCAGCGGCGGAGGCGCGTGAAGAAGCGGGGAAGCAGGTGCGCGAAGCGCTGGCCAACCAAAGGAAATCTGGCGGCTCGCCCGACGCCTCTACCATAGTCGGGGGGGCGGGAGCGCCGAAAGGCACTCTGGTGAGTATCGGTAGCCTTGTGGTGGAGACAGGCCCTCATGCTGGTCAGACCTTCGCGCTGGTGCCAGGAGACAACAAGATAGGGCGAAAACCTGAGGGCGGCACCCATATTCTTCTGGATAAAGACCGGGAGGTCTCCGGCGTGCATGGCTCGCTACTGATTCGCGCCGATGGTAGTGCGGCTCTGATAGACCGCAGTACCAATGGCAGCTACTTAGATGGAGTATTGGTACAGCACGCGGAGCGACCCGTTGCCGATGGTGCGAGTCTCACTATTGGCGGCACTACCATGCGCCTGACCCTCCGGCGTGCCAGTACGCCTCCCCCGGTACCAGCACCTGCGCCTCCCATAGTATCGCCCTCTCCCATAGAGCAGACAGCGCCTGCGCCACGCAGTAGCCCGACCATAGTCGGCATTCCGGCGCCTGCCGCACCCGCGCCTCGCGCTGCGGAGACAACCATCGGTTTTCCGGGAGAGTTGGTGATCGAACAAGGTGCCGATGCGGGCAAGCGCTTTGCCATGACCCGCCAGCAAATGACCATCGGGCGTGAGGATGCGGATATCCTGCTGACCGATAACACCATCTCTCGCCGCCATGGGGTTATCGCCTACACGGACGGTGCATTCACCTTTACCGACTCCGGCTCTCGCTTCGGCTCCCATAAAAATAATGAGCCGCTCTCTCCTCAGGTCACTCATCCCTTGCAAGATGGTGATCAGCTGCAACTGGGTGAGAGTACGACCGCACGCTTCGTGGGAAGGAACGGCGGGTGATTCCGTTTACCGTTGCCGGAGCGACCGATGTCGGCCGGGTTCGCTCCCTGAACGAGGATAGCTTCGTGGCGGAGTCTCTCCCCACCGGAGATGGCGCGGTGCTGCTCGTGGCAGACGGCGTGGGTGGGCACGATGCGGGTGAGCGAGCGAGCGGACTGGCGAAGTCCCTCGCCGAGGATGTGTTTTTGCACCATCCGGATGTGTTCAAACTTCCGGATTTAGGAGATGTTCTGGAGCGGAGCGTACAGGCTATGAACGAAGCCGTACGAGCACTACCCACAGCCGAAGCGCCCCCGGCCAGTACCTGTACTCTCTGTGTGGTGCGAGGCGCACGCTGGTGGGCAGTCCACCTGGGAGATAGTCGCCTCTATCATATTCGGCAGGGGCAGGCGGAGCAGGTCTCCCACGATCACTCTCTAGTGGCCGATGCCGTACGGGCAGGCTCCATGACGGAGGAAGAAGCGCGGCGCTCACCCCTTCGTAACCAGATAACACGAGCACTCGGTATCGAGCCAGCTCCACCTACCCAGCAGCTCTCGGGTGACCTTAATGAAGGAGATGTACTGCTACTCTGCTCCGATGGGCTGAGCGAGTATGTTGATGACTCCGAGTTGGGCACCGCCACGCGGCAGCTAACCAACTTAGACACGCTCTGTGCCACTCTGATCGAGTGGGCGCGCGAACGGGGTGGGCATGACAATATTACCGCCGTAGCGTTTCGCTACGGCGCGCCGCGTACCGTTCCTCCAACTGGCGAGCATCCCACTCTCTCTTCGCAGCGCGCGGAGGTCGCTTCCAGGCGTCGCCCCTCCTGGGCCTTCTTCCTCGGTCTCATCGCGGTCTCTTTTGTGGGCCTGGGAGCAGGGCTAGTAGCTCGCTCTCTGCGCCAGCGTCCCTCGGGAACAAAGGAGCAGCTTGTCCCCTATGTCTCTCCCAAGCCCTCTCCCTTGAAAGTAACACCTCATGGAAAACCCAACACTGACCATCCTTCCGGAAAATCGGAAATTAGAACTGACAGGCAACCGGTACGTCCTGGGTCGCGCGGAGGAGTGCGACATCCTGCTCCCGGAGAGCGACACGGAGATATCTCGTCGCCACGCGGTGTTGGAGAGGGAGGAGACGGGGGGGTGGCACCTGGTGGATCTGGGGAGCCGCAACGGCACTTTCCTCTCCAAGACGAGACTCCGGGATCGAATCCGCCTCCATCAACAAGAGACGCAGATCCAGATCGGCAGAACGACTCTAATTCTTTTTCAACCGGGGCTGACATCGACTCCCCCAATAGCAGCATCGATACCATCACCGACAGTCGCAGCTCCTCTACCAACTCTGGCAAGCCCCCCAGAAGCAAACCCGGAAAGCACGGTTTTACAGGAAAGCCCGGCTCCGCCGCCGCCCGCCGCGCCCATGCAGGAGATTGATCTCAATCTGACAGGAGCGAATCCGCTACCGAAGGCTCCTTCCGCTTTCACACCCGTACTGGTCCCGGCTCCTGTTCCGCCCCCGGTACCTGTGGCTGCCGTGACACCCACACCTCCGGCACCGGAGCCTCAGACACTGGTGCCGGAGTATGTTCCACCGCCTGCCTACGTGCCACAGGGCATGAGAGCGCCACAGGTTCAGGCCGAACCGATAGTGAGCGCCCCACCGCCCGGCAGGCTGGTTTCCACACCCGCGCCACGGCAGGGTGGCCTGATGGTCCCCGCAGGCATCGCCGCTTCCCTGCCGGGAATGGTGCGTGATGAGCTGGCACAGATGGATGCCCTGGCGCAGGAGCGCTTCATCGAAGAGTTCCGGCGCAAGAGTCGCTCTACTGGAGTGGTCTATCTTGCCTGGTTCTTTCTGGGCTGGCACTACGCGTTTCTGGGTAAGTGGGGCTGGCAGTGGCTCTACTGGTGCACCGCAGCCGGAAGCGGATTCTGGGGGTTCATCGACCTCTTTCGGATTCCCGGAATGGTGCGTGACTACAACCGGGATGTCGCCATAGAGACCCTTCGCAACATGAGAGCGCTGGGGCGATGAAACGCTATTCCGACGCAATGAAGCGTCTGCTCTCACGGCTCACGGTATCGAGTACGACCGAGCGCAAGATAGACAAGCTCGTTCGTACTACGGGAATGCTGCGCTCCGCCTCCGAGCGTTGCCTGACCGTGGTGGGACCGACCCTACCGTTTCTAGAAGGCACGGCGAATAACTCCCTGCTGGCGGGAGCTGCGAACCTGCCCCTGATCGGTGGGGCCGCAAGAGCCGACGCAGGGGTCGGCCCGAAGCGCGATCCGCGCTCTGGAGATCGCCCGCTACTGGCAGAGCTTCGATGAGAAAGAGATGCGCCCCCTGCGCGAGCTTGCTATAGCAACCGAGCGCCTGCGTCGCTCGCAACGCGTAGAAGATATTCCCGCGTTTCTGAATGAGGTAGAGCGAACCCAGAACGTGCTCACTCCCCTTCAGAATCGGCTTCATGCGCAGTCCGAAAAGCTGGATCACGTCGCGCAGTGGGTCTCCACTCAGGCCGATAAGAGGCGGAGTGAGCAACTCAAGCGCGCCGCCGGGAGCCTGCAATCCCTGGGGAAGACCCTGGGACTCGGTGAGGGGTCGACACGAGAGCTGGGCAACTACCTCTCCCTCTGCCGTGAAGACGCGCTTGCCGCCCTAGAGGCTGCTAAGGGAGCGCCCCATTGAGTACCCTTTCCCAGGGCGACGAGCTTCCCGGTGGAATCCGGGTGGATAGCCGGCTCGGGGTAGGCGGCATGGCGGAAGTATGGCGAGTCTGGGAACGCACGGCTAGGGCGCTGGGAGGCACTCAAATGGCTTCAACCTCTCGGCAGCGCGGACCCCGCCGTCGGCCCCCGCTTCTTGCAGGAAGCGCGCACTGTGGCCCGGCTGGAACACTCGCATATCGTCCCTATCTTCGCCATCAGTGAGCCACCCGCCTGGCCGTACTTCACCATGAAGTTGATCGAAGGCAGAGACCTGGCCTCCGTGCTGAAGTCCCACTCGGTTTCCGATGAAGAATCGCTGCGCTGGTTGGCTCAGGTAGGGAGCGCTCTGGACTACGCGCACTCTCAGGGTGTGGCGCACCGGGATATCAAACCAGCCAATATCCTGATCGACTCCGAGGGAGAAGCGCGCCTGACCGACTTCGGCATCGCGCGGGCGCTGGATGAAAGCCGCCAGCAGCTCACCCACGCCGAAACCATGCTCGGAACTCCGGAATATCTCTCTCCCGAACAGGCGGGAAGCGGCAAGGCTATCGGCCCGGCAAGCGACCAGTACAGCCTGACCGTGCTTGCCTACGAGCTCTTCACCGGCACCACCCCGTTTCGCAGTGCCGATGCCACGACCCTATCTCTGGGTCTGGCCCACCTGCGGGCCACGCCACCATCGCCGCGTAAGCTGCGGCCCCACTCTGCCGCGTCATATGGAGAGCGCTCTGCTACGCGGTCTCTCTAAAGACCCGGCGGACCGTTTCTCCAGCTGCCATGAGCTTGTTGAGGCGCTACGAGGACAGAGGCAGACCGGTCTGAAGCCGAGCACCCTTCGGCGGGGGGTCGTCGGCATCGCGGCAGCTGGGCTCGTCGGTACTAGCGGGCTGGCTTGGTTTCAAGCAGCCCTGGCGCGCGCAGGCCTCCCCCACACCTCCTCCGCTCTCGGTTGGCGCGAAAGCTCCAAAACCGGATACGGCGGCAAGTTTGAAGCAGATCGAAACCGAACTTCAGACCCTCTACAACACAAAAATGGAAGCGGAAGAATCCGTTACCAAGGGCCTCATGGATCAGCGGCAGTGGAACGCAGTCCTCTCGAAACAGACCTTGAAAATCAGAGACTTGCTGGTCAGATCCCAAAAGATCGTGGCTTCAGACCCTAAGAATCCAGATGCCAAAGCGTTAGAGATAGAACTTTTACATCATTCCAATCCCAAAGGCGCTCGTGAGAAGCTTCAGAGAGCCTTGCTACTTTTTCCGGGAAATCCCAACCTACTCGCCCTTCAGCATGACATAGACAAACTTAATAAGGAAACGCGATGATCCGTAAACGCCCCTTTTTTGGCCTCTTCGGTCTCTTCCTTCTGGCATTGACTCTGACTGCACTCGCAGCGGAATCGCGGCGATTCAGCCGAATGGCGGGTATGTCTATGACTCCCGCGCAGGTCTATCTCGCACTCAGTCAGCCACGTCGGACCCGCTCCATAGGACGTGCCCAGCTCGCTTCACGCAGCAGACAAGAGCGCCGCACTCGTACGCGTGCGGTGCAAATAGCAAGGGTGCGGAATAAGCACACCCAGATTGTCAGAGTTGCCAGGGGAACAACCCCCACGCCGAAGCCACCAACCCCGCCGAAGAGTGGCACTAAACAACCGGGGAAAACACCACCCCCAAAATCACCAACGCCGAAACCGCCGGTGAACGTCGTGCCGCCGCCGGTGGTGACCTGCGGTGGCCCTTCAGAACCTCTCGTTTGCACTGGTCGATCCCAAGGGTAAGCCAGTTGCCGATCTACCGGTAGTCGCTTCGATCGAGCTGCCCGATGGCACGCGGAAACCACTTCCTGCTGTTCGGTCCGGGGCAGATGGCATTGTACGATTGACCCGACTGGGACCGGTGCCCTTCGCTCTTTCTCTTGCCGTAGCCGATGAAGAGACGACCAGTGAGTGGCGGATTCAAAATCCCGAGGTAGGTGAGCTGGCCCTGGAAGAGCCGATGGGCAAGCGTGTCGCCTCGCTGCCCACGCAGCTCGCCTCTTTGGCCCCTACCGCGGCTCCTTCCACGCACATCTTCGAGGGAGAAACGAAACAGGTCGTGGTCGAGCGCACGATTCTTCCCCTTACGATCCGTGGCACCCCCGGCGTCACCCTTTCGGGAGCGCCCCTGCCCAGCGAGGGGATCACCATTCCGGAGAGCGGCTCTACCATGGTCAAAATCCCTCTGGATGCACTCGGCGAGGGACCGCTTCCGTTTCGGGCAGCTCAGGCGCTCCCCGGCGGTGAGGCAGAGGCAACGCTGCGAAGCTATCCTACCGATCCCTATGAACCGGCGGAGATCACACTTCCTTCTCTCCAGCTCTGTCGGCTTAACTCGGTAAAGACTCCTACCGATCTCGATGTTCTGGACCCCATAGCCTACACCCAGGAGGCGTTCGGAGATATCTCGGCACGTAAGAAACCAAAGGATCTGATCGGTTCGGTAGACAAGCCTGTGGAGGGAGGCCAGTGGTGGCGCTGGACCGGAGCGGGTTTCTCGGTACAGACACGTGAGGTGTTCGAGAGCACGCCTCTTATCGAGCGGGTTCGGCTGGAAAAACCGGAAGCGGGCTCGATTGGTGGCATCACGGCGGGCATGCCTCTGGAGAAGGTGATCGAAGCGTTTGGCCCGCCCCAGGAAGAGACCCCTTCTGAGAAACGCTGGCTAGACGGTGGCCTTGCAGTAGGTATCCAGAACGACCGTATTTCCTATCTGGAGCTTCGCCGCCCCAAATATCTGCTGGAGCGTGGCTGTGGAGCCTTCGTGCCCAGGGAGCCCGCCAAACTCTTCGTTGAATCGTTCGAGGGCGACCCGCGCTGCCCCTGAAAGATGCCAGGACCCTTGCCGACTGCCTGGCACGCTCCGCTGGCGTGCGCCTGGTGGAAACGCGCGAGGATGCCGACCTGGTGCTGCGCGGCAAGATTCAGGAGCTAAGCATCACCGAGCGTGACCTACTTCCCGGCGTCACCTACTACTATCGCTGCCGCCTGGTAGCGGAACTTACCGTGGAGCAGCTATCCACGGGGAAGCTGCTTCTCAATAAAGAGCACATCGAAACACAGAGTTCCGCCGATGTCAGTACCGAGGCAGTTATAGCTGCCATAGGAATATCAAGGGGCGATGCAGTAGGCATCTTAGGTGGAGCTATCGCTTATGAAAACGCGCGCAAGACCATGCGGCGGGCGAAAGGAAACAGCCCTACTCTCACCGCGCGCACGGTGCTGGATAGGATCATGCAGCGCATTGAACGTGTTGCCGATACGCGCGCTGCTGTGCTCTCTGTAGATCGCACGGCGGGTCGGCTCACTATTGCGCGCGGAGAAAAGCAGGGGCTCTTTGCCTCTACACCAGGTCGCCCCTGTGACCTGGAACTGACTCTTGAAGGGACGCCCATTGGCAGCGTGCAGCGCAATCTGGATGCGGATGTGCTGGTGGCACGCGTCGTGAGTGTCTCTGAAGACTCCGCGGAGTGTGAGCTGCGGCGCATTCATCGCCGGGTCCGTGAGGGTTCGGGAGAGTTTTGAGGATAAGCCCGCACCGAAAGAAGCCACACGCCTACCCGAACCCTCCTGCGGATTGCTGGCGGCGCGGGTCTCTACCCGCCTGATACGAATGGATTCCTCCTCGGAATCGGAGACTGCCCCATGATCCTCCTTCCTGCCCTGATTCCTGCAGCCCTATACGCTCCCGATTCGGCTTACTTCCGACTGCGCCCCTTGGCGACGTTCGATGGCGTACGGTTCGGCGACATTACGCTGGGAACGATTACACTTGGTGATGTTAAGAAGCGCTGGCGCTACAACACCAAGCGTCTTCGCCAGCAGCGCTCTATAGAGCTTCTCTCCCCCCGTCCCGATGGACCCACGCTCTCTCTTTTAGAAGGAGTGGGTAAGGATGCAAAGATCGAGGCCATCTGGATGGACCTATCCGATGAGCTCCTGACGGTGGAAGGGGCCAAAGAAGAGATCGGGCCTGGCGCGGTTACCCTTTATGAACCGCAGCGCCGCGAAGACAGCCTGCTGCTTCACTGGCCTGATTCGGGCATCTTGCTCTTCTGCCGGGGAGGCGATGTGGAGGAAGCGATTCTCGCTCCCCCAGAGTGGACGAAGCGATTACTACGGCTGCCGACTACCACTATGGAAGAATCGCCCGCGCCGCCACGATTCGCTGTCGTCCAGGTAGGCAGAATCACGCTGGAGCCAGCGCCGGACCAGAGAGAGGTCCATTCGGAAGATCTCTCGCGCCTGAAAGAGCGGCTCGATTTCCCCACCACTACGGTGACTCCGGGCGGAAGCGGCTCTATCGTTGCCCGTGTCGGGGGAGCGCGCGGAGCCGATGAGGAAGAGTACAAAGATTCTGAGGGGAAAAAGAGAAAACGTACGGTGCCCTGGATTCGTATTACCGCGACTATCTCTGTAGAGGGAATGGGTCCCTATGACCCCATCCACCTGGTAGACTCGACAACCAGGCAGATTCGCATCAACGATGACAGCGGCGTCTCTATAGAAACCCGTGTCACGAATGCCATCGAGGTCGCCGTTACGTCCCTCGCCGTATCGGCCAACCAGCAGCTCTCACGGGAAATAGACGCACAGGCGGCGGAGAGCTGGACCCGACGGCGCTGGGAGCAACGGCTGGCGATGGCCCGAGGAGAACGGCCTTGACTCTCTCCCGGGGCGATGAACTTCCTGGCGGACTTCGTGCGGACAGCCCTATTGGTCAGGGTGGTATGGCGGAAGTATGGCGAGTCTGGAACGCCCGCCTGGGACGATGGGAGGCACTCAAGGTTTTGCTGGCGAGCGCGCAGGGCGACATCGATCTGGTAGAACGCTTCCTCGATGATGCCCGAATCGCGGCGGGGCTCCGTCATCCGCACATCATCGGTATCTACTCGGTCAGCGGTGCCTTAGATCGCCCTAGCTTCTTCACCATGGAATTGGTAGAAGGCGGAGATCTGGCCGGGCTGATGCGGAATCTGGGCCAGGTACCGCTGCCCGAAGCGCTCCGCTTGCTTTCCCAGGCCGCCTCCGCATTGGATTTCGCCCACTCCCAGAACGTGATCCATAGAGACATCAAGCCGGGAAATATCCTGCTGACCAACGAGGGAGATGTTCGAGTCTCCGACTTCGGAATCGCTCGTGCGGCGACCACTGCGCGCGGGAAGACCCAGGCAGGCATGGTCATCGGCACTCCCGACTACATGTCTCCCGAGCAAGCCGATGGCCGTGCCACCACTGCCGCGAGCGATCAGTACAGCCTGGCCGTAGTCGCCTACGAGCTGCTTACCGGTGTAAATCCCTTTCGGCACGCCGAGAGCGATTCGGTAATGACGATCCTGCTGCGGCATGCCAAAGAGCCGCCGCCGAGCCCCCGTACGCTCAATCCCAATCTGCCACCGTCTGTCGAAGCAGCCCTCCTGCGCGGGCTTGCCAAAGACCCTGCGGAGCGGTTCGGCTCCTGCGCGGAGTTCATAGGCGCGCTCACAGCTTCTGCTACTGTTACTCCCGCTCCCCCGGCAGCGCCGCCAAAGCCTCTTAAGGCAGCCTGGATCATCGCCGCAGTCGCCACTATGGCAGGCATCACCCTGGTCGGCTACGGTATTGCGCGCTCTACATCCCTGCCGCCAGAGCCTACCCCGCCCCAGAGCTCTTCCAGTGGATTGCCAACTCCCGAACCTACGCCTACCCCACAGCCACTCCCCGAGGTCACGTACGAGAGGTATACATCGAGCCGCCCCCCGTATCTTCTGAAACGCCCCGAGGGGTGGGACGATGGAAATTTCCAATCAAACGGCCAGGAAACGAGTGAGACGTTGACCAGCCCGGATGGAAAAATCGTGGTTCAGGTGCAGTTCACCTCGGATGACAACGCCAGAAACGCTCTGGCGAACATGAGGAACTCCCAGAAATATCTGCAAGAGCATGGCAGTGAAACAATCTCCGAGCCGGCAGAGGCAGGCACGCTGGATGGCAAGCCCTGTTTTTCCTGGAAATACATCAAAAACAAGAGATATTGCGAGAACACCGGAATTTCCCTGAGCGACAAGCCAGCTCCGCAGTTGAGTGCCGACAAATACAGCTTTCTATCCGAATTTGTAGGAGCGAATATTATCTGCTCCGCGCCCACCGAGGAAGAGCTGGTCCGTTGGAAACCTGTTTTCGACACCATGAAAGAAAACTTCAAGGTGAGATACGACATCGAGCGCCGACCACGCCCCACCCCGGCTCCCCTACCAGATCCAGGGTCTGGTGGAGACTGGCAGCCATCTGGCAACGGCGGCACCGACATACATACCTCAGGTTCCGGGTATGAAGAGAGGCTTACTAACGATAGATGAGAGTGGGAGAGCAGATCGGACCCTACGAAATCCGGGCTAAGGTCGGCGAGGGCGGTATGGCGGAAGTCTGGCAGGTCTATCACCGAGACCTCCAGCGTATCGAGGCCATGAAAGTCATCAAAGCGGGCTTTCGGAACGACCGAGACTTCGTGGCGCGATTTCTGGACGAAGCACGGCGGACGGCTGGTCTTCGCCATACCAATATCGCTGTGGTTTACACCACCAGCGGACCTGGTGACACTATTCCCTACTTCACCATGGAGTACCTGGAGGGAGAAGACCTGGCCAGCTATGGAGCCAGATACGCCCCCATGGACGTGCGCGTGGTCCGCGAGCTATTGGCACCGGTTGCTTCGGCTCTGGACTATGCCCACTCCCAGGGTGTGGTGCATCGGGATATCAAACCAGCAAATATCCACATCGATACCACAGGCCGTGTGCGGGTTCTTGATTTTGGAATCGCCCGCGCGGCATCGGGTAGCCAGGGGAACATGACCCTGGCCGGTCAGATCGTAGGCACGCCTGCGTACATGTCTCCTGAGCAGGCAGGAAGCGGCAAGCCCATCTGCCCTCAGAGCGACCAGTATAGCCTCGCCATCGTCGCCTATGAGCTTCTAACTGGCCTTAGCCCGTTCACCGTGTCCAACGAAGGCGCGCTGACCCAGCTCATGGTCGCTCATGTCCATACCCCCCCGCAAGATCCCAGGGTGTATGGGGTTTCTGCCGGTGTTGCGAGTGCACTCCTCCGAGCGCTCGCAAAAACGCCAGGGGAGCGCTTCCCGGATTGCGCCAGCTTTCTTAAAGACTGGGATTCTATCCCTTTACCTCCGCCCTCGGTTCAACCCGTCCGTTCGTCGGGGTTTCCTGTTGCTGTCGCTCTGGGCGTTCTCACGCTGCTTCTGGGAGGCGGCCTGGTCGCTCGCAGTGTCCTCGCTCCGAAAACCGACACAGCAGCTATAGATACTTCACCACCCCCTATTACTCCCGCTCCGGATTCCACGCCACCACCTGCCGGGTTGAGTCCGAACGAAGTGGTACGCAACTATGTCACCGCATTGAACAAGGGAAACGCCAGGGAGGCCTACGACCTGCGCTCCGTCGGCTATCGCAACAAGAACTCTCTCGACTTTTTCCGCCAGCGTATGTCCAGCGATTACGGTGGCTTTCAGTCAGAGCCTGCCCATATCGAAGGTGAGACAGCGACCGTGCCCATTCATTTCCAATCTCGGGAAACGGAAGGCATCGTTTCCTGGGAAGGTCCTGTGGACCTGGTGCTCGAGGAGGGACAGTGGAAAATCGATACCTGGAAAGTCGAAAAGGCATCGGAAGGAATCATCCGACGGCTTTCCCCGGAGCCCCCAGTTCCACAGCACACTACCCATTACGACGAACCTATCCAGGTCATTCAGAATTACTTCAATGCCATTAACCGGAGAGATAGGAGCGCCTACGATCTCTATTACAGCAGGGGCTTCAAATCGAAAATGCCCCGATCGACCTGGATTTCTGACCACTTCAACACCACGCATGACATGGCGATTCATAGCACAGGTGATACAGACATTCGTGATGATTGGGCGTTTGTTCCTACAACCTGGCTGAGTACGGAACCGGAGGGGCGAAAGGCCTGGACGAACACGATTACCTTGAAGCGCGAGTCCGATGGCTGGAAGATCCACTCTTTCCTCGGAAAGACCGACTGAGTTGGACTCCATGCCTTCCTTGGTCTGGAAAACAGTGATCGGCGTTTGCTTTGGGGCAGCGCTGGGAGGAGTCGTGCTACTCGGGCTTCGTCCGGTTATCACCCACAATCGCCCTGCCCCCACAGCGACTCTGCGCCCCATAGAGCTGCCACTAGAGACTCCGGCCCCCTTACCTACTCCCTGGAGCCAGGAGCCGGAGGAGCCGCTGATGCTCCAGGGCGACGAAACTCCGCAGGCTTGCTGGCGCTCCTACTGGCAAGAGAGAAGCGCGGGTGGGTCGGGGCAGCGCTGGCTCTCGCGGCGTAGCACAGGGGCGTTTCACGGAGACGGCAGCGAACCCCTCTCTGCCTCTGTGGTCGATAATCAGGGATACCTTACCGTAGACTCCCCCCAGGGCAGGTTCTATGTAGAGGTCAAACTGGAGCGCGGCGGCTGGCGACTGGAGCGGGAGCGTTCCGAGGCACCACAGCCTTCTCGGTACTATCTGCCGAAAAAACCCTTTGAGGCAGTAAACGAGCTACGGCCCGAAGAGGACCCGCAGGAGCCTTATACCCGGCTGGACTGGATGAACAAGGAGCACCCGGCGCCGGAGCGAGCGCCGATAGAGCCGGAGGTCTGGCACTCTCATCCTCGCGCTGGCAGCAGGCCCAGAGTCGCGCTGACCTTCGATGCCTGCTGGAAAACCAGCCCACGCAGTTTCGATCGGAAAATCTTCCAGATTCTCCAGCAAAAGAAGGCCCCGGCAACCATCTTTCTGGGAGGTTACTGGATGGAGCGTTTTCCGCGTGAAACGCAGGAACTTGCCGCCAGTCCACTGCTGGAGTTCGGGAATCACACCTACCTGCATGTTCACCCCTGCTCTGTCTCTGGCCCGGTTCTGGAGGCGGAACTACAACGCACGGAGGCTGTGTTCTATCGGCTTACCAGCAGGCAAATGGCTCCCTTCTACCGCCCTCCCTTCGGCGAGTACGACGATACTACTGTCGCAACTGTAGCTCACTGCGGCTTCAAAACCGTCCACTGGAGCATTGAGACGGCAGACCCTTCTCCCGATCAAACCGCTCCAGTGATCTTGAAAGAGTCCCTGATGCAGGCAAGAGCTGGAGGCATCGTTGTGATGCACATCAATGGCATGGGACATCATACTGCCGAGGCGCTCCCTACACTCATCGATAGACTCCGTGAGCGTTACGAGCTGGTAACACTCTCCAGACTTTAATTCAAGAGGCCCGGTACGCACCATGACCATCACGTCTCAAAGAGGCTCCCGCTTTTGAGCGCTCCAGAAATTCGCGAACCAGGCTGTCTTTAATCCAAAAAACGAAAAACCCTCGAAAGAGGTACATTCTTTCGAGGGAGAGATAGCCCGTAGGGGATTCGAACCCCTGATCTCCTGGCTGAGAACCAGGCATCCTGGACCACTAGACGAACGGGCCGTTCGCGCGGACAAGGGTCATAATATCACAGGCACAGATAGCCTGCAAGGGGTAGCTACTGCAGGTGGTGGTCGGTTCGGTAGCGCTCCAATGCAGTAGGGCTGCCGGTGGGGTCGGCCAGGGCGATGTAGGTATCGGGGCGCAGTAGATAGGCGGCATTGTGAGCCAGTCCGGCGGCCTCGTACTCCGAGGACCAGGCGAATTGGTGGAGTGGGAGGCTATGCGTAGTGCACCATTGGGTGAGCTCGAGGCTGGCCGTGCCGTAGACATGGACTTGCCAGGTGGGCTCAGCGAGGCTATCGAAGTTGTCTATGCCGTTCACCGGCACCCAGGGCAGGCGGTCGCCGCCGTGGATATCCCCCGCCTTGCCCTCGCTCAGGGTGCTGCCCTGGTAGGTGATCATGGTCTGCGAGACAGTGCGGAATAGAAACTCCCGCGCGGCATGGATTCGTGTGGCGAGAGGAAAGACCAGAGGCGCGATACGGGTGCGGACGATGTCGGCCACCCTACCCTCTGCAGTCACAAAGGTAAAGACCTGGTCGGTTGTCTCTACAAGCTTTCGAGCGAAGGCGATGCGCTCGGCCTCGTAGGTATCGAGCAGGCTATCGTCTGCTTTGCCCTTTAGCACGGCGGCGAGCTTCCAGGCGAGGTTGATGGCATCTCCGATACCGGTGTTCATGCCCTGGCCACCCGCCGGACTGTGAATGTGGCCTGCATCGCCCGCCAGGAAGGCAGAGCCCTGCCGAAATTTATCGGCGACTCGATGGTGAACCCGGTAGGTGGAGAACCAGTTCACTTTGTCTATCTGGAGATTCAGGTTACGGATGGCTTTATCGGAGATGTCCTCGAAGCGCAGCGGGAGGCTATCGTCGTCCCGGTCGTCTTTCACGACACCGATGAGCCGGGCACAACGCCCCATATCCAGCGGGAACAACACCACGAAATCCGCCTCATCCAGGTCGATGTGCAGCTCGCCGTTGAACATGGGGCCGCTCCCCTCTATGTCGGCCACATAGAACATCTGCCGATAGGTGCCGCCCGGAAACTCCGCACCGATAGCATGCCGCACCACCGAGCGCGCACCATCGCACCCGACGATGTAGCGGGCCTGGCAGCTCTCTTCCGAACCATCGGCTCTACGGAAGCGTGCGCTGATATGGTCGCCATGGTCCGTGAACTCGGTAAGTTCGGTCTGCCGCTCCACCGTGACACCCACAGCTTCCAGGCGCTCTATCAGTAGCCGCTCATGCTTGTCTTGCGGATAGATGAAGACATAGGGATAAGGTGTCAGCCCCTCACCCAGTGCGCCCAGCTCTATATGGGCTCTGCGGCTCCCCTCTACCCAGAAGTTGGCTGCCGGAACCCGATGCCCCTCAGTCAGTAAAGCGTCGGTGAGGTCAAGCTGGCGATACAGCTCCAGTGTCCGCGCTTGCACGGCGAGCGCTCGCGATGTGGTGCCGGGGCCGGTCGCTTTGTCCAGCACGCGCACGGTCACTCCTAGCTTGGTGAGCCACAGCGCCAGTACCAGGCCGGTCGGTCCGGCGCCGACAATCAGGACCTCTCTGTCTTGCATGCCACCAGCATACCGGAAAATCAGCCTCTATTGGCTATAGCGAGCCAGACAATCGGGCGAAGGCGATGTCTAGCTGGCTGGAGTCGGCTTTCTTACTGAGCAGAGTTAGCTCCGGCTCAGAGTAGCGCAGCGGCTGTGGCACGGTCCGGGTGCTTCCTCCGCCTTCGTTTATGACCAGGTATAGGGTGGCGCCGAGCACGTAGTAGGTGCCCTGGTACAGAGTCGTATCGGTTCCCGCATCGTAGTACCGGTAGGTGCCTGCACTGGCATTGAAGGTAATACGGTAGTCACTGCCACACCCCACAGTGTTGCCGAGGCTATCGTTGGCGCTGCCGGGGCAGGCGGAGCCCCCCACTCGGGTCTGTCGGAAGGCGCCGTCTAAGGGGTAGGAGCGGTCCTGCGTACTGCCTCCGCCACAGCCAGCTCCCACCAGTGCGAGTAGAGGTATCAGGAAAAGGGTTCGCATACGCCCCAAATCATCGGCGGCCCTACTTATTCTGTAAAGGGCTATGCTGCAGCGCTACCCGCCGCATTTCAGGCAGGCTTGCAGCCCAGCTCGCTCCGCCTGCTTCTGCTTCATGGGAACGCCTCCATAGGCGAAGCGGCAGTTTGCGGTGTGATATTGACCGCTCTCTTTCGTGGCATAGACCATACCCCGCTCCAGCGCGGGCATGGACTCCCGGTAGTAGGTGTTCTGCGGGCGGAAATTGCTCCGGAGGTAGTAGATACCCTCGCCCAGAGTCCAGAGGAGAGTAACAGCGGCAAGAATTAGAACAAAGGGCTTTTTCGTAGTCATAGCGTTTCCCATCAGACACCACAAAAGTCTATAAGATGCATAGATATCACTAATACATTTCCAGGGAAAGGAAGGTATTTATTCCCTGCACCCTTAGGGTATTCACCAAGGTAGCGCTCATGAAGAAAATATGTAGTCACATTACACATACTTTTGCTGATTTTCTCCAATAGGCATTATTTTGTGATAGCCTAATCTTGTAAGTCTGAAGCGAATAACAGATCAGACTTCGGAGAAGAAGCTAATGAGAATAAACGTAGTAGACAGCAAAGCCATATCTTTTGGCACAACAATCAAGCGTTATGCATTAAGAGTAGAGACATACCTTGATGCGAACGAAGCGGCGCAAATCGCTGAGGCAATCCGTATTGGCAACCTACAACCACTAGATATTCGCAATGAAAAGTTGGGAAATATCTGGTATGGCTCTATTGATGAATGGGAAGGTGCAGGCTTGGAGCATCTTACTGATGAGTATAACAAGCAGCTAGAGGCTTGGGAGAACAGTTCCTAGATTCAGCGGCACCATAACAGGATGGAATCTCTTCCATCCTGTTTTCGGCGTTACAATACTCGCCATGAGCATTGTAGGGCATGTAGCCAGTCTCTGGCGCTATCCGGTCAAGAGTATGCGCGGGGAGGCGCTGAACCAGGCGTTCGTGGGGTTCGGGGGGGTCTATGGCGACAGGCTCTTTGCGTTCCGGAGCGAGGCGCGGTCGAAGGGGTTTCCCTGGCAGACGGCGCGACAGCTACAGGACATGCTGCGCTACCGCCCCCGCTTCCGTTACCCGGAGCTGGCCCACTTGCCGCTGAATGTGACTGAGGCGGAGAAGTCAGGCGCGACCTCGGTGTATGCCGATATTGCCGATTTAATCGTGGATGTGGAGACACCCGGTGGTGAGATTTTCGCGATAGACGATCCGGCGCTGGCCCAACAGCTCTGTGACACGAATCCTCTGACCCTCACGCGGTCCCACCGGGCACTGACAGATTGCAGCCCGGTGTCTCTGATCTCCCTACAGAGTGTGCAGCAGCTTCGGAGGAGCTGGGCAATCCTGTTGACCCGCGCTGCTTCCGGGCAAATGTGTATCTGGACCTGCTCCCCCAGGGCGGTTTCGAGGAGGACACCTGGGTGGGGCGCCGAGTGCGTATCGGGTCTACGGCGGTGGTGGCGGTACTCAAGCGCGATTCCCGGTGCGCCATGATTACCTTCGACCCGGATACAGGGGTGTCCGACCCCGCTATTCTGAGGCAGGTGGCGCAGGGCCATGAGAACAAAGCAGGAGTCTATGGCGCGGTACTGGTGGAAGGAATAATCCACCAGGGCGATGCCGTGGAGCTATTCGACTGAGTCGGACCTGCTAGACCTGGAGATAGGCTCGGAGTGCGGCGAAGTCTTCCAGGAGCGCCCGGCCTGCCGGGGAGCGCACCCAGAAGACATCGAGTAGCCGCTGCTGCGCCTGGCCTCTCGCCATGGCCAGGTGGACCCACCGGGCGACATCGGAGACGAATACCCCCTGGCGCATCTGCCAGCTAATCGTAGGCAGGGCATCCAGTAGCAGGGAAAGCTCCCGCCACAGGCGCCAGTGCTCGGCATCACGATGGGCCTCTTCCACGCGGTCTAGCTCGGCATCTACCTCCGCGCCCAGCCAGATCAGTGCGGGCTGCTCGATGGGCTCAGAAAGAGGAAGAGGGAGCCGGATAGCCCGACTCCCCCCTGGCGTCATGATCGTATTGCGGGCAAACGCCTTTCGTGCGCGGCGACCGCCCGCTCTGTGGGGAGCGGAGATGTCTGGCTCTAGCGCGAATAGCAATCCTGCCGCTGGCATATTGTGTTAACCTCTAGTCCATTCGTTCGACCTGTTACTTTTTATGCTTTCGGCTGCGGGTCCCGTTCCCCATTTTTTTACTAGGTAGGAAGCAAGGTATACTCTGTTTGCAAAAACCAAACTTAAGTTTCATATCTGGAGGCGATAGAGATGGCAACGGTGCGTGAAGGAAATAAGGCTGCCCTGCTGGTTGTGGATGTACCAGTTCGGGCGTGGTGAAAGAGGCGTGGGATGCAGACCGCATCGTCAACAACGTAGCGCGGGTGGTGGAGCGTGCCCGTGCCGAGGGCGTTCCGGTGATCTGGGTGCAGCATGAGGATGGTGAGCTAATCCGCGACAGTCCGGAGTGGCAGTGGGCACCGGAGCTGATGCCCGCCGATGGTGAGGTGCGAATCTATAAGGGCTTCAATTCGTCGTTTGAGCAAACCGAGCTAGAAGCGGAGCTGGCTAAGCTGGGCGCCACGCATGTGATTCTGGCAGGGGCGGCTACCAACTGGTGCATCCGTGCCACGGCCTACGGCGCCCTGGAGCGCGGCTATGACCTGACTCTGGTGAAGGATGCCCATACCACGGGCACGATGGAGTTCGAGGATGGCTCGGTCATAGAGGCAGCCAATATCATCAAGGAGCTCAATATCGGCATGACCTGGGTGAGCTATCCGGGCCGCACCAATGGCACAGCCACCGCCGAGGAAGTTAACTTCTCTCAGGCCGGATAAGCCTACCTCTCCCCCACCCCTCTCCTAAAGGAGAGGGGCTTTAGAGAGCTTGCAGGCTTCCCCCTCCCTCTTCAGGGGAGGGGGTCGGCGAGGTACGAGACAGGGGGGAGAGGTGAGAGAGGTAGCCTACTTCACCCAGTACCACTGGGTGAACTGGCGCAGGTCTTCCAGCAGCGCTACGCCTTTGGGTTCATCGCGCCACCAGTAGGGGCCGTAGTTTTTCTCGTAGCGCTCTATGTAGGTCAGAATGCACTCGAACCAGCCTGTGGGATAGGGCACGGTGAGATAGGGCGACTTGACCCACGGACCGATGCGGGGCAGGTCGGTGCCGTGCTCTCCGATCATGCGGACCATCTTGAGCACCCGGTAGGCGTCTTCCATGGGTGTAATCAGGGCGTCTACCTCCGTGCCCAGTTTCACCAGCTCCTCATAGGGAGAGAGCGTCTGCCCTGGAGGCTCTACAGGAAGCGCCTTCACGGGCACTTCTTTCTTTAAGAGCGGCAGGATTCGGGGCAGGGCGCTCTTGATTCGCTCGGCAAGCTTTGGGGTAAGCATGCCGCGTGGAGCGCGGACAGTGACACCGGAGGGTGCGGTGCTATCCGCTATTAGTTCCACACCTCGCGCGTTCAGTGAATCGAGGTAGGCACTGGGGGTCATAGCTGCACCTCCTCGTACTCTACTTCCACAACCGGATGTGGTGGAATATAAGTTAGTGAACGAGTGAACGACATACCCCCCTTTTCAGAAAAACTCTCTAAAGGAGTAGCTTGGGAGAAAGAGCTTGAAAATAGCTCTATGTCGTTCACTCGTTCACTGAACTTCCACAGCTCTTTTCCTTATCAGGGCCGCTGGGAATGCGTACTTTCTCTAGGCCATAGGTGCGACAGGCGTTGCCCCATGCCTGATTGAGCAATGGCTTGTGAATGCCTTCGGACTGGCACCAGTTCAGGTAGCTAGTTCTTAGCTCTCCGGCTAAGATGCCTTTCTCTAAGCGGGTTTCACCATTGTCTAGCTGCTCCCAGAACGGGGTGAGGGGATCGAGGTCTTGCCAGAACTGACGGGTGTGATGCTCCACCACGGCGGCCCGGTGAATCTCCTGCGCCCGATACACCCGCCCCAGACCCTCTACTGCCCATGCCACAAATCCGCGCAGCAGGGCACTCTTCGCATCGCGGCGCAGCTCCTCCAGGCGCTTGCCTCCGGTGAAGGCCAGCTTGCCGCCCAGCTCCAGAGGATGGGTGAACGGCAGGGCGAGGACTCTATCGCGTAGGGCATCATCGTAGGCATTCACGTTCGGCGGATCGTTGGAGACAGAGACCACAACCCAGCTCGGCATCACGGAGAAGGTTTCTCTGCCGTATAGCTCGCGGCCCGGAATTCTATCCGAGCCTGCCAGCATCTTGAGTAGCTCGGCGTCTATGCGCTTGCGGCCCGCTTCGGCTAGAAACACAGCACGCATACCTCGCACGGCAGCGCCTAAGCGCTCGGTGTCTCTATCGCCACTCAGCAGCGATGCATCTTAATGTCTTCCCCGCCAGGCCCAGTGCGGTCTGTAGTAGTTCGCAGAACGTGGACTTGCCGGTGCCTTTCGGGCCATAGAGCCAGGGTAAAAGGCGCAGGGAGCTGGCACCAGAGAAGGCGTACCCGGCGAGCTCTTGCAGTGTGCGGGCCAGGTCGGTATCGCCGCCAGTCATGCGCGCCAGCAATGCCTGCCAGTCCTTCCTGTCCGCTCCCGAATCGTAGTCCACAGGCAGTAAGTGCTCGATATAGTCACTACGCTGGTGGGTGCGCCAGACTCCCCTATCCCACACACCGTTTTGAAATCCGACACACCAGGGCTTTAGCTGGAAGTCGGAGGCGGGGACATTGATAGCCGGGAAGGTCCTGGCCTGCTCTATCAGGGCCGCCAGAGCCCGCGTGTTCTCGGAGCGCCGGGCATAGCGCAGCCACTCTTCGGCGCGGTTAGCTAACTGCCGACGCAAGGTAGGGTCCAGCTCCCGGTTGGCCTCTTGCAGCAATACCGAGGCTTCGTCGTAGAGCGCCCGCACAGTCTCCCGTGCTCGGCAGGTTACGGTGAGGTCGTCGGGCGCCCAGCGTTTCCCATCCCACACGCGCCACCCGAGCCCGATCACATAGCGCAAATCGTTCCCATAGCGAGCGATAAGCCGCTCGGCGTTTCCGGCATCCGTGAGGTTGAACTCGGTCAGCAGGCGCTGCTCCGAGGGTGTGTCTGCCATGTCTATCTCTCCTTGTTGTGTGTTGCGCCCAGGGGAGGTGCAGGCGGGCGCTACCTGGAGAAACAGCCGGTAGGTATGTTATAGAAGGCGAACCTACTCTCGGTAAACCCGGACCCGATAAAGTCTTACTGGCAGGTTTTTGAAGAGAGCTATGAGGGCTGTTTCTCTGTAAGGGCTTATGCTCTATATCAAACATAAGTTTGATAAATTATATCATGACTATCTGGATTTATAATAATTTCTGCTTGATAAATTTTGCTAGCTCCCAGAGGGCCATCTCCCTAATTTCCATCTCCCCCTGCGCCCTTCGGGCTTAGCCCCCTCTTCCCAATCTCGCTTCGCTGGAAGAGGGGCAGATACTCCACTGCCTCTTAAAGAGCGCTATGCAACTGCGAGACTCATTAGAAGATTGGTAGGCGCTGCTACCCCTCTTCCCCCCGAAGGGGTCTTTTGGGAAGAGGGGCGTAAGGCGACGAAGGAGACGCACGGGGAGATGGTTCTGAAGGCGGACTGAACAGGCTACTCCAGCTCGCGTATCGCTTCTTTGGCAGTGGCAACTTCCGCGGGAGCCACACAGACCCCGATGATGCCAGCGGCTATAGCGGCTTCTAAATCAGTGAAGTCCCCGTTCAGGCAGAGGTAGAGCGGGGGGCAGGTCAGCAGATCGTCGGGGACCCAGAGGGCGTCTAAGAGAAGCTCATCCCAGCCTTCGGTGGTGTCTGGGGAGTCCATCAGGCGGGTACTGAGGCGGGGCAGAGCCACTCGTTCGCCGCTCTCGGTCAGGCGCTCCAGGGCTTCGTCCCAGTCGGAGCGAATGAACTCCGGGTCCGCATCGTCGGGGAGGCAGACACGCAGCGCCGCGATAGTGGCCAGGCGCAGCCAGTCTTCAGTATCCAGGGCATCCGGGCCACTCTGCAAGGTAAGGTCGCCACCACCGACCAGAGTAGTGAGCTGTTTGGCTGTGGGAAAGTCCAAGAGGCCGGTGAAGAGCAGACCGTCTGCCCCCGCTGCCATCGCTTCCTCGGCATCGTCTAACGAGAGCGCCTCACCCCAGACCAGAATCTCCCGCCCACCCAGAGTGCGTGCGGGAACACTGTCGCCATCCAGGCGCAGGCGAGGTTTTGTGGCCTTCTGGAGCCGGGCCAGCTCCTTCGCCGACGGGTCCAGGAGCGCCCGCCCGACCTCGGGTTCAATGACTACCAGGGTACCGTCTTCCACTCTCCCCTGAGCGGGGCCGACCCCGGAGACCACGCAGACGCCATTAGGGAGAGCCGCGGCGCTCAAGGGCAGCTCAGCGATCACCCCCACCAGGTTTGCCCCGGTAGGCAGCGGAGTCAGCAGGGCCAGAGCGGCATCCTCGGTGATTAGCACCACATCCAGCGGCTCCAGCCCGGCCATACGCCGTTTCCAGACCTGCTCTAAGAGTGCTGGGTCGAGCTGCGGGCGCCCGCGCTCCGCCCGCAAGTGGGCCGCCATACCACTGGCGGTCCCCCTGCCCTGCCCGATTCCCCGCAGTGTCGTCACTCGACCCGGTCGCTCCCGCTACCGTTGTTTTTCTCCGTCGCGTCCCCGGTCTTCTTCTCTACGGTCGGAGGAGGCGTGGCTTTCTTATCGTCTTCCTCATCGATCTTGTCCGAGTCGAAGCTCCCCTTCGCCTGGGTCATCTTCAGCTCTTCTTTGGTCTCTTTCAGAATCACCGTGCCGGTATCACCATCGGCCTTATCGCCATCGTCCGCACGGCCCTTCACGTTCTCGCGCAGGAACGCGGTCTCGGTGTTGCCGTTGTACTCCATGGTGTCACTGGTGACATTCCACTTCTGCTGCTTGCCCTTGCGCTTGAGCGAGAATAGGATTCGGATATTGCCTTCGGGAATCGCGATTTTTGTCTTCCAGTTGTAGGTCACACGGTCACAGTGAATCTCTACCGGCGAGTCGAAGTCTTTCCGGAGCCCCTTGGCGGGTGACTGCGGGTTCGCTGGCTTGGGTCGCGCGACGATTATTACATTGCCCTCTATCTTGGTGGTGGTCAGCTTGTAGTAGGCCGTGCCCCTCTCTCCGGTAATCGTGTTCTGAGCATCGTCCATCTGTACCGGGGTGGGGGCGCTGGCGACCTTGGTGTTCCGGTCGTAGAGCACCTTGTCACTCTTGAAGATCGTGTCTTTGTACTCGAAGATCACCTTGGGCTGCTTATCGCTCTTGGTGAGAGTCAGGCGCTCATCGGTGCTGGTGTAGTCCAGGTTACCGTACTGGAAGTACACGCGCGGGTCGTTGTTGTCCTTCGGATGATCCGGTCCTTTCGGCGGAGCGGCTTGCTCCTTCGGGGGAACAACCACGGGCTTTATGGGTTTGTTCGGGGCAGGGCGAGTCGGAGGCGCTTTGGGCTGAGTGGTCGGACCGCCCTTTGCCAGTGGCGCCAGAGCCAGCAGTGGCAGTACAAGTAAAAGGCCGTTTCTGTGCATCTTCATGGGGTAAACTCTTTGATTTCGTCGATATGGAAAGAGCCATGCCCTTCCTTGCTAGAATAGATTCCGCGCTTTAAGTCCGCCTTCAGAAAGTCGTTATCGACTACCAGTGTGCCACGCCGGAGCGTGACTCCCTGCGGACAGGTGAGTACCTGCCCGGCAGCATCCCACAGCGCTAGCGGCCCGGCCAGGGTAGCGGGCTTGGCATCCAGCAGTGTGGCCAGAAATCCCCCGGATGCCGTGAGGAGCTTCTTCTCCAAGCCATAGGTCAAAGTCGGGCTGAACAGTGTGGCCCGGTTCTTCTTTTTTTCGATAAGGGTGACAGCGACTCCGCCCTCAGCGCTAAGCTGCCTTCCTTTGAGGTCATAGGCTGCACGCGGCGCTTTGACTCTGGCTTTGGGTTGCCCCTTCTCGCGCCCCAGTACCTCCACGCCTCCCTCGGCGGTTATCGTCTTCGCCAGGGTATCGTAGGCCGCCTGAGGCGCCTTGATATTGGCCTGCGGGGTTTTACCGTCTTTTTCCAGCGGTACCGCTTCAATGTTGCCGCGCATGGTCAGCCGCGAGCGATTCCGGGTGCCTTCTACTGTGCGTGCGCTCAGTGTCCAGGCACGTCGCCCTTCGCTGCGACCAACTAACCTCACTTCACTGAGGCTGAGGCCAACATCGGCGGGCATGAGCGGGCGTGTGGGCGGCGCAAACGGGCTGGGTGGCTTGAAGTTCTTCACGTAGCGAAGGGCCATCCACCCAGCACGATGCCGCTGAGTGTGAGAAGTATGGTCAGCACACGCACAGCCGTGGCGTTCATCGTAGCTTTAGTTTACCAAACGGACCTCCCCCTTGGAGCGCGCTTCGCGCTTCCGTCCCCCTCCGGCTGATCCTCACTGCGTTCGGGCGAAGGGGAAGACCACCTCAGGTGCAAAGCTTAGCGCTGGTCTTTGGCAAAGCACCTATCGGAGCACCTCTAACTTCTTCTCCGTGTATTGCCTTAGGTAGGCTCTAAGCAGAGGCACTTGAGGTGATTTCCCTCCTTCGCAGCGAGGAACGAGCGATAAGCCGGAGGAGGGCGGAAGCGACGAAGGAGCGCTCCAGGGAGGAGGTCAATCAGGGAAAAATAAAGCCTGGAGCCCAAAACAAAAACGCCCTGCTCTAATCTTGGATTAGAGCAGGGCGATGCTGTGTTAGCGCGCGATTAGTCGAAATCGGGCGGGAACGGTGGGTAGCTCAGGTTCGCGATGAAGACCTGGCCTACCGATACCGTGGTGTTACCGCTGGTAGCACCGATGGGGAAGCTCCCCGAGTTGTAGATGTGGTTGTTGTAAACCACAGTGGAGTGATAGGCGGGCAGCCCTGAAGCATCGTTCGGGCCAACCACGGAAACGTTGCTGGAACCCGTGGTGGGCGCTGATGGTACCGAGAAGTTCCCGTTCGCATCGGTAATCGCCTGTGCTCCATTGAAGGCGACAATAGCGCCGGGTACAGGGAGGTTATTCCCTACATCTATTATCTGACCGGTCAGGGGAACCGTGCGGGTGGGGTCGGGAGTCGGGTTCGTAGTGCCACCGTCACCGCCACCGCCACAGCCGCTCACCGCTGCCATCACCAGGGCAGAGAAGAGCATGGCCCCGGCCAGCATTGCCCGTCGTCGCGAGAAGCGACCTTCGAAACCAAACGTCATCCTGAAATCCTCCGACAATCCCCCGCCAGTATACGGAATTTCACCACTCCTGGCAAGCCGACACAAGGTCCTGTTCTATTGACTCCCTGAGATTGAAATTCCTTCAACACGGTAGAATGCGCGTATGAATCGCACTATTTTTCTTCTTAGCGCACTCCTGATAGCGCTACCTGCTCTGGCGCAGGACGAAGGCGCGAAGCAGCCCCCCGCCTCTCCAGCCGCCGTGAGCAAGGCCCGCGAGCAGATAGACGACCTGGGTTTGCTGAAGGCTCTGATTCCGCTCAAACTCACCTCGGCGCAGATAGAAGCCATACTGGTTCCTATGCGCGCAGCGTCGGCAACGGCTGTGAAACTTCAGAAACAGTCCGACGATGCCGTGGCTGCTCTCGCCCCCGATGTGGCTAAAGCCTATCAGGATGCTATCGCAGGAAAGCCAGTCCCCGAGGCCTTAGAGAAAAAGGTCGCCGATGGTACCAAGGCCGCTTCGGAGCGGTATCTGGCCGCACGCCGTAAAGCCGTGAGCGAAATTCTGGCCGTAGCCAAAGAGAAGCTGACCGAGACCCAGAAGAAAGAGGCCGAGCGCCAGTGCATCGCGTTCTACGGTGGCAAGCGCGTTCCGGCGCAGTACAAAGAAAACCC
This sequence comes from Armatimonas sp., assembly GCA_049840835.1. GTDB lineage: Bacteria > Armatimonadota > Armatimonadia > Armatimonadales > Armatimonadaceae > JANLTX01. The sequence goes on along the minus strand of JASGJG010000009.1, from coordinate 73,581 downwards.
CGATAAGGCCCCTCGCGATGTGGTCTTAGACCTGGCCGTGCAGGGCTATATCGAGCAAGTTTTGTTGTTCGACCGCACGATGACGCTTCTGGAAAAGATGCGCGAGGCCGAAGAGAAGTCCTGAGAGGGGCGATCTGCTCTGAGTGCCATCTCCCCGAGTGCTCGGTCGTACCTCCCTCACCTCGCCCCTCTTCCCAATCTCGGTCGCAAGCTCCCTGGAAGAGGGGTAGATACTCCACTGCCTCTTAAAGAGCGCTTCGCAACTGCAAGACCTGTAAGAAGATTGGTAGGCGCTGCTACCCCTCTTCCCCCCGAAGGGGTCTGACGGGAAGAGGGGCGTAAGGCGACGAAGGAGACGCACGGGGAGATGGTTCTGAAGGCTGCCGGAGATAGTTCTCTAGAAACTACCGTGCTTTCTGTGGGTATAATCGTCCTTGTTTAAGGAATCTATACGCTTATGACTGAAAACGCTCGGGCGTTTCTTCTTCAACTGCTCAATACGGCCTCCCCGTCTGGCTTTGAAGAGAACAACGCCGCGCACTATAGGAACTACGTCTCTACTTTTGCCGACTCTGTCACTACGGACCGCCTGGGAAGTGTGATTGCGGCGGTCAACCCCGAAGGCTCCCCCCGAGTGATGCTGGCCGGTCACATCGACGAGATCGGCTTCCTCATTCACTGGGTCAGCGATGAAGGCTATCTGTACTTCCGACCCATTGGCGGGCACGACCCGGTCAATATCGTGGGCCAGCGCGTGACGGTGCATACCCGTGGCGGCGAGATCCCCGGTGTTATCGGTAAGAAGCCCATTCACATGACCCCCGCCGATGAGCGTGGCAAGAAGATCGAGCTGGAAGACCTCTGGATCGATCTAGGCGTCAGCAGCAAAGAGGAAGCGCTGGCGACCGGCGTGCAGGTCGGTGACTTTGCCGTCTACGATGTGCCTGTAACAGAGCTGGTCGGCGACCGCATGGCCGCCCGCGCCTTCGATAACCGGGTCGGCGCCTGGGTGGTTGCCGAGGCTCTGCGCCGCGTGAAGGAGCTGAATCCGTCCGCCGCTGTGTTCGCTGTCGCAACTGTGCAGGAAGAAATCGGTCTGCGTGGCGCACATGCCTCGACTCACGGCGTGAACCCGGACATCGGTATCGCGGTCGATGTGACCTTCGCCACCGACTTCCCGTCTATGGACAAGCGCAAGACCAGCGAGGTCAAACTTGGCGGTGGCCCCGGTGTGCTGCGTGGCGCGAACGCGAACCGCAAGCTAGCCGACCGTATTTGTGATGTGGCTGGTAAAGCGGAGATTCCGGTGCAGGTTCAGGCGACCCCGAACGGTACCGGTACCGATGCGAACGCGATGCAGATCTCCTGCGCGGGCGTGACCACCGGCCTGGTAGAGGTGCCGCTGCGCTACATGCACACCCCCTGCGAGGTTATCTCTCTCAAAGATGCTGACCAGTGCGCCGAGCTTTTGGCTCAGGTCTGCGCCAGTCTGAAACCCGATGAGGATTGGACCCCGTAGCCCCCACCAGGAAAGCCCGCGCTAACTGGCGCGGGCTTTCGCTTGCCTTGCTCTCCGGCCTGCTCCTGGCCTTCGCCTACCCACCGCTTTCCCTCTGGTGGCTGGCCTATATTGCCCTGGTACCGCTTTATTGGGCGATAGTGCCACGGACTGCTCCCGCCATCAACCAGCCCCCGTTGCTCTCCGGTACACATGCCCCCCTGCCCCCCAATAATGGGGGGTTCCCGGAAGGGGCCTCTCCACAGCTCTCTCCGAACCCCCTATTACTGGGGGGCAGGGGGGCAAAAAGGCTTGGAAGCAAACCGGAACTTTATGGCTTCGCCTTCGCCTTTATGCTGTTTGCCGTCGGCATGTTCTGGATGAACGCACTGGCTTCCCCGCTCTGGGCCACGCTGTGCGTTATCATGGGCGTCTGCTTCGGGGGCTGGGCCTGGCTGACAGCTCGCATCGTGCCACATTGCCCCGCGTGGCTGCGGCCTCTGGTCTTCGCCGCAGGCTGGACTCTATTTGAGTGGATACGCAGTCTGGGGGTCTACGCCTTTCCCTGGTTCCTGCTCGCCACAAGCCAGACGCAGCCCTATGCTCTCTACTTCGCGCAAGCCGCCGACCTGGGCGGGCAGTGGCTGATTACCTTCGCTATCGTCGCCATCAATGGGTATCTGGCGGAAGGGATACCTCTCCCCCTAACCCCCTCCCCTAAAGGGAAGGGGGAATTGACCAATCCGGCGCCTTCCGGAAGCCCCGACACAACAGAAACCTCTCTTGATTCTAGTTCCCCCTTCCCTTTAGGGGAGGGGGTTAGGGGGAGAGGTAAACCCATTATTCTTGTAATCGCCCTCGGTATCTTCCTTACTCTAGGCGTTTATGGCGCTCTCACCCTGCCACAATACACGCTTAAAGGCAGCGCGATGGATGAGATTCCCCCTGTGCCAGTCGCTATCGTGCAGGGGAATGAAGACAAAGCCGCCAACTGGGAGCAGCGACTTCAGACCTACTTAGAGCTGACTCGAACCGTAGACTCTCGCAGCAGACTCATACTCTGGCCGGAGGGCACTATCTCCATCGGGCAATTCTACGCTGTAGAGAACCTGGCACGTCAGAAGAACATTCCCATACTGGCCGGGCTCTCCGCCTCCAATCAGATAGACGGTCAAATACGACCTCGCAATATCGCGCGACTCACCGGCTCTACCGATGAATACATCAAGCGGCGGCTGGCTCCCTTCGGGGAGGTCTATCCGTTTCGGAAGCAGCTTGCCAGCGTCTATAAATCGTTCGGGGTGAACGTAGACAGCTACCAGACCGGCGTGGACCCTGCTGTCTTCCCTGTGGGCGGGTTGCACATAGGCCCGATTATCTGCTACGAGTCCGCGTTCCCCTGGGTCTCCCGTGCCACGGTTCGTGCGGGCGCCGACACGCTGGCGTTCTTGACCTCCGACCAGACCTTTGATGGCACCTCTGAGCACGCCCAACATCTGGCGCTGGTACAAATTCGATGCATCGAGACCCGGCGCTATGGCGTCCGCGCGGCTACTAGCGGTATCTCTGCCGAGCTGCGCCCCAATGGACAGATAGTCCACCGCCTGGAGAGCAGCACACGGGGACTCTTGAACGCCACCGTGACCCCTCTATCGAATCGCACCCTCGCCGTCCGCTGGGGAGACTGGTGGCTGCTGGTTTGCGGGGCGCTTGTGGTAGAGGGGATTCGGCGGGCTATAAGAAGCCATCGCCCCAAAGACCATCTCCCTTGAATGCTCACTGCGTGAGCTTCGTCCCTCTTCCCAAAAGACCCCTTCGGGGGGAAGAGGGATAACACACCTCAACTGCCCAAAAGAGCCGCAAACTTTGGCAACGCGCCTCGCCAACGCGGAGCCTCTGTAAAGCTAGAGTGCGCTGATTTCCCCTCTTCCAGCGAAGCCGGGTACCCTCTGGGTGTGGGAAGAGGGGCGAGGCTTGCGCAGCAAGCACTCAGGGGAGATGGTCTATCTAGAGACAGGCCAAGCCTACTCAATCAGTCGGCGCCAGCGGACGATTCGGGCGTTCAGCGTGAACCAGATAGTCGAAGTCGGGGTGGTCTCGATAACCGTCTTCCCCTTCACCGGGTCCGCGTCTATCCACTGATTATCGCCTAAGTAAGCCAGAATGTGCTTCCCGTCCATGACCACTGCCATGTCGCCGGGTAACAGGCGCGAGTCGTGTAGTTCGTTCAGATTCTCCGCCTCAAACTGGAAAATTGTGCGCTGCTGGTGCTCGTTGCTCATCGCAAATGCAGAGGCATCGAACCACCAGAGCGCTACAGCCGTTCGCAGGGCAGACATATCGTTGCGGCGCAAACCCTCGGAAACCAGCGCGTCCATCATTGCGCGGCGCAGCATCCCCGAGCAGTCCGCTCCGATACGGCTCTCCCCGCCCCAGAGGTAGGGAGTGCCCACGTAGCTACGCAGTGCGCTCAAATACGCCACGCGCATGGCATCCGGGTCAGAGGGCACACGTGGCATAAAGAGCATGATCAGCGCCGGTGCCAGGGGAGTCAGAAAGATCCAGCGGTATCGGGGGCGCCGCCAGAACAGTCGCAACCCGGCAATCCACAGCCCGAGCAGACCACCGACACTGAGATAGCGCCCCAGATTGGTCTGAATGGGGGCAATAAAGAGAGCTAGAACCAGTCCGCCACACACCAACCAGAGAGCCGTTCGGGTACGAAATCGCTTCCTGCCGGGGACTACACTCATCCAGCGGCGGCCTCAGCCACCAGTTTCCTGTAGTCCGCATGCACCCCGGCGGCGCTCACAATACACCCGCGTACCCGCCCATCCCAGCGCGGGTTCTCACCGTACAGGTCGGTTACGCGCCCACCAGCTTCTTCCACAATCACCTTCAGCGCTGCTACATCCCATGGCTTATCGCCTCGCGAGATCATACCGGCAAGCTGCCCGGTAGCCACCATAAGCCCGGCGTAGACCATAGAGCAGACTTTCAGCACCTTGCTGCCCTCACGCTCCAACAGCGCCGGGAACCGGGTCAGATCTATGTCTTCGTTCATGCCGCGCATCCAGATACCTTCGATATCTGTAACGCTGGAACGTAGGGAAACGATACGGCTCGGCTCTAATCGCGTGCCGTTTAAATAGGCGCCCTCGCCCTGGACCGCCGTAAAGAGCCGCTCAGCATGGAAATCCGAGGCCACTCCCAGCACTACCTCGCCATTACGGGTAAGGGCTAACGAGAACGCGCTGGTAGGTACCCCCAGAGCATAGGGAATCGTCCCATCTATCGGGTCACAGACCCAGACCCACTCGGCGCCATCGGTCAGCAGACTGGCTTCCTCGCCCACAATCCCATGTGTGGGAAACCTCTGAGAAATCGTATCTATCACCAGCTGATTGATGGCGATATCCGCCTCGGTGACCGGCGTATTATCCGACTTCCAGCTAGTCTCCGCCTGCCGAAAGTACTGCCGCGCCACCACATCTGCCCGCTCTGCCAGCTCCGTGGCCACCGAAAGAAACGCATCTTCCACGGCCCCAGTGTACCGCGCGCGATGGTCCTCCCTGGCACTTTGTGCCAGGGAGGACTATTCCCAGCCATTTCCCAGAACCTGCCCCTAACCGGAGGCATATGGTCCCTACACAGAAAAACCAGATGTAAACTTCTTTACCCCCTTGACAAATTCTTTACTATGCAGTAAAACTTTTTACGAAATGGTAAAAACTATGGAAGAAGGACTCAGAGAGAAGCAGCGACGGCAGCGCACTGATGCGATTTTGAACGCCGCTCGCGAGCTGGCCCAGGAGATCGGCTATGAAGCCGTGACCATGGATGCGCTCGCCGCTCGTGCCAACATGAGCAAACCCACCCTCTACGCCTATTTCCCGAACAAAGAAGCGATTGCTGTAGCCTCTGTGGTCCGCTCTATTCAATGCGGCCTGGTGAAACTGGAAACGTGCAGCAGCACGCACACTCCTCTGCAAAGCCTGGAAGGCTATTTTCGCTGGGTGCTGGTGGGCAAGTACCAGGAGCGCAGCCTGGGGTTCGGCAGCCCCAATAAAGAAGCGGTTCGCACGAACCCGGAGTATCAGACCTGTTTTCAGGAAATGATGGCGCGATTGACCGCGCTCATGGAAGCGGGCAAGGCGAGCGGTGAAATTGACCCTGCTCTGGATACACGCACAGCGATTCAAACCTTTGTCAGTATCGCGCGTGATTCGGAGTACCACGAGCTCATTGCCAGCAACGCGATAACGGCGGAAGCCATGATTGAGACCCTGACAACCCTGCTCATTCGCGGGTTGAAGAGAGAAAGTTAAACACGAGTACACACGAATGATTCCCATGGTGGTGTGGCAAGCCCCACAAGACGCAACAGAAAAATTCACATTGGAAAAGGCCATCGCGCAAGCGCTGGAGCGCAGCAACACGGTAAAAAACGCGAAGCGCACGGTAGAGGCCGATAAGAAACGTATCGATGAAGCGGGGAGCGCAGGCAAACTCAATATTGGCGCCAGTGCCAGTGCCACTCGCTTCGATCAAGCGACCAAGATCTCCTTTACCCCGGATACACCCGCGATTACGGTGCTGCCCGAGCATTCGGAGAGCTTAGGAATCACACTGGCCCAGCGCCTGGATATCTTCGGGCAGATAAAGCTGGCTACCGACCAGGCACGGCTACAGAGCCTGGCGGATACCTTTGCAGCTGATGGCACTGTGCGCGCCAAGCGGCTTCAGGCGCAGCAGACCTACTTCGGGCTGCTTAAAGCCCGTGACCAGGTAAAAGTAGCCCAGTCGGCGCTGGACGCGGCGAATGTACAGAAGAAGCAGGCGCAGACCCTATTCGATGAAGGCGTAGGCCAGAAGGTAGACCTACTTCGCGCTACGACCACGCAGGTACAGGCCGAGCAGTCTCTGGAAGCGGCAAAGAACGGTGAAGCCGTGGCCCGTGCCGCATTCAACGATGCCGTGCATATTCCGCTGGATACCCCGGTGGAACTGGAGATGGTCACCGAGATTCCTGCTCTCCCCGACGAAGCCAATGTCACGAAGCTCGCGGAGAGCCGAGACGATGTGCTTCAGGCCGAGACTCTAGCGCGAGCCGCACTGGTTGGCGTGAGTATCGCTCGGGCAGGAGATAAGCCGACCCTGGCGCTTCAGGCAACGGGCAACTACTTCCCCACCACATCACTTCAGTCGCCACGCCAGCGGACCGCAGCCCTGGGTGTCTCCCTGAGCATTCCTATCAGCGATGGTGGCCTGACCCGCGCCCGCACCGATGAAGCCCGCCTGCGTGCCGAGAACGCGCAGGGCACCGTGGGCATTACCCGAGGCAATGCGGCGCTGGAGGCTAAGCAGGCGTATTTGAACCTGCGAACAGCCCGTACACAGATCGAGACCGCACGCACTGCCGCCGAGCAAGCACGTGCCGCACGTGACCTGGCCCAGGTTCGCTACGCCGGGCAGGTCGGCTTATTTCTAGAACTGAGCGACGCTCAGAATGCTCTTGTCCGCGCAGAGAGCGCCGCTATCGACGCGCTCTACGAGTACCACAGTGCCCGCGCTCGCCTGGAGAGCGCCACAGGAACCACGAAATTATGAGTATGAGTAAGGAAGCATCCACCCCAGCCCCGACTGCGCCATCGGCTCCTGCGGCTCCCGCCGCACCCACTGCTCCACCGGAAAAGCCCGCGCGTCGGTCGCCCGTCCTGCCCATCATCCTCGGGCTAGTCATTGTCAGCGGCGCTATCTACGGCACCCGCGAGTACATCTGGAGCCGCAGCCATGTGCAGACCGATGATGCCTACCTCACCGGAAACTTGGTCAATGTGAGCCCGGTCATCGGGGGCACCCTGGCCGAGCTGGATGTGGCCGAGGGGGATGTGGTCAAGCAAGGCCAGCTCTTAGCCCGCCTAGACAGCGATTCCCAGGAAGCCGCGCTGAGCCAGGCGCAGGCCGCGCTCGCGACCGCGCGTAGCCAGGTGCCACAGGCTCAGGCGAACCTGACCTTTCAGGAGCGCTCCACGGAGGCCGCGATTCAGCGTGCCCGCGCCGCCGAGGGAATTCAGCGTGCCCGCACCGAGAGCGCCCGTGCCCAGGTGACTCTGGCCAGCCAGACCACGACCAGCCAGGTAAATCAGGCCCAGCGCCAGCTCGCTGCGGCTCGCGCGCAGGCTGCACAGGTAGGGCTCCAGTCGGATGCCGCCGCCGCTTCGGTGCGCCAGCTACAGGCCCAGGCCATCGCCACTCGCGCCGGTCTGGCCGGAGCCCGCAAAGCCGCCGAAGCTGCCCACAAAAACGTGGATGTGGTCACCGCGCGGATTCCCGCCGCCGAGGCCGATGTGGAAAAAACCGCTAACGATGAAGGCCGGTACAAATCCCTTCTGGAGAAAGACGCGGTTACACGCCAGCAGTTCGATTCCGTGCATGCCCAGGCCGTGAGCGCACGCTCCAGTCTGTCTGCCCTTAAGGAGCAGGTGCGGCAGGCACAGGCGCAGGCACAGCAGGCCGATGCCCAGGTACAGCAGATAGAAGCTCAGACCCGTAGCTCCGAGTCTCAAGTAGATCAGGCTCGTGCGTCTCTGGCAGCGGCGAAACAGGCGGCCCGCGCTTCGCAGGAGCAGGCCAGGGTCGCGGAGGCCGGTGTCTCGCTCGCTCGCGCCGGTAAGGGGCAGGTAGCGGTGCAGTCTGGCAACCTGGATGCGCAGGCCGCGCAGGACCCACAGTTAGAGGCGGATATCGCCACGGCAACCGCCGGTCAGGCGCAGGTACAGGCCCGCCGTGAGGCCGTGAAGGCTGCGCGTACTCAGGTAGAGCAGGCAGCGGCACAGCTTGCCAGCGCGAAGAAATCCCTCACGAACACCGTGCTGAACTCCCCCACAGATGGCGTGGTGGTGAAGAAGACCGCTAATATCGGTACCTCACTGGCGCCGGGGCAGACCATTCTCACGGTGACTCAGGGTGGCACTATCTGGCTTACGGCCAACTTCAAGGAAACCCAGGTGGGTGAGCTGCGAATCGGTCAGCCTGTGGCCGTGCACGTGGATGCCCGCCCCGACAAAGTGGTGATAGGCCATATCGCCGTTATCGGTGCCGCTACTGGCTCCACCACCAGCCTGCTGCCCCCGGACAACGCCACGGGTAACTTCACTAAGGTCGTACAGCGCATCCCTGTGCGTATCGCCTTAGAGGGTGACCTGGAGGGCCTGAGCCAGGGCATGAGCTGCGTGGCGACGGTAGACACCTCCGACAAGGCCGAGCATCCGGAGCGGATTCCGGCAGGCTGGAACGGTAAAAAGAAATGAACCAGCTGGGCGTGAGCCCGCACCGCTGGTGGATCCTGCTGGGGCTCTGGGCAGCAGCCGTGATGGAGGTATTAGACACCACCATCGTGAACGTCTCCCTGCCCCAGATGGCGGGGAACCTCAACGCCACCACGCAGGAGATCGCCTGGGTCGCCACGGCCTATATTCTCTCCAATGTTGTTGTACTGCCCATGACCGCGTTCCTTGCGGGGCGCTTCGGGCGGCGCAACTATCTCATGGCGTCGATCATCCTGTTCATCGCCGCTTCGTTCTTCTGCGGCGCGGCCACCAGCCTGGGCCAGATGATTCTGTTCCGTATCCTCCAGGGTGCGGGCGGTGCGGCGCTTCTCTCAACGGCACAGGCCACCCTGCGTGAGATCTTCCCCGCTAAAGAGCAGGGCATGGTGCAGGCCATCTTCCTGATCGGAATCGTCGTCGCTCCCACTGTCGGCCCAACGCTCGGCGGGTGGATTACCGACAACTACAACTGGAACTGGATCTTCTACATCAACATCCCGCTGGGACTGTTGGCACTGCTCCCTGTGAGCGCGTTCTTAGAGGACTCCCCGTTCAGCCGGGGCAAGATGCCCGCGGACTGGCTCGGCATCGGGCTACTTACCGTCGGTATCGGCTGCCTGCAGTATGTGCTGGAAGAGGGCAACAAAGACGACTGGTTCCAGAGTGAGTTGATTCTCCGCTTGAGCATCATCGCGGCTCTGAGTCTGGGCGGCCTGATCTTCTGGCTGCTCTCGCCCAAAAATCCCGCGCCAGTAGTCGACCTGAAAGTACTCTCGAACCAGCAGCTCCGGGCTACCCTGGTGCTGTTCCTGGTGCTCGGCTTCGGTCTTTACGGCGGTATCTTCCTCTACCCGCTCTTCACACAGCTGGTACTGGGCCTTACCCCAACATCCAGCGGACTCTCGCTCATGCCCGGTGGAATCGCCACCATGGTCTCCGCGATTCTCTGTGGGCGCTTGCAAGGGAAGGTAGACCCCCGCGCGCTCATCTGGATTGGTATGATTCTGTTCTGCATCTCCATGTGGAACCTGGGGCACTTGAGCACCCAGATCGGCGTAGATGCGCTCACCTTCACCCTGATTATCCGCGGGTTCGGTCTTGGTTTCCTGTTCACCCCCATCAACCAGATTGCGTTCTCGGTACTGAAACCGCAGGAGGTTCAGCAGGCGGCAGGGCTTATCTCGCTCACTCGCCAGCTTGGGGGTAGTTTAGGCATCGCGATTCTGGGGACCTATCTGAGCAACCAGACCAAGTTCCATAATGAGATGCTGCAGGAGCACATCTACAGTGGCAACCCGATACTCCAGGAGCGCCAGGCAGCTCTGGCAAGTGAGCTAGTAGCGCACGGGGTCAGCCCCTCGGTAGCTCCCGGCGCTGCTCTGGGTATTATGGCCCGCCAGATCGGGTTTCAGGCACAGACCATGGGCTTCAACGACAGCTTCTTCCTGATTCTGATTAGCTTCGCCGTCGCAGCTCCGTTCGTATTGCGCTTCAAGAAACCCACCCCGCCAGCAGGCGGCGCCCCAGCCGGTGGCGGAGACGCGCACTAAGGGTTCCTGAAATACCTCTCCCTCTGGATTAGAGGGAAAGGTAAGCTATAATAGGTATCAGAAAGGAGTCGAAATTATGCCACCTGCTACAACAGCACCAGAAGTTATTGAAGGTACCTGGGAAGAAATTTCGCTTCTGGCAGCCAAATTGCGCGGCCATCGTGTACGCCTGGAAATTCTCCCTAATACCGAATCAGCGCCTAACCCGAACGCTCCCCTGCTTGATTTATTGCAGCAGTGGGAAGAGGAAGACGCTCAGCTATCGACTGAAGAGCGCCTGAAAACAGATGCCATCTACGATGCCATCGAAAAGAACGGCATTCCTCGAGTTCGTATCTAAGCATGCCCCGCAGTATCATTCTTGATACATTTCCTGTAAGTTGCATAGGGAAGCCGAAGCAAGATACCCAGAAGACAACGGATATTTGCCGCGATTGGGTCTTCGCCTGTATCCAGGCTGGGAACTCCGTATACATTCCCGAGATCGCCTATTATGAATCCTTGCGGGAGCTGGAGCGTACTGGTTCCACAGTTCAGATTGCCCGCCTGAAGGCATTCTGTGAGGCACTACCTGAAAGGTATATCCCCCTTACAACAGTACAAATAGAAAATGCTGCCAAGCTCTGGGCACAGGCGCGTAACTCAGGCCAGCAGACTGCCTCGAAAGATAGCCTGGATGGAGATATGCTCCTGGTGGCACAGACGCTGAGCCTCGGTCTCTCTCCTACAGATTACGTGATTGCAACCACGAATCTCAATCACATCAGCCTTTTTGCAGTCGCGCAGGACTGGACTACTATCCTGCCCGGCTCTTAACCTTTTCCAGTATCCCCCAGCACCTCAGCAATAGTGCGGCTTGCGAACGCCACCATGGCGGGGCTGGTGTGCAGGTAGTAGGGCAGCGCAATCAGCCCCACAGACAGCGCCCAGCCTTGTCCGCGCAGCCAGGTCGCATCGTCTACGGAGAGTGCTTCACGAAACACGGAGCGGCTTTCTTTTGTGAACAGTGTCCAGGCAACCAGTAGCTCGCAGGCAGGGTCGCCGACTCCCAGTCCACCGAAGTCGATCACGGCGCTCAGCCGCCCGTGCTGGGCTAGCAGATTCCCCGATTGCAAATCACCATGGAGCCAGACCGGGGCGCGGTCCCACTCGGGCGCACTCAATACCCATTCCCAGATAGCAGTCGCAGCATCGGTATCCATAATGCCTTTCAGCGCCTCCAGTGCGGAGCGAACAGCGGCATCGCGTTGGATTAGTGGCACTCCTCGCCCGAAGTTGTGCTCTCCGGCCATGGGGCCGCCAGAAGTGTCGATTCGTTGAAGGGCTTTAATAAACTCTGCCAGATCCAGAGCCGCTTGCCTATGGTCAGTTAATCGCTCCAGAGTGGCGTTTTCCCCCTCCAGCCATTCACAGACTGCCCAGGGATAAGGGTAGCCTTCACCGGGCACCCCCTTGGCTAGCGGCGTGGGAACCGCCAGCGGCAGGTGCGGCGCAAGACGGGGCAGCCAGGTATGTTCTTTCTCTATCTGCCCCACAGCCCACCCGATACGCGGCATCCGCACAGCAAGCGCATCACCCAGCCGATAGATGGCGTTATCGGTGCCACCAGAGGGAATAGGGCTGATATCCAGCTCTGCCCACTGCGGAAATTGCGTAGCGAGTAAGCGCCGCACCAGTGCGGGGTTGGTTTCTACTTCATCGGGATGCATCTTTGCCATATTGGTCTCTTGTATCGCACAAGGGGCGATTCCCGGTAAGATAGGGGGCATGCCCGACCTGTTTACCCGGCATCCACAGAATCCGATTATTACGCCCGGCGAGGAGCTATGGCGACGCGCCACTGTCTTCAATCCCGCAGCCATTGAGGGCAAAGATGGCCGTATCTATCTTTTAGAGCGCTCGGCGGGAAACCTGCGCCCGTTTTGCTGTGCGCTGGGTTTGCAGGTATCCGATGACGGTGTGAATTTCTCTCTGGTTCAGGACACACCGGTGGTCATGCCTGAAGACATTGGGAGCAAGTATGGCTCTGTGCAGGACCCGCGCCTGACCTATACCGAGGGGCGCTACTATCTGACCTACGCTTATCGGCCTTATGCCTGGAGCAGTCACCCCACAGGTGTGGGCGTGCCGGAGAGCCACGAAACAGATTTCCCCGATATTCCGCCGCCACCGGAAGCCGACTACGCCGGGTCTGCCAATGTCTCTGGTGGGCGCTCCGACAACCTCACGCGCTCTGGCATAGCGGTAAGCGATGATTTAGTGCACTGGGAGCACCTGGGGCTGGTTACGGAGCCGGGCCTGGATGACCGGGATGTCATTCTCTTTCCGGAGAAAATCAACGGGCGCTGGGCTATGCTGCGCCGCCCGCTACAGTGGGTGGGCGAGGCGTATGGCGTTACCGGCGCCTCCATGTGGATTTCCTACTCGGATGATCTGAAAACCTGGACGGATACAGAACTAGTGGCAAAGGCTGAGTATCCCTGGGAAGACAACCGCATCGGGGGAGCCACGCCGCCGATTCTGCTCCCCGAAGGCTGGCTGGTCCTCTACCATGGGGTGCAGACAATAGATAAATCCGTGAAGCGGGTTGTCTATAGAGTGGGAGCATTGCTCTTAGACAGAGATAATCCGGCGAAGGTACTGGCCCGCACGCCGGAGCCGATTCTGGAGCCAAGGGAATACTATGAGCGCTTCGGGTTGTATATCCCCAATGTGGTCTTCCCTACCGGAAATATCCTGCGCGGCGAGGACCTCTGGCTTTACTACGGCGTCTGCGACACCGCTATTGCCCTGGCAACAGCGCCCGTGGCTCAGATTTTATCCGCGCTTCAGTAAGCAGAAAGAGTTTCACCTACGATGCCACCCCAGAAAGTCATGCAGGCGCTCTCCCTGGCCTTTAGCGAGTGCCTGGCAGGAAAGCAGAAATCCGCTCAGGAGAGGATTCGCCGAATCCAGTTCGAGAATCCGGGTCAGTATGCGATGCTATTCGATGCCGCGATAGCGCTTTACCAGCTCTCGGGTTCCTGGGAACACGATCCCACTCTGGACAACGATCCCACGTATAGCCAGCTCGCCGGGCTAGTAGTGGTCGCCTGCGACCAGCTGGTCATCCACGATGACAAGAGCCTGACTTATACCAACGTGGCTTTCCGAAAGCAGATCGGTAGTGCCCATGTTTCCGAGCTTATCTACGAAAAAGCGCTACAGCACCGAAAGGTGAAGCTACAAATTCCTAAGAAGTAACGCTTAGTTGGCTGGCGGCAGGATCTTCCGGTAAGTGTCTTTCTGCAGGCCCATCTTTTCGTAGGGCAGCGGCTTGAAGCCTGCTTTCAGAGCAGGCGAGTCTTTCTTGAGGCGATAATCCCCTTTTGCTGCATCTACAAAGCCGGGGTCCTCGCCGACTATGTTGCCCTCGAACTGGACGATTTTGTCCGTCAGGCCATCCTGCATCTCCAGCCATTTGCCACCGACGCTGATATTGCGCAGAATACGATTCCCTTTGGCGAGGGCGGGGTCATCGTTGCGCAGGTTGATGAGCTGGGGATAGCGCACGCTGTAGGGTGGCTGCGTGGGGTTGGCGTCTTTCAGGGTCTCGAAGATACGCCACTCACCATTGTCTACGAAGTATTTCGAGGCCCAGCCTTTGCCACGCGAATCGACATGAACGGCGGGGCTGCCATCAATAAAGATGTTGTTCTCTATGGTGTTGTCGCGCCCGCCGCCGATCATCGCGGAGCGGCCTGCCCGCACAAAGAGATTGCCGTATACCGTTACGCCAGAGAAGCAGTCGTCTAAGTAGACCGCCATGACCTCGGTAAAGCCCCCCTCCTGACCCGGTAGCGCCCCGGCGCGCAGATCGTGGAAGTAGTTATAGCGGACTACGTTCCCCCGCATAGTAAAGTCGCGGCCCATATAAAACGCGCCTGCATCGCCGGTCTCCTGGCAGACCCGGTAGATCTCGTTGTACTCAATACTATGGTCGTTGCCGCCGCCTTGAATGGCTGTGTGCGGCAGGTCATGAATCCGGTTATGCGCTACCCGGCAGCCCACGCCATTGGGCGAGATAGCCGGAGTGTAGGTGCGCCGGAGGCGCCCGGTATGGTGGATGTGGTTGTTGTCCGCGAACAGGTTCCCCGGCGTCAGTGTCTTACGGTCTCCACCGCTCAAGCTGATGCCGCCATCTCCGGTCGCTGAGATGTCGCAGCTCTGAACACCGCTCTCTGTGGCGCCGCCTCCGATGCTCACGGCGACCTGGCCGATATTGCGCAGAGTGCAGCCCGCAATGAGGTTGTGCGTGCCGCCGGTAATCACCGCCGCATCTCCCCGACAGCCCTCTATTGTCAGGCCCTGCAAGGTGATATAGGAAGCCCCTTTTAAAGCGACGATGGGCTCGGACAGCACCGAGACATAGACTTCACCGGAAGCCGACGGTGGCCAGAAGTAGAGGATTCCCTGTTTGCGGTCGATGTAGTACTCCCCCGGCGAATCCAGCTCTTCCAGTACGTTCAGAAAGTAGAACCGCTTCCCGGCGGTATAGCCATATGCTCCGTGGGGTGGAGCCGTGGTGACGACGTGTTTCTGAGTATCGATCCCGGCCACTTTCTCAAACGAATCCGCCCAGTCGTAGGTCCAGTAACCATAGACCCAGATATCATCCCGGTCTTCCCAGTGGGTAGGATTCTCTCCATCGTAGCCGAATTGGCCACCGCTCTGACCGCCAGGCGTAGAGGTGATCTTGGCCCAGCCCTCGTTCGGCCAGCGAGCCAGGGTCATCGGCTTTTCGTTAAAAAATAGCTCCATGGGTGGCGGAGCAGGGCTGCCCACGAATCCACGCCGAGATAGCGCGCCGTAATCGGTAACTCCCAGCGTTTTCAAGTCTAGCTGGCGGATATGGGGGCGAGCGGCTTCGGGAAAACGCTCCAGCATTGGGCTATGAATAATAGACTCCCAACCCGTGAATCCTCTGCCACCGATCAGCCGAGGCGTTTCGTTTCCATAGGCACGGTAGAGCACAGGCGCGGCGGCAGTGCCACTGTCTTCTGTACTCAACATAAAGGTCGTATTGCGATAGTAGTTACCACCGCGCAGCCATATCGTTATGCCACCAGATGCCTTGCCGCTCTTTCTCAGACTCCGAGCGGTGTCACGCGCCTTTTCCAGAGTAATGAACGGGCCGTCTGTAGCCGTGGTATTGGGCGCGGCGGAGCGCCCCGACCAGGTATCCCGGCCCTGCGGCGACACATATAAATTAGTGACGGCAAAGGCGGGAATCGAAAGTGTCAGCAGCGCCATCAGTGCCGACCACCTCGCGAAGAAACAGAGCATCTTAAGGCTCTATTCCTTCGCTCCAACCCCCAATCCTTCCGAGGCGCTACAGTTCGCTGTCCGGCCTCTTGTAGGTATCCGGTGGGAGAGCGGACTTTCTCCCCAGAATAAGATAGAACAGTGAACCGAGTGCCCCTGTAAAGAAGATTGCCAATATCCAGAGGGTTTTATTGCTCCCTTCTACCGTAGGCCGTGATGCACAATCTATTAGCGCCCAGAGCGGAAAAATCATAAATGGTCCGACAATCATTGCCACAATCAACCAGTCCTGTAGACTAGTGAAATAAGCGAACGGCATGTTCAGATACATATTAGGTCTAGTTTCCTTTGCCAGACACTATAGAGGTACAAACGCGAATTTATGCATGCTCTCTACACGCGTTGCTGAGATAAAATCAGGACACGATGCCTGAACCTGAAGCCCCACGCCCACCATTGCCTCCGTTTACTGCGGAGACTGCCCGGCAGAAGGTTCGCCTGGCGGAGGATGCCTGGAACACCCGTGATCCACAGCGGGTCGCGCTGGCCTATACGCCAGATAGCACCTGGCGCAATCGGGCTGAGTTCTTGCAGGGCCGCGCGGAGATAGTGTCGTTCCTGACTCGTAAGTGGAACCGTGAGCTGGACTACCGCCTGATTAAAGAACTCTGGGCTTTTCATGAGAACCGCATTGCTGTGCGCTTCGCCTATGAGTGGCGCGATGACTCGGGGCAGTGGTTCCGCTCTTATGGCAATGAAAACTGGGAGTTCGATGAGTATGGCTTTATGCGCCGCCGCATTGCCAGTATCAACGATAGCCCTATTGCGGAGAGCGAGCGCAAGTTCCACTGGCCCGCCGGACGTCGCCCCGATGATTACCCTGGTCTCTCCGAGCTTGGTTTTTGACGCTTCTGGCCTCTCTACGCTATAAGGGGCTATGGATGTAAGCCCGATACTGAGCCGGATTCTACAGGAGAGTGAAGGCGCGGACCTCTTTGAGGTTCTGGCAGAGGGCCTCTCCCCCACAGACCTGCAATCACTACTACTTGAGGTCTATCGGCGCCGGGCCACCCGTGTGACTCCGACTCAGCTTCTGAGCAGCTATGAACAGAATCCCTACGTGCGCCCGGCAGTAGTGAAGCCGGAAACCACGCTGCAAGTAGATCTCATCGCCTTTTCTCTTCTCTCTCCTTTGTTCGACTGGTTGGAGTTTTCCCCGGTGTGTCCGCTGGGCACTTGCTCTGCGGTCGCAACAGTAGACCAGAACAAGACCCTCTCTACCGTGCGGAATACAGAGGTAGTCTCCGACCCCACCAATGTGCTGGCGCTGGAGTGTGCCACCCGGCGTAGAGCCTTGCTGAAGACGGCTGCTACTGCACATCAGCGCGTGCGGCTCTATACCAGTCAGCGAGTCGTTCGCCCGCAGCGATTCCAGGGACCGGCGTCCTTCGCCCACTTCCGCCTGCTGACACTCTGCACAGCGGGGCGCGATGAAGGCTCGTTTCGCTTCGAGCTAGAGACGCTCTATGAACAGCTGCTGCAGCTGGTGACTCTGTTGTCCGCGCTCCGGGAAACCGGGTTTACAATAGGGCCTATTCGAATCGGTATCACAGATCTGAGCGAAGGTGTCCGTGAGGCCGCGCTGGAAACCCAGGTGATCGCTCCCCTTCAAGAGCGATTCCCGGAGCTTTCCATTGGCTTCGCTCCTGAGCGCACAGCGGGTCGTGGCTACTACACTGATGCCTGCTTCGCTCTCTACATAACAGACTCAACTGGCACCGAGTACATGCTAGCCGACGGCGGCTTCACGGATTGGACTCAGAAGCTACTTAGCAACCGCAAAGAGCGCTTGCTCATCGGTGGTCTGGGCACCGAGCGCCTCGCGGTAGTCTTCTGTCCGCAAGGAGAAAAGTGATGCAAATCTGTAGTGAGGCTGAAGGCTTCGAGCGCCTGGTGCAGCTGGGCTATTACTTACAATACAGAAGTAAGTATAAAGACTACAAGATGTACAAAAACTACAAGATGGTATTTTCTACAAAAATACCGGACATAAGTGGCAGACGGACTGCTATAGCCAGATTCGTAGCCCATGAGATCTTCGAGAAGGAAGACGTAATTTTCAGCATAGATGCCACTGGGATTTTTGAATCCTGTGAAAACCTCTATCTGTTTCATACCTTCCGCCAAGGGCTGGGGATAAATATAGCAATCGGCGAGACTCCATGTCATCTCCTGAATGCGGCGGAGTCAGATATCCTGGAATCGCTCACGGCACTCTCACTCTACTTCTACTGGGATTTTTCTATCTTCTCTCTCCACAAAAAGTGCCTTATCGAATGTACGCATGATGATGGTCTTGAGCTTTTCTGCGATGAGCCATCACTTACAGACAGGTTCAAAGACTGGTCCAAGTGGCTGAGCAATGACTCAGTCTCGACATAGCAGCGCTACCAGGCCCTGAGCGTACCAGCGAGCTAAAAAGTCATTGGGGTGGAGTGGGTCTGAGATGAGGTCTTTCGGCTTCTTCGCTTCGGCCAGCGCTCCACTGATGGCGTCCATATCCAGCAGGCAGATTCCTGTGCTGACCAGGGAGTGCAACGCCGCTGTGTAGCCGACCATTCGCGTGCGGTACTGGGGGTCTTTGGCGTAGGCAGGGTCGAAGCGCATAGAAGAGATAAGAACGAACTCCGCCGCGGGCTTTCTGATGCGAACGCGGCGCAGTATCTCTTTGATGTGGCCCAGGAACGACACGGGCTGCATTCCCCAGAAATCGTTCATTCCGAAGGCAATCAATACCAGATCAGGACTTAGAGAGGCCACAGCAGCGGTCGCGTTATCTTCACCCCATTCGGAGGTCATGCCACCCAGCGCGGTGTTGTAGAGCTGGATATGTCTATGCTTATAGTGGCGCTTCAGGCCATGTACGAATAGCTCGGCCCAGGTAGGCATATAGGGCGGAATCTGTGCCTCCCCAGATGTACCGATGCCATGGGTGATGCTGTCTCCATAGGCCACAATCGTTAGAGGAGTACGGTTCGTGAGTTTTCGGAGTGTGCCGGGCAGTTTATCAGCCTGATAGCTGGGTACTGGCCCTTGCCAGGCGCTCTGGTGGGTGTAGGTGACTACAATAGGCTTTCCTGCCAGGCTATACCACTTCAGGTCCCCCTGCTCGAAGTCTGAGGAGCGCATACGGGGAATCTGAGAGCCCGGCAGAGCCGTGATGGTGTTACCAGCCAGGGCATAATCCCGGCCAGCCATAAACTTTGTTTTGTGTGCGTAGTCCTGCACCGAGAGGATCTGTTGGGGTGGAAGCATTAGCTTTCCGCCAGCGGCTTCGCCATGCTCAGAAAGCAGCAGTACAGTTTCATCCACAACCTTGTTGCCCTTCCAGAAAGGCTGCAGGTAGGTATCCAGATTGCACTGAGCAGGGTGAGATTTCCGGGTGAGCGAGTCATCTTGCAAGAGCGCGGAGTCGGCGTAGAGCGGCTGGGCGGTACCGGGCTTTTTTTCGATGCTTAGAATGACATAGGCTGTATAGGCATGGGTTTTCAGATAGATAGTAGGGTACGTGCTGCCATCACCGCTGGCTTCTAAGAGCAGATGGTTGTTTTTGTCATAACAGGCCACGCGAACTCGGCCTGTGTCGGCGGTTAGATTCACGCCAAACCAGAGCGTTTGCAGCCCGTTGATCCGGTGGCGCTGCCGAATCGCACTCGCACCGGGGCCAAGTTGAACCCGTGGTTTCGGAGCAGTTGAGGTCGCCGGTAGAAACCGTACTGTGCCCTCGGTGCGCCAACCTTTTTGCCCGGCGGCGAAGTCTCCATTGACTAGAGCGTTCTTTGGCTTCTTTTTTGCGGTATCCTCCATCGCAAACCTCGCTTGACACACCTGAACCCGATAGGTATACTCGACTCAGGATTAACGTTAGAGCAAAGGTAATCCTCCTCTTAAGAGACCAGAAAGTCAGACCAATGGCGGGCAGACAGGCAGTTACTATTAAAGATGTCGCGGAGCGAGCCGGAGTCAGTTTGATGACGGTGTCGGCAGTGCTCAACGGCAAGGCATCTGAGCGACGTATCTCCACGCGTACCCAGGAGCGAGTCAATGAAATCGCCGCCGAGATGGGGTACAAGCCCAACCATCTGGCGCGCAGCCTGGTTACAGGACGGAGTGGAGCCCTGGGTCTGGTCTTCCCCTACTCCTCGGCGTTTATCGACCACAACCCGTTCAGCACGGCTATCCTCTCCGGAGTCATGGCGGCAGCAGTGCAGGCGCGCTGGAACCTGATGCTCCACACAGCCACCGGAGATGACTGGAACGCAGTAGACAGCGGCGACCTTATCGACCCACGGGTCGATGGCCTTCTGCTGGTTCTGCCGACTCCGCACAGCCCTTTAGTAGGACGGTGTCAGCGGGAGAAGTTCCCCTGCGTGTCTCTGGTCTACTCTGCGGATAGCCCGGATATCTGCACGGTGAACGCGGACGACTACCATGGAGGCAGGCTCGCTACCGAGCACCTACTAGCGCTGGGGCATCGGCGTATCGCGCACCTGGCAGGGGCGCCGCTAGTCTCTACCAGTGCCCCGCGTATTGAGGGATATCTGTCCGCGCTCCGTGATGCGGGAATCACGCCGGACCCTGCGCTCATTGTCCCTGCGAATTTCTCGCAGCCAGGGGGACGGGCCGCGATGAAAGCTCTGCTGGATCAGCCGGAAGAGCTATGGCCGACCGCTGTCTTTGCCGGAAACGATGTGAGTGCGCTGGGAGTGCTGGAGCATCTTAATGAGATTGGCCTGCGTGTACCCGAAGACATCGCCCTTGTCGGCTACGACGATTCCTATGCCGGGCAGCTCGCTCAACCACCGCTGACTAGCGTGCGTATGCCCATCTACGAAATGGCCCAGCAAGCCACGAACTTACTTATTTCCCTGATAGAGGGAAAAGAGATCACACAACTACAGCCTGTCCTACCTGTTTCTCTTACAATTCGTCACTCCTCCGGACCCCACCCGGCCTCATCTTTTCCAACGAAGGAAACTGACCTATGAAACGGTCTCGCTCCACAGCATTCACCCGCTTGGCGGGCTACCAGGCCGGTTCGGCCTTTACGTTGATTGAGCTTCTGGTGGTGATTGCCATCATTGCCATTCTTGCGGCCATCCTCTTCCCGGTCTTTGCTCAGGCACGTGCCAAGGCGCGCCAGGCTAGCTGTCTTTCCAACCAGAAGCAGCTAGGTCTGGGCCTCCTGATGTACCTGCAGGACTACGATGAGACATTCCCCTTGGCGGCCTTCTGGGACTTCAACCAGGGTTATGGCGAATCCTATCTCTGGACCAGTCAGCGGGGGATTCAGCCGTATCTGAAAAATAAGGGAATCTATCTCTGCCCGGCGGACTCCCTGCGTAATGCCCATGATGCTGCCTACTACGGCATGACTGCGGACCGCCAGCCTGCTCCTATCTCTTACATGGCAAACTCTCTCACCCCAGGAATCAGCGGAGCGCTGTTCGGAGTCGCTCAGCCGCGTGGCCTGATGCCCGTCGGACCGGCTTATGGAGATACGTCTGGCCCGACCGCGCTCGCCGCCGTGCCTGCCCCTGCAGACATCATCATGACCATTGATGGTCGCCGTGAGCTCTATGACTCTATCTGGGGCTGCGGTGAGTGGCTGCAGAACGAAATAGACTGGTGCTATAGCGCCGTGGGAGATGTGGTCTATAACTGGATGCTGCCTCTCTACACCACTCTAGCAACGCCATCAGACCCCTACTACAAGGGCTGGCGCAAGCACAGTGATGGCACCAATGTCTCCTTCGCCGATGGTCATGCCAAGTTCATGCGCCCCGGTGATCTCTACACCACGGATCCAGCCCGAATCCCCGAGGTCTCTAAACGATGGCTCGTCAATCCTCCGTAGTTCTGGCTCTGGCGCTACTGGCACTCGGCGCTGGCTGCAATAAAACTCCAGATGACGGTATCCCTCCTGCGGAGCGCAAGCAGGCAGACCAACTGACCGGTATCGTGGAGCGCTCCGGCGGTGACTGGAACCGCTTGAGCGAAGCCGATCGCGCGTTTCTGAAATCGCAGGCGGGTGGCGATGAGAAGATGGCCCAGATGCTCCTTGCCGCCAAAGCAGGCAAGCTGAAGGGCAAAGCAGGGGGCGCTCCTAAGCGCTGAGGCTGCCCCCGCCTTTTTTCATGAGTACCACTTACTATCTGGACACCCAGGGCAATGACACCCATACCGGCAAAACGCCGCAGCAGGCGTGGCATTCTCTAGAGCGCCTGAAACATATCCCTTTACAGCCCGGCGATCAGATAATACTGACCGAAGGGCAGGAGTTCCACGGTGGCCTCCCTCTCTCCGCCGACCGTGGAGGCACGCCGCAGAAGCCTATTGTGATTCGCGGCAGCGGAGCCCGGCGCGCTACTATTATCGCGTCGGGCACTCCGGCTATAGAAGCCCATGCGGGCGGTATCGAAATCCGTGACCTCATTCTGAAAAGCTCCCCAGCAGCCGCTCCCCCCGAAAAAGGGAAAGAAGTCGCCGGGCTACGCTTCTATACCGTGGATCCACACGGCAAAGTTTTCAAGCATGTTCGCATCGAGCGAGTGGCCGTGACCGGATTCTCGGGCGATGGAATAAGCATAGGCTCCTGGCACGACAGTCAGCCCGGTTTCGACGATGTGATTCTGAGTCACGTGGATGCCAGTGGAAACGGTGGCAGTGGCGCTTACTTCTTCGGCAAGCGTGATAGAGAGAAGCCCAAGGGTTCTTATCCGCATCGCAACGTACGGATTACGGATTGCACGTTCTCCCACAACGCCTCTGGCACAGGCCTGGTACTCAGCGGTGTGCAGGACACCGTGGTGGAGTACTGCCTGGCTTCCAAGAACAATGGGGCTGGCGGTGGTGTGGGTATATGGGCCTTTGACTCTCAGCGGGTTCGCTTTCATCACTGCATTGTCGAAGGAACCCAGAGCCGGGGGAAAGATGGCGGCGGTTTCGATTTAGATGGCGGCTGTATTGACTGCGTCATAGAGCGCTGCCTGGCCTATCACAATGACGGGCCAGGATTCATGCACTGTGACTACCCCACCGCAGGGCACACAAAAGGCAATGTGATTCGCTCCTGTATCAGCATCGATGACGGACGTAAGACAGAGCAGACACCCGCTTTCGGGTTCGGGTTCGTGGCCTGGGGGTCAGGCTTAGAGGAATGCCGCCTGGAGCGCAACCTGGTTATCGTCACCAAAAGCTTCACGGGTAAAGAATCCGAAGGCGCTCTCTTTATCACGCGCATCCCCGGCTATGGCGGCCAGGGCGACGATATGCATATAAAAGGCTGTCTGGCAAAAGACAATATCGTGGTGGTCACGGGCAAAGACGTGCCGCTGCTCATGCTAGCAACCTCCCCCGCCTGGCACGAGAGCAGGTACAGCTCGACAGGAATCACTATGAAGCGCGGGGAGTGCCCACCATTATTGTGGATGGCAAGAAGCGCTACAGCTCACTCGCTTCCTGGCGCGAAGCAACCGGGCAAGAATCCCATCCGGGCGGAGCGCCCCCGGCTATCACTCTGCCATCGGACTATTCCAAAAAGACCCCGCGTACACTGGATGAGTGGAGCTTATTCAAGCTGGCTATAGTTTCTAAAAAGCAACGATATCGGGTTATACTTCTCCCAGAAGGGAGTATAGAGATGAACTATAAGGCGTATCTCTGCGGGATTACTGTTATGTTATTGGCAACAGCGGCGCAGGCAGGCGGGGACTACTATCCGCTGCAGTTCGATAAGGTACACGGTACTGTCCTGATTCGGCGGGATCAGTCAGGTAGCCACTGGCAGCGTGTCAAGCCAGGCAGGCTCCCCAGCGGCACCTATCTACTGCGTACTAACTCACATTCGTATGTCCATGTCAGTGAGGTATACCGCTGTGTAGATGCCAATAGCCTGGTCCGTGTTAAATCCGATGGCAGCGACCTGCCAGCCTTCACCATCCTCCGTGGACGTGTCTCCGCCATCGACGGTAAATAGCCCATTTCTTTTTTCTATGCCGCCGGAACTATGAGAGAGCAAGTAACCGGCCTGCTGAAATCCGCCTATAAATCCTATCAATCTAGAATTAACTCCAATACCAATATAGGCGTTCTGGCCATCGCAAAAAACGAAGGCAGAAATATACGGGAGTGGGTTGAGCACTACCAATGGCAGGGAGTGGACTCTATCTTCTTAATCGACAATGGCAGCACGGACAATACTCGTGAGTTAATTCAGGACTATATCGACTCCGGCTTTGTGGAATATTTCT
Organism: Armatimonas sp.; assembly: GCA_049840835.1. Classification (GTDB taxonomy): domain Bacteria; phylum Armatimonadota; class Armatimonadia; order Armatimonadales; family Armatimonadaceae; genus JANLTX01. The sequence goes on along the minus strand of JASGJG010000009.1, from coordinate 49,586 downwards.
ATAAGCCGGAGCGCCACAAGCAAGTGGCACACTATCGAGCCGTTTTTCAGAAAGCGCGCATTCCTAAGAAGGTAGGCTGGCTCATCATGGCGGATATGGATGAGTTCTGGTTCTCTCCTTCCGGCAGCCTGAAGACAGCTATAGATTCTGTTAGTAGGGATGCCGATCTGATCTACGCGAACTGGCTTATCTTTGGGAGCTCCGGCCATGTGGAGCACCCGGAGAGCATTCGCAAAGGATTCCTGCTTCGGGATCCCCAGCCCACACGGCACTGCAATACAAAGTGGATTTGCCGTACCCGGTGTATTCGCACCAGGTACGCACTCGGCATCCATAAAATCCGGTGGGTAGACTCTCGGCGTGTGGTCACGGACAACGAAAACTTCCGGCTGAATCACTACATGATTCAAAGCCTTCAGTACTTCGAGGAGGTCAAGATGCCACGGGGCTCATGCCGCACGAAAACCCTGGATGCATTCCGGAATAGGGACTACTTCCGCCAGGTAGACAGCCTCGCCACCTACGAAGATAGAACGCTCTCCGACATGCTGCCGTAGCAGGAGGCTATATCAATGCTTTTTTTTACGGGGAGGAGCCTGCCGCTTCGGGGCTTCTTCATCCGAGTGCTTGAACGATGATCCTATAAGATCGGTATCCAGCCCGGCCACCACCTCACATCGGGTAGAAACATCCGCGTTCCAGCTATCTTTCGCGTGGTGCACTTTTACTTTCATCTAGCTCTTCTCCTGCATCTCATGCCAATTCCGGCAACTGGCTCAACTCGTATGCAGGAATTTTCTGGTGGGTCCATCCCTTTTCCAGCCGAGTTACCAGAAAACTCGATTACTGGTATTTATGCCTGGCACGATAGAATGGGGGCGATATGGCCCTGACGGTTGTTGATCACCCGCTGGCGCGACATCTGCTCACGCATCTCCGCGACAGAACCACCAAGCCCGCCCTCTTTCGTACTATCGCTGCGCATCTCACTACGCTGCTGGCCGTGGAAGCGACGCGAGATTTCCCGACCGTGGCCAAGCCTATAGAGACGCCGTTGGAGTCTATAGATAGCGACGTACTGGATGGCGGCATGGTCATCGTCTCGATTCTAAGAGCGGGGCTCTCTATGTGTGACCCGATCTTGGACCTCTTCCCCGATGTCTCCGTGGGCTATATCGGGCTGGAGCGTGATGAAGAGACCGCCGAGGCGCGCTGCTACTATGGCAAGCTGCCCAAATTGGTCGGCAAGCCTATCTTAGTGGTAGACCCCATGCTTGCCACCGGCGGCTCTGCCTGCCAGGCGATTCAGCGCGTGAAAGATGCAGGCGGCACACATATCTCTCTGGTTTGTGTGGTTGCTGCGCCTGAGGGTGTGGCAGCGGTAGAAGCGGCCCATCCAGATGTACAGATTGTTGCGGCGGCGCTGGACCGGGAGCTGAATACAAAGAAATACATCATGCCAGGGCTGGGAGACTTCGGGGATCGGCTTTTCGGGACCGAGGTATGACTCTCGCCCTGCCTCGCGCCCAGCGTGAGCTGATTCTCAGTCTGGTAAGCCGTGATGTCAAGATTCGCTACAAACAGTCGGTGCTCGGCTATGTGTGGGCCATACTCAACCCGCTCAGCTTCGCTGTCATCTACACCATTGTAGGCCAGCAGATTATGAAGGCGCAGATAGGGGGAATTCCCTTCCCTATCTATTCCTACTTCGGGCTGCTCTTCTGGGGTTTGTTTTCGTCCGGGCTGGTCGCTGCCACGGAGAGCCTGGTGGGAAATATCGGGCTGATTACCAAGGTCTATTTCCCGCGTGAGGTTTTTCCTATCTCCGCCGTGCTCTCCAAGCTGGTGGATTTCGGGTTCGGCCTGGTGGGATTGATACCACTGCTACTTATCTACCGTACCTCGATGCACTGGCTCTACCTGCCGCTCATGCTGCTCATGGCGCTGATTCTGCTGGCCTACACTATCGGGCTGGGGTTGCTGACCGCGTGCCTGAACCTTTTTTTTCGAGATTTTCGCCACTTAGTGGGCATTGCACTCTCCTTAGGCGGCTTTTTAGTGCCGAACATCTACCCGGTATCGCTCGTTCCGCAGCCATGGCGCTGGCTCTACCTGCTGAACCCGGTGGCAGCGCTCACGGAAGCGGGGCGGCGCGTGGCTTTCCCGCAGACCGGCTGGCTACGCTGGGTGTACATAAACGATAAGAACCCGGCACAGCAGTCTCTGGAGTCGATGTGGATATACATTGGCTCGGCGGCGGCGGTTAGCCTTGTAACGCTGGTCATTGGATACATTGTGTTCAAACGCAACGAACCGCGCTTCGCGGAGTTCATCTGAAGGAAAAACATGACGAAAAGTGCATTGATTACGGGCATCACGGGTCAGGATGGCTCGTATCTGGCGGAGCTTCTGCTCTCCAAAGGATATGAAGTCCATGGTATTGTCCGACGCGCCTCTACGGAGAACTACGAGCGCATTGAGCATCTGCGTGGCAAGATCAATCTGCTTCAGGCCGACCTGCTGGATCAATACTCCCTCATTGAGGCCATCAAGACCGCAAAGCCGAGTGAGGTGTATAACCTGGCGGCGCAGAGTTTCGTGCCCACTAGCTGGGGCCAGCCCGTGCTAACCGGCGAGTTCACAGCTCTGGGTGTGACCCGCATGCTGGAGGCCATCCGTGCGGTGAGCAATGAGATTCGGTTCTACCAGGCCAGCTCCTCCGAGATGTATGGCAAGGTGCTTGAGGTTCCTCAGAAAGAGTCCACTCCGTTCTATCCCCGTAGCCCCTATGGAGTCGCCAAGGTCTATGGGCACTACATCACGGTGAACTATCGCGAGAGTTATGATCTCTACGCGTGCTCCGGCATTCTGTTCAACCATGAGTCCCCTCGCCGTGGCCTGGAGTTCGTGACTCGCAAGGTCACCGATGCCGCCGCGAAGATTAAACTCGGGCAGGCCAAAGAACTACGTATGGGAAATCTAGACGCCCGACGTGACTGGGGCTTCGCCGGTGACTATGTAGACGCCATGTGGCGCATGCTTCAGCAGGACAAGCCAGATGACTATGTAGTCGCCATGGGCGAGACCCATACCGTTAAAGAGCTAGTACAGCTTGCCTTCGAGCGCGTAGAGCTGAACTGGGAAGACTATGTGGTTATCGATCCGGCCTTTATCCGCCCGGCAGAGGTAGACCTGCTTATCGGCGATCCCACCAAGGCGAAGACTGTGCTGAACTGGGAGCCCAAAACCAGCTTTGTGGAGCTGGTCAATATGATGGTGGACTCTGATCTGGCGCGATTGAGTGGAAAATAGCCTCGTTCAAAAGAGAGGTCCGGGGCGACCATGCGTATCTTAATCACAGGAGCGGGCGGCTTTGTGGGAGGGTGGCTTGCGGAAAGGCTTGCTGCCGCCTATCCTGCCGCCACGCTCTATGGTACTGTTCACGGCCCCGGCGAGACACGGGCCGGGGCAATTGCTATCTCCGGCGATTTGAGTGACCCGGAGGTGGCGGCCCATGCAGTTGCCATTAGCCAGCCTACTCATGTTTTCCATCTGGCCGGTTTCGCATCGGCAGCAGGCCTGGATGAGGTAGCGATTGCCAGAGCGAACGTGGGGGCGACGACAGCCCTTCTGGATGCCCTGAAAGCGGCGGGTGCTCCCTGCCGGGTGCTGCTTGCCAGCTCCGGGTATGCCTATGGTCCCACGCCGGACCACCCGGCGAAAGAGAGTGCCCCGCTCGACCCACGTGGTCACTATGCCACCAGCAAGGTGGAGATGGAAAAAGCGGTGCGCCCCTACGCCTCGGAGGCACTGGCTCTGACTGTAGTGCGCGCATTCAATCACACCGGTCCGCGACAGCGCACGGGGTTTGCGGTGCCGGACTGGGCCAGCCAGCTTGTGGCCATAGAGCAGGGCAAGGCTGAGCCGCTGCTGCGCCATGGCAACCTGGGAAGCGTTCGGGATTTTTTAGACGTTCGCGATGTGGTCGAAGCCTATCGCCAGCTCCTATGCGAGATACCAGGCTCACCCTGGCGAGTCGTCAATGTATGCTCTGGTAGAGGAGTCACCATGCACAGCGTGCTGGCAGGGCTTATTGCCGCCACTCGAGTGTCTGTGCGCACGGAGGTCGATCAGGCTCGGTGGCGCGATGATGCCTGGGCCAATGTGGGTGACAATGGCACGCTTCTTGAATTAACCGGTTTTCAGCCCGCCTACGCGCTCGCCCAAACTTTATCGGCGACTTTAGATTGGTGGCGGGAACAGAAACCATGAGCGACCCGCAGCTTGTTATCCGTCCTCCTCGTGGACTGGCCTCGCTGAATTTAGGCGAGGTTGTTGCTTACCGGGAGATTATCAGTACCTTTGCCAGCCGCGAAATAAAGCTGCGCTATCGGCAGACCGCGCTGGGCATGATCTGGGTGGTCCTTCAGCCCCTGCTCACAGCGGGTATCGGCAGCTTTATTTTTGGACAACTGGCAGGCTTCGCCCACGGCGATGGCCTGGGCTATTTTGTGCGCACCTACGCCGGGCAGCTTGCCTGGGGTGTCTTCGGGCTTGCTATCTTTAAAATCCATACCAGCCTGGTGGGCAATGCCCCCATGCTCTCCAAGGTCTTCTTTCCCCGTCTGACCCTGCCGCTAGCGAGTGCTGTGGCCGCCCTCCTAGATTTTTTGATCGGGCTGGCGCTCATGCTACTGCTCCTTCTGATTACGCACACCCCGATTACGTTAGCGATTCTTACGCTGCCCTTCTGGGCGCTGGCTCTCTCTGTCTTCGCGCTGGGCATCGGGATGATGGCCGCCGCGCTGATTGTGAGCTACCGTGATGTGGCCTTTGTGCTCCCCGTGGTACTCACCAGTCTGCAGCAGCTCAGCCCGGTCTACTGGCCACTGGGTGAGCTGGGGCGGCACGCCCCTACCTGGTTGCCCCCCAATGTCTATCTGGCGCTTAATCCGGTAGCCTCCCTGATAGAAGGCATGCGCTGGTCGCTTACAGGCGGGCAGCTCGCTGTTGGGCCAGGCTGGGTTATCTATGCCTGTGTGTGGTCTGTAATCTCCCTGATACTCGGGGTCGTGATTTTCCGAACGGAAGAAAGGCGCTTCGCAGATGTCATCTGAGCCCGCCGTTCGGGTACGTGGTCTGGGCAAGCGCTATCGTATCAGCGCGCCGGGTAGCCAGCCGGGCACACTGGCGGAAGCGCTACTAAAAAGCCTGCGCGGTGGCATTCGCGCCGAGGATTTCTGGGCGCTCCGCGAGATTGATTTCACCGTCAATAAAGGCGAAGTCGTCGGGCTGGTTGGCCATAATGGTGCGGGTAAGAGCACACTGCTGAAGCTGCTCTCTCGCATTACCGAGCCTACGGAGGGTGAGATAGCCCTGTATGGACGTGTGGGCTCGCTCTTGGAGGTCGGTAGCGGCTTTCACCCGGAGTTGACCGGGCGTGAGAATATCTTCATGAACGGCTCCATTCTTGGCATGAAGCGCACCGAGATTCAAAGCTGTTTCGATGAAATCGTTGATTTTGCTGGAGAGCGGGTACAGCTTCATTTAGATTCCCCGGTAAAACGCTGGTCTAGCGGCATGGTAGTACGCCTGGCATTCGCCGTGGCTGCCCACCTGAATCCCGAGATTCTGATTGTAGATGAAGTGCTCGCAGTCGGGGATGCCGAGTTCCAGAAGCGCTGCCTGGGTAAGATGCAAGATGTGGCCCGTGGTGGGCGTACGGTCTTCTTTGTCAGCCACAATCTGGCCGCTGTGACCGCACTCTGCACACGTGGGATTCTGCTCAAGGGTGGGCGTATTCATTTAGACGCGTCGGTCGATAAGGTAGCCGCTGAGTACCAGCGCCTGGCGCGAGCCGGTATGAGCGAAGACGGGCGGCTGGACCATGTTTCTCGCGCTGGCAGCGGTGTGGCGCGCTTTACCCACTTAGAGAGCATGGCGCTCTCCTCTGTGGGTGAGGTGCTGCCGGTGCTCACCAGTGGTGGTGACCTGAAGTTCGAGGTCGACGTCGCTACCCGCCAGTCGGTCAAAGACGCCACAGCGCGGCTCTTTATCGCCGACCCGAATACGTATCGCCTGATTGAGGTCAGCGCGGACAGAATCACTCTAGATGCTGGTGAGAGTGCTCGTATTGGATTCCATTTAAAAGATGTTCTTTTACGCCCCGGCCTGTATACCGTAGGGCTCTGGCTAGGTCGCTCTGAGGCGGATGTTTATGACTCTATAGAGTACGCCGCCCCGCTGGAGCTGGCTGTTGGTGCAGATACTCCAGTCGGCTCTGGGGCTTATGCCTGCCGCTGTGATGTCGATGTTCAAGTGGCACGTGCTATAGAATTAGCAGCATAGCCTCTATATTCCCCCAATAGGCACGGAACTTGCCTACTTAAAACTTACCGGTTAGCAGACAAGTTCCAACCGGAAAATCCAGTGTGTAAACTCGTAAAGTTGCCACTGACCGCTAATTTTTAAACTACCAAAAACCGAGGTAGGAAATGAACGCCTTCCAACACTATCGACATCGGAACATCCGGCGTGGGTACTTGCTTCTGGAGGCAATCTTCGGGCTTTTTCTTCTGTTGCTCATGGCCCTGTTGCTTGCCGCCACTCTTCCCATATCGGCTCGCTCTAATACTCTGGGAGCAGACGCTGTGGCAGCACAGGCAGTCGTCAGCAGCAAGCTAGCTCAACTACAGCAATCTGGCTATGGCAAGCTGAATGGCCCGTCGCTCGGTCAGGATGGCGATGGTCTGGTAGATGGCACGCCCACCCAGCCCACTGCTACGGAAAACGCAGATGGCTCTCAAAGCATGCGCTTTACCTTCACTCAGACAGATGCCATCGTAGACAAAGTCGGCGCGAACATTACTCAGGGAGCCTCACAGCCGGAAGGCACCATCTTCCTCGCGCCCTATGCCCCGTCCGCAACCGTTGTGGATGGCAAGACTATCTACCCTCTGGTGCGAGCCACTGCCATCGTTCGCTGGACCGACTCGCGTGGTCAGCGGCACTTCGCCTCCGGTGCCACATTGATTCCTAAGGCAAAAGTACAGTAATGAAACCGACTCCCCGTAAGCGAGGCACTACCCTCGTGGAGATGATGTGCTACATCGCCCTGATGCTGCTGGTTGTCACCGGCGCGACCATGGCGCTTATTGGCACGCTTCGTGGCTCCGCACGCCTGAGTAGCCGTAGCGACCAGGTGCGCGAATCTGCCCGCATGGTGCGCAGGCTTTCCAACGATCTGAACGATGCCGCGTTTGCGATACTTCCCACCGACTCGTCGTCCAAGCGCTCCTGGCCCCTGCTGGCAGGTAACTCCAACCTCTTCATCTCCAACATCCAGGGGAATTCAGGCAATGGGAATAGTGGAAACGGGAGCAACAACTCTGGCCCTGGCAATAACAATGGTAACTCCTCGAATTCGAGCGATACCTCACTCAGCACGGCAGTCATAGCCACGATTCCAGGCCACTACGATTTGACACTGCGCGATTCAGGCGGGGGTGCCTTTCCGCTTACTGGTTCCAGTGCTCCTCTGAGTCGCACCAGTGTGGCAGGGGGTGTCCTTATCTATCGTGGGAAAGCCAATGGAAATCCCGATAGCAAAAATGGCACCTATCTCTGGATGAAACTACTGTCTGCAGACAGGCAGTTTTCTGCTCCTGTCATGTTGAGCGACCAGGTCTCCTCCGCAAAGAACGCTGTCAGTTTTACGATTGATAAAGATGGGCTGGTAGGAGCCGAGGTCGCGCTTCAGGATGCCGCCTTAGGCAGCGACGAAGCCAACCCCATTGCCTTTACGCTGGAGCTGACCAACTACACATCGACTGCAGGTGCGCAGGCCAGCGCGTTTCTAGGAGGCTCCTGACATGACCCACAGGCGCCGCGAGCGCGGTATGGCGCTCACTGCGAGCATGATGGCTATTCTGCTGCTCATGACCATCTTGCTGCTCTCCACCATGACACTGCGGAGCGGCGGCGATGTTGTCAGTAACTCGGATAACGCCCTGCGGCATACCCGTCGTGAGAGCGAGCGTGCCACGGCTCAGCAGCTTCTCCGATATGGGAATCCGCCTCACGGTTCAGTGGCTGACTCAGCAGACAACGGCTCTTCCGAAAACTCAGGCCTTTGCTCCATCGGCACAGGGTAGCTTCTTCGGCGCAAGTACTCAGGGTGGCTACAGTATGCTCACACTGGATCAGACTCCCACCAGCTCAGAAATGTCTGGAATAACACGGGTAGCCGGTACGGTGAAGGTGCGAATCTTTCCTGCCTTCGACAACCTGATGCTGCGCCAGCTCTATCTGATAGAGGCTGTTGGCGAGTACGGGCGCATGCGCTCGGCGAACCGAGCCCTGATACAACCCAAGAGCTTCGCCTACTACGGCATCATCTACGATGAGCCGATTACCGCCGCATGGACCGCCGGTCTCACCAGCCTCTCCGGGCCGGTGCATCTGAACATGCGCAAGCCGGGCACGGAAACCGTGGACCCCACGGCCCTGCAGAATATCTACTGGAACAACACCAACCCCATCTTTCTGCACAACCAGCCGGACTATCTCACTATCGCCGGTACCAAGGACCAGATAGCCTGGCGTGGCGCGGGCGGCACGATTCAGACTCCCGCGGAAGCGAACTGGCCGTCTATCGCGGTGGCCGGGGTGGAGCCCACCTACAATGTGCCAATGATTCGCTTTCCCAGCACTGCGGTACCTGTGGCAGATGCTGTTCTGGGTGCTGTAGCCGCTCCGACTGGGGTTGGTGTCACCCTTCCTAACAGTGGCGTGACCGCCACAGGCGGTATCTACGTGCTGGGCAATGTCCAGAACCTGACACTGAGTACTGGCGGCGCTGGCGATACTCAGCAGATAGCGACTATCGATCAGACCACAACGCTGGCAAAGCTACGCTCTGTGGTCACTATAGACCGCGCCGCCAACACTACTCGCCTGCAGGTCTCTACCGCGCCGCTTACGTCTACCACGTATGTCTCTGTAAGCGATGTCACACTATCGGGCGCTACCAATGGTGCTCTCTTTGTGAACGGTAACATCGGGGATACCTCGACTGGTACCGGTGGCCTATCGGGGACGATAGCCAATAATGTCATGAGCGGCAGCACTCTCCGCACCCGAAGCGCTCTGACCATTGCTACACCGCCTGATAAAACGGTGCAGTTGGTCGGCGGCGTTGTCTGCAAGAATCTGGTCACCGGCGGTGATGCCACCAACCCACAGTCCACAGCAACCGCCACCAACGCCACTAGCGGCACCTTTGGTCTGGTAGCGGGCAATGTCACTATTGTCCGCCAGGATAAAGCCGGTCGGGAGCTAGGGGAAGTGGGCTTGCACGGCGCGCTGCTCTCCATGGGTGAGTTCAGTGTTGTCGATTACGCTACTCGTCCGGCGGGTAACTTCCGATTCATTGGCAGTTATGCGGTTCGCAAGCAGAATCCCATGGGAACCTTCAATACTGCTACCATGACCCGAATCTCCGGGTTCAATACGGCTCGAACCTATGATTCACGGCTGGCGGATAGTCCTCCCCCGGCGTTCCCGGATACCAACGACTACAAGGTTCTCTCCTACCAGGCAGATATGCCGGTCATGCCCTGAAAGGCCACTAATTTAAACGAGCCCTCTCCCTTTCGGGAGGGGGCTTTTTGCGTGCTACAATAAGGCATGCAGATTCTCACGCGGCGCGCGGCACTGTTGACCGCCGCTCTTACTCTGGCCCTCACCCCTGCTTTTGCGCAGGGTGGCAAGAAGAAAAACCCCATCGCCACTATCACCACCCCCAAGGGTGTCATCAAAATCAAGCTCTACCCCGAAGAGGCGCCTATCACGGTGGCCAACTACATCAAGCTGATTAAGAAAGGTTTCTACAACGGTCTTACATTTCACCGTGTAGAGCCCGACTTCGTGATTCAGGGCGGCGACCCGAACGGCAACGGTAGCGGCGGTCCGGGTTGGCAGATCAAGAACGAGAACAATAAGAAACTCAAGCACAATCGCGGCGCAGTCGCTATGGCGAATGCAGGACCAGATACTGCGGGCAGCCAGTTCTATATCGTTATCAAGAAACCCGCTCCGTTCCTGGATGCCAAGGATGAGCGCGGCATCAGCAAATACACCATCTTCGGGCAGGTTATCTCCGGGCAGAACGTGGCCGAGAAGATCGCCGTGGGTGACAAGATGACGAAAGTGACGGTTTCAGAGTGAGGCGAAGGGCGCTTCTTTTCGGGGGACTGCTGGCAAGTGCAGGCGTGGCGGTAGCGAAGCCACCTAAAGCGCCCAAGGCACCTAAAAAGCGCAAGCTTACCCGCCCGCTGGTCACTATGCAGACCAGCAAGGGGACCATTACCATGGACCTCTACCCGGATGAAGCGCCCATTGCTACCCAGAACTTTATCGATCTGATTCGCAAGAAGTTCTACGATGGCCTGACCTTCCACCGTATCGAAGACTTCGTGGCGCAGGGTGGCGACCCGAAAGGCGATGGTACTGGAGGGCCAGGCTATTCGATTAAGAGTGAGATCAATGCCATCCTGCGCCATGGGCGCGGGGCGCTTGGTATGGCGAACTCCGGACGAGACACAGCAGGCAGCCAGTTCTACTTTGTGAAGAAAGACAGCTTCCAGCTCGATAATGGTCAGTACACCCTGTTCGGCAAGGTAACTGCAGGAATGGACGTGGTAGACAAGCTGGCCAAGGGCGACAAGATTGTTACCGTGACAGTGGAGACCCCACAGATGGGGCCGACCAAGCGCGCGGAGCCAGACAATCTGGCCTACCCGGTCTTACCTGATAATGTGAGTGCGCGTCAGTTTTTGCGCACGGTTCGTGTGAAAGCGCAGATTGGTGTACAGGGCGGCACCGCGAAGGTTACCCTGGTCAAAGGTAGTGGTGACAAAGAGATAGATGCCGCGATTCTAGAGGCATTGGGAGTATGGCGCTGGTCTCCAGCGCTGGTGAAGGGCGAGCCGGTTGTCAGTGAGCAGGAGTTCACCTACGATCTGACTACCTATAGCCGCCGCTACGATTAGTTTCAGAACAGATTCATTGGACTGACAGAGAGGAAAACTTATGGCGTATCGACTGAGTGCGACGGTGCATGGTCATGTGCAGGGCGTGGGGTTCCGTTACTGGACCCATCACACGGCCCAGCGTCTTGGCGTGGTCGGGACGGTGCGTAACACTCCTGATGGCACGGTAGCCGTTGAAGCGGAGGCAGATGATCGTAATCTGCTTCAGGCGCTTTTCAACGAGTTACACCGCGGCCCTGCCGCCGCGCAAGTCACCCGCGTAGATGCCGCCTGGGACGAAGAAGCCCAGGCCCACTACACCTCATTTCGGGTAGGCTAAAACGCAAAAATCCCCGGTGCCCTGCAAAGCACCGGGGATTTTTCTATGTTGCTAGTTCACGAGGGATTTCAATCCCTCGTACTTATTTGTAGCGATAGACGGCGCCGAAGCCCCACTTGCCGTTTTGGCCCAGGCCCTTAGGCTTGTTGAGCGTTCCGAATGCGCGCCAGGTCAGGTCGTTCACGGTCTTGGCGACGCCCAGAGAAAGCGTATCGGCGTAGCCGGGATTCGTGCCCGCTTCCACCCAGGCATCTACTCCTGTCTTCTGGAACAGGCTTGATAGGTAGACGCCCACAGTCGCTACCGTGCGCCCCTCTACGCTTTGCCCAACTTCACCGTAACCATCGAACGCGCCCATGGGCTGGCTTATGGCGAAGCTGACCCCGGTGCCGCCTCCAGTCACTTTGGCGGCATTCAGTACCTGTACGCTGAACAGTCCTCCACCGCTCCGGGTGGTTAGCGAGGCCAGCGCGCCGGACTGAGAACCACGGCGATTCGGGTTCGCATCGCTCAGGAACGCAACTTCGGCCACGGACTTACCGGCTCGCTGGCGTACGCCCACGCCTGTGTAGCGGTCGGCTAGAAGCTGCGTGAGAGAGTGATCCTGGAGCAGCGGGCCACTGTAGAAGCGGCGGCGCCCAGCGAATACGGTCATTCCGCCAGAAAGTTCTCGCTCTACGACTGCCTGGCTCAGAGCATCGGTCTGACTGGGGGTCTGATCGCCACCCGTCAGACTCAGGGAGTTGCCTTCAATATGGTAGCTGGTCTTCCCCGCCGCGCCGATAAGTTCGGCACGCAGACCGAAGGCCTGTGGGTCAGAGAGGAAGCCATAGGCTGCAGCACGCGCCCGAGGTGCGCTCCAGGTTACCTTGCCACCCAGCGCCAGTGAGGCCAGCGCACCGCCCAGGAAATACCCCATCTTGTCCGCGTTGCGGTCGAACATCCGGTAATCGTTCTTCAGCAGGGCAACTCCTGGCCCGAAACCTCCTCCAGATGCGGTGAGGCCGGTAAAGAGCTGATCCACAGTGCGCAGACCGTTGTTGCGCAGAAAGTCTCTGTCGGACTGTGTCAGCAGCTTGAACTGATCTTCAATGTAGTTCGCCGCGTTCAGCTGCCGGTAGGTCTGGAGCGTCAGTTGTGGGTTAGCCGCCAGGGCTTCATCAATCGTCGGAGTGACGTGCGCGGCGGCAATGTTCAACAGAGTCTGGCGACGGTCCGCGTTCTCGGCAACTTCCTGTGGGCGCGGCGGAATCGCTGCAATATTGGTAATCGCTTCCGAGATAGGATCTGTTCGTAGAGCATACGCGCTGCTGGAGCCGGGGAAGACCATGAGACCATCCTCATCGTCTATCTGGTGCCACCACCCGCGCCAGGGTCCGTTCGCTTCGGTAGGCAGGTCACCGCCAGAGATAGGATCAGGAGTACCACGCAGCTTCCGGGTAGACGTGCGCTCCATGGTGATGTTCTCTTTGGGCTTGAGTGTCGCACGCGCCTCGTCTTGCTCTACCTCCACGGCGCCCCCTAGAGAGCTGACCCGCGTGACACCCGGCTTGAGGATTTCAATGACCGCAGTACCATTGTTGACAACAACAAGCGCTCCCTCGGTGCCCACACGAACGGTACCGCGTACGAATAGTGCACCGCTCTGAAGCTGCACGGACTCTGCATCGGTGAGCGTCAGGCGAGAGCGCTCATTCAGCCGGAGCGTAGCGCCTTTTGTCTGCGCTTCCGCGAAGCTACGGCGCCCTGTGGAGAGTTCGGAGCCTGTGGCAGCGCTCTGACCGGAGCGTACAGACTGGCTCTTACCGCCTGTACTCAGAGAGACATAGCGGGTAGCTCGAAGAGTAGCGAGGGAATCCTGGGCCTGCGCAGAAGCGCAGAGGGCGGCAAGACCGATAGCAGCCGCAAAACGAAGCGCATGAGTCATATATTTTTTATTTCGGCAAGTTTGCTGGGTTTCCTCCCGGTGGAAACGCACCAGAATGCAGGCTCGAACTGGCGACGGCGCCGAAACTTGTGATGGATACCATATCTTCCTGTGGGGTAGTCAGGCCAAATTTCCGTATTTTCTTCTTAAAGTTTTGATAGGCGTTCAGAAGGAGCCTTTTCTTCGAAAAGCAAAAAAGAGGGACTCTCAGGAGAGTCCCTACGTAGTGCAGCAAACGACTCTGTGGTTAGAGAGAGCTATCGGGCATGGCGCTCGCTCGTTTGCGTCGCCATGCCAGTATTCCCACGCCGCTCAGAGTGAGAAGAACGAGCGATCCCGGTTCCGGGGCGGAGGAAGAGCTAAGAGGGGTAAGCATGAAGTCGTCTACGAGACCAGCCTGTCCATTGACAGAGCTCACTCGCACCTGATACGAGCCCGTCGTGGGGGCATCAAAGTTGAGTGACTGCAGGATGTAGGGTGAAAAGTCGGTCGTGGAGAATAGCTGAGGACCGCCGGTAACGCTGCCGAGCGTGGTCAGGTCGATCACATCAATCATCACCCGACCACCCCCCGGATTGCCAAATGGAGTGATGAAGTCCGCTTGCTGAAACGAGAGAGTGTAGGTCATCGATGACACAAGGTCGACATCCTGAGTGATCGTCGCGTCTCCGACGCTCGCCGCGACATAGAGATATTGGTTTCCCTCCGGGGCCGGAAATCTCAGGGTGGCGTCCGATAGATTCGAGTCGGTGACGACGGGTACCTGGGCACTGTTAGGATCGACTATCCAGCCCTCCCCGATGGTCTCTCCAGGATTAAACGCCTGTGCGTTGCCGAACCCGACCACGGGATTCTCGAAGCCGGGGTTCTTCAGGAAGCTGCTGGGCGCGAGCGCTTCCGGCAAGCGCGATAAGCGTCAGAAGCGAAAAGGCGGCAGCTGCCGCGAAGGGAGGTCGCATTTCGAAGGTCTCCTTTTATCCGTCTTGGCGGATAGCTACCTGGCAGAATAACGGGGTCGCGTTCGCGGAGCGTTCGTCGGACGTTCGATTATGCGTCGGGGCGAAAAATATCGGAAAAAATTTGGGAGAGTTGCTCGTAGGGCGTTTCCCAGCCGCGCTCCCAGTGTTGCAGGAAAACGTCGGGAGAGAGAGCGGCCCGCATCCGCTCCAACCGGTTCTCGTATTCCGGTTTGTGGCGGTCTTCCAGGTGAAAATTATCGTCGCGACGCATACGAGCAGAGGCAGCAAAGAGCAACGTAGCCCCGGCATGATCTTCCAATGCCAGACACAGTCTCACCGTGTTTTCCAGGACGAAAGACAGCGCATGGCGGCTGTGTTGCACATAAAAGAGATCGAACGCGGTACGGAGAAAACGTGATGCCTCTTCATAACGTGCCAGATTTATAAGATACGCACCCATCGCCAATTGAAACTGAGCAATCCATACCAGGGCACCTGTGCTTTTGGCAAGCGACAATCCTCTTTCTGCCATTTGTAACGCATTTTCGTAATTATTTGTAATAACATAATCATTGCCCAAAGTCCAAAAAAGCCTTAACCGCGTTATAGGATCGATACTATTTTCTTTTTCTTTTATTATTTTTTCGATCCTAAATCTTAAATTTATCGCATTATCTTTATCTTCTGTGCTATGCCGCCATCTAAAAGCCATCAGAAGAGACTCTAGCCCGACAATCTGATAGTCAAAATCTAAGTCCTGTGCCAAATCGCACATTTCTTGAGCGTAAGCAACCGATTCCTCTTGAAATCCTTGATTTCCAGCCAGTGTAGATGCTGTCCTCAATATACCGAAACGCACCTTCTTTGGCTGCGAATCCGCCAGAGGATGCGTCAGATAGCGTTGTACCCAGATCAGCCCTTCGCGCATCCGCCCCATTTGCCATAAGAAACGCGGAGCCCCCAATGCGGTCATGCCCTCTGCGATCATCTCGTGCTCGAACGCAATTCTGAGCGCCGCTTCGACATTTCCCCACTCGCGTTGGAGTACCTTCAAATCCCCATCGTCACGGCTTGTTTCACGCTCAACCAGTGCAAAGAACATCCGAACGAATCGCTCTTCCAGAGCGGTGTTGTCGGTAAGTCGATTGCGCTTCTCGATGGCGAACTCTCGCAGCGGCTCCAGCATCGAGAAACGAATCTCTTCTCCTTCCGTTTCCGAGAGACGAAAGACCAGCGAGTCCATCATCAGAGATTCTAAAAGCGAGAACGCATTCGGCTCCTCGGTCAGTTCGGTCGCCTGTGCCGCTGTCCAGCCGCCGCAAAACAGGCTTAGCTCCGCGAAGAGGCGCTGCTGGCTTCTTGAGAGCAGGTTCCAACTCCACTCAATCGCCCGATGCATCGAAAGGTGACGGTCTTCTTTGCCGGGATGCCTGCCCGGACGCTCCAAAACCGCCAACCCCCGGGCAAGCTCCGAGAGATGAAGAACGCGGAACCGAGACGAGGCGAGTTCTAGCGCGAGCGGTAGGTTATCCACCTGGCGGCAGAGCGCCTCCAGCTCAACCTGTTTGCCTTCCGGATCGAAGTCGGAACGCACCGCCTGCAGGCGATCAGCCAGCAGAGCCCGTGCATCGAATAGCACGAGCGGAGAGAGAGCGACCTCTCGCTCTCCTGTCAGATCCAGCACCCGACGCGAGGTTACCAGGCAGCGCACCCCCGGAAGCGTCGCCAGGATCTGCCCTAAGAAGACTGCCCCGCCGCTTGCGACAAGTTGCTCGAAGTTGTCAAAAACCAGCAGCAACGGATGGATGCTCAGAACGTTCTCGAGTACGGAAAGGGCATCCCCCGAGTTAGGGAACGGCAGATTCAGTGCCTCCAGGAGCCGCCTACCAATCCCCGACGGCTCCCATAGATCGTTCAGGACAACAAACGCCACCGGGCCACGCCCCTCGGATTGCCAGAGTCGTGCTGTCTCGATAGCAAGCCGTGTCTTACCTATGCCTCCTGCCCCGGTGAGCGTCACAAGCCGCGCTGCGCTCAGTGCGGAGACAAGGCGCTTTAGCTCTGCTTGCCGCCCAAAGAACCGTGTGAGATAGGTGGGTAGAGGCTGCGGGGAAACAGCCGGGGTCGCAGAGGGTAGCTCTTTCTGGATTGCTTCAAGACGCTCCCGTTCCGCCAGAATCCACTCTTCATAGAAGCCGGGCAAGAGCGTTCCTGTGCTGAGCCGCATCGCCTCGGCTTTGTCGCGCCGCTTCAGCGCCGCTTCGAACGAGACGACATCGCACGAGACACTCTCGGAACGAAGCTGGATATACCCCGCTCGTGTGGCATCTATCACCGAATTAGGCGCGATACCTACGGGCTCCAACTCCTGCCGTAGGGAGTTAAGGACGCCCCGCAGTCGCCGCATTTTTATCTCAGCATCCAGCTCGGCGTCGGGCCAGAGGGCTTCGGCGATAACCTCTCGGGAGCAGTCCTTTCCCAGATGCAGGCATAGATAGGCAAGCAGCGCCCCCGCGAGGTGAGAGCGAAGCCGCCATTCGTTTCCCTCCGCGTCAAGCAACCGTGGGCCATCGAAGAGCATCACTCGCCACTGCACCGACACAAAGACTCATTATCTAAAAGATGGGTAAACTCCTACTCTGAAAGAGGCTATGCCCCTGCGTTAACGCCCTCTTTCAAGCGCGTTTCATCACGCACGATTTTGCCATCTTGCAGTGCCATTCGGCGAGCTGCAGAGGCGGCCAGGTCTTCATTATGCGTTACCACAATGACTGTGATGCCATCGCGCTCGTGGAGCTCTCGTAGCAGCATTAGAATCCCGGCCCCACTCGCCGAATCTAAATTCCCAGTAGGTTCATCGGCCAGCAGTATCTTCGGGCGACGGATTAACGCCCGCGCAATAGCCACCCGCTGCATCTCCCCCCCGGAAAGCTGATGTGGCCTATGATACCGACGATGGCCCAGCCCAACCCGCTCCAATAGTGCCTGAGCGGACTCCCCGGACGATGCCCCACCGCTGAGCTTCGCAGGTAGGGCAATATTCTCTTCTACAGTAAGTACAGGGAGCAGGCCAAAGTCTTGAAACACGAACCCCAGCGTATCCCGGCGCAGACGAGTTCGCGCTCCATCGGAGAGTTTGGAGAGCTCCTGTCCGCCGATTTTCAGGCTCCCCGATGTTGGCAGATCCATGGCCCCGAGAAGCTGGAGCAGAGTAGATTTACCGGAGCCGCTCGGCCCCACAATCGCCAGAAACTCTCCCTCGGTCAGATCGAAGCTGACACCTGCCAATGCATGGACCTCCTCGGCGCCACGCCGAAACGTGCGGGTAAGGTCACGGGCTTCAATCAGGCTCATCGCCCCTCCCGGATTGCCAGAGCGGGAGAGAGCTTCGCGGCTCTCAGAGCAGGCAACAGAGCCGCCAGACTCCCCAACACCACACCCACACCCAGACAGAACAGTCCCGCGCCGGAGTCAGGCGAGATTAAGCGGTCGGTAGGCACATAGGGCAGCAGACCGCGCAGCCAGGCTTCCGTTCCTGTGGCGGCAATCAGCGCCAGCCCGACGCCCAGCAGCCCGCCTACCAGACAGAGCAGTAGAGTCTCCCACCAGATCATGGTGAAGACACCGCCAGCACTCACTCCTAAAGCACGCAGCACCCCGATTTCGCGGGTGCGCTCGGAGACGGCCATGAGAATCGTGTTTGCAACGCCCGCGCCTGCCGCCAGAAGCGCGGCCAGCGCGATACAGCCCAGTAGCAACCGGGTAGCGCGAACGAGCCCCTGAATGGTCTCAAACAAATGCGCTAGCGGCACCACGGTCATCTCCAGCCCGGCATCGCACCCCCGGAGCGCGGAGGTCACGGTATCCAACTTATCTGGATCATTCAGACGCACCAGAATATGCGTCAATGCATTCGGGCGCTGGAATAGCTTCTGTGCATCTGCCAGAGGCATGTAGACAAAGAGATCATCCGGGCTCTGCGTAGGTTTTAAGACCCCGGCTACGGTGCCCGTACCTCCCTCGATACCTGGCAGCGCGACCTTCTGCCCTACCTGCCAGCCACGGCTTTTCGCCAGCTCGGAGCCGATTAAGATTCCGCCAGACTCTTTCGGGAATTTCCCTGCAGAGAACGACCAGTTGGGGCGCAGGGCAAGAATCGTATCCGTGACTCCGCAGTACACGTTCTGACCGCTGGTTTTGGGGTCGTAGAAGGCATTCATCAGTACCGGAGCGGCGGCACCCACACCGGGGGTTTCCTGCACCTCTTTCAGATAGACAGACTTGAGGTAGCAAGGCCAGCTCGCCCCATGTAGCGCAATAGAGGCGGCATCATAGGGGCACCCTTTCGGCACCACGATCAAGTGGGCTCCCAGGCGGTCCAGCTCGTTTTTCAGCCCGGCTTGATAGCCACGCTGAAAGCAGAGAAGTAGAAAGAGAGTTCCGATAGCTATGCCCACTCCAAGCGCGGTTATCAGGGAGCGGGTCTTTTTTCGGAGTAGATTGATAAGAGCCAGGCGAATCATGGAGTCTTCAGAGCCTCCGACGGTGAAATACGACAGGCGCGCCAGGCGGGGAGCGCTCCCGCTACCAGACCCACGGTCAGCATGAGCACAAGGCACTGCCCTACGCTAGAGAGAGTCAGCGGGGGCAGCGGCGTGGCAGGTGCGAGAGGCAAGAAAGGGCGAACCAGTCGCTCTATGCCCGCTCCCAGCAGCCGCGCCAGCAGGAAACCGCTCAATGTACCCAGCAGGGTAAGGAGCACCGCTTCCAGTGCGAGCAGGGTGAAGATTCCGCCGCGTCCGGTGCCCAGGGCACGTAGTACGCCTAGTTCACGAGTGCGCTCCAGAGTAGCGGCTAGCATAGTATTGAACACAGAGAGCGCCCCGATGACGATGGCGACCAGCGCAACCCCAAGCATAAGCGCGCGCGCGGCACCCATGAGATTCAAAAAGGTGCCGATCATCTCGGTCATGGTGACCACCTGCGCGCCGGGAATCTCTTGCAGGCGCTTGGAAGCGCCTCCGAGTTTCGCCGGGTCGGTGAGGCGCAGAGCGATACCGGTAAGCTGCCCCGGTTTCTTAAAAAGAGTCTGCGCGGTTTTCAGGGGTAGAAAGAACTGGCTATCATCGCTGGTGCCGCTCCGGGTGAGCACGCCACAGACGGTGAACGTCTGCTTTAGCTCCGGACTATAGAGCCTATCGCCGGGCTTGCGCAGCTCGGTGGCTGCGGCTTCGGACCCCAGCAGCACCTCATCAGATTTTTGAGGCCATTGACCGGACTCCAGCTTCCACCAAGCGCGCATCTGGCGCGCTGTCTCATCTACCCCAACCCAGAGATCGGTTCTTCCTAGCTCCGGACGTGGAAGAGCAGCCGCAAAGATAGGAGACGCAAGCGCGACATCAGGATCACGCCGCGCCGAGGCCAGCGCGGCTTCCGGAAGAGAGTTGTCCAGCTCGCGGCCTTTGAGTACCTGGGCAGCAGCATCGAACGGGCAGCCCAGCGGCACGAGCATGAGCTGCATGCCCATGCCATCCAGCTCTTTTCGCAGTCCGCCCCGGTAGCTCTCGGAGAACGCCAGCAGGCAGACCAGAAAACCCACGGCGCTTGCCAACCCGCCCAGGGTCAACAAAGAGCGCAGGGGTCTGCGGGCCAGGTTCTTAAGAGCGAGTTCCAGCATCGTACTCAATCAGCAGGGCGCGAACTCCCAGCAGCACCACCTCTACGGACTTCTGCGCCCAGAGGGAGTTCCTGTGGGCAGGGTAAAGTCACTCTGCGCTGTCTTCCCCACAAAACTTTTTTGAAATTCCGGGGAGAGCAGGATTTTCTCGATTTCCGGCGGCTCTCGGTGCCGCTGGACACGGACACCGACCGCTTTGCCGGAAGCATCCACACCCAGCACGACCTCGATTCCACCGAACTCTCCGGAGACACGGCGCAGTAGGACCGCGCCCCGATTTTCTACAGGGAACACATAGAGAGCGTTGGAATCCAGCGGAGTGTTCCCCAGGCGCTTGATAATATCGGCGCGGTGCGAGGAGAGAGCGACAATCTTAGGATTGCCGGTATCAGGCACCGGAGCGCCGGGAAAGAGCGCTTTCATATCGGCAGGAGCATCGCGCCAGGGCACCATGGCCTGCCCTTTCTGCGCGAAGGCATCGTGGTGGGTGTAGGTGGTCTTGACCTCGGTAGTATCGGGGCGCAACAGATAGATGAGGCTGGCGGTGATACCCGCCAGCCCCAGGGCTGTCACAATCCAGAACGATCTCTTCACCGCTTGCTAGCTTACCAGCGCACGCCGGTGGCTTCTACTTCGCCCGATTCCTTATCGTAGCTGCCGAAGACAGTTACAGGAGAGCCTTGAGGCACATCGGTAACGGTGAATCCGGCATTGGCAAGCTGGATCTTTACGATCCCGGTGCTGTCTTTCAGCCGGAACCAGCAGCCTGCGGTGGGACATTTTTCGACGATGGTACCTGCCAGAGAGACAGGCACCGTCGCCGTTTTCAGCGTCGCCACGCTGATCGGGGGGGCCGCAGGAAGCTCTTTGCCAAGCACATGTGGCTCAGGCTTCCCGCAACCCAGTAGGAGCAGGCAGACAATAGGCGCTAAGAGCGCCGCTCTAGGGAACAGCACCGACACCCGGAGCGGCGGGCGGAGCGCACTGCGAAGCAATGAACGCTTCTCCGACGACCTTGGCGTGACCATCTACAAAGTAGGCCACACGGTTAGGATGCCCGGCAGCGGTAGACCAGCGGTTCGCCGCATCGTCCCCGTGCCAACCATAGATCTCGGCGCCCATGTAGGTATCCGCGGGCTGGGGAATCGCCGCCAGGGTTGCCAGGCGGGTAACCACGGTGTTCAGGCAGTAGCTGGACCCTTCGGCCTTCCAGACCGGCTGACCATTGCTCGGCTCCGCCGCGATGCTCTTGGGAATCCCAACATCGCTGGGGCAGTGGAACATCTGGTCGTTCTTCACATAGGGCATGGCGAAGACACGAGGATCGTAGGCCACTCCGGTCACCTTGTTAATCGGGCGGCAGGGCTTGCAGGGGAAGGCGCCACCGGGACGCAGCATCCACTCGGAGGCCGCCGGAGCAGGAGAGTTGTTCGGCGGGAAGCTCTCATCGTAGTCCTGCACGTACATCATCCAGGCTGTGCCCATCTGTCGGACATTGGAGACACAGGAGGCCTGGCGCGCTTTCTCACGGGCTTTTGCAAAGACCGGGAAGAGAATAGCAGCAAGAATCGCGATGATGGCAATTACAACCAGAAGCTCAATCAGCGTAAAAGCCTTTTTCATAGTTAATCAGTGCTTTCTAAAGGTTTATGAGGAAGAAAAGGTCATCGGTTCGGCCCGACTACCGTGCCGGATTGTACATCCTTAACCCTGTCCTCTCCAGAGTATTAACATCGAGAACACCCGAGGACAGGGTTACTATTTCCCTATCGCAGGGCTAGTTTCATCAGTATCGCTACAATTGCTCCGCCGATTACCAGAACAGTAATCCCTGGTACTCGTAGCTTTTTCAAGTAGCAAAACAGCCCGATTCCGGTGAGAGACACCAGGGTCAGAAACACCGCGGAGACGTCTATCACCCAGGCCCACACGCTGCCGGTATAGCGCCCTTTGTGCAGGTCGTTCATCACGGCCATGGCACCTTCCAGCGTGGTGGTCAGGGCCAGTGCGCCGCTCTCTCGCGTAATAATCGCCTCCGCCGCATAGCCCGGCCCTTTGAAGGAGAGCGAGCACTCTAGATCATCTTCCCGGAAATCGTCTAACGAGCCACGAACGCCGTACTCCGCCCGCAGCCGCTCGACTATCTCTAGCTTTTTCGGAGACTGCCCCCGTACCCACTCTAATGGAATCTCTCCCTTTTGCTCTTTTTGAACAGGGGCACCGCCGAGCGCATCCGGGTGGTTCAGAGTCAGCCCGGTCACGCTGAAGAACAGCACAATCAGAAAGCTGAGCAGGGAGAGATAGATGTGCAGCCAGCGGAGCGCCGAAGCAATCTTGAGCTTCAGCGGGCGGGGCGGGCGCTTATTTTCGACGGTATTCAAGGGATGCGGTCTTGATCTCGATATTGCCACCCAGGTCCGCCTTGAGCGGCTTGTTGGTCAGGGTGACTTCCTTGCGCAGAAGCTGATAGGTGCCGTGCTCACGGGCCGCTTCCACACAGATGGTGTAGGTCCCCTGGGTCACTGGCTTGCCCTGGTCATCACGCCCATTCCAGACCACCTTGTACTTACCCGGCTGGCGGGTGGCTCCGGTAACGGCCCCATTCGTGGTCTGATCGCCACCATCGGCCAGCTGGCGTAGTTTCTCGCCACGCACCCAGCGCTTCAGGTTGTTCAGCCACCGCACCCCGCGCCCGAGCTGATACCAGAGCAGTAGCGTACGCACCGGTACGCCTTCTTTGTCTTCCACCCAAACCGCGACATAGGGCCGCAGCAGGCGCCGCGCCTCAGGGGTGTTAATTTCGAACTGCACCAGCAGCTCATAGGCATCGTCCCAGCGCTTACCGCTATTACCCTGCAGCTCTCGTCGTCCAAACCACATCTTGCGTTTCTACCTTTCGTCGGCTTTTGCTATCGCTCCACAGGGTCAGAACCCCGCTCTGCGCACCGTTTCCGTTGCTATCCAGCACAAAAATCCCGCAGCCAGGAAGCCGGGCAATTCGCTCCAGACTCTCCGCCACGGGCAACAGGCTCGCCGCTGTAGACAGCGCATCCGCTGCCATAGCATCCGGGGCGACCACGGTCACGCTGAGAGGCGTGTTTGCCGCTGCGGGCAGCCCACTGCGCGGATCAAGTAAATGGGAGAGGATGGTCTCTCCTACCACGAACCCTCTCCGGTACCCTCCGCTGGTCGCCGCTGCCGCATTCTTTAGAGCACACCAGCCCAGGGGCGGCTCTCCCTCACTATCGCGCCGGGGGTCTGTGATACCGACCTGCTGCTCAGAGTTTCCCAGCACCCGCAGATCGCCCCCTATCTCCAGAAGCACACCCTCTACCCCCGAAACCCCGAAAGCTTTTTGCGCGGCACAATCGACGATATAGCCCTTCGCCAGCGCATTAAGCGACAGAGCACATGGAGTTAGAAGCGTACCCGTGCCACGCACCGGGTCTAGAGTCCATAGGGGCGCGGCTAGCTTCTCTCGCACGGCCTGTAGCCGTTTTTCATCAGGTTGCACTCCAGCCAGTGCCGCTTCTTTCCAGAGCCGTGTCAGGCTTTCCGCACCTGGGTGAAACGCCCCGTCACTCCACTGGTGCCAGTATTCCGCAGCGGTCAGAACCGTAAGCAAATCTCCAGAGAGTGGCGTTTCCACACCGCGCGGAGCTTGCTGCCAGCGGGAAAGCTCACTCTGGGGGTCGTAGCTGCTCAGAATCGGCTCTAGCCGATCTATCTCTGCCAGGGCAGCAGACTCGGCAGCGCGGGCGATACGTTTTGAGCGAGCCTGTACCTCTAATCGAAACGAGGTCCCCAGTACATTCTCGTAGCAAAACGTATAGCGCCGCCGAAGTCCGAACCACATACCCTAGGACTTGGCCTGCCGAGCCGCTTCCAGGTCTTTTTGGGAGACGAACTCGGTACTCGTGGCCGCTTTCAACTCCTCAGCATCCAGCACACCATCGCCATTCGTATCCAGCTTCTTGAGCGATTCCGGTGCCTTTGCTATCTCCTCGGCGGAGAGAACCTGATTGTTGTCGGTATCCAGCGCAGTCAGAAGGCGCGAGAGCCGCCGTACTAAACCCTCGGGTCCGGGCAGAATCACATAGGTGTCTTTGCCATGTACCTCGATGATTGGCTTTACGGTAGGGGCAGCCGGGCGAGGGGGAGCAGCGCTTTCCTTCTGCTTGGCATCTAGCGCGAGCAGAGTTTCCTTGGCGATAGCTCCCTGCGCATCCAGAGTCACGCGGCTAAAGATGCCTTGTAGTCGCTCTGGAACCTCGGCACGGGTCAGTTTGCCATCTTTGTTCTTGTCGAACTCCAACAGCAGGTCCACCTGGCTCGGTTGCTTTCGAGGCAGCGGGTGCATCTCGGCGCCGTTGATTCCGCCATCGCCATCTCGGTCTAGCTGAAGCAGATTGGCGCCGGCTCCGGCAATCTCAGCGGCGGATAGGGTACCGTCTCCATCCTTATCTAATGCGCCAGCGAGAATAGAGGTATTTCGTGCGTGTCCGCCTGGTAGAGTCAGGGTCGCCCAGTGATGGACCTCGGTGTACTTCTTGCCATCGTCCTCACCCGATTTCTTCTCCACAATCTTCGCTCGCAGTCCGATACGCCCACTGGGAGCATTGGCGGGCAGAGCGAACCGGGCAACTCCCTTGGCATCGGTCACCGCGAGCGGTTTTTCATCAGTCCCTGGAAGGTGCAGAGTCACTTCGGAGTCCGGCGCACCTACACCGTTGCGCAACGCAGTGACGATCAGCTCGTTGCCTACTTGTGATGCCAGTAACTCAACTTCGGCTCCGGTGGGTTTGGCGGCATCTTCCCGCCCGACGACTGCCTTGGCATGGTAGATGACCAGCCCGCCAGCCGCCTCCCGCGCCATAACACCGAGCACGGTATCGCCCAGCGCCACACGGGTCTCTCTTAGGAAGCACACAGCTACGCGCACCGCCCGCGATTTCGCCGAGCGGCAGCTTGGTGGTGAGTTTGGCCACGTACTTGCCGAAGCGCTCATCGGGTGTTTCGAAAGGATCTTCCAGCAGGGCAAAGCGCACCTTGCCTTCATCGATAGTCGCCCAGATGAAGTGGGCGTGCGCCACCGAGGGAACCGCTGCCAGCGCCACCAGTGCCGCCACGGGCGGCAACCATCCGAACTGTCTCATCTCTGTCATGCTCCTCGCAGGAATCGTCTTACGGTTTTATTACCGACTAATTTTGTCGGCGATAACTGCCAGGAGTTGTACCGTCTGATTACCGACCTGTCAAGTCGGCAATAGGCGAATTCCCTGCGGTTGCGAGTGAACTTTAGAGAGGATATACTGTCCCTTGGCCCGCATGGGTCGGTAGCTCAGTGGTAGAGCAGTGCCCTTTTAAGGCATTGGCCGTGGGTTCGAATCCCACCCGACCCACACTCCTCTTTTTCAAACAAACCCCGGCGATGCTGCCGCATACCCTGCCGCGCAGGACACATGAAAAAAGAGCGGGTCTTGCTCCACCGTACGCCCCATGCTAGTCACGGTAATGCCTTTCTCTACCAGTAGCCGCAAACCCGGCTCACTCTGTGCCAACAGCGCTCCACTGGGAGGACCATCGAAGCCCTGCGGCCAGGGAAGTATCGGTTTGCAGTTACACAGCGTGAGAACAGTGCGGCTGTGGTGGCTGATGCCCTGGTGCCGCTCCCGTGAGTCGGCTTCTGAGGCGCGCAGGCAGAAGATAGCTCGCCCACCGAGTTTAGCCGCAATATCCAGTGTCCACGCCTGCTCGACACCAGAGAACCCGTAGGTAGTTCCCGTGCCCGCCATACCTGGCCCCGGCGCCACAATAATCACATCTGCCCCAGCTACATGCTTTGCCGCTAACAGCGCGGCAGGCAGGCTCACACATTCATAGTCTCCGCCAAAACTCTGCCCGCAGGTCAGCGTGGCGTCTATTAACCCGGCCTCTTTTAGTTGAACCACTAATTTAGAAAACCCCAACCCCAGCGCCGCCGAATCGGTCATTACATAGGCGATACGTGCTGCAGGATTCGCTGCCTTCGCACCAGCAGCCACAAGAGCAACCTGGCTATGTAGGAGGCAGGCAACCACAAACGTGCCATTCAAATCACTGTGCGCCTCATTCCAACTATCCCCCATTTCCACAGCATCCACAGCATGCTGCATAGGCGTATAGCGCAGCTTCATGATGTGCTCCGTGTTTTTGCCCCCAGCCTCCAGCATGCCCCCCTGCCCCCCAGTAATGGGGGGTTCCGAGGCTCTGTTATCCCCTCCCTCTTCAGGGGAGGGGGTCGGCGAAGGCAGCGAAGCTGCATTTAAAGGCCGCTGCGCGACGGGGAGAGGTAAAACTCCCATCACAAAATCCACGCCACCGGTACCCAGGTTCATGGCTGTTGCCGTGGTGTTGAGTAGAACGGTATCACCCACAGTCAGCGGGCCAGTGAGGGTAGGGTAGGCGATTATCTTGCGGTCGCCGGACTCGCCCTCTACCTGCGCTCGGCCCCAGATACCCCCGGCATCCGCGCGCTCAATGGCGGTCACAACAGCGATGCGGGTTTCCAGGCGGGCCATGCGGCGATTCTACCGCGATACCATAGTGCCCTATGATTTCGTGGCGATGCGTGGCGTTTGATGACCTGACCGTGCCGGAGCTTTATAAAATTCTAGCGGCGCGAGCCGAGGTCTTTGTGGTGGAGCAGACCTGCCCCTATCAGGATCTGGATAACCATGACCAGCAAGGGTGGCATTTATTAGGAGAGGCCAAGTCCGGCGAGCTGGCGGCTTATCTGCGCATTCTGCCCCCCGGCGAGAAATATACGGAAGCCGCTATTGGGCGGGTGCTTACCAGTGCTAGCTTTCGTGGCACCGGGATAGGCCGCGTGCTGGTCAGCCAGGGAATCGCGCAATGCGAGGGGCTCTACCCCAATGCTGGGATTCGCATCTCCGCGCAGGCGCACTTGGAGAAGTTTTATGGAAGTTTAGGCTTCCAGACGGTTTCGGACGTTTATGACGAAGATGGCATTCCACATATAGAGATGCTTTGTCCACCGGCCTGAAATAATCTTGCCTCGTCCCAACCATCTCGTTATTTTTTCCGCCTAACTCTTCAGATGACGCCCGAAGAGAACGAACCTCGCCTGCTAGCCGCCTTTCGAAGGCGCGAGCGCCCCGCGTTCGATACGCTCTTTGCGCGGCATGCCCCCGGCATCTTCGCCTTCGCTCGTCGGCAGATGGGTAGCTGTGAAGATGCCGAGGAGATCGTTTCGGAGACCTTCGCTGCCGCGTTTGTAGCCGCCCCTCAGTTTCTCGGGAGAGCGCGCCTGACCACCTGGCTACTCACGATTGCTCGCCGCCGCATTCAAGACAGGGTGCGCAAAGGCAAGCTAGCCACTGAGTCACTGGAAGCGCAGCCACTTATTTCCCCTGCCGCTTCATTGGAAAACACAGCCCTGGCATCCGTTGCTATAGAAGCAGCCTTGGCTCGACTGGATTTCCAAAAGCGAGAGGCATTCGTGCTGGTGGTCGCCCAAGGGCTTACCTACCAGGAAGCGGCGTCCGTGCTGAAAGTGCCCGCTGGCACGGTGAAGTGGCGTGTCCACGAAGCCACCCGATTTCTGCGAACCTATCTGGAGCAAAACCATGAATAATCGCTGCCCTGATTCGTCTGAATTGCTTTCTCTGGCACTGGGCCAGGTTTCGGAGCGCCGCCGCAAGACACTGGAAGCCCATCTGGGGTCGTGCGCCACTTGTCAGCAAGAGCATACGGCGCTGGTTCAGCTTCGAAGTGCAGTACGCGAAAGAACTCCCCAGGTGCCAGACGGCCTTGCGGAGCGTACCTGGCGCACGCTGCCCATGGTCGAGAAACCACGCCGACGCTGGCGGCCTCTGGCAATCGGCACGGGTACTGCCGCGCTGGCAGGAATACTAGCGCTTACTCTTCTGCCAGGCACGCCCATTCACCCTACTCCGGCATTCGCGCAGGTAAAGCAGGCTATGGATAAGGTGAATACAGCCACCTGGAAGGAAGCCGTCTACTTCACCCGACAGGATGGCAAAGAAGAAAAAATATCAGACAGAGAGTGCTGGGCACAGGTAAGCTCAGCACAGATTTCTTACAGAGAAAAGGGAGATACCTCAAAGAAAGACTTGATGATTGTCGATGGAGAACACATGTGGGATATCTCCTTGAAGCGAAGGCAGTGGCGTTTGTTAGATGCCTGGCGTGCCAAAAGGCGATTTTTCCCTTCGACTTCTGCGGCAGATCTCGTTCGGCAGGAAATCCTGTTTCCCCGTGACCCCGCCGCCTGGCAAGAGAGGATGGACACTTCTGTCCCTGCCGAATCGGCTCCTCACATGCCCGCCCAGTCTGCCTGGAAAATGGAGCGAGATGGTGACTTGCTCCGGTTTCGTATGCAAACAACCATTCCATCGTCGTCTGGTCAGCCGGTAGGTACAGAGACGGTATGGGTGAATCCCGACACATATCGAATCGTTCGACGGGAGCGCATCTTTCACATCTCTATTCGGAACGTAAAAAAGCCCTATCTTCTTACATCCCGCAAGGTTTGTGATAACTACCGCTACGATATCACTCCTCCGGTAGGAGTCTTCACAGTTCCTGTTCCTGAGCCAGGTACTCCCTACGTTTTTGCGAATATGTCTCAGAAGCAGAAGCCCCCGTCCACAAAGGAGGTCCAGGCCGTTCTTCAGACTGTCAACCGGGCCGCCTCTGCCTGGAATCGTAAAGATGCCAGTGGCTTTCTTGCCTGCTGGGACTGGAACAACTACTCTCTATCAGAAACGGCTAGAACGATGCGCCCACAGGGAACTACGGCAGAAGAACTACAGCGCCTAAAAAACCAGTGGCGTACTGCGGTAATCACCGGGGCTCCGTTTCCGCAATGGGAGATACTGCGCAAGCGCATGGGAATCTATACAGGGTTCGCTGGTGTCTATACCCGGTCAAGGCAAGACTCTCCCTTCCCGCCATTGGATGCTTCTCCCAGTAACCTGGCCGTGAATGGCAATGCACGGGTAACGGACTCTCAAGGGCAGCGCTGGCGGGTATATTTCGCCGCCCAACTACAGCGCCAGCCCAATGGAGAGTTCCGGCTGACTACTTTTGTGCTTTCTCCTCGACGTCTAGAACAGCTTTGAGAGAAGCGATAGCGACTTCGCACTGGCTGGCATCTGGCTCGCGGGTGGTCAGCAGCTGAGTCCACATACCGGGGCGGGCGAGTGCGGCGGCAATAGGGTTATCGCGGAACTTACCCGCGAGGCGCAGCAGCTCAAAACTTACGCCCGCTACCGGAAAGAGCATCACCAGCTGGATCGGAATGCGCCAGAGCAGGCCCAAACCATAAAACGGAGACACGGCCAGTACGGAGAGCAGAATTACGATAACCAGGAACGACGTACCACAGCGTGGGTGCAGGCGGCTAGCCGCAAGTACATTTTCTACTGTGAGTTCGTGCCCGGCTTCCAGAGCATTGATGGCCTTGTGCTCCGCGCCATGGTACTGAAACACTCGGTACACATGGCTCATGCGGGAGATTAGCCCGATATACCCGAAGAAAATGGTGAAGCGAATCGCAGCATCGATCAGGCCAAGCTTCCAGGGGGTAGCAATATGCCCCCAGTGCTTTACGGCTTCTACCACGAACTGAGGCGCTACTTTAAAAAGGAGAATGGCGAAGAGCAGGCCGGTAAACATGGCTCCGCCAATGAGCATGTCACTCGCTTTTTTGGGCTGCTCGGCTTCCGCAGCTATCTCTTCCGGGGTGCGAGTGCCTTCTTCGGCGACTTTGGCGGCCCAGAACAGCGCCTTGGTACCCAGCGCCATGGAGTCTACCAGGGCAAAGGCACCGCGCAAGAGAGGCAGTTTCTGCCAAGCCGGGCGAAGGACTTTAGGCACCAGCTCACAGGTGAGAGCGATATCACCACTGGCGCGCCGCGCGGCTACAGCAAAGTGCTGGGGGCCGCGCATCATCACACCTTCGATGACCGCCTGGCCCCCATACATGGTTTGTCTGGCTTCCGCCATAACGTTTAATAGGGTCTCTTCTTACTTCTTCTTCATGCCGTATTTTTGCATGAACTTCTCGACACGGCCTTCGGTGTCAACGATCTTACGCTGGCCGGTGAAGAAGGGATGGCAGTTGGAGCAGACTTCGACCCGAATCTCGGGAAGAATGGACTTGGTGGTCCAGGTCGAGCCGCAGCCCGCGCAGTTCACGGTGCACTCGACATAATCGGGGTGGATTCCCTCACGCATTGTTGTAAAGCCTTTCTGGTGCTACCCGGCGATGTCCGACCGCCGAGGCCAAGGGATATTTTATCGCGTAAGAGAAGACCCCGCCACAGCGATGTTATTGAGGCAGGAGGAACCGTGGAAGCATCCAAAATGGTATTAAATAGGTAGCAGACACTTTTCCTACCACGCCAGTTTTCGGGTAGAATGGCCCGGCATATTGAAGGATTCGCAAGAAAGCGTGTCGAACAGGGTGAACTCAAGGATGCAAAGGACTCTGATAGCTCTGGGCTGCCTGGCTGTTTTAGCCGGTGCGGCAAGTGCCGACCCCATTTCTATTTCACGGGCGAGCCTGGCGAAAGAGGCCAGGTTTATGGTGACGTATACGCTGGCTCCCAAAGATGGCAAGCCTGCAGTCACTAAATTCGCCGTGGCAGTAAGCGGCACCAATGGCCGTGCCGATTATAAGATGCAGGGGCTGGGCGATGTTCGCTACATCGCCAACGATTCCGGAGTCTATCTTTTTATTCCAGCCAATAAGGCCGCTCAAAAGATGACCAATGCAAAAGGAATTGATGATGCATTGAAGTATGCGTTCAATGAAGCGGTCCAACAGCTTAAAGGGGCGAAGAAGGTCGGAGCATCGAAGGTCTCCGGTCAGCCTGTAGATATCTATAAGAATCCAAAAACGGGAACGACGGTCTGTTTGGGGACCGCACCAGGGTTCAAACTGCCGGTAAAGATGGAGCTTTCCAACGAAGGCGGCAAGAGAACGATTCTGGTGAGCGGTATCCAGCTGGGAACAGCGATCCCGACGAACTATTTCCTGCTTCCCAAGGGGACGCAAGTTATCGAATCCAAAGGCGCTAGTGGCGCGGGGCCGGGCCTTCCCGGAATCAAGTGAGGTTGAAAACAAGCATCATGAATCAGAAGTTGCTTCTGCTGGCCATCGGCGGAGTGAGCATCGTGGGGACGGCCTCAGCGCAGGTGCCCTTCCGTATCGCTCGGCCTGTAAACGGTGCGACGGTGCGTGAGACCGTCAAGATCGAGATCCCGCGTAGCTCGCTGGGTCAGATCAAGTATCTTGCCCTTACCGTAGATGGTAAGTTCCGCGCTGGTGTCGCCGTGCCGGACCTGAGCCTGACAGGCAAGCCCACGAAAACCGACACCGTTATCGGTGATGCCAAAACGGTCACCCTGCTCTGGAACACCAAAGCGCCGGTAGCCGACCCCAAGAACCCTCAGATCTTAGAGGGTGTGGAAGACGGCAGCCACTCGATCAAGGTCATCGGTTATGGAGCCAACGACCAGAAGTTGGCGGAAGAGACCCTGACTCTAACCATCAGCAACCGTGGCCAGCTTGCCATGCCCGCGCAGGGCATCAATCTGACCTATAACTTCGCTATCGGTGAGCAGACCCGCTGGCGCCAGAAAACCGAGTTGGAGTTCAAGGGTGAGCGCAAAGCCCCCCCATCCAACCCGCTCAACGGCCCTGGTAACGGCTATTCCTCGCCCGGTGGTGGCCTGGCAGGCGGCTTCGGGGGCGGTGACCCCGAAGGCGGTATGATGGGCGGCCCCCGTGGTGGCGGAATGATGGGTTCCGGCGGCGGCATGATGGGCATGGGCGGCATGCAAGGTCGCGGCGGCGGTCGTCCTGGTGGAATGATGGGCATGGGCGGTAGCGGCCCCATGGGCGGCGGCCTGAGCGGTTCAGGCGGCATGGGCGGCATGCAAGGTCGCGGTGGCGGTCGTCCCGGTGGGATGATGGGCATGGGCGGCGGAGGCATGATGGGCGGCCCTATGGGTGGCGGAATGATGGGCGGCGGTGGCCTCGGTGGCATGATGGGCGGCATGGGCGGATTCGCCGGTGGCCTGCCTGATGGCCCCTTCACCATTCCTGTACAGATTGTCCGCGCCTACTATGAACGCACCGTGGAAGACCAGCTGGAGCCGGGCGTGTACTTCGTACGCGACCGTGTGAAAGAAGGAACCATTGTGGGGGCAAATGCTGCTCCTATGCGCCTTCAAGATATCTATGACTTCAAGTCACGTTATCGCTCGGTTCGCTCCCGTGGTCAGGTCAAGGAAAGCATCGTACCTAGCTCCGATAAGCCTGGCGCCTATGTTGCTCTCCCGATCATCGACCTGGGTGGTCAGCGCCGCCGTATTGGCTCAACCTGGTACACCCAGGCTCCTGTTCTTCTGGAATGGGCCACTATGGACACTCCGCCCCTGGTAACAGCAACGAACACTCTGGAAACTCTGGAGTGGCAGGACGGTTACAAGACCGCGCGCATCAAGCAGACCTATAATGGCGATGGCACTGTGCCGCTCTACGGTGGCCTGGGCAAGATGACCAAAGCCAAGATTAAAATGGTCCGCACCATCTGGTTTGCGTACAACCTTGGGCGAGTCGTTCGCACCGAGACCGTGACCGATGTCGAGGGCGACGGTCCGGCCGATATCCTCTCTGCCATGGTTCCTGGCGCTGGTATCGGTGGCGGCGGCATGATGGGTGGTATGGGCGGTCTGGGTGGTCTCGCCGGTGGTGACCCCGAAGGCGGTATGATGGGCGGCGGTGGAATGATGGGCGCCAGCGGTATGGGCGGTATGCAAGGCCGTGGCGGTGGTCGCCCTGGTGGCATGATGGGTATGGGCGGTCCCATGGGTGGCGGAATGATGGGTGGCGGCGGTATGGGCATGGGCGGTATGCAGACCCAGGGCGAAACCGCCAAGGCTCCGGCGCACTTTGTATCGACCACTACGATCGTCTACGAAGCTCCGGCAGCGGCCAAGAAAGCGGCTCCTGCGAAAAAGAAGTAAGCAGCTTCCTTCTCTCGCGAGATAAGCGCAATGCCCGGCAGCTAGCTGCCGGGCATTGCGTGTTTTTGGGCGTTTTTCGGACGATATAATAAAAGCCATGGGGCTGTTTGGACCACGTAAATCGGAAGACGAAGAAGGCCAGATGGAGCTTGTAGAGCACCTTGCTGAGCTACGTACACGCATCTTTCGCGCACTCTTATTTGTCTTAGTCGGAGGATTTGTGGGATGGTTTATCTATCCCTGGGTATTTGAATTCATTCTTGCCCCCATAAAACCGATTCTGGAAAAAATCGACGGGTCTGCAATCCGCTATAACTCGATTCAGGACGCGTTTCTGCTCCAGCTTCAGACCAGTGTTATCGTAGGCGTCATTCTGGCGGCACCGTTTATCATCAATGAGCTCTGGGGATTCATTCGCCCTGCTCTGACTCCCGAAGAGCGCAAGCCGGTGCGCTTCCTGGCACCACTGGCCGCACTGCTTTTTGTCGCAGGATTGACCACTGCCTATGCCGCTGCGCCAACTGCCTATAACTGGATGGCCAGCTACATCATCAATATCCCGGATGCCCTGCTGTTCCAGGATGCGAAGTCGTACCTGCTGCTGACCACCAAGATCATGCTGGCGTTCGGTATCGCGTTCGAGCTGCCGGTCGTCCTGCTGTTCCTGGCTAAGATCGGCATTCTCACTGGCCATATCATGACCACCTACTGGCGACATGCCGTGGTGGTTATCGCCGCTCTGGCCGCTATCTTTGCGCCCAGCAACGAGCCTATCACCATGATGCTCATGGCGATTCCCATGGTAGGCCTGTACCTGGCCTCTATAGCTATGGTGCGCTCCATGGAGCCGAATCCCGATGGCACGCCGCGCTCACCGTTCTGGGGCATGCTGCTCATCTACCTGGCGCCTGCCCTGATTCTGGCGGGCGCAAGCTGGTACCTCTGGAAAACTCATCCCAAATCTGTGGCTCCGGTTGGCACTCACGAAACCATCAAGGCTCATACTCCCGTGGAAAAAGCGCTTGTTCAGCGTATCGAGGCTTTAGAGAAGCGCCTGGCGGACCTAGAGAGCAAGCAGGAGAAAAAGCCGTAGTGAACCGTCTCCTCATTCGTAGCGCCCGAGTCGTGACTGAAACCGAGGTGCTCGAGGGGGCCGATGTTCTCTGTGATGCCGGACGCATCGTCGAGATAGGCAAGGGTCTAAGCGCGGGCGAGTCGGCATCCGTGATAAACGCGGAAGGGCGCTATCTTCTGCCCGGCTTCTTAGACGTTCATATTCACGGCGGCGGTAGGCACGACACTATGACGGGCACGATAGAGGCTCTGAATGGCCTCTGCGATACTCACGCTCGCTACGGCACCACTGGCCTGCTTGCCACCACAATCACACAGAGTAACGAAGCAGTCTCAGCCGCGCTGAAAGCGGCAGCGGCCTGTACTCACCCTATTCTGCGTGGTATCCACTTAGAAGGTCCCTATATCAGCCCGGAAAAGCCTGGTGCGCAGCCGAAGCAGTTCGTACGTGACTACGACGAAGCGGAGTTCACCGGCTGGCTCGCTGACGCTGCGGGGCGCATGCTCCGAATCACATTGGCCCCGGAACAGCCCGGCGCGGAAGCGCTTATCGAGCGATGCCGCGCCGAGGGCATAGCGATAAGCCTGGGGCATACCGATGCCTCGGCCGCGCAGCTTACAGCCGCGCTAGATATCTGCGGGCAGGCGGATGCGACGCACCTGTTCAACGCCATGAACGGCATTCACCACCGTAAGCCCGGCCCGGTCCCTGTTTTTCTTACCGATCCCCGCTGCCATGTAGAAATCATTGCAGATGGCCATCATGTAGCACCAGAGGTTATCGCCATGGCGGTGCGTGCGGCAGGTGTGGAGCGAGTTATCGCAATCACAGATGCTATGGAAGGCGCAGGCGTCGGCGATGGGGTGTATGGTCTCGGAGGGCACAGAGTCACTGTTACCGATGGCCGCGCCACCCTGCCCGATGGTACTCTGGCGGGCTCCGTGCTCACCATGGACCAGGCGGCCCGCAATCTGAAAACGTGGTGCGATTTGACCTGGCCGGAGGTTGCCCGTATAACTGCCAGCAATGCGGCAGACCGGCACGGCTGGAAGAGCAAAGGCCGCATCACTCTCGGTTGTGATGCCGATCTGGTGCTGGTAGACGATAACGTCACCGTTCATCGCACCATCGTGGCCGGACAACCGCTCTAACAAACAGCTTTATGGAAAAAGACGATTTCCCGGCCTCGCGCTGGCTGGTACCGCTCGGCTTGCTTATTGGGGCGGCGCTCCTACTCCTCTTCCCTCTCGCCAAACCCATCTGGACCGATGAAGGCATCAGCATCGGCTGGGGCAGAACCCCTCTCTCTCTGATTCTCAGCGGAAGGTTCGGCTCTCCGGATGCCCTGCCGCTTCACCCGCTGTACCTGGCGCTGGTCGGCAGACCGCTGGGGGATACTCTGGCCATCCACCGCCTTATCTCCGCCCTGCCTGCTGCTGTCGGGCTCTGGTACATCTACCTCATAGGGCGGCGTATCAGCGAGCGGGTCGGCGTGTTGACTCTCTGGCTGGCAGCGCTCTCGCCCGGGCTGATTCTCTTCGACCGAATGTCGCGCTACCATGGCCTTACCGCTCTGCTGGGGGTCATGAGCTGCTACTACTTCCTGCGTCTGCTCTCGGAAGAGGACCGCAAGCTCCCCATAAAATACGGCATTGTCACGGCGCTGCTGCTGCTCTCTTACGTGCTTAGCGTCTTTGTTGTAGCAGCACAGTTTGTCTTCCTGGTGCTCTACTGGAAGCGTACCCCCAGGCCAATAGCTATCTTCATCGCCATGGCTGTTGCTACCCTGGTCTTCGCCGGATACTTCATTCCCAACATGCTCCGGGCCAACCGAGACCTGGTGGGAGTAAACGTAAAGGACCCCAGCATGGGCCAGGGCATAAACGGCTTCCTGCGCCGGTTCTTCCTGCCGGTCTATGTGTTCTGTGTGGGGGAAACTCTCTCGCCGTGGAAAGTCTGGTTCTCGCTGACCGGCTGCGGCATTGCTCTGAGCACGTTCGTGATGGGTATCTGGTCCCTGCGCAAGCGACCAGAGCTACTGATGCCGCTTGCCTGCTTCGCAGTTGTGCTGCTCTCCGCGCTGGCTACCAGCAGCAAGCTGGGCAGCTCACAGACTGTGGGAAGCATGGCCAAGCGTGTTTCGTTCGTCCTGCCTATGTTCTACCTGGCAGTAGCGACGGGCATGTTCAGTATTCGCCAGACTACTGTGCGAAATGCGCTGGCAGCGGTTCTTCTGATCATCTCCAGTATCTCCACGTTTAACTACTTTGCGGGCAAGGAGTTCTTGAACCCGAACTACACGGTGAACTGGAACGAAGCCATCACCGTTATCAAAGAGAAGCAGCTAGACGACAACACGATTATCTTCTCTAGCGCCGAGTCTTCCCTGATGTACTACATGGATGAGAACGGGGTCGCGAACCGGCTGATAGGCAAGGTGCGCGGAGTCGATGAGCTGAAAGACGCTCTGGCCAGCAAAAAATACAAACACCTCTGGCTGGTAGGCCGTGACCGGGGTGACCGAATCGCGGTAGCGGACTTCGAAGCGGTCCGTAAGCTGGTCTTAGACTCCGGAGCGCACCAAGTCTACGCGGGTGGTGTCTATCCCCGAACAGACGATGAAAAGAAATGGCTGGGCAAGGCGCTCAAACGCGATGTCTGGCCCTACTATGTGGTCTTAGAGTTATACGAGCTGCCATGAGAGCGACACTGCCCCCCCGCCTGACATCCTCACAGACCCTGAAATCCGGCGAGACTCTGCGCCCGGATACTCACGAAGATGGCTCTGGAGCCGCCTTAGAGATAGTAGGAGATAATCTCACTATCGACTTCGGTGGCCATGTTCTACGCGGCAGCCAGCCCACTGTAGAACCGGACCAGCGGCAGGGTACAGGCTTGCTCGT
This sequence comes from Armatimonas sp., assembly GCA_049840835.1. Taxonomy (GTDB): domain Bacteria; phylum Armatimonadota; class Armatimonadia; order Armatimonadales; family Armatimonadaceae; genus JANLTX01. The sequence goes on along the minus strand of JASGJG010000009.1, from coordinate 12,613 downwards.
GCGTGGGCGCAATGTCACTATCAAGAACCTGAAGGTCCATGGGTTCAAGATCGGGCTTATCGCCAGAGACTGCCCCGGCCTGACCATAGAAAGCTCCGACTTTTCGTACAACTGGAAGCAGCGCCTGGCCTCCACCACCGAGCGTGAGGACCTCTCAGACTGGATGAGCTACCACCAGAACGAAAAGGACGAGTGGTTGCGCTACGGTGCGGGCATCTATCTGCGCAGTTGCGATGATTTCAAAGTTCGAAAATGCCGCATCTTTGGGGGGCAGTGTGGCCTCATGCTCACCGGATGCGATAGAGGGCTGGTAGCGGAGAATGATTTTTCGTTCCTCTCGGCTATAGGTCTGGGAATGTACCGCAGCTCCGACAACAAAATCCAGCACAACAAAATCGATTGGTGCGTGCGTGGCTATAGCCATGGGGTCTACAACCGGGGTCAGGACTCGGCGGGCATTCTTATCTACGAGCAGTCCAGCCGGAATCTCTTCGCCTACAACTCCGTAACCCACGGCGGCGATGGGTTCTTTCTCTGGGCGGGGCAGACCACCATGGACACCGGACGCGGGGGCTGCGACGATAACCTTCTCTTCGGCAACGATTTCTCGCACGCGCCGACCAACGGTATCGAAGCGACGTTTTCCAGGAACACGTTCGCGAATAATCTGGTGCTGGAGTGCTGGCATGGGGTCTGGGGCGGCTATAGCTACAACACCAGAATCATTGGCAATATCTTCGGGTACAACGCCACGGCGATAGCCATAGAGCACGGGCGTGAGAATCAGATTATCCACAACCAGTTCATCCGCGACCGACAGGCTATCGACCTCTGGAAAAACGAGAAGCAGGACCCGGACTGGGCCTACGTGAAGTACCACGACACCACCAGCCGAGACTATACGATCACCCACAATCGCTACGACAACGTAGGCACTGACCTGCGTGTGCGCTTCACAGATGGGGTCAAGAGCACTCAAAACGACGTGGTGAAAGACCAGCCCCCACCTCCGGCTACCATGGAGGCCAGCGGCAAGCCGGTTCTGGAAGCCGAGCAAAACCCGGCGGAGTATGCTCGGCGCTTTGCGGTGCGCTGGCGCCCGACCGCTGCTGTTGCGGGAGTGGCCGCGCCTGCTGCGCTACCTGGCGCAAAGAGCCCATTTCTGGGCAAGAACGCGCTCCGGGGTCGCCGCTATATCTTAGTCGATGAATGGGGACCATATGACTTCTTGCGCCCCTTGCTCACACCCCGCGAAAATGGGACCTGGGAGATTCTAGGACCGAAAGGGCGCTGGCGTGTGGTCAGTACTGAAGGCGCCACCCTCTCAGCCAGCTCCGGCACCGTACCGGGAACGGTTCGTCTAGACGCTCCAGCTGGCCAGGCGGGGACCATGAAGGTGGTACTGGAGTATGTGGGCGGTCAGACAACAGATCACCGGGGCGTTGTCACTCCGGCGGGCAAACCGGTGCGCTTCGGATTCTCTCGCTTCTCCGCGCCAATTGACTGGAAAATAGTGTTCTATCGCTGGAGCAAGGCAGCCAATCCGACTGATGTGCACAGCGCGCCAGACGAAGCCCACTACGCTGAGGCGATTAAAGGCACCCCGCTGAAGACCCTGGCATCGAAAACGCTGGATATGGCCGGGGCGGCTCTGGTGAGCGGTCTGCCCGCCGATCACTACGCCACCGTCGCAGAGGGCAGCTTTACGATTCCCGCTGGAGAATACGTGTTAGACGTGACCACGGACGATGGCTGCCGGGTCTGGCTGGACGAGAAGCCGATTCTAACCGATGCCTGGAAATATCAGGGTCCGACCCTCTACAGCATCCCGGTAACGCTCGGGGGACAGCATCGGCTACGGGTGGAGCACTTCCAGATAGATGGCTACGCGGCGCTCCGTTTAAATCTTCGCCCCAAGGCTTAAGTCCACCTGTAATTATGCCGATAATGGCGGGAGTAAAACCATGCCTGTCAACGCCCTACCAGAGGACGATGCGGAGCTGCTTCCCCTGCCCTCATCAGCCGCGTCCATGCCGACACTATCCGCGCTGGAAACCGAAAGGCTTCTAGGGCAACTCAGCGATCTCGATTGGCGCGTGCGTGTGCAAGCGGCCACTCAGCTTGTGGAACGTACCACGCCAGCCCTGATTGAGCAGCTTGCCGAGCTGGTGCAGACCGGTGATTTCCGGGTACGCCGCGCCGCCTCGGAAGCCCTGGGCCAGATGGGAGAAGCTGCTATAGAGCCGCTGATTCTTTGCCTGGAAAGCTCTGCTCGCGAGGTGCGCTTCGCGGCCACCAGCGCTCTGCAAAACCAGGGAGCCACGGCAATCGCAGCTCTTATAAAGCATACCGACAGCAAGAAGCGCTCTCTGCGCCGTACCGCCGTCGAGACCCTCGGGCGCTTGCGTGCTACGGAAGCCATAGAGCGCCTATCGGACTGCCTGGCTGACCTGGATGAAGAGATTCGCTGGCGGGCCGCCGCCGCTCTGGGGGATATTCGTTCCCTGGATGCCACGACTCCTCTGATTGCGACCCTCAATGACGGCCATCCTCAGGTACGCTGGGCCGCCGCTACCGCTCTGGGCGGTATCGGTAGCGGGCAGGCAGTCTTTCCCCTGATAGAGCAGCTTCAAGACAGCGCCACCGAAGTCCGCGCCGCCGCTGCCTGGGCTCTGGGTGAGATCGGCGATCTGCGCGCCGTGGAGCCGCTCCTGCGCTGTGTACGCGAGGAAAGCGATGAGGTCCGTCGCGCCTGCTTGATCGCCCTGAGCCGCTTAGGCACTTCTGAGGCGCTGAGCCTGCTGGAAACCAACTTGCTGAGTGCCAACCTGGAACAGGCGCATTTAGCTTTAGATGCCCTGCCCAACTTTGGCTCGGCTGCACTTCCCTATCTTCTACGCGGGCTGGAGCACCCCAACAGCCGCTTGCGTGAACGCGCCATCGAGCTGGTAGTCGCTCAAGGACAGCCTGCCGTAGATCCCCTCCGTGCCTTGCTCAAGCGCCGCGGCCTCCCGCCATTAGCGAAGGCGGCCACACGCACTGCCCTGGATCATTTAGCGCCGGAAAAAAAAGCGGCCTGAGTTCTTCCTTTCCCGCTTGACTATACCTGTAGTCTGATGTACTATCAGAACAATAAAGACTACACAAGTAGTCAATCAAGAACAGCAGGTGGGAAAGATGGGGAAATTTGGGATTGCTCTCACACTGACCGCTCTACTGGCCACAGGGAGCATCGCTTTCGGGCAGGCCGATCTTCAGCAGCGTGGCGCAGCTCTGACCCTAAAAGTCACGAACTACTCGGAAGCACAGGCTGCTCTGGCAAAGCTGGCCGGTGAGTCCGGTGGTGGCCTGAGTGATGGGCGTACTTATGTCACCGAAAAGGGCAGGCGTCACGGCTGGGTACGCCTTCGGTTGCCGCAAGCGTCCCTGGCAAAGGTTCTGGAAAAAACCTACGGTGTCGGAACTGTTGTTGCCGAGGAGCTCAATACCGACAGCCAGAGAATTGAGCACAGCGAGCTGGGCATCCGCGCGGATGCTCTGCATGCTCATGCGGGGCGCTTAGAAGGGCTTCTGAACAGCAATCGCCGCATGCGTGCCGGGGATATTCTCTATCTGCAGGAGCGGCTTTTCCGCGCCTCGGTAGATGAGCAGCTCCTCCGGGAGCGCCAATCCAATCTGGAAGCAGCTTACCGGGCAGACCAGTATTACTATTACGCTCTACGAGCCCTACCCCATTCGCCTGCGCGATCGTGTGGCTATCGACCTGGCGAGCCGGTTTTCGGGCGGCATGGCATCGGCGAAGGACAGCCTGATGAACAACCTGGGACGCATGGCTACCGGATCTGGCTACCTGCTAACCTTTGCGCCGCTCTGGCTGCCGCTTTTACTTCTGGCGCTCTGGATGACTCGCCGGTTGTACCTGATTGCCCGCAGGGTGTACCTCTGGGCGAAGCAGGAACGCCCTTGGCTTGCCCTTAAAAATGCCTTGCCCTACGATCTCGCCGCGCGCATTTATGCCGCGCGCCACCGTAAGGCGCCAGCCGGAGCCAGCCGGGAGCAGGAGGTTGAGGTCCCGAGCCACACCACCTTCCCAGACAATGGCGCGACGCTCTCCTGAGGCATCGGTAGCGCTGCCCACCACTCGTCCATCGGAGGAGACAGCGTGGGCGGTGCTCTCGGTATCCCCGGGCAGGGTCGGCAATTCATGCATCTGGCCACTGTCCCAGAGAAAAGCGCGATTCTCCCCAGAAGCCGTCTGCGCCTGCCCGACTACTTCACCGGAGTTATTAATGGCATGCGCCCGGCTAGTATCGCCGCCAAGCGTGCCCAGATCACGCATTTGCCCGGCTTCCCAGAGGAAGGCATGGGTAGTCACGGGCGGCAGTCCCAGGGCGGTAGCAACCCAGCGAGGACGCGGGGCTAGGTCGGCCTTACCCACAATCTGCCCCTGTGCATTGATGCCAAAAGCATGGCTGTAAGGACCACCCAGCGTACCGAGGTCACGCACGCGCCCCTGGCGTGAGGCGAAGGCGCGTGCGGCCACTACATCGCCCTGCAGCACAGAGCGGCGAGCGCTACCCACTACAGTACCGACATCGTTCAGCCCCAGCGGCTGCACATAGGGATAGCCAGACAGTCCAGAGAGCTTACGCTCACCGCTGCCCGCCACCCAGCCACGCGGGCGATCCGACCGAGAATACGCCGCCAGCGCTACCTGCCCGGAACCATTCACCGCGCGCGCCACGCTGCGACTACGCCCGAAGGTTCCCAGAGTGTCATAGGATTCCGTACGACTATCGTAGCGAAACGCCTTACCCTGTCCGCCTCCCGCAGTGCCGACTACCTGCCCGGCGTCGCTGATAGAGAACGCATCGCTGTAGCCGTCCCCAAGCGGAACCACCTTCCAGGTTTGCTGTGGCAGAGCTGCTGGCGGCACCACAGTCACCGGGCGTGCCGCTGTAAGCTTCCATGGGGTGATCATTGTCACGCCCGCCAGTCCCACGCCCACCAGTGCCCTGCGAGAGGCGGGGGTCGGCGCGGCATTCAGCGCCAGCAATCGCCGCTTCAGGGCATCATGCTCGAACGCCGCCATGCCCAATCCCTCTACAGGCCGCTCCCCCGAAACACGCAGCAGAAACCGTCCATAGGAGGCTGGTCGCGCACCGCTCTGCCTTGCGGCCCGGTCACAGGCTTCTTCCCGAGCCTGCTCCGCCTCTCGCACCATTTTATAGACGACCGGATGGAACCAGAATAGCGCTCTTGCTAGAGTCAGCACCAACCCCAGCCACAAATCTCCACGGGTAATATGCGCACGCTCATGCGCTAGCGCCATGGCACGCTCATTCTCCGCCAGCCCTTTCGGCAGCACAACGACAGGTCGAAGCAGCCCCACGACCAGGGGCGAGGTTACGTCCTCGGAAATCGCCACCCCGGTTGCATCTGGCTCTAAGCGCCCTAACTGGCGGCGAAGTTTCAGCGTGGCCAGTCCGCTCCTGCCCAGTAGAGCCAGAACTCCCGCTCCCCAGAGATAGAGTAGCGCCATAATCCAGGGAAACCGAGCAATGGGCTTCTGCGCCGGGCCACTCTTTTCCACTACAGGTGGCAGTACATTCTCTTTCGCAGTCGCTTTCGACTCCACCGCTAGCTGCGGAACGGCAGACACTATAGTGGGAGTTGCTTTAACCGCCTCGGTGCGCGCCATAGCCCGTGTGGGCTTGAGCACGGGTAGCGGCACAGCCAGACCTGCCAGCAAAAGCCCGAAGACCAGGCGGGCGGCCACCAGCCACCAGAGCCAGAACCGCACAGCAGGGTGCAGCTTGGGAAAGGCTCGACACACGCCCCAGGCCACGAAAAAGACTACCAGGCCCCCGGCACTCGCCTTCAGCAGCGCCTCTAGCAGGGGCATGGACTACTCCTCCAGCCCCGCCACAATGGCGCGCAGGTCGGCTTTCTCTTTTATCCGTGAGATTCTTAGGGTCGGAGAGGTAGGCCACCATAGGCGATACTGAACCACCCAGTGACTTCTCGATAAACTCACGCACCAGTCCGCGCATGAGGTCATCACGACCTTGCTCCGGCAGGTATTCCCAGGCGCCACCGCCTTCATCGGACTTTTGCCGCCGCAGGTAGCCCTTGGTGCGCAGGCGTTCCATGACGGTCAGAATCGTGGTGCGCGCCAGTCCACGCGCCTCTCCGAACTGTGCCACAGCCTCCCGCACGGTCACGGGCGCGCGGTCGGTCACAAAGCGCAACAGCGCCAGCTCCTGATCGCCCAGTCCGGGCTTTTCGTCGTTCATAGCTTGCATTCTACGCAAGACGACAACCGTAGTCAAGAAAAGTTTCAAAACACTCTATTGACGCCATATATAAAATACAATATATATAAGTAAGAGGTAATCCTATGGCAAATGGTATCTATCCTTTGGAGCATGGCGGACCAGACGCACTACGGCAGGCAGTAGAGACAGCAGTGAAAACAGGCGACGATACGGCACTGGCGCTAATCGACCTTGACTATTTCCACAACATCAATCAGACACGGGGCAGAGAAGCGGGAGATGCGGTACTGGCTACGTTCTGGAAGCTCCTCCAGGAGGCAGCGCAGCCTCTGAGTGCCCAGGCGTTTCGGTTCGGGGGAGATGAGTTCGCGCTATTAATCCCTACTCTCTCCCTGGAGCAGGCGTTTCTAAAAATGGAGGCGCTTCGGGCGCAGGTAGAGACAACCTGCGAGCACACGATCACTATCGGAGTGGCTCAGTTCCCCCGCGATGGGAAAGACACCGATGCGCTGCTCACTGCCACTGATGCCGCCCTGGGCAGCGCCAAGGAGCAGGGGCGAAATACAGTAGGACTCCCCCTGAACGAGGAGATGGTGATGAAGTCCTGCTACTACCCGGCTATCACCACCCGGCGGCTAAAAACCCTCGCCGAAAAAACAAAAAAGAAAGAATCGGTGTTGTTACGAGAAGCGCTCGCAGACTTGCTCCGGAAGTACGAGCAGAGATAGGAGAATTACCTCTCCCCCTAACCCCCTCCCCTAAAGGGAAGGGGGAATTTGGTACCCATGCAGCGCTTTCCCGAAGCCCAAGCACAGAAGAGCTCTAGTGATTCTCGTTCCCCCTTCCCTTTAGGGGAGGGGGTTAGGGGGAGAGGTAAATTGTTTCTTGGCCCATACCGCTACTCCTACTAGAGCAGCCAGCGCCGAGCATCACGGCCCAGGGCTCCCAGGTTGTGGGACCGGGAGGAGGAGCCGTTTTCAGGCCCTGGCGGCGGCGTAGCTCACGAATGAGGCTGATATGCCCTCTCTCCATAGCCCACTTATGGTTTGCGGAGAACGCGGGACGCAGCAACGGGGTAAGCAAGCGCAGAAGCGGCTTTTCGGCCAGCAGTTTCCAATCGAAGGTGATGTTCACATCGGGGCCATCTTGCTCTAGAGTCCAGATACCGCGTCCCACGAAGTCGCCTTCGGCTCCGATTTCGATATGGTGAGGCCGCTCCGCCCCACGCGCAATCAGTCGCCAGCGGAGGGTGTAGGGCAGCCAGCCCTTGGTGTACAGATCATAGGCACGCTCTCCGACTGGTGTCACGGCGAGATATACCGAGGGCCACCACTCCGGCAGCGCCTCGGCATCCGCCAGAATATCGAATACTTCGTCTACCGTGGCATCCGTTGCGCGCCAGTAGGTGATGAAATGATACTCGTTCGTCACGCCCCCATTATGCCGTATATACGGTCCATAGTTGCCCGGTCCAATTGGTCCCGGCCCTGAAAGGACCGGTCTGCCAATAAGCGGGTCTCCGGCCCGGCAACAGAATAGCGCCGTTCCCTTGGCCGCCCCGGAGGGGTGCTTTTCTACAGACCGGTCCTTTCAGGGCCGGGCTATTACGGCCTAGACGTTTTATCTATGCCTGCTCCACGCGCGATACAATTTTCACCGTGACTATCGAAGAGCAAGTCGCCCTGCTATCGCGCGGGGCCGAACTTATCGTCCCTCCAGGCGGATTGAAAGCCAAGCTAGAGAAATCTGCCAAGACTGGTAAGCCCCTTGTGGTGAAGCTGGGCCTGGACCCCACCGCGCCGGATATCCACCTGGGTTTCGCTGTGGTTCTGCGCAAGATTCGCCAGTTTCAGGATCTGGGGCACCACGTAACCATTATCATCGGGGACTACACCACCCTGATCGGTGACCCGTCCGGGCGCTCCGCTACTCGCCCCATGCTCTCCGAAGAGCAGATCAAGGCCAACGGTAAAACGTATGTAGACCAGCTCTCTGTGATTCTGGATAGAGAGAAAACCGATGTGCGGAACAACTCCGAGTGGCTGGGTAAGCTCAGCTTTGCGGACCTGGTAGGTCTAACCAGCAAGATGACCGTGGCGCAGGTGCTCACCCGTGAGGACTTCAAGAAGCGCTGGGATGCCGGGCAGCCTATCAGCCTGCATGAGCTTCTCTACCCACTGGCGCAGGCCTATGATTCGGTCTGTATCGAAGCAGATATTGAGATGGGTGGTCAGGACCAGACCTTCAATATCCTGGCTGGCCGCGACCTGCAAGGCGAGCTGGGCATGGATCAGCAGATCGGCTTCTTCATGCCGCTCCTGGTGGGCTTAGACGGCCAGAAGAAGATGAGCAAGTCGCTTGGCAACTACATCGGTATCGCCGAGCCACCGCTGAACCAGTACAGCAAGACCATGAGCCTGGCCGATGAGCAGATGAGCATGTACTTCCTGCTCTGCACCGATGTGCCTGTAGAGACATTCGAGGAGATTCTGAAGTCTCCCAACCCCATGGACGCCAAGCACCGCCTGGCCACCGAAATCGTGACTATCTACCACGGTGCCGAGCAGGCTACGGCAGCAGGCGAGGAATGGAAGCGAATTCACTCCGCGCGCCAGTTCCCCACGGACGCCCCGGAGGTCACTGTGCCGGAGAACCCCATTGCAGTAGTCGCGCTGGTTCGCCATTGCAACTTCGCTCCCAGCAATGGGGAGGCGCGTCGGCTTATTGAGCAGGGCGGTGTGAAGTTGAATGGCGAGAAGCTGACCGACCCCGCCGCCGAGGTAACCGTTTCCGAAGGCGACGAGTTCCAGGTCGGCAAGAAGAACTTTGCCCGCCTGAAGGCGTAGTTGCCGTAGGCGTGATAGCCAGCAGGGGGAGAATCGCAAGCGCCACGCGCCGATTCTCCCTCCTTGCCGTTACGACGGCGTTACACAGCTACTCTGCTGTGAATCTTCTACGAAGGAAGTTACCTGCTACAGACTTCTCAGAACAAAGAGTATATATCTCTGCCATAAGCTCTGGTATCAATTCTTCTTGCCTCATCAGTAAATACAGCAGCGGACGACGGACACTGAAATCGTAGCTATAAGCCTCCCTACTTTCCCTGGCTTGTAGAGCTGTATAAGGTGGGTTCGTGAAGCATGGCAGTAAACCATATTGCACCTCGGGTTTTAGTGACTCCAATCTCTCCAACACATCTACAGCACGAGAGGCATGGGAACGGTCATAATTTTGACAAAGATATTCCAGGGCAAGAGATATAGCTTCGCTCTGGTAGACAGGCATAACTACTAACAGATGTGCCGCTTCGAGTCGGACCTCATCATCCTTGGCATAAAGTAACAAACCACATATCTCTGTGACTTCAGGAACGCTTTCACACCATGGCATGAGAGCGTTTAGAACTAGCCTTTTGCCATCATCCTCTAGCTCACTCAAGCTTTCCAGAAAAAGAGTACATAGCTCTTTTCTTCTATCTCCGCTGGCGGCGAAAATCAGCCCTGCCGTTACTGCCTCAGATGTAATAGAAGAAAGCAGCTTTTGATTCAGGAAATCAACTACCAGGCTATTCTCTATGAGTTTGACTAGAGCGCCACGTGAGTCTACGGCATAACCATAGTTAGATACCGAGCTACTTGCTAACTCAAAAAGCTCCTGAGTGATTTCGGGAGTTACCTTGCCCAGTTTGCCCAGCGCTGTAGCACAATATCCATCTATTCTTGAGCGCCGCAATCCTGCTATCAGTGCTTCTATAACTTCTGAGTCCGTGTTCCCCTGGCGTGCCAGTACATCTGCCGCATGTAACTCCTCTCTCCAAAGGAGACAAACCATCACCCAGACAAGGTGAGGATGCTCTACTTTCTTATCTGTAAACTGATTAATTGCTTCACGCCGAACGTATTCGCTGGGGTCGGTACAGCCTTCTAAAACGGCGTCTACGGCGCTTTTATCCGGAAAGGCGGCACGCGCAATCGCTTCTACTAACCACCGGCGCACCATATCACTCGGGTGCTGTAGCGCGGCAATCATTGCAGAGACGACCGATGCATCTTCTTTGCCTATGGTCTCCAGTACACGTGTGGTCTTCCAACGCACATTGCGCACAGGGTCATCCAGCATCTCAATAAGTCTCGAGATGACCTGCTCGGAGAGTGGTGCCAGAGCTTCCAGTCCCTCAACTCCCCGTTGACGCTGCCACTCATCATCGCTGTCCAGGAATTCCAGTGCTTCCGGCACAGTGGTTGGTAGAATCCAGGCCATATAGATTACTATCTATCTAACACCAATAATTACTAAAAACTACTTCAAATAGATTTGCTGAAGCTTTTTCAGCAGCTCAGAAACGCTTTTATAAGCGAGCACGGGACGCGGGTTTGCTCCACCCCACTCATGCAGAGCCTTCTTTTTGCCATCCCACTCTATCTCCAGAGTAGTGGGATAACAAAAACCTGTCATCTTCCCCTCTCTCGCGGCAAAGAACCCGGAACTTCGAACTACGCTCTGGAGCACGGTGAGGTCTCGTGCAGAGAGAGTGGCGGTTTTATCCTTTGTCGGCTTCTGTGGCGGCAGGCTCTGCTGAATAGTAGGCTTGCCATCTTTCCAGAAAGACTTTGTCTCCTGAATCCGAATCTTATTACCTACTATCGAGAGGTGCCGAGTTCCGCCGGTATCGGAGTACGACTGGTCTATCCGAAATCCCATCTTGGCCTCCGCTCTTCCTTACCGCTTCTTGTCTTGCTTCTGTTCCTCGAAAAGCTCCGCCATGCGAAGATAAGGGTCTCTGGGGTTCTGCGCTTCTTCTTCGCGGAGTTCGGCATCCAGGCGACGAATGGCGCGCAGCTTCATCACTGCCTGCCAGCCCAGGTAGCCGATAATGGGGAGCCCCACTATCCATACAATCGCCCGAAAGACTTCGTAACTCATGGCATCGTCACCGTTGTCCGTGCAGCTATAGCTATTATAGCCGCAGCCCATACAGCTTGCTTTATCTCAGTCATCTTCCGCTCTAAGAGACCATCTCCCCTGAGTGTCGCTTCGCTCCCTCGCCCCTCTTCCCGTTTTCGCTCCGCCGCGAAGCGGCATTGTAATGCCGCTTCGCGGCTCGCTGGAAGAGGGGAAATCAGCGCCTACCAATACTACAGAGGCTTTCCCTTGGCGGAGCGCCTTGCCAAAGGAAGGTGGTCTTTTGGGCACTTGAGGTGAGTTATCCCTCTTCCCCCCGAAGTATGAGGGGTCTTTTGGGAAGAGGGACGAAGCTCACGCAGTGAGCATTCAAGGGAGATGGCTTCTAAAGTCTTACTCTACGCTTTCGAGGGCTCCCTGCAGAGCGGGAGCTAGCTGTTTCTTGCGCGAGACCATATCGCCCAGGTCGAACTCGAACTCGGAGATACGCGCGAAGGGCAGGGCATCTAAGAAGCGGCGCTCACCCTGGCAGAGCAGAACGGAGCGAATGGACGCGACATCGGTGACCATTAGCCCGATGAGGGCCAGGCCCTCACGGACTCGGCGAACGGCCATGGCATCCATGAGCAAGGCGCGGCGGGCAGGGAGCTCGTGCAGGCCCATGACCTCGATCTGGGCAATAGCCACCAGCGCTCCCGCCATGATGTAGGTCTTGCGGTCGGCGTCCACGGCATCGTCGGGGTCGCGGGCAGAGAGGCCAGGCGCGGCTCCGAGCAGCTCTTTTCCATAGAGTGCTACGTCTATCTGGCAGATGCCGCCCAGCCAGGCAGCGATTGCCTCATCGCGCGGGGTGGACGTGGGCGAGCGAAAGACCAGGGTATCGGAGAGAATCCCGGAGAGTAGCATGCCCGCTATGGAGCGTGGGGGACGGATACGGGCATCCCGCATACGCTCGGCCACGAGAGTAGATGTAGAGCCTACCGGGTCCACGCAGAACGGAATGGGCAGGGCACTGGGTGGATTGCCGAGCCGATGGTGGTCCAGAACTCCCACAATCTCCGCTTCGTCTGCGCCCGGTACGGCCTGGGTTAGCTCGTTGTGGTCCACCAGGAATAGCCGGGCGCGGGGCGGGTTGAGCAGGCGGCGCTGAGAGACCAGACCTACATAGGCCCCACCATCATCTACCACCACGAACTGATTGCCCTCAGCGTGTAGAATGGCGGCTTTGTGGTCGGAGAGGCGATCCCGGCTGCGAAAGAGTGGGCGGACTTCGGCGATTGCGCCGCAGTTCGGCAGGGTATCGTCTAACCCGATCTGCTGGCGGGCGAACGCGCGGGCGAGCGGGAGCGGCGCCACCACTCCCTGCGGACGCGCTCCGGCACCTAAAACGGGAGGTGCTGTTCGGATTCTATCGTGTTTCCCTATTAACTTGA
>JASGJG010000008.1:0-22673 GCA_049840835.1 Armatimonas sp. | reverse complement strand
CTGGGGAGCGTTTCGAGACTATCGCTCGGACCTGCTCGATAACGCCACGGAACCCGTGCAGACCTTCGCGCTGACCCAGCGCGGCAAGAACGGCGCGGATATCCGAATCGCCATTGATGTCATGGAGCTGGCCCTGCGTCATGGCGATATCTCGCATGTGGCGCTGGTCTCCGGAGACTCCGATTTCACTCCCCTGGTGATGAAGCTGCGCGAGCTAGGATTAGAAGTTATCGGGGTGGGGGTGCGCTCCAACACCAGCACCTACTTAGCGAAGTCCTGCGACCGGTTTCTCTTCTATGAAGACATCATCTGTTCCAACAATCTGCCGCCACAGGTTATTGAGCATGAGGAGATAGACACCGGGCGACTCTTGGCGCTGGCGCTGGCCCAGTTAGGTAACCGCCCTGTAGCGGGTAGCGTACTCAAAAATCGAATGCGGCAGATAGACGCCCGATTTGATGAAACTCGCCATGGTTATGACTCGTTTTTAGATTTCCTCAGAGCGCATGGTGAGCTGGTAGATATCTACAAGCCCGCTGTGGGCGATGTTTCTGTGGCCCCCAAGGGGATGCTGCCGCCACTTTCTGGTGCGATAGACGAACCTTCTACTACTCTAATGTTTCGTAGCGCTTCCTACAAGCCCTATGTACCGGAGAATGGAATTCCTTATCAGGCGCCCGCTCCTATAGAGTCGCCTGTGAGTACCCTGGCCGATGCGTACTATGACTGGCTGCGCGAGAACAACTTCCGCTATGTGCCTGCCAGTGAGCGCCAGGAAGTCACCGAAGTCGTGTACCAGATCTTTGCCAGCTCCGAAGAGCCGCTCTCACTTAAAGAGGCCAAGGATAGACTACATGCCTGGTTTGAGGAGAATCGCCCCGCCGTACCCTGGGAATCAGTAAACTCCACGGTCTATCATCTGTTCTATACCTGGTGCTTCCGATTCGATAAGACCGACGAAGGGGAAGGGAAACAACTCTGGGACCGGCGAACATTCCTGGTAGAAGAAATCGGCTCGGCGGACGACTTGAAAGAGCGAGTAGAGCGCGGTATCGTCCGCAAACTCTGGGAAAGAGAGCGGGGAGTTTAGACCCTGCCGCGGTAAATGCCTGGCTCTATGATAGCAACCCGGAGACACTCTCCCGTGTCGAAGAGCTAATAGAGCTAGTGGCAGCACCCGGCGCTACGATTTCTGGGCGCTAAAACACTGGGAACACAACCTCAGGTGCGAGAGTAAGGAAGTAGATGAAAGAGTTAGCCGTGACGCCGGGGCAGGCGTGGGGTACCTGGAAGACGGTGAGTGAGATCTCGCCGCGAGTCATTATCGACGAAGCAGCGCTTTCCGTGACCTTCGCCGTGGTTGCCGATGAAGCCTGTTTTGAGTGGCTCCGCCGTGAACTCGTAGGCGCCGAGGCATCTGAGGCTGAGCTCGCCGTGGCCGATACCGTGCTGAAGCGCATGGATACCCCACCGAGCTTTGACTCCGCTGGTTTCTACACGTTCACGGTCTATGTCACGGCCCCCGATGAGCCGATTGGTTTACGCGGGAAGAACGCAGTGCCGTTCTCCGGGGAGCTGCCTGAGATTATAGGCTGGATACTCAAGGCCCGGCCCGACCTCTGCATCGCTCTCTCTCGAGCCTTGAAGCGCTTCCGTGGGCCTGCTTGCGATCAGTTGATTCATCGGGCGAGCAAGGCTAACTCTCAGATAGCGTTTCTTTCCGCTGTTCCTAAACTGATTCCGGTGCCGCTGCCGTTTTTGCCGATTTCATCGCTGGCCGATGTCATTCTGCTCACTAAGAACCAGGCCATGCTAATCATGCGCCTTGCGGCAGCTTATGGTCATCGCCCCGGCTACAATCGGCAGGTAAAAGAGCTTCTCGGCGCCGTCGCTGCCGCGCTTGGCTGGCGTACCCTGGCTCGGGAGCTGGTAGATTTCGTGCCTCTAGGTTTAGGTGCTGCTATCAAAGCTGCAATCGCCTACTCTGGCACAGTCGCTGCGGGCAAGACGACTATCTTCTTCTACGAAACGGGCAAGACACCGACAGCGGCACAGATTCGAGCGTTTGAAAAAGAGGCCAAGTCGGATGGGGAAGCCGTGGCCAAAGAGTTGGAAGAAGGGGGAGTCACCGAAGCGCCGCCTGCAGAGCCAGTCCCCGAACCTGCTGACTCCACGGATTAGGGCAGGAACTTTATGTTAGTTTGGTGAACCGTAATGCATGGCGGAAAGCATTCCGGTTCTCTTTGACACGGATATTGGTAACGATATAGACGATGCTGTGGCGTTGGCGTATCTGCTACGTCAACCGCGCTGTGAGTTGCTGGGAGTTACCACCGCTACAGGAGATGTTGTCAAGCGAGCAGGGCTTGTAGAAGTGATTTGCCGTGCCGCTGGGCGCACGGATGTGCCTGTTTATGCCGGTGTAGAAGGACCCCTTCTTCATGGAACCGAGCAGGGAGTAGCACAATATTCTGCTATTGAGAACGAACCGCATCGAACTGACTATCGGGTTGGAGCAGCACTCAGGTTTCTGACGGAAACCATTCGCTCACGGCCCGGTGAGATAGTGCTTCTTGCCACAGGGCCATTGACCAATATTGGGCTTCTCTTTGCCATGGACCCTGGCCTGCCTGCGCTTCTGAGAGCGTTCTACTGGATGGGTGGAGTCTATACCGCAGGCGCCGGGCATGGACCGGGCGCGAAAGAGTGGAACGCGCTTCTGGATCCCGTTGCGACAGCGTTGACTCTCCGCTGGGGCGGGGCGCTGACTGCCGTAGGGTTGGAAGTCACCATGAAGTGTCAGATGCCCGCTGCAGAGTGTCGCAACCGCTTTACGAAGAGCGAGCCGCTGGCAACGGTACTACGGCAAGCAGAAGTCTGGTTCACAAGGGCTGCCGAGATTACGTTTCATGACCCACTGGCTGCCGCGCTGATCTTTGAGCCAGAGCTGTGTACACTACAGCAGGGCACCATTCGCTCGGAACTGGGACCGGGCGAGGGAGAGGGCCTGACCCGCTGGAAAGCGGACCCTCAGGGAGCGCATCGGATTGCTATCGATGTGAATCCCACAGCATTTTTTGACCATTACTTTGCGGTGACGGGAGGATAACCGAAAGGTAAACCAGCCATGCTGATGATGCCGGAGCTCACTGTTGCGCTCCGCCGGGAGCTTGCAGAGGCGCTGAGAAAATCGACGGAGGAAGCGATTTCTCTCCGGCCTGGAGCAAAGCACGGCCCCACCGGGCACGTGAGTATATTGTCTCGCTTCAAAAAGCCTTCGATCACCCGCTGGCCGTCGCTCTCTGGCAGAAAGGCGCCTGGACTCACGCTACCGAGGCGCGAGACATTATCGGGGGGAGCTAACCACCGAGTCCGATATGGAGCCAGTAGGGCAGCTCTGGCTTTTTGAGAGTGTGACGCTGCCTGCTCCTGTACGTAAGCGATTCGCTCTGCCGGTCAATGCCCGTATTGTAGGGCGAGTTCTGCTGCCCCTGGGACCGCCGGAAGAAGCACCCTCTGGCGGACACCACCATACGGCTGGAGTTGCTATGGGATTTCTCTTCCGGGATTCACAAGGAGTTCCGTTTCTTCGTCTACTGCCTGACCTCTATCCCGGTGAGTTTCTGGCGGATCCCCATGTAAACTTTGTGGCGGCACGGCGCTACTTGGAAGCGCATGCCGAGGACGTAACCCCACCGGTGGACCGTAACCGCGGAGGGCGCATCGTATCGGTGTATGCGGAGTGATGCAACATTTTCGGGCAGTACACGTCTAAATAAGCAAGAGAGTCCGATATCCGACTCAAATTGCTGGAGAAAGACTAAACACCATGTCCGTAGAACTCATTCGCCCTGCGAAGAACGATGTTGCTGCTCACTAGTACCACAAGCTGTCCGAACTGTGGGCAGACAGTAGAGCTACCCAAGAACAATGGCCGCACCCGTGGCAAGACCGCACTGGTTGTGGTTTCCATGGTGGTCAGTGGTATCTATCTGCTGAACCCGGATGCCGGAGTCTTTGAGCTCCTGCCTGACGTGATTCCTGGAATCGGTAACATTGACGAAGGCTTAGCCACAGCAATCCTACTGGGTGGTCTGCGTTACTTCGGTATAGACTGGCTGCCCTTCCGACTGCCACGACGCGGCTAATTTTGCCCGTAAGAATACAGTTAATCTAGACTTAATACGGCCTCCACTGGAATAAATACCGGTAGGGGCCGTATTTAATTTTAAAACTGAGCATTTTACTGGGATATATTCCCGTATTTTTGACATGAGGATAAGGAGATTGCCCGGATACGATACCGCCAGATAATTCAGCAGTCCTATCAGGAGTCAAACAATGCGGCGATCCATTCTAATCACTCTAGCCACTTTAGCCCTGGGAGCCTCGGCAGCAAATGCGCAAAATTTGCTGACCAATGGCAACTTTGAGGCGGGAAATACCGGCTTTCTCACGCAGTACAATGTGAGCGCGCCGTTCCCCCCCGGTCCCGATGGCCCCGGTAACTACAACGTTTACCACCAGACCATAGAGTTCAACCCGGCATTCGGTCAGACGTTTGGGGACCATACCTCTGGCTCTGGCCTGATGATGGTGGTCAACGGTTACACGCTACCCGACACCTATTTCTGGGGACAGGATGTCGCAGTTACAGCGAACACTAACTATACCTTCAGTGGCTGGTTTACCAGCGCCCTTATTGATCCGGATCCCAGCCCGGCGGTAATCTCGCTCTTTGTCAATGGAAGCAGTGTAGGAACCAACCTGAATCTGCTACCCAGCACTGGAACCTGGCAGCAGTTCACGGCTACCTGGAACTCAGGCGCCAGCACTGTGGCAAACCTGCGTCTCTTCGATGCGAACCTGACCGGTCAGGGGAACGACTTCGTGGTAGACGACCTTAGCTTCGTGGGACCGAACGTGAACAACGTCGCCCCTGAGCCGGGCACCATTGCACTCCTCGGCCTGGCCGCTCTGCCTCTGGCGGGTGTGCTGCGCCGCCGCAAGTAAGCGATTTTCAAACGACGGTAGAAGAGAGGCAATCCCCTCGCGCTTAGCGTGAGGGGATTGTTTTTTGCGATACACTGCCAGCCGTGCCATACACACCGATTCTCGCCACACTGGGCTATGTAGTCTCTGAAGACCGCCAGCAGGTTCTGCTCATTCGTCGTGATGCCAGGCCCGACGACCACGCCTATGGTAAGTACAACGGGCTGGGCGGAAAGATAGAGCGCACAGAAGATGCCGCTGCTGGCATGGTGCGTGAGCTAAGCGAAGAGGCGGGAATCACGGCAACAGAGATGCAGCTGCGTGCCACACTTTCCTGGCCGGGGTTCGGCAAAAAGGGAGAAGACTGGCTGGCGTTCGTATTTCTAATAACCGCCTTTGAAGGAACCGTGGTCTCCAGTAATCCGGAGGGTTCATTACACTGGGTATCGGTAGAAAAGCTGCTGTCGGGTGAGCTACCTCTCTGGCCCGGAGATAAGTATTTCTTGCCGCTACTCTTTGATACCGACCCACGCCCGATTCATGGGGTAATGCCCTATGAAAATGGGGAGCCAACCAGCTGGAGTTTTACGCGTCTTTAGCAGAGCGCAGGCGCTCCAGGGTCCACTCGGTCGCTTTATCGACCCAGTGCGTCCGTAAGTCTAGCAGTACCTGACTCGCAGACCGCAGAAGGGCAAGCGCACCACCCACTAAGAAGCCGTGCTCGGCGGAAACCCAGGCGGCATCCCACAGTTCACGAGCGTAGCCGACCGGCATACGGACCAGGTTGAAGAGATAATCCAATACCCAGAAACCAACCGCCCCGATCCAGGCAGCTTTCCAGGGATTCCACTTGCGCAGCCAGGTAAAGGCGCCGAGTAGCAAGGCTGCTACCAATACCAGTGAGGTTTCGGCGGCAGGCATAGTGCCCATGGAGCGGTCCGTAACCCGCACGATCCACTCCAGAAGTGGGGGGCTGATTAGAATCCCGGCAGCCATGCCAGAAGCGCTCCAGGCTGTGTTACGTCGCCCGGTAGCCGCAGCCAGTCCGGCAATCCCACCCAGCACAGCATAGAGCAGCCAGCCACTCTTACCATCGATCATCAGGGCAGGGCTACCAATACGGCCTAGTTCCGTCATTACCCAGGCGGCCAATGCTCCCTGGGCAAGTCCTAGCGGCAGGCTACGCTGCACCTCCGCTCGTACGGCAGTGCGCCGATCCTGTTGCACCGCTTCCGCCAGAATTTCTTCTTCTTCCGTCTTCGGAACAAACTCGCTTCGGATTAGCTCATCCTCTTCGTGGCGAAGTTGCTGCATGGTGTGTCTCCATTTTACCTCTACGCACGCAGGATGCAAAGCGTTCCGGCGTGAATCACTTCTCATATGACTTAGTACCAGGATGGTTACCAAATGTTCGGCTTTTGGAAGAAACTCTTTAATGCGAAGACAACCGAGATTCTGAAACCCGTTTATCAGGCGGAAGCGCGCCTCCATCATTATATATTTGCCCATGAAGCCCTCCGTGACTTGATGTTCGATAATGACGGACTGGCGCTGAAATTACATACAGAGGGAGGGCAGCAGATGCTTCTCTCCCTCTGGGAGAAAGTGGGTCAGCGGGCAATAGAGCGCGGTACGGGCGAGATGCTTAGCCCAGAGGGGCTGGAAGCATTTACGGATGAGTTTAAGACAGCCAAAGATCACGTCGCATTTATAACCATTGTTCGGCTTCCAGAACCTATGGGTGTTACCGAGGCCTACTATGTCGGTCTTATAGCACGGCCTATGCTAGGTGGACCAAGACAGATAACTCTTCGCTATTTCACGCTCGAAGTCGGATTCCGTACCGGTGAACCACGCACCGTTATTGGCGAGTGGGATGAGGAGGGCATACACCATTATCATGGCAATGGCCCCTTCCCGGATCCTGAGGCATTCGCCGAGGCTATCTGGCAGCTCTATTCCAAAGATTAGCTATCAGTCTCGGCGGCGACCCTGGTAGCGATAGTTCGGGCCTTCCAGAAGAGTGCTTGCTTCTTCCGAGAGATCGGAGTACTGCAAGGCATTGTAGCCGGGTACGCCCCAGGCCATGAAGTGAGGCGAGTACTTCAGGAATAGCGTTCGCCGTTCATCGGCACCATTCCATGGGGCAGTACCGTGGGTGAGGGCTTCGGTAAACAGCACAGCATCACCGGCTTTACAGGAGACTACTTTCACGTCCTCGGCCATTCCCTGTGCCATATCACGCCAGCTTGTAGGTAGTGGATAGTTGGCTTTGTGGCTGCCCGGTACACAGGCAAACCCGCCATCGCCTGGGTTACAGTCTTTCAGTGCATAGGCCAGTACCACCAGGCCGTTATGCATCTTGCCGCTCTTAAATTGATAGGATTGGCCCAGATCGTAGGGCTCTCCACCACCGTGAAGCACCGCACCTATTGGCCCCAGGCCAGCTTTCGGCATAATGACATCGATGTAGTCGTGGTCCAGGCGCGCCTGCCGCGACAGAACATCAGAGAGAACCTCTAGAGCGCGTGGCAGTGCAATAGCCTCCCGAACGGTAGCGTTTTCCAGGTTGCCGCCGAACCGATAGTTGGTCTTCCCTGACTCGGCAGCAGCCAGGCGCTGATCTACATAGGCATTCAGCGCGGTTAGCTGGTCATTGCTCAATACGCCCTTCAGGACCAGGTAGCCATTCAGGTCAAAGCGGTACTTTTCTTCGTCAGTCATCGTTGCTGTTTCCTGTTTGCCAGAACCGCTCTAAATTCCTACGTGCTGGTGCCAGGTCGTAGTCATTCGCCTCCAGCCAGGTAGGGGAGTAGTAGCTGTCTCTATAAAGCTCACCTGAGTCACAGAGCAGAGTAACCAGGGAACCCTCCGCACCTTCCGCGTGCAGCTCGGCCAGCAACCGGCAGACCGCCACGAAGTTCGTGCCTGTTGAGGCGCCCACACGGCGCCCTAAAATCTCCTCTAAGAGATGAATTGCCGCAATGCTCCAGGTATTCGGCACCGCTTCCATACGGTCGATGACTTCGGGCTGAAACGATGGCTCCACTCGTGGTCGCCCGATGCCTTCAATGCCGGAGCCGCAGGGCAGGCAGATATTGGCATCACCGCTCTGATAGTACTTGTGGAAAGCGGAGTTCTCCGGGTCCGCCACGCAGAGCCGGGTAGGAAACCGACGATAGCGGATATAGCGCCCCAGAGTGGCGCTGGTGCCGCCTGTGCCCGCGCCACACACAAGCCAGCTCGGAATCGGGTAGCGCTCCCGCTCTAGCTGGGAGAACAGAGATTCCGCGATATTGTTGTTTCCCCGCCAATCCGTGGCCCGCTCCGCAAACGTGAACTGGTCCATAAAATGCCCGCCCAACTCGTGGGCCAGCGCCGCTGCTCTCTCTCGGTCATCGCGTGCATTCTCTACAAACACGCACTCCCCGCCGTAGCGCTCGATTCGCCGAATCTTCTCCGGGCTGGTGGTCTTCGCCATAACGGCCAGAAAACGCAGCCCGAGGATTCGCGCAAAGTACGCCTCACTGACTGCCGTGGACCCGCTGGATGCTTCTACTACTGCCGTCTGTGGGCCAATCTTGCCGTTGCACAGGCCGTATAAGAACAGCGAGCGTGCCAGCCGATGCTTCAAGCTACCCGTGGGATGTGTGGACTCATCTTTGAAATACAGGTCTAGTGTCTGAGAGAAAGGTATGGGAACGGCTATAAGATGTGTATCCGAACTCCGGTGGAAGTCCGCTTCCAGCTTCTCAATCGCCTCATGTACCCAATCCCGTTCCTGCATAACGCTATATTACACCGTCGCCATGTAGCCTAATTTCCGTTTCTGGGGCATCAACGGTAGTATCTTAAATACCTATGGCGAAAGCGACAGTTCGATTTGTCTGCCAGGCGTGCGGTTATAGCGCACCAAAATGGCAGGGGCGCTGCCCGGAGTGCGGGGAGTGGAACAGCCTGGTAGAAGAGGCGGTCCGCGAAACCAAGACCGTGGCGCAGAAGATTCGGGCAGGCAATGTCAGCGTGATGGGGGCTGCAGCCTCTCGCCCTCGCCCGGTTACCGAGATCGAGCCTACCGCCAGCAAGCGTGAGAGCACCGGAGTAACGGAGTTCGATAGAGTGCTGGGTGGAGGTATCGTGCCCGGCTCCCTGACTCTTATAGGAGGCGACCCAGGGATAGGCAAGTCGACATTATTGGGTTCGGTAGCCGGAAACCTGGCGCGCAATGCAGGCACGGTACTGTACATCTCTGGCGAAGAGAGTGTAGAGCAGATAAAGCTACGCTCCACAAGACTGGGGGCTACCAGCGAGCGACTGCTTATCGCCTCGGAGACGGATGTCTCCGTGATTGCAGGGTTTGCCGAGCAGTTCTCTCCTGCCGCCATGGTGATCGACTCCATTCAGACCATGACCAGCGGCGATGTTGAGAGCGCCCCCGGAACCGTGAGTCAGGTACGTGCAGCCACTGCCGCGCTGGCAGCGATTGCCAAGGGGCGTGGGGTACCCATTTTCTTAGTGGGACATGTGACCAAAGAAGGTGCGATTGCCGGACCGCGTGTGTTGGAGCACATGGTAGACACGGTGCTCTACTTTGAAGGCGATGCTCACCTGACCTACCGGATTCTGCGCGCGGTGAAGAACCGCTTTGGTTCCACGGATGAGCTGGGCATTTTCGAGATGCGTGAGGAGGGCCTGGTCGGTGTCGAGAACCCCAGCGCTGCGTTTCTGAGCGAGCGCCCTGTAGGCGCACCGGGGTCTACCGTAACTGCCGCCCTAGAAGGCAGCCGGGCGCTGTTAGTGGAAGTGCAGGCACTGGTGGCGCCTTCGCCCATGAACTCTCCCCGCCGCATGACTAACGGGGTCAGTAAAGATCGTGTGGCACTGGTGCTGGCGGTCTTAGAGAAACGCCTTGGCCTCTCTCTGGCGAATATGGATGTGTATGTGTCGGTCGCTGGTGGCGTAACCGTGGAAGAACCCGCCGCAGACCTTGCCATCGCCCTCGCTGTGGCTGGCAACTACCTGGATCGCCCGGTAGATGCCGGTCAGGTCTTTGTGGGGGAGATTGGCCTCTCTGGCGAAGTGCGCTCCTGCCCGCAGGTAGAAAAGCGCCTCAAAGAAGCCGCCGGGCTGGGGTTCAAGAGTGCATTGATTCCCGCGCGTAATGTAGGCAAGAGCGAGAAAAACGCCGGATTGGATTTAGTGGGTATAGATACGCTCCGGCTAGCGGTAGAAAAAGCGCTCCTGGCGCCAAAAGGCCCGGCTTAGGCTTCTCAGGCAAAGACACCGGCTGCTGCTCGCACAGAGATTTTCTGATTGCGGGCATAGGCACGCGCCGCTGCCAATCGAATTGTTTTCAAAGAGCCGCCCCGCCGCCACTGCTCTATAGCGGCATCTAACAAAAACGAGCCAGGGTACATGAGCTGTGAGGTCATGAGTATCGGGCGGCATCCCAGCGCCCGAAGCCGCGCCCCGAAGTACCGTGCACTCAAGCAGCAGAGCACGGCTACTTCGGTTCGATTACCCGGCACTCGTGGCGGTGGGGCCATGGCAGCATCCATGAGTCCGTTGTGTCCGATAAAGGCCACCAGGTCATACTTTCCCGATACCGCCACCCGCTCGAAGTCCTGCAGGCACCGCGCCATCTGCGAGCCCCGATACGCGCTAGCTTCCAGAGAGATATCACTGCTGGTGTGCTGGATGCTGAGCCGCCGAAGTAGATGCGGCGCTACATTTTTTTCCGACTTCGTAACCCGCCAGTGGGCGCTATGCGGGAAGTACGAGCCCATGCCATCATCGCAGCCCCAGTACAGGTTGTTATCCGGATCGTCTCCATTGCCGATTCTTGGTGGAACAGGCACTATTCCCTGTGTTTTGTTATCGCACAGCGCCACGAATACCCGAACACGGTTCACAGTTCACTGGCTCCAACACTGCCCGTTTCGACCTTGGCATCCGGGTCATTGTCAAAGAACATCTCCGTGTTACTTGCGGCGTACTCCTGGAACGAAAAAAACGAAGAGGTCGCGAGTACATCACCCAGGTCTTCGGGAGCGGTCTCTGTGTTCAGGAAGGTTTTCGTAAAGCAGAGAAGAGGATAGGCCTGCTCACTACCTGCCGAGGAACGAAGCCAGCCCTGGTCATGAAACTGCCCTAGCTGAGAAAGAAATGTCCCCACTATCTTGCGGCGCTTCTTTACTTCGGTGATGCCGTTTTGTTTAAGCGTAGTGTCCAGAAGGGCTATCAGGTGAAACTGGTAGGCACTTGCCATTTCTTCATAGCGGTCATCGCGAATCAGAGCCATTTTCGTTCTCCTTTTTTGTTGAGGTCTTGAAAGCCTCTGCGGGGATAGCAACACCGTCCATAAAGGCTTTGGTTACAGTAACATCCCAGCGCTTCATCACAAGCAGACCGGGCTTTCTCTCAGTTTCTTTTAGACGCGTGAACACCTGCTTTTCGGCAAAGAGAATCTTCACCTTCGTCTTCTTCTCTTTGCCCAACTCATCTTGAGTAGTCTGAGTCGTTAGCGAAACGGGAAAGCGGTCCAGCGTAATCTGTGGTTCACCCTCTACCTCTTCGTATTTAATAACTGAGGACTTCCAGAACTCATCTTTTGGCTTGATCTTCTCAGGCACCATGCCTGTAGCTTCCCGCCAGTTTTCTACCTCATCCGACTTTCCTGAGAGAAATAGACTGTTCTCTTTGCTCAGAACCGTATCTAATTTCTGCTTCTTGCCATCGGGACCGGTGAAGACAAAGTCTGACGTAAACATGCCGCGTATCGCCCAGCCGGGTCCGAACTTCGCCAGCAGCTCCTTCATGACTTTTCGGTAGCCAGTAAGCTCTTTCTTAAACGCCACCTCCGAAAACTCATGGGCGTAGCTGATACCAGAAAGTCCGATGACCACCGCAAGAACGCACAACGCTCCCCGCCGATTAGCGCGCATCTGTACCCTCATATCGTGTATTGTATAGACTATACAGAATCTATGGAAGAACGTCTGCCATTAACAGTCAGGATACTGAGTGCATTTTTTAAGACGATCCAGATATTGTTCTGGACCGTCGTGGTGCTATTCATCCTGTTTGTAGGCACCTTTGGCTGTGCCCCAGGATCGACCCAACAGATGCTGCATAATTCTATCGCTGCTGGAAAGAATAATGACCTGCAGAGCCAGATTGATGTCGTGAAGTTTTTTGATTCTAAAGCAGATGCGGACCCTGATGGGTCTTTCGCAATTTCTGCTGCTCAATGGAAGAATCTTTATGCGTTAAAGAAACTCCATGAAAATGGCTTTAGTTTGAGTCATATAAATAGCGGAGGTAGTTCCGTATGGTCATATGCGATACTCCATAGGGATTACGAAATGTATGCCTATGCTATGCAGAAGACCGTGCCACATTCGAATTTATATATTCGGAAGTTACTAAAGGGAGCTGACATGAGTCCCTTGGAGCGAAAGAAGTTCTTGGCGCTGACCCTGCCACTACAGAAGGGCCAGAACTAGCCCTTCCGTAGTGAATAAGAATATGGAGTGGCTTTACCACTCGGTCAGGCTGCCGTCGGGCAGGTGCCACATGGGGTTACGCCACTGGTGTGGGGTCTTCGCCCGCTCGCGGACTAGATCCTCATTGATCTCGATACCCAGGCCCGGTGCGGTGGGCTTGAGTACATAGCCGTTTTCGTAGACAAAGCTGCCTTTGTCAGTCAAATAGTCTAGAAGCTCTTCGCCCTGGTGGTAGTGAATGCCCAGGCTTTGCTCCTGGATGATTGCGTTCGGGGTGCAGAAGTCTAGCTGCAGGCTCGCGGCCAGGGTCAGTGGTCCCAGGGGACAGTGGGGGGCCACGGCGACATCGAACGCTTCTGCCATGGCCGCTATCTTGCGTCCTTCCCAGATACCACCTGCGTGCGAGAGGTCCGGCTGGATAATGTCTATCACACCATCTTTCAGCAGGTTCTTGAAGCCCCAGCGAGTGAATAAGCGCTCCCCAGTTGCGAGAGGGACTGATGTATGCGTGGCAATATCCCGCAACGCCTCGTTGTTCTCCGAGAGCACGACCTCTTCGTAGAACATGGGAGCGGCGATTTCCAGTGCTTTCACTAAGGGTTTGGCATAGCCCTTGTGCACCCGTCCGTGAAAGTCGATACCGATACTCACATCGCGCCCCACAGCGTTGCGGATAGCCATAAGCTTTTCGACGACTTCGTCTATCTTGGCGGGGGAGTCAATCCATTCCACCGGACCGACCGCACCGGTTTTGAGGGCGGTGTAGCCTTCCGCCAGGCGCTTGCGGGCGGCTTCGGCGCATTCTTCGGGGGTATTGCCGCCCATGTGCGCGTAGACCTTTACTTTGTCTCGCACGGCCCCGCCCAGTAGCTCGTACACGGGTACGCCCAGTGCCTTGCCCTTGATATCCCAGAGCGCCTGATCGATACCCGATATGGCCGATGTTTCGACAGCGCCGCCCCGGTAGAACCCACCCCGGTAGAGGGTCTGGAAGACGTCTTCTATATTGCCCGCTGGCTTGCCGAGAATCGCATCGCTCATCTCTTCGATACAGGCCGCTACAGAGGCAGCTTTGCCCTCCACCACAGGCTCACCCCAGCCAAACGTGCCATCGTCGCACGTGATCTTCAGAAACTGCCACCGTGGCGGCACCCGGAAAAGCTCCAGCTTATCTATTTTCATGCGATAGGGTTTCGACGGGGTATTGCCGATGCCCTGCCACGATGGAAACTGGATGAGCGTCAGACTGTTTCCAACGGAATTTTATCCAGAGCGCCTTTCGCCCACTGGTGCAGGAAAGGTAGGTCCTGAAGGTAGTGCTTCTTGGCAAATAGCGCCCAGTGAGTGAGCACCAGCCAGCGAACCCCTAGCGCCTGTGGAGAGACATATTTCTCTGCGGGAATGTTTTCGCTTTCCAGAAGCAAGGCAAGCTCCACACCGGCTGGGGCACGAAGAGGGCGCTGCCAGTCGATTACCTTTGGCCAATCTGGCTCTACAAAGATATGTTCGGCTTTCAGGTCGCCACTGATGAGCTGCGATGTCTCGTCAATCACTCGCAAGACATTGGGCTCTTCGGACCACTGGGATACTGCTGCCGCTTGCTCCGGCCAGAGCGGGGCAATTAGCGAAACTGTTTCTTCCACGAAGGCGCGCCACGCGGGGGCGCTTCCCAGGTCGCGAAAGACAGGAACATCGCCTGCTATCTGTCCAATGTGCCCGATTATCTCCTGCCCACAGCTGACAAAGTCGGCTTCGGTCCCATTCCAGCCCTTTAGCGTTGGCGAGAGCAGGCGCGGCAGAAGTAGCTCCGCGCCGTTTTCATCACTACGGAGAATGCGACACGGTGCCATAAGGGGGGAGCGAGCGTGCTGGTAGAACTCGGCTTCCAGTGTGGGCGGATGTTGCAGCTTATAAATCCAGCGGGCGCCCGACTCAAGAGTGACCTCATCGACCTGAGATAGCGGCCAGGCGTGGAGTGTCACCCGCTCGGTTACAGGTTCGCCTAAGTGTTCCGCTAGTTCGGCGTCGGACAGGGGAAGATGGTTCGACATCCCCGAATTATAGGCCACACAGACGCCCTCAGGTACAATCGGGACATGGATAAGACGGCGATTACCGTGGCGCACGGAGACGGCATTGGGCCGGAGATTATGGACGCCACGCTGAAGGTTTTAGTGGCTGCCGGGGCACGGCTCAAGGTGGAGACGGTGGAGCTAGGCAAGGCCATCTATGAGAAAGGGTTCACGTCTGGCATCGATCCCAGCGCGTGGAAGTCGATTCGCAAGACCCGTGTGTTGCTCAAGGCGCCCATTACCACCCCGCAGGGTGGGGGGTACAAGTCGATCAACGTGACCCTGCGCACCAGCCTGGGGCTTTTCTCCAACGTGCGGCCCTGCGTGGCCTATGCGCCCTTTGTACGGACGCTGCACCCGAAGATGGACGTGGTGATCGTTCGTGAGAATGAGGAAGACCTCTATGGCGGTATCGAGCACCGCCAGACCGATGAGGTCATGCAGTGCCTCAAGCTGATTTCACGGCCCGGCTGTGAGCGCATCGCCCGGTATGCGTTCGAGTACGCCCGTGCGCACAACCGGAAGCGGGTTACCGCGTTCACCAAAGACAACATCATGAAACTCACTGATGGACTGTTCCATCAGGTGGTGGAAGAAGTAGCAAAGGATTACCCGGATATCGCCTGCGACCACATGATTATCGATATTGGTGCGGCCCGCTTAGCGGATTCCCCGGAGCGCTTCGATGTGATTGTGACCAGCAACCTCTACGGCGACATTATCTCGGACATTGCCGCGCAGGTTGCCGGTAGTGTGGGGCTGGCGCCGTCGGCCAATATCGGGGAACGGGGCGCTATGTTCGAGGCGATTCACGGCTCCGCGCCAGATATCGCGGGGCAGGGGATCGCCAATCCCAGTGGGCTCTTGCTCGCCGCCGTGATGATGCTGGTGCATATCGGGCAAGGCGATGTGGCGACCTCGGTGCACAATGCCTGGCTCAAGACCATTGAAGATGGGGTGCACACCGGCGATGTCTACACCGAGGGGCAGAGCAAAGAGAAGGTTGGCACCCAGGGCTTCGGCGATGCCGTGATCGCGCGCCTGGGACAGCAACCCACAACGCTCCTCCCCGTGCACTATGCCGTTACAGAGCGCCCGGAGACAGCGGCTAAGCGTGGGCACTCCGAGCGTGCCCCTGCCGCCGTGAAAGAGCTGGTAGGCGTGGATGTGTTCCTGCACTGGCGCGGTGATGAGGCGGCTACCCTGGCCGAGTCTCTGCAGCTCATGGAAGGCGATGGCGTGAAGCTAGATATGATCACCAATCGGGGCGTGCGGGTCTGGCCTGGTGCCACGGATGCCTTTCTCTCCGACCACTGGCGCTGCCGGTTCGTGGCTATCTCGCCCACGGGTAAGGTGAGCCACAACCAGCTTATCCGGCTGCTCTCGCGTATCAATGAAGCGGGGTATGACTTCGTGAAGATAGAGAACCTCTACACGTTTGATGGCGTGCCTGGCTTCGGGGTTGGGGGCGCAGGGTAGGGGCCGTGGCGCGTCTCTCTCCGGAGATGCTGGTGGCACTGGTGTCTCTCACCGTCAGTGTGGGAGCACTGGTGACCACGGTGCTGCAAACCAATATCATGCGCGCTCAGCAGGCCGCCTCGGTCTGGCCACATCTGGAGCTAAGCTCCGTGGCGTCGAACCGGGGCTTGAGTCTGCATGTGGTGAACAAAGGCATCGGTCCGGCACTGGTGAAGAAGGTGACGATTCGCTATCAGGGGCAGACCTTTCATGACCCCAGACTGGCGCTCTACGCGATCTATGGTAAGCCGAGTTTACCTGGGCAGCACGTGACTACAAGCATGGAAGGCGGCGTTCTGACACCGGGCGAAGATGTCACCATGTTTTCGTCGGATAACCCTGATGTGGTGAAGAAGGTAGCCGAGGCTCGCCCGGATATCCATATGGACGTGGAGTATGAGTCGGTCTATGGCGACCGACATGTAGCGACCTTTCGTGGCGCCGAGGCTATGGCCAGCGAAAAAGCGACGATAGCGAACCCTTGAGTGCAAGTTACAATCCCACCCGCTCTCAGCCCGGAAGACCGAAGTAAGCTGGGCACGGCACTTCGCGCTGATGTGGCAGCAGAGTTCGGTCCGGTAGACGAGAGCGAGATTGCTATTTTGCTCCACGACGATGACAGCACCCTCCAGGGGGGCCTGGTTGGGACTGTTCTCTGGGGCTGGTTGTACATCCGCTGGCTCTGGGTAGAGGAATCCCATCGGGGTATGGGTTGGGGCCAGGAGCTGCTACGCCGTGCCGAAGAGGAAGTCCATCAGCGTGGGTGCCGTGGCGTGTATATAGACACATTCTCGCCTCGCGCCATGGCTCTGTATGAGCGCTGTGGTTACACTCTGTGGGGCGTGCTGGACGATTTTCCGCCCGGTCACTCCCGCCGATTCCTGAAAAAAGAGATAACCCATTAATTCTTTCAGAGATTTATGCTAGAAACAAGTAGTTTTGCGGATAAAGATTGACCGAAACTGATACTGTTACTGTGTCTAGACCGTGCCTGTAAACGAGATAATGCTGCTCAGAGGCACATCTGTTTATGAATCGCACATCCGTCACACGTATTGTTGTCGCACTGACTATCGCTGCCGCTATCGGGGCTCAGATTCCTGTGAGCAGCGGGACTGCTATGGCCGCAGATGGCTATAAAAATAACAATAAAAATATCGGCAAGTTTATCTCTATCGGCCTTATTGGGGCAATTCTAATTGCGGGCAAGCGCCGTGGTGGCGAAACGACAACGACTGTGGAGACTCCTCCTGTCGTCGCTGTGAAGGACTGTGCGAAGGCGGAACTACTCGGCGATATCAACAAGAGCATCCTGGAAAACCTGGGTGGTATGGATCGATTTACCGCTGCGCGTGGCCTGATAGATGACTGCGATGAAGTGCTGAACTCCCTGCGGGTAGATGAACCTCTCACATTCCTGGCTCCGGAAAACGGCGCACTGGAACAGCTCCCCCTCAGGATGTTGCTCTGCTCCGTGCAGATAAGAGCAAGCTCTGCGAGTTTCTGAAAGATCACATCCTGATTGGGCGCTACAAGTTCGAAGATCTCTGCCGCCTGGCGGATGGCAAGCGCATGCTGCTGCTCTCTGGCAACACCGTGCTGCTTCGCAACAAAGATGGCAGGGTGACCCTGAATGGCATAGAAGTCGTGCCGGTGGACATCATGGCCTCCAACGGTCTGGCGCACCCGATTCGTGGCATCGTCCGCACAAATATGTAGGCGAACTTTACCGGTGCGCTACTGCACGTCGAACGTGGAACCGGAATCACCCTTCACGACCTCAATGCGAGTGGGAAACTGCTCCTTGAGGTCGTCGATGTGTGTGATGACCAGAACCAGCGAGAAATCGTCGGCAATGGCATGCAGGGCATCGGCGATTGCCTCACGCCCACGCCGGATCCTGTGTTCCGAAGCCTTCGTCTAGGATAAGCGACTTGAAGGGGAGCGCCCGCCCGGCGTGCCAGGGTCCGACTCAGCGCCACCCGCAACGCCAGGTTCACTCGAAACGCCTCACCGCCCGAGTACAGCTCATACGGGCGTGTCCCCATATCATCCGCCAGAATGATATCCAGCGTCTCAATTGCGCTTGCCCCCTTGGACTTTGCCTCTCGGGTTGTCTGAAGCCGTACATGCATGGCGCCCTGAGTCATGCGCTCTAAGAGCCGGTTCGCCTCCTGCTCTATCTCCGGCAGCGCGTTCTCGATAATCAGCGCCTGAACACCGCGCTTGCCCAGTGCCCCGGTCAGCTCACGGAATGTCTCTTTCTCACGGGCTGCCAGCTCTCGCTGCTCCTGAACCGTGATACGCTCGGCCTTGCGAGTTTCCAGCCGCTCCTTCTGTGCCGTGAGCTGCCCCAGGCTTCACTCCGCCTGTGCCAGTGCTGATTGTGCTTCCTGCGCCTGGCGCTGGGCATCATCGCGTCTCACCGCAGAACGGTCAGGTCGCGGGTCTTGGCCTCTAAGTCTGCAATCAGAACTCGGGCCTTATCTATCTGCCCCTGGCGTTTGGTGATTGCCTCTTGAATTGTCTTCAAGCGGTCCGGCTCGGTGGTCATGACCTCACCTGCTACCCGCAGGCGCTCCCGCCTCGGTATCCGCCCCGCGCAGCGAGTCAATCTCACGGCGCAGATCCTGCACCTGCTTACCCACCTCTTCCAGAGCCGCCAGCTCCGTGTTCAGCTCCACCAGGCGCTTCTGCTCGTCCTGTGCATAGCGGCTCTCGGTTAGCTGCCGCTCGATAAGCTGATACCGTTTCTCTAAGCCGGGCAGGGTCTGCGCTCGCTCCTGAAGGCGGAGAAGCTGATTCTCCGCGCCTTCTAAGCGCACTTTCAATGCGCCCAGCGCACGGGCATCTGTCTGGGCAGTCTCTACAATGGCACGGGCTCTATCGAGTTCCTGCTTTGCCTCGCGCCCTTCGGTCATGAGCGTATTCAGGCGAGCATCACAATCATCGATTCCAGCCTGTGTTTCCGCCAACGACTTCTTGCGTCCGGCAGGAGAGAGGCTGGCCGCACCACTCACACTCTGGAGAATTATCATTGGTAAGTCGGTCTACCCGCAGCTGCAACTTCTCTCGCTCGGCTTTTATAGTCCCGTTAGCACCTTTTCAAGTTTGCCATGCGGGTCTCCGCATCACGTGCGGCGCGCTCCGCTACCTGCCAGCGAACTTCCGCATCCGAAAGTTCGGTTGTTCGGTTGTTCATAAATGGTAATTGAAGACCAAGAGAAAGGGCGAAAATTTTTTCGCCCTTTTCTTTTAATAAATAGTTGGATAATCCGTTGGATTGCTTTCGTGCATGATTTCATAGACCACATCAAATACATCATCTACACTTGGCTTACTAGAAATAAATCACCGTCACTTCCATAAGCAGGGCGATGTTCTTTAGATGCCAATGTTCTTGGATCAGCGTCAAGATATTGATATGCTTCTTGTTCTTCTACTAGTCTTCTGCAAAATGTAAGCGCTTGCTCCACCCGGAACATCTTCATCCAACACAACAAGACGATTTGTTCTTCTTAATCGACTCGAACGGTATGAATGATTCAATATCGAACGGTAATAATGTTTGAATATCAACTATCTCAACATTGATACCTACTTCTAAGTCAACTGTTTTGCTGCTTCTTGTGCCAAACCTGTAATGCGACCATAGGTTACAATGGTAATGTCGGTTCGCCTTCACTGTAATGGTTTCTAGCCACTCCTAAGCGGAATGTGATATTCTCCGAGATTGGAAGGTAGATTTTTCTTTCAATCGGTAACTGTTCAAAGGTTCGATCGACCAATGCCGGTTCATCGGATAGCAATCAATGTGTTGTAAAAACTTGATGCTATGCTCATGTTACGAGGAACACAAATATTAATTCCACGCAAGGAGTTGAAGATCATACCCATCGGTGATCCGCTATGCCATACACCTTCCAAACGATGTCCGCGCGTGACGAACGATCACCGGTGCTTTTTGTACACCCTTTGGTACGCCATTGCACAGTTGCAAGATC
Source organism: Armatimonas sp. (assembly GCA_049840835.1). Taxonomy (GTDB): domain Bacteria; phylum Armatimonadota; class Armatimonadia; order Armatimonadales; family Armatimonadaceae; genus JANLTX01. The sequence goes on along the minus strand of JASGJG010000008.1, from coordinate 2,582 downwards.
ATCACTCATGATCTGCAATGCATACAATAAATAATCTAAATACTGGATCTCGGCAATTGGACGAATGCCTCGCATAGCTAAACCTATGGCTTGACCGATAATGGTTGCCTCGCGAATTCCTGTATCAAACACACGGTGTTCGCCGTATTTCAATTGCAATCCTTCTAAGCCCTGGTTAACACCACCAATTTTTCCAGAGTCCTCACCAAAAATGATCACCTCAGGATACTTTGCAAGGATAGCGTCAAAATTATCGCGTAAGATCTCTCTTCCATCAACTTGTTTATTCTCGCCATACACAACCGCATTGCCTTGTATATTGCTTACTTTGATATCTGACTAGAGAATATAAATGTGAACTGTAACGATCAAAATTTTCAGCGGTTGAGTTTCATCCACCCAATTCACCAATTGTTCGCGAACAGAAGATGATGAACTGATGGTTTACCGAATTGCTTTTTTAGCGGCAACCAAAATATCTTTACGAATTGGTTCTTTTATAGAAGCTAATTCATTTTTAAATGAGGAAACATCTGCTCCTTCAGCAGCAAAAGCATCTAACAAAGAAATAACTTGGGCCGCCTCTTCTTTAATTGGTGCCAGATACGCGTTCCAGTGCATCGCTCTTGGCCTTACGAACGGCTTCTTTTGACTCTTCTTCATATTTTATTTAATTTTCCGCGTCTGTACTAAATTCGCTTTGAATGATCCACTCACGCATTTTCTTCACGCAATCAAAATCAGTTTCCCATTGCAAACGTTCTTTACTTTTATATCGTTCGTGAGATCCACTAGTACTATGCCCTTGCGGTTGGAGTTACCTCTTCCACATGTACTAAAACGGGAACATGTTCTTCACGACAATCTTACAGCTTTCTCGTATGTTTCACAAAGGTGAGCATAATCCCATCCCTTTGTTTTTAAGATCTCATATCCTTTTCCTCCGTCGACTTTTGAAACCCTTTTAAAACTTCGCTAATACTTTCTTTGGTAGTTTGATATTTCTTTGGAACAGAAATTCCGTGACCATCATCCCAAACACTCATCAACAATGGTACCTGTAACACACCAGCAGCATTAATCGTTTCCCAAAAAATGCCTTCCGAAGTACTTGCGTCACCAATGGTACCAAATGCCACTTCACGTCCTTTATTACTGTAATCTAAAAACTTTCCTTTTTGAAGATCAGGATTTGTTTTGTAGAAATAGGAAGCGTATGCTAAACCCAACAAACGCGGCATTTGCCCTCCCGTAGGAGAAATATCACTTGAAGAATTCTTTTGTTTCGATAACGCTTTAAAAGTTCCATCTTCATTAAGACTATGCGTAGCAAAGTGGCCCTCCCATTTGTCTTCCTGCACTCATTGGATCGTGCTGAATATCTGTGTGAGCATATAACCCGGCAAACCATTGTTGCAAACTCAACGCTCCAATAGCAAACATGAATGTTTGATCACGGTAATAACCGCTTCTAAAATCCCCGTTCTGAAAAACCTTTGACATGGCTACCTGAGCCAATTCTTTTCCATCACCAAAAATGCCAAACTTGGCTTTTCCGGTCAAAACTTCCTTTCTTCCTAATAAACTTGCTTCACGACTTTCATTTGCAACACGGTAATCTTTTAGCACCAACGCTATAAAATCCTGTTTAGAGAGGTTCTGTTTTTTTTCTGTTGACACTGCTTGTTCTGACATAATGTAAATAAATTGTAATGCTGCAAATATAAGTATTTACGGGTGTAAAAATGAGGGTTTAAAAATTTTATAAATGAGCGGAGAGGGGAGTTGTTTTATAAGGATAAATTACGTATAATCAGAATGTTTGATGTGTTTACAACGAAAGAATCCAAGTGGCAACGTGGGGCAACGTGTTCATCAGAGCTGTGTGCGTGTGAGGAAAAACAAAGCGAGTGTGAATTCGCTGTCGCTCATCACACTCGCTTTGTTTTGTTCAGCCGGTGACGGGAAATAGGTTGAATGCGATGCAGTAATTTCGGAGTACTATGATCGTAACTTTTTTAACCTATGTTTCCCTTCCAGTAATGTCACGGTGATACCGGCCACGAACCGTTGGCGGCGTCATCACTGTTTTATTATACCGGAATCAATTCAAATAAACGGATCTTCTTTACAGCTTGATTATTTTTATCATCCTCCTCTTTCGGGCTTTCTTCTTTTTCAGCATCATCTTTTATTTTCTTTTTGATGATGATCTTTTTTTCAGGGCCTTTTACATCTTCTGTTTGTACTTCGCCATCAGGTCCTTTAACGGTGATCTTTTTATTCGGCTCAGCGGTTACATCTTTAACGCGAACTTCTCCTTTCGAATCTTTGATGATGATCTTCTTTTTTGTTTTTTTGCCTTTGATGTTTTCTGTTTCTATTTCACCGTCGTCCCCTTTTTGAATGACCACATGCTTGTGTGAGGTCACTCCATTCTCGTCCTCATCCTCTTCTACTTCAACATGGAAAGTTCCATTCCGGACATCATCCAAGGTTTGCTCCAGGCCTGTACAATCCACACATTCCAGGCCTTCGCGTGTCATGATCCAGGTGCGGTTCACCATATCCCTGTCCATGTG
>JASGJG010000007.1:0-146563 GCA_049840835.1 Armatimonas sp. | reverse complement strand
TTATACATACCTACTTCGTTCAGTACGTATTGCTAAGGTTGATAGGGAGACACCGATAGAATCCGAACAGCACCTCAAGCCCGAACTCTTCAAGCGCGATGGTGAGCCACTGCCTGGTGCGGATGGGCTGGTCACGTTTCAGGGTGGTCAGGGGAATCTGGCGCGCAGTCCCTATGGCTGGAAGCAGTACGGCAAATCCGGCAAGTGGCTCAGTGATGCCGTGCCGCATATCGCCCAGCACGCTGATGACATCTGCTTCCTGCATGGCATGACCGCCAAGAGCAACACTCACGGTCCGGCGACTGCTCCAGATGAACACCGGGTTTATCCTCGACGGCTTTCCCGAGCATGGGGGCATGGATCACGTTCGGCGCTGGGCATCTGAACCCACGACCTGCCTGCGTTCGTCGCTCTTCACCGATGTACGCGGGCCTGCCGATTACTGGCCCCGCCAACTGGAGCAATGGATTTCTCCCAGCCGCCTTTCAGGGAGTCTCCTTCAATACTGAGCGAGCCATTGCCGATTTGGACTTGCCCAACGGGTCCGCGCCAGATACGGAGAAGCGGGTACGCGGGTTTCTAGATACGCTGAACAAGGGATCACGGCAAGCGCGTGCCGGGCTACACGGAGCTGGATGCGCGGATGGCAAGCGTACGCGCTGGCGGCACGGATGCAGCTCTCTGCGCCAGAGGCCACCGACCTAGCCGCGAGAGACGCAGAAACCCTGCGCCTGTACGGACCGACAGCGCCAACACGCTGGAGGCGTCGTACGCGACGCAACGCGATCCTCTCGCGTCGCCTGCTGGAGCGCGGCGTGCGCTTCGTCCAGCTCTACTGCGGCGCGTGCACCTCGGCGGTCGACGGGCTGTATGAACTGGGACGCCCACCAGACCCTGAAGGCCGACTACGAGCGCCACGCCCGATCCTGGACCGACCGACCGCGGCGCTGCTGACGGACCTGAAGCGGCGCGGACTGCTCGACGATACTCTCGTGCTCTGGACCACGGAGTTCGGACGGATGCCCACGCGCCAGGTCGGCAGCCGAAGGTCGCGACCACAACCCCTACGGCTTCACCGGCGTGGATGGCCGGCGGCGGGCGTGAAGCCCGGCTTCCAGCTACGGCGCCACCGACGAGTTCGGGCTGGAAGGCGAGTCCAGGATGTCGCCACCATCTACGACTTCCACGCGACCGTGCTGCATCTGCTCGGAATCGACCACAAGCGGCTGACCTACTATCACAACGGCGCGAATCGGCGTCTCACCGATGTCCACGGCGAGGTGATTCCCGCGGTGCTACAATAACTCTTGAGTTCCTCAATGGTGTTTAGAAAACTCTCCGGCACGGTTGCCTTTCTCACGCTCGGCGCAGCGGCTGGTTTTGCCGCGCCCCCGCTGACGTTCAATCAAGACGTTCGCCCCATACTCTCAGAGAACTGTTTCGCCTGCCACGGGCCGGATAAGAACAAGCGAGCCGCGAACCTGCGTCTTGATGGGCCTAACGATGCCATTATTCCTGGCGATGTGGTGAACAGCGAGGTAGCGCGACGGATTCTGAAAGAGTCGAACGACCCAGCCCTTATGCCTCCGGTGGACTCGCATAAGAAGCTCACCCCGGCACAGAGATCAGTGCTGCTGCGCTGGATAGATGAAGGCGCGCGCTACCAGAAGCACTGGGCGTATGAGATGCCGGTTCGCCCAGCAGTTCCGGCAGGTCAGAACCCGATTGATTTTCTGGTGCAGAAGCGCCTTACCGAGCACGGCCTGAAGCCATCTCCTACAGCAGACCGACGCACGCTGATTCGACGGCTCAGCTTCGATCTCACCGGGCTGCCACCAACACCCGAAGAAGTCACAGCGTTTGTGAACGATACAGCACCCGATGCCTACGCGAAGTTAGTCACACGGCTGCTGAGCTCTCCGCACTATGGAGAGCGAATGGCGCAGGGCTGGCTCGATGTCGTCCGATTCGCCGATACGATTGGCTACCACAGCGATACCCCGCGCAATATCTGGCCGTATCGGGACTATGTCATCAACTCGTTCAATGCTAATAAGAGCTTTGCGCAGTTCACCCGTGAGCAGATTGCGGGCGACTTGCTGCCCGGCGCCAACCAGGAAACTCGGGTAGGCTCCGCGTTCAACCGGCTTCTGCTCACTACCGAAGAAGGTGGCGCGCAGCCCAAGGACTACGAAGCGCGCTACCTGACCGACCGGGTACGCGCGGTGGGCACCGTCTGGCTGGGGCAGACGACCGGGTGCGCCCAGTGCCATGATCACAAGTTCGACCCTATCTCGCAGAAAGACTTCTATCGACTTGGGGCGTTCTTTGCGGACATCGAAGAGGGCATTATCGGCGCGCGCGAGCCCGGCATGCCGGTACAGAATGACGACCAGCGGAGCGAGATGATACGGCTTCGTGACGACGTATTCGCTTACCAGCTAGCGTTCGATAAGCAGTGGACCGCACTGACTCCCACCCAGGCCACGGCGAACGATGGCGCAATGCTGAGCACACAGGCAGATGGCTCGGTGCTCGCCAGCGGCCCCAGTCCGGATAAAGCGACCTATACCATTGGGCTGAAGCCCACCGAAGCTATCACAGGGCTGCGGCTAGATGTGCTGCCGGATGCGTCTCTGCCATCGCAGGGACCGGGGCGAGCGGGCAATGGTAACTTCGTGCTGAGCCAACTCACGGCACAAATAGTCAAGCCCGGTGCGGAGCCGCGCCCGGTTACTCTTACTAATGCCATTGCCTCTTTCGAGCAGACTTCCGGTGCGGAAGCGAACCCGGATAAGCGCTGGAGTGCAGCGTCTGTGCTGAACCCGGATACCTTCGGGTGGGCGATCCTGCCGGAAGCGGGAAAAGCACAGTACCTGGTGGTCTCTCTGGCAGAGAAACTCACGCTGGCTCCCGATGAAACCCTGCAGGTCTCGCTGATACACAACTATGGCAGCCAGCACGCCATAGGGCACTTCCGACTCTCGGCTACGCAGAGCCCGGATTCCATGGCGGCAAAGCTGGCTCAGGCGAGAAGAGCCGCGGCGGACTATGCAGCCAGCCTGCCGCGCTGCCTGGTGTCTATGCAAAACGCGAAGCCCCGCACCGTGCGAGTGCTGCCGCGCGGCAACTGGATGGATGAGACCGGCGAGGTCGTCACGGCGTCTACACCGGGATTCCTGCCTGCGATTCGTGGCGTGAATGGCGGAAAGCGCCAGGGCGCTTAGAGCTGGCGAACTGGCTGGTGAGCAAAGAGAACCCGCTTACCGCGCGCACGGTCATGAACCGCCTGTGGAAGCAGTTCTTCGGCAACGGCATCAGCAAAGTGTTGGAGGACTTAGGGGCTCAAGGAGAGCCGCCGACCAACCCGGCCTTGCTAGACTGGCTGGCCTGTGAGTTCCAGGACTCCGGCTGGGATATGCGGCACATGGTGCGCCTCATGGTCACCAGCAATACCTACAAGCAGGTTTCTACCGCCAGTAAAGCGCTAATGACCGCTGACCCGGAAAACCGGGAGTACGCTCGCCAGAGCCGGTTTCGACTGGATGCCGAGCTGGTGCGCGACAATGCGCTGTCTATCTCCGGTCTGTTAGTGCCCAAAATCGGCGGCCCCTCGGTAAAACCCTATCAGCCGGATCGCTACTGGGAGAACCTGAACTTTCCGGTGCGAGATTGGGTGGCCGATACTAACGAAAACCAGTGGCGGCGTGGGCTCTATGTGTGGTGGCAGAGAAGCTTCCTGCATCCCTCGCTGCTCGCCTTCGATGCCCCTACCCGTGAGGAATGCGCGGCGGACCGTACCCGCTCCAATATCCCGCAGCAGGCGCTGGTGTTGCTCAATGACCCCACTTATGTAGAAGCGGCGCGGGCGTTCGCAACAAAGGCAGTGGCGCAGCCCGCAGATGCTCGGTTGAACTGGGCGTTCCAGCAAGCGCTTCAGCGCACTCCCACAGCGAATGAGCGAGCGACGCTGCAAAAACTTTATACCGACCAGCTTGCGATCTACAAGGCGGACACAGCCGCCGCAGAAGCGCTGGTAAAAACGGGTATCGCGCCGATACCCGCCAATACGAACATATCTGAGCTTGCGGCATGGACTCATATCTGCCGCGTGCTCCTGAACCTCCACGAGACCATCACACGGCCATGACATTCGAAGAAGAGCTATCTCAGTTCCGCGCCCAGCAGCTCACCCGCCGCGCTCTGCTGGGGCGCACCGTGCATGGGCTCGGTGCGGTCGCGCTGGCCTCCCTTGCCGCTAACGAAGCACGGGCAGCACAGGGTATCACTGTGCCACGCATCATAGGTGGCAACCCGAAGGCCAAGCGCGTTATCTGGCTGTCTATGGCGGGCGGGCCATCACACCTGGAGACTTTCGACCCCAAGCCAAAGCTTGCCGAGATGCACGGCAAGCCCATGCCGGAGAGCATGACCAAGGGCCAGCAACTCGCGCAGCTTCAGGGGCAGAAACTGATGTGCTTTGGACCGCAGCTACCGTTCGCCAAGTTCGGTAAGCATCAGACCGAAATCTGCGCCCTCTTCCCCCAGATAGGCTCAGTGCTGGATGATATCTGCCTGGTTCGCTCCATGACCACGGATGCCATCAACCACGATCCCGCACATATGTTCATGAACACCGGTAGCCAGATTGCTGGGCGCCCGAGCATGGGCTCGTGGATTACGTATGGTCTGGGCAGTGAGAGCAAAGATCTGCCCGGATTCGTGGTGCTGACTTCATTGGGGCAAGGGGGGCAGAACCAGCCTATCGCCGCTCGCCAGTGGTCCGCAGGCTTCCTGCCCAGTAAGTACCAGGGCGTGCAGCTTCGTGGCAAGGGTGACCCGGTGCTCTACCTCACCAGCCCCAAGGGGGTTACGAGTGGGCAGCAGAAAGCCGATATTGCCACGATCAACGCGCTCAACAAAGAGTACGACACAGTGGTAGACGATCCAGAAATCGCCACCCGAATCGCGCAGTACGAACTGGCGTTCCAGATGCAGACGTCGGTGCCCGAGCTCATGGACCTCTCCAAAGAGTCCAAAGAGACCCTGGAGTTATATGGCTGCCAGCCCGGCGATGGCAGTTTTGCCTCGAACTGCCTGCTGGCGCGGCGGCTAGCCGAAAAAGGCGTGCGGTTTATCCAGCTCTACCATAAAGACTGGGACCACCACGGCGGAGTAAAGCAGGGCGTGACCTACAAGGCGCAGGAGATAGACCGGGCCTGTATGGCCCTAATCACCGACCTCAAGCGGCGCGGCATGCTGGACTCCACCCTGATTGTATGGGCCGGTGAGTTCGGGCGCACCCCAATGTCACAGGGCGGTGATGGACGGGACCATCACAATAAAGCCATGACCGTCTGGCTAGCAGGCGCAGGTGTACAGGGTGGCCTGGTCTACGGTTCTACCGATGAGTTAGGCTACGCTGCCGTAGAGAACATATCTACTGTGCATGACCTGCATGCCACCATGCTCTACACGCTGGGCATCGAGCATGAGCGATTTACGGTGAAGTTCCAGGGACTGGATGCCAAGCTGACCGGAGTGGAACCCTCCAGCGTTATCAAACGAATTCTGACATAGTGACATAAAGCCATGGACAGTCGATATCTTCCCAGACGAGAGTTCCTTGCCCGTGCCGGTGGCGGCATCGGGGGGCTGGCGCTTGCCACGCTGCTGGCGGGTGAGGCGCATGCAGAAGCGAATCCGCTTGCCCCGAAAAAGCCACACTTTGCACCCAAAGCCAAGCGGGTTATCTCTATCTTCTGCTTCGGCGGGCTGTCTCACATGGACACGTTCGACCCCAAGCCAGAGCTGGATAAGAACGATGGGATGTCGGTAGCGGATAAGAAAGAGTTCGAAACCGGGGGACGAAGCGCGCCGGGCAAGCTGATGAAAAGCCCGTGGGCGTTCAAGAACTACGGTAAGTGCGGCATGCCGGTTTCTGACCTACTGCCCAACATCGGGGCCTGCGCGGATGACCTGGGGCTGATTCGCTCCATGCGCTCCGAGAGCAACAGACCATGTGCCCCGCCGTGTACCACATGCTCACCGGCTCTATCCTGGCGGGCAGACCAGGGCTGGGTAGTTGGGTGACCTATGGGCTGGGCACCGAGAATCAGAACCTCCCGGCGTTTGTGGTCATGACCGACCCGCGCGCTCTGGTAGGTGGTGGCGCAGGCAACTGGAACTCGGGCTTCCTGCCGAGCAACTACCAGGGCGTGCCGTTCCGCAGCACCGGGCTGCCGGTTCTCAACCTCAAGCCGCCATCTGGCCTTACCCCAGAGAAGCAGCGGGAGCAGCTTCAGTTACTTGGAGAAACTGAACGATGAGTTTCTCCGAGGCCAGCCACAGGAGCAGGAGCTTGCTGCCCGTATTCGCTCGTATGAGCTGGCGTTCCAGATGCAATCGGCAGCTACTGAAGCCGTGGACCTTGCGAAAGAGACCGAGGAAACCAAGGCCCTCTATGGCTTAGATAAGCCCGAGACCGAGATAGTCGGGCGCCAGTGCCTTCTTGCTCGGCGCTTAGTAGAGCGCGGCGTGCGGTTTGTGCAGATCTACTCCGGCGGCGGCGTGTTCGACCAGAGCTGGGATGCGCACAATGGCATGGTGGCGAACCACGAAAAGCGCGCCAAAGAGATAGATATCCCCGTCAGCGGACTCCTGAAAGACCTGAAGCGGCGCGGGCTTATGGAAGACACTCTGGTGGTCTTCCATACAGAATTTGGGCGGATGCCGTTTACCGAGGGCAGCACAGGGCGTGACCATAACCCGAAAGCGTTCTCCGTGTGGCTGGCTGGTGCAGGTGTCAAGGGCGGCACGATCTACGGCGCGTCGGACGAGTTGGGCTATATCGCCTCCGAAAACGTCCAGACCGTCTATGATTTAAACGCCACTGTGCTGCACCTGCTGGGGTTGGACCATACGAAGCTCACTTACCCGTACAGTGGCCGAAACATGCGCCTCACCGATGTACACGGCGAAGTCATCAAGCCCATACTAACGTGAAGCAAGCCCGCTGGATTCTACTCTGGCTGGCGCTTATTTTTGCGACCTCCTGCACCGTGGTGCCCTTCGATGTCTTCGTTCGCTTTGTGGGCAATCTGGGGGGCCCGCTCTGGAATGAGCAGGGAGTACGCAATATCTGGGGGGGTGTCTGGCTTTTCTGTGTGAAAGGCTGGCACTTTACGGAGTATGCTATTGCCACCACACTGGGTGAGCGGGCACTGCGCAGCCGTATCCCCGATTTGAAAAAACGCCTGGGCTTGGTATTGTTTATCGTGATCGCCTTTGCCGCTTCCGATGAATGGGACCAGACCTTCGTGCCGGAGCGTGGGGGTAATGTTCGCGATGTTCTAATAGATTCGGCAGGCGCACTCACAGCAGCTTTCTGGCTCTGGAAACGACGTTTAAGCCGACCCTCTGGGGGTAAACTAGAAGCATGAAACGCCTCACACTTTTTCTGGGACCAGAGGTTTTCTGGTTGGTGTGCTGGTTAATCTGCCTCTGGCTGGCACGGCGCAATGAACCCGCGACAGCGGCAGGGAACACGGCACTGGAGCGGTTCAGCACGGTTGGGGCGTTCGTGGCGACCGCACTGGTCTTTCTGGCCTTTTTCATCCCAGGTTCTCAGAAGGGATGGTTGCTCGCCCGCCTGGCGTTTGCAACAATCGTTGGCGTCAATTTCTGCCTCTTCAAACTAATTGACAGTATCGACTATGGCGATTCGCGTAACTCCGGTGTCGCTGGCTTTTGGGTATATGGAGTGCTGGCAAGCGCCGCCGCGTTGGTTCCGGGGAGCATCGTAGCGCTGATCCTGATGCTACGGCGCTGAACGAGTTACTACCTGTTTGAAACCGAGGGCTTCCGGGTAGATTGTAGGTATGAAACGTGGTTCTATCGTTGTTGCCTCTTTAGCCGGAGCACTGGCGCTCTGGGGAGGGGCTGTTCTCTCGCAGGGGCCTGTCATCGCACCGCAGATTCGTCCGAATCTAGGTCCTGGTACCTTTGCCAAGCTATTCCAGGCAGGAAAGCTCCGTGAACTTACCCTGGCGCGGCAGGTCCAATTCACCACGTTGACGGACTTGAATGGCAAGCTCTTTGCCGCTGCGCCAAAGACAGTAGCGGCGCTGGATGAGCAGGGGCAGGTAACGCGCCGTTATGCCGTTGATATCGACCGTATCTCGATTTCGCCCCATGCCACAAACCAGTTACTGTTAGGGGATGGTGCGCGTAAGACTCTGCTAACCCTGGATACACAGACAGGCCGAACCACAGAACTGCTGAGACTGAGCGCGGTGACCGATCCAGATAACAACACCGAGCCCTCTAGCGAGCTTTTGAAGACCGGCGAGCTGGCCAGCGTGGCCTCTACCGGCAAAGAGGTCTTCGTAGCCATGGAGTCCGGCTACTCTAGCGCCATCTTCAAGATAGATCCGCAGACCAGGCGGGTTGTCGGGCGAGGCTGGGCACCCGGCGCGGATATGAGTGCCATGACGTTCTTTCAAAATGGCCTCTATGTACTGACCGGCTATGGCTCACAGGTGGCCCGCTACACGGACCGGCTAGAAAAAACGCTGGATAAAATCACGTTGCCCACCACAGGAGTGAAGGGGCTTGCCCTGCGTGCCACAGAGCTGAACGTACTCACCGACAACGTGAGCCGAATTAGCAAGTACCAGGTGGACCGCGGCGTAACCGATGGCGCACGAATCCGGCTCAATGTAGACATTGTGCGCAACCAGAACTTTGTCCCTGTCAAATTCAACTGGGGAACGCTGGTAGTCAAGCGCTATGCGGTGCTTATCTGCGGCGACCTTGCTGAGAACTTCGCGGGCGAGTGCTTCTGGAACGACACTGTCTGGATGTACAAAGCGCTCCTGAACAATGGCTACAAGCCAGAGAACATCTTCGTGCTCTATGGAGATGGCGTGGACTATCTATCGGCAAACCCCCGGTATCGCTATCCCGGCACGGTAACCGACTTCCCGGCAACCAAGGGCTGGGTCAATAAAGTCTTCGATGGACTGAAGAACGGCGATGCGGCCAACAGCCTTCCCAAGATGGATGGCAACGACACGCTCTTTGTGTGGACCTTCGATCATGGCGGCGGCGGCATGAACGCGACTCTGAGCCTGCGTGGCGGAGGGATTACGGACACGGAGTTCGCGACACATCTCAATGCGATTCCCTATGCCTCTCGTGCTATCTTCATGCAGCAGTGCCATAGCGGTGGCTTTATCGACAACCTGCAGAACAGTAAGACAGTAATCTCGACAGCCTGCCGCTTCGACCAGAGCGCCTACCCCACGGATACAGAAAACGAGAACTTTGGCGGCAAGGTCTACAACCATGGGGAGTACAACTACTACATCATCAGCGCGCTGGACCGCCAGACCGTTACGGGTAGTTTTGTGAACGCGGACAAGAATTCCAATAACCTGATCTCTGCCTGGGAGATGCACGATTGGGACCGTACCCATGAGAGCAGCACAGAGACCCCGGTTATCAATGATGGTGGCCCCGGAAATACCTTCAACTTCAAGAAGTAAAGTTACGTTTGTACCTGGGTTTCTCTGAGGAAACTCAGGTACAATCCGGGTGCAATGAGGCTGCTCTTTTCCTGTATCCCTCTCACCTTTTTCGCTATTCTGGCAACGGTCGCCGTTGCGCAGAAAAACGATACTGTCGTCCCGCCGTTAGAGGCCAAACCGGCTCGGTTTGAGAAAATCGTGATTAATGCCGCCTCGGACTTCGAGGCGGCAGGTGTGGGCGATTTCAACGGCGATAAGAAGCTGGATATCGTTTCCGGCGATACCTGGTACGAAGCGCCGAACTGGACTCCACACAAGTTCCGCGAAATCGGAGTGTGGGGCCGTGGTCCCGACTCCAGCGGCTACCGTGCCAGCTTTGCCGATCTCCCCGTGGATGTCAACGGTGACGGCAAACTGGATGTAGTGTCGTCAGATTATGCCAGCGGCGAGATTTTCTGGCACGAAAACAACGGCACCAGCAACTGGCCCAAGCATCTGATTGCCACACCCGGCAGTGCCGAGACCACTATCTTCGCGCCGATTCTGGGGAAAAAGGGACCGGTCTGTATCCTGCCCAACTGCGGCGGGCAGGTAGTCTGGTACGAGCTACGTCTGGGTAAGTGGGTAGAGCATGTGGTCGGCAAGCAAGGCGCAGGCCATGGCGTCGGGTTCGGGGATGTGAATCGCGATGGCAAGATAGACATAGTGACGCCTGCAGGCTGGTGGGAGTGTGTGGATGCCCTGGCCGATAAGTGGACCTGGCACCCGGAGTTCACCTGCAAACCCGGCGACTGCAGTATCGATATGCCCGTCTACGATGTCGATGGTGACAAGAAAAACGATATCGTCTTCGGCAGCGGCCACAACTACGGTCTGTACTGGCTCAAAAATCTCGGTGATGGCAAGTGGGAGCAACGATCCATAGACCTCTCAGCCTCCCAGTTCCACGCCCTCACTCTGGTTGGCGACACCATCTACACCGGCAAGCGCCTGAAAGCCCACGACCACGACCCCGGCGCCGAAGAGCCATTAGGCATCTACGCCTATCGCTATGACCGCAAAAAGCAAACCTGGCGCAAGTCAATTATTGATGCGGGCACTCAAGCAGGCACGGGTCTTCAAATGACCCTGACAGACGTAAACCGTGACCATAAACTGGATATCGTAGCCCCCGGAAAGAGCGGCCTGTATCTGTTCAAGGGGAAGTAAACCTAACTAAGACCGCGGGTTGAAAACCCGCGGAATTCTGGGTGCCACCTGCAACTTTTTACCGAAATATGGGTCTTATTCGATAGAGGCGGAGAGAAGGAGATCCAAACAATGTCGGGGAGAAAAACGAGACGCACCACACAGACTCGCCGAACTCAGGTAGAGATCCTGCAGAGCACACCCTCTGCGCTATTTCGGAGCGCCCGCACCCGATCCGGGGCCGGTGTTCACGCAGACCAGGGTGGACGCTACGGCAAGCGCGAGCGAGCCAAAAACCGTGCCGAGGAGCGAACGGCATTCCTGGGCGATTAGTGATTATTTAGCCGTGTGAACCCTATTTCTTGATACGGGAACAAAAAGGGCATGAATAAAAACATGCCCACCCGTATCAAAGACAGACAGGAGAAAGAAACCATGTCTGTCTCAAAAGTCGTATTGGCCCTCGGGACACTCGCCTGCGCTGGTGGGTTGATCGCCTGGGCGGCACAGCCACAGTATGTTCCGCCCGGCGGTGGGGCGCGCCCGCGTCCGCCACATCCCCCTATTACCATAGTGCCTCCGCGACCGCTGGCGTCGGTTGCGGTTGCCAGTGTCGATGTTGATGCCAAAATTGTGGGCGGGGTTGCCAATGTTACCGTGAGCCACACCTTCGCCAATCGCACACCTGCAGCTCAGGAAGGGGACTTTGTTTTTCCCATTCCTGAAGGCGCGACTATTCGTGAGTTCGCCATGTACGACGGCGAGACGAAGATGGATGCGAAGCTGATGACCCAGGAGGAGGCCACTGCCACCTACGAAGCCATCGTGCGCCAGCGCCGTGACCCCGCATTATTGACTTATGTAGGCCGAGGCGCCCTGCGAGTTCGCCTGTTTCCCATTGCGCCCAATGCTGAGCGCCGCGTGACATTGAAGCTCGCTCTAGTCCTGCCGCGTGAGGGCGGAAATCAGAAATTTGCCTGGACTCTGGCTGGACCGCACTTGCCGGTGAAACCAGAGAAGGTCAGTGTGCGTATCAACGCCGAAGGAGTTGGGAGCCTCTATTCGCCCACCCACGATCTCCAGATTCGCAAAGAGGAAGGCGACCGCTCGGTCGCTACCTGGTCGTCTGAGAAAGACCCCGGCGCCCTTACCGAGCATCCCGAGCTGGAGGTCTATCTCTCGCCCAAAGATACCCGTGCCGTAGCGCTTTCCGTGCTGAGCTACAATGCCAGCCTGCCGCAGGTAGCCTCTATCGGAGGCGGTATGCGCCAGAGTGGCTACTTTATGGTAGTGGCCACACCCAACCTGCCTGATTCGGCCAAAGTCACCGGCCCCAAGCGGGTGATTATGGTCATGGACCGCTCTGGTTCCATGGCAGGCAAGAAGATAGAGCAAGCACGCGGTGCGCTTAAAGTCGCGCTGGGCAAGCTCCGCCCCATAGACAGCTTTAATCTACTGACTTTCTCGGACAAAGTGGAGAAGCTATCGTCCGAGCCGCTCACTGCCACGCCAGACAACCTCAAGCGCGCCATGGCCTGGGCAGATGACATTACTGCTGATGGCGGAACGAACATCAATCAGGCACTCATAGACGGCCTGGGCCAGTTTGATGAGCGCCGCGCAGGCAACACACTCCTGTTCTTCACGGATGGTCTGCCGACCGTGGGCGTGAAAGACCAGGGCCAGATCGTTAAAGCCGCTATGGATGCCTCGCAGAAGAAAGCGCGCTGCTTTGTCTTTGGCGTGGGTTACGATGTAGACGTTCCGTTCTTAGACACTGTCTCATCTAAGCTCCGTGGCGATGCGGACTATGTACGCCCGGATGAAGATATTGAAGTCAAGACCGCGCAGTTCGTGGCCAAGACCGCGGCACCTTCTTTAGAGAACCTGAAGCTGACGGTATCTGGCATTCGCTCCGGCGAAGTCTATCCGAAGCCCGAGGAGCTCCCCGACCTCTTCGATGGTGGCCAGCTTGTTCTTGTAGGACGTTACACCGGTGAGGGAAAGACCGAGATTACACTAACCGGAGAAGCGGGCGGTAAGCCACAGAAGTTCACTCTGGCAAACAACCTGCCCGCTGTCTCTACCGAAGCCGACTTCCTACCCCGCCTCTGGGCCAGCCGCAAGATTGGCTATCTTCAGGATGAAATCCGCCTGATGGAAGAGGGGCCCCGTAAGAAAGAGGCTATCGAGCAGGTGGTTGCTCTCAGCCGCGAGTTCGGTATCCTGACGCCCTTTACGGCGCTGTTTGTGCCGGAACCGGGTATGCCTATAGATGGGCTAGACCGCCGTATTCTGAGTGCCGTTGGCTCCGGAGGGCGAGGGGGATTCGGCGGTGGTGGCGGATTCGGTGGAGGTCCCGCAGGAGGAGCGGCTCCTGCCGCATCAGCAGCCAAGGCGGCCTTTGGTGCTATGCGTGCCGGTGAGGATGCGACCAACGTGAGCCAGGGCGCTCGTGCTCAGAAGTCCTGGAACGTAGTCAGTAACTCTCGGTATGCCCAGGGACAATCGGGTGCTCTGAAAGATACCTATGAGACCCAGGCCCAGCGCCTGCGCCGAGTAGCAGGGCGCACCTTCTGGCAGAACGGTACGCAGTGGCAAGATGCGAACTATGATCCGAAGAAACAGACGGAGCAGGTGAAAATCAAACCGTTCTCCGATGCCTACTTCGCGCTCACCCGCCGCTCCAAACCATTCGCCCAGTGGGCCGCAGTTGGCCAAGCGATCATCGTAATGAACGCCAAGCAGGCTGTCGTTCTTACGGAAGATGGCAAAGAGAAGCTCTCTGATGATGAGGCAGATGCTCTCGTCGCCAATCTGAAATAGCCACTACCTCTCCCTGTCTGCAAATGCAGACAGGGAGAGGGGCCAGAAAAACAAAAAACCGCAAACCCGCTTGGGTTTGTGGCTTGTATTTTTTGCGGCTTTCCACCGCGCTTATGAATATAGTATATCGTCATTTTCGCCCTTTTGTCAATCAGGCCAGGCTTAAGCCGATTTCTATAAAATACATCTTTTGCTCGATATTATTCGAAAATTCCACCCTTCAGGCATGTACCGCCTGTAATTTCAAGAAAAATCAATATATAGATGTCTTAATAAAGGCTCGTAAAAACTTCAACAACCTACAGCCAGATGCCATTTTGGTAGGCTCCTTCAATCAATTGAAGTGTTTTAAGATTGTCGGCTGCCGTGGTTTCACATGGCTCTCCGCGAATGCCAGCCAGAAGATTGGTCAAGCATGGCACCATAGAGGCGTGAACGACATCGTATTCTGGGTTGGCCCAGCGGTAACGTGGAGGCGACACACGCCGAGCGTAAGTACCGTCCTTCGTGGTGGTGCGAAGCCAATAGTCGGTAGCCAGATCAATAGAGCCCTGTGCGCCTTCTATAAAAGCGAATGTCTGAGGGAAGCGATCCCGCTCATAGAAGTTCTGTACGTAGCCCAGCTCGGTAATCACACTCATGTGGGAATGTTGGGTGAGTATCGTAGCGGCGTCTTCCCCAGCTATATCTGGCTGCACGCGGCGCAGGTGGCAGTAGACTTGATCCGCTTCGCCAAAAAGGAACCGGGCCGTGTCTAATACATGCACGCCGATATCTGCCAGCAGAAATCTCTCTAGCTTTTTCAAGCCAGGTTGATTGATAAAGAGAGGGAACCCGGAGACCATGGTGAGCCGTGCCCGGAATACCTCGCCGATTACGCCGCTATCTAGCTCTGCTTTAAGCGCTCGCAGTGGAGCCTGCCAGCGCCAGTTCTCATGAACTAGCAAGGGGACTTCTGCTGCCTGCGCTTCCGCCACAAGAGCTTCGGCGTCCGCAAGCGTCTCGGCAAGGGGTTTCTGGCAAATGGTGGGCTTCTTATAAGAGAGGGCTAGGCGTACTAATTCGGGATGTGTAGCAGGCGGCGTGACGATATCGATGAAATCCGCGCCGCTCTTAGCAATAGCCTCCGTCGGGTCGGTGTACATGCCTGAGATTCCGAATTGGCTTGCCAGAGCTTCCGCCTTCACACGATCTGGGGCACAGACGCCGATACAGCGTGCGCCGGGTATTTCCTGCCAGGCCGCAAGCTGATAGCCCGCCCAGAAACCCGCCCCCAGCATCACGAATTGCAGCTCACCCATGCCAAAAAGTTTACCGCTTTCTTTGCCGAGGCAGGCGCGATACAATGGACGGGATTTTTCCCGCATTCTTGTTGAGGAGCATCGTAACCCCACCGTGTCTATGAATACCCCCCTGCCTGAGGCCGATCCCGAGGTCTTCGCGGCGATTTGCAAAGAAGATAGCCGCCAGGAAGACAAGCTGGAACTGATTGCTAGCGAGAACGTTGTCTCGCGCGCCGTGCGTGAAGCACAGGGTTCCAGCCTGACCAATAAATACGCAGAGGGTTATCCGGGCAAACGCTACTACGGCGGCTGTGAATATGTGGACATTGTGGAGAACCTTGCCATAGACCGGGCCAAGGCGATCTTCGGAGCGGAGCACGCCAATGTACAGCCGCACTCCGGGGCGAACGCGAATATGGCGGTGTTCTTCGCCGCTATGCAGCCGGGCGATAAGTACCTGGCCATGGACCTGGCGCAGGGTGGGCACCTGACCCACGGTTCCCCCGTGAACTTCTCTGGAATTCTCTACGAGCCCATTCCCTATGGTTTAGACGAGAATGAGCTCTTAGACTACGACGCTATCGAGCGGCTGGCCCACGAGCACAAGCCGAAGCTGATTCTGGGCGGCGCCACGGTGTACGCCCGCATTATCGACTGGGAGCGGCTGAAATCGATTGCGGACTCGGTGGGAGCGAAGCTCTGGGTAGACATGGCGCATATCGCCGGTCTTGTTGCGGCGGGCGAGCATCCGTCCCCGGTGCCGTTCTGTGACTTTGTGACTACGACTACCCACAAGACTCTGCGTGGCCCACGTGGTGGTCTGGTCCTCTGCAAAGAAGAGTACGCCAAGGATATCGACAAGGCCATCTTCCCCGGTATGCAGGGCGGCCCACTCATGCATGTGATCGCTGCCAAGGCTGTGGCGCTAAAAGAGGCCATGACCCCCGAGTTCAAGACCTACCAGGCGCAGATTCGCAAGAACGCCCGCGCGCTAGCAGAAGCTATGGCCGCTCAGGGATTTCGGTTGGTCTCTGGTGGTACTGATAACCACCTGATGCTGGTTGACCTGCGCTCCAAGCGCCTGAATGGGAAACGAGCCCAGGAAGTGCTGGACATGGCGGGTATCACGGCGAACAAGAACGCGATCCCTAACGACCCGAATCCACCGTTCAAAACCAGTGGCCTGCGCTTAGGGACTCCTGCGGTTACCTCGCGTGGCATGACCGAAGCGGAGATGCCGGTGATTGCCGAACTTATCGACCGCGCCCTGGAAGTCCGCCACGACGATGCCGCTGTCGCCGCGGTAAAGGAAGAAGTCAAAGCCCTGTGCCATCGCTTCCCGCTGTGGTAGAGTTCGTGCCCCCCCCGCCCCCGTCTTATTCCGCGTTCCGCGGGACGGGGGAGCCGGGCAAGCTCTCTGGCCCACCTGTCCCGGTGAAGCCGGATAAGACGGGGGCGGGGGGGGATGGTCTGTGACCACCCGCCCGTCGTGGGATGAGTATTTCCTTTCGATTGCCCGTGAGGTAGCGACTCGCTCTACCTGCACTCGTCGTCATGTAGGGGCGGTGCTGGTGCGTGAGAAGCGAATCCTGACCTCAGGGTACAATGGCTCACCGCCAGGACAGGCGCACTGTATTGATGTGGGGTGTCTGCTGGAAGACGACCGGTGTATTCGGACACTGCATGCCGAGCAGAACGCCATTGCCCAGGCGGCTCTGCACGGGGTTTCTACACAGGGAGCAACCCTGTACTGTACCTGTAGACCCTGCCATGTGTGCGCCCGAATGATAGTGGGAGCGGGCATTGTTCGGGTAGTTTTCTTCGGGGAGGAACCCGAAGGGTGGGCAAGAGAAGTATTAGAGGCAGGACGCGTTGAAATCGCTCGCCTGCCAGAGCCGCCACGGCGGACAGAAGTAGGCTGGGACGCGCTGATTCTGCAATGAAATTACAGCTATTGCAACAGATGGGCCTTGCTGCGCTGCTGGCCGGGATAACCACTATACTCATGACCCCGCTGGTAAAGAAGCTGGCGCGGCAGGCAGGAGTCGTCCGTGAGCCACGTGAGCGTGATGCCCATAAGCTGCCCACACCACTCTGGGGCGGTGTTGCTATCGTGGTCGGGTTCTTTGTTGCCTTTCTAGCGATTCGCTTCCTGCTTGGCGGAAACCTGCCGCAGGTTCATGGAGCAAGCCATGGCCCTCGCCCCTTCTATGGTATTGCCCCACATCCCATTCTTGGTACTCTGATTGGCGCTGTTCTAGTGGCGTTTATCGGGCTGCTAGATGACAAAATCGACCTCTCGCCCAAGCTCCAGACTCTGGCTTTGCTACTCGGTGGCTTTGTGGCGGCGGCCTTAGGCGCCCGCATAGATGGTGTGACCAACCCTCTGGATGGCACTTACTTCCAGCTTCCCATGATCGTTTCGGTGCTCGGAACCATGTTCTGGGCCTTTTTAGCTACCAAAACCTTTGACTTTTTAGATGGCCTGGATGGTCTGGCAGCAGGTACCTGCGCGATTGCGGCCACCACTATGGGACTATTAGCCGCACTCCAGCACGAATCTACTGTCGGGCTTCTGGCAGCGGCTCTGGTAGGTGCCTGTGTGGGGTTCCTGCGGCATAACTACAACCCTGCCTCTATCTTTATGGGCACAGTCGGCAGCTATTTTCTCGGCTTCCTGCTCGCCATGCTTGCCGTCACCGGCGCGTTTAAGATTCCTGCTGCTATCTCCGTAGTGGTGCCCGTACTGGTTATGGGAGTTCCTATCTTCGATGCTGTCTATGTGGTCGGGCGGCGTGTCGCAGAAAAGAAATCGCCTACGGCTGCGGATAAGACCCATATACATCACCGCCTCACACAGAGTGGGCTCTCGGTTCGCAAGGCCGTGTGGGCTATCTATGGCTTGACTGCCGGGGCGTGCCTTGTGGCACTACTCATTGCCTGGCGGTGGGGGCGCTGATGCCCATTAGCCTCAAGCTACCCTGGCCACTCTTTGGGTTCGTGCGCCCGCGCCAGCGGGAAAGCGCCCCGGATGACCTGGTACTTGTAGGCGAGCGTATTACCTTGCGCCCGCTGCATATCGACGATGCCGCAGCACTCTACCTCTGTGCCTCCGACCCGGAGGTGACCCGGTTCCTGCCCTGGCAGCCCGCCAACGACATCGAATCCGTGCGTAACTTCCTTTATGATCAGGTAGAGCGGCGCCGACGAGGTGAGTCTCTGGGATTGGCGGTATTGCTCCACGAGACGCTTATCGGCTCCGTGGACCTCATGGGACTGCATGGTGCCAAGAAGACGGGTATCGCCGAGATTGGTTACTTACTCAATAAAGACCAATGGGGAAAGGGCTTGATGACGGAAGCGGCAGCCGTAGCACGTGACCACGGCTTCACGACTTTCTCCCTCAAAACCCTGGTCGGGTTTGCCGATGAGAGCAATATAGGAAGTCGGCGTGTGCTAGAAAAACTGGGCATGCGCCATGTAGGAGAAGAGCTTCGCACTGTGAAGAACGAAGAGAGACGTTATATTCGCTACGAAATGAGCCGGAGTGAGTGGGAGGCCCGCTCGTGAGTCAGATCACAGTCGCCTGTGTGTTTGGCACTCGCCCGGATGCCGTGAAGATGGCTCCGCTGGTGAAAGAGCTGGAGAAGTTCCCTCAGCAGATTCGGCAGGTGGTTATCTCTACCGGTCAGCACCGTGAGATGCTGGACCAGGTGCTCTCTGTCTTTCAAATCAAGCCGGACTACGATCTTGGGCTCATGCTGCCCGGCCAGACCCTCTCGGACATGACGGCGCGTGCGCTTCAGGCGCTGACTCCCGTGCTGGAAAAAGAGAAGCCGGATTTAGTGATTGCCCAGGGAGATACGACGACTACCTTCGTGGCCTCTCTGGCAGCGTTTTATGCCAAAGCGCGCTTTGGGCATGTGGAGGCGGGTCTGCGAACCGATGAAAAGTTCGATCCGTTCCCCGAAGAGATGAACCGGCGCATGACTACCCGTCTGGCGGACTTTCACTACGCCCCCACGGAACTTTCTAAGAGCAACTTGCTGGCTGAGGGAGTCGCCGAGAAGGACATTCGGGTCACCGGCAATACGGTTGTCGATGCTCTGCGTGAAGTCGCTGCCCGAGACTACGAGTTCGAAGATGCCGCGCTCGGCGAGTTTGTAAAGCGCTCCGGCAGGCTGATTCTGGTAACCATGCACCGCCGTGAGAACTGGGGCGAGCCCATGCAGGCGGCCAGCAACGCCATTCGTCAGCTCGTGGAAGATTTCCCCGATGTTCGTATTGTCTTCCCCATGCACCGGAATCCCACCGTGCGTGAGGCCGTGCTGCCGATACTCTCAGGGCATGAGCGCATTCTGCTGACCGAGCCGCTGGACTACTTCCCGTTTGTACATGTGATGAAGGCCAGCCACTTTCTGCTGACCGACTCAGGTGGAGCACAAGAAGAAGCGCCGGGGCTGGGTAAGCCGGTTCTGATTCTGCGCAAAACCACGGAGCGGCCCGAAGGGGTTCACTCCGGGAACGCAAAGCTCGTGGGAACCGATAAGGATGTTGTGTACGCAGAAGCTAAAAATCTGTTGAGCAGCGACGCTGCTTACAGCGCCATGGCAAAAGCGGCCAGTCCTTATGGTGAGGGCAATTCCGCTCAGCTTATCCGTGAGTGGATTTTCGAAGCGTATAATCTTTAAACTATGACTACCGAAGAGCATGAGCGACTCCGCCTGACTGCCCGAACTCAATTCGAGGAGTTCTGGCGCTCGTTCAGTCGCTGGCTCTTCCGGGTAGGTGTCCTGGCGCTGGCAGTCTATGTACTGGTGCGCAGCCATACCATTGTCACCACTCTTATCGGGGCAGGGATTCTGGCAAGCGCGGCGGGAGCCCTGGCGTTGCCCCTTTCCAAGACGGCGCCCTTCCGGCAAATGAAGCCCCATGGACGGAAAAGCGCCGCTGCCGCGATTGCCCTGCTGCTACTAATCGGCATGCTGGTAGGAATCGTAATGGCCTTCTTGAAGCCATTCCAGGACCAGGCCAATGATCTCACCAAGAACTGGCCGACCTACCAGCCACAGCTTGTCCAGAAGTTCGAAGACTTCAAGAATTGGTATCAGAAGCTTCCGGACTGGGTACATAACCAGGCTCCGGAGCAGATACGCAACCTGCTCGAAGATAAGACGGATAAGACAACTAACACGGGCGATACCACACCACCCTCTCCCACACTACCAAATACGGCTACTCATCCGGGAGAGATGCCGCCTGGAGTTGCCGAAGCGGTTACTGGCGCGTTCACCGGGGCGTTTAAAAATATTGGCAAAGGCATCAACTCCCTTGTGGAGCTGATACTGCTGCCCATTTTAGCGTTCTATTTCCTGGTAGATGGCAAGACCCTGCGCAATGAGTTCATCCGCTTTTTCTCGGAGCGCCGCCAGCAACGGGCGATTCTCGGTATCTTGCGAGAAAGCGGCGATATTATGCGAGCCTACTTGCTGGCTCAGCTAACCCTTGCCATTATCGCAGCGGTATTCGTTGGCGGTCTGCTCGGGATCTTGCATATCAAGTACGCCCTGATTCTCGCGCTTATCGCCGGAGTCACCCGTGTGATTCCTGTGATCGGGCCACTCTTAGGGTTCATTCCACTCGCTACCCTGGTTTCCGTACAGACCGCGCAGAGTGGGAATTACGCTACCCTGGTTGGCGTTCTCATTGCCTTTACGATAATGCACCTGATTGAGAGCAAGGTGATTACCCCCATGATTCTGGGGCATCGGCTGCATCTGCATCCCGTGGTGATTATCGTTGTCTTGCTGCTCGGCGGGGAGTTCTTCGGGCTGCTGGGAATGTTCCTGGCCGCGCCTGTGACTGCCCTGGTGCGCACGGTTCTGTTGCATCTCTATGTCTACCCCCGGCAGCCCAGGCGCCGCGGCCACAAGAGCAATGGCAATATTCGACTGCGCCGCGCTTTGAGCGCCGCGCCAGGTCTCAAGAAAGAGTAGTCTCACTTGCATCTGCTACAAGCGATTGTCCTGGGCATTGTTCAGGGCATCACCGAGTTCCTGCCTATCTCGTCTACCGCCCACTTGGAGATTATTCCGGCCCTTCTTGGCTGGAAAGATCCGGGCGCTGCCTTCACGGCTGTCATTCAGCTCGGCACCGTGGTCGCGGTTTTGCTCTACTTCCGCAAAGATATCTTCGATACCCTGAAGGCCATGCTGAGTAAAGAGGGTGACCCGGCTCAGAAGCGATTGGGAATGGCGGTGCTTCTGGGCACGATTCCGATTGCCGTGCTGGGTCTGCTGCTCAAAAAGCATATCGAAGGGTCGCTTCGTAGCCTCTATGTGATTGCTATTACCCAGATAGTTATGGCGATTGTTCTTTGGGCAGCGGATAAATTCACTAAGAACGACCGCCCGCTGAACACCGTAACCATCAAAGATGGCCTGGTAGTAGGTGCTGCCCAGTGTATGGCGCTTGTGCCCGGCGCGTCTCGCTCTGGCTCCACGCTGATTGGCGCATATCTGACCGGGCTTGCTCCAGACGCCGCCGTTCGGTTCTCGTTTCTGCTCTCGCTGCCAGCTATCACACTGGCCGGGCTGTTGGAGCTAAAAGACTTCATCAAGCCAGACCTGAGCCATGAGGCCAAGCCCAATGCGATGGTCTGGTCTAAAACAGACATTGCTATATCTACCGTGGTAGCTGGGATTGTGGGTTATGCCTGTATCAACTGGCTGCTGCGCTACCTGGCCAAAAACTCTCCGCTGGTCTTTGTTATCTACCGCATTGTTCTGGGAGCACTGCTGCTAGGACTGCTGCTCTCCGGGCGACTGGCCGCGTATCCGTCGTGATACTGCCGGACCTTGGCCCGCTCGGCTGGACCTGTGTGCTTGGGGCAGCAGTTGCGGCGGGTGTGGCCAAGACGGGGATACCGGGGCTGGGAATTCTCTCTGTGCCGCTCATGGCACAGACTATGGACTCTAAGCAGGCGACCGGCACACTTCTACCCGTGCTCATGTGCGCCGATATCCTCGCAATCATTACCTATCGCAAGGGTGCGGACTGGAAGCAGATAGGTCGCCTGCTTACCTGGGCGCTACCGGGCATTGTTATCGGCACCCTGTTTTTAAAGGGGATAGATGCCAAAGCCATGACCCGGCTACTGGGCTGGCTACTCCTTGCTCTTATCGGTCTCGCTGTCCTGCGCCGCTTGGGAAAACTGGGCGATGTAGAGAAGGGCCTGCCTGCCTGGATTGCGCCGCCGACAGGATTGATGGGGGGCTTCACGACTATGGTAGCCAACGCTGCCGGTCCAGTGATGAATCTCTATCTGCTGGCCATGCGCCTGCCGAAAGAGGTTTTTCTTCCGACGGCTGCCTGGTTCTTCTTCTTAATCAATTGGATAAAGGTCCCCTTCGCCGCCTACGCTGGCGTGCTAAACCTGCACTCTATAGCCTTCTCCGCCGTACTTTTTCCTGCCGCGCTGCTGGGCGGAGTAATAGGTCGCCTTATAGCAAAGAAAATCGATCAGAAGCTCTTTGAGAGCCTGGCCTGGGGACTCACTATCGCTGCGGCTATCAAGTTTCTCTTTACGCGCTAGGGGCTCCCCAGATGAAGACCTGGGTATGAGAGCCATCTGGGTTTTCTCGAAGCTCGCCCTGTGTCATTCCAGATTTGAGCAGTACTCGCTGGGAGGCCAGATTGGCGGGTGCAACGGTAGCGATTATCTCACTCAAGCCGTGTGTCTGGTGGCCGTAATCTAGAAGTGCTCGCACTGCTTCGGTAGCGAGTCCTTTGCCCCAGTGCGATTTCAGTAGAGCGTACTTGACTTCGGCTTCCGGCTGGCCGCCTGGGTGTACAATGCCGCAGAACCCGATAACCTGCCCGGTTTCTCTTTCTTCCAGTGCAAACATGCCGTAGCCGCGTTTCTGATAGTTAGTATCCGTGACCTCCAGCCAGTGCTCGCAATGCTCTCGGAGTAACGGTGCTCCATCGCCTACCCAGCGCATCGCTTCCGAGTCGCTGTACACGGCAAAGAGGGGCTCTATATCGGAGGCTTGCCAGCGGCGGCAGAGCAGTCTCTCGGTAGTGAAGATAGTCTGGGCGTCTAACACGCCCTTACTTTACTCTTTCATGCCGGAGGCAGCCATACCCGCCAGAATATGGCGCTGGAAGATAAGGAAAGCCAGTACCGTGGGCAGAGTACAGAGGGTACCTGCGGCCAGAGTGAGGCCATACTCATTGGCATAGCTGGACTGGAACAGAGCGATACCCACGGGTAGCGTGTAGTGGTCCACGGAGTCCAAGAAGACCAGAGGGCCTAGAAAGTCGTTCCAGGAACCTACGAACGTAAAGATAGCCAGTGCGGCCAGCGGCGCCCGGCTGAGCGGCAAGATAACGTTCCAGAAGATACCGAACTTGGAGCAGCCATCTAGCTCCGCTGCCTCTTCCAGCTCGCGGGGCAGGCTGGTAAAGAAGCTATGCAGCATGAAGAATCCGAACGCTCCACCTGCTGCTGGAACAACTAGCGCTAATGGCGTATCCAGCCAGCCCAGTTTGTTCAAGAGCAGATAGACCGGTACCAGCAGAATCTGCCCGGGCACCATGAGCGTGCCCAGAACCAGCGGGAATACCCATTTCTTGCCGGGCAGGGGCAGGCGTGCGAACGCATAGGCGGACAGGGCCGAGACAGTCAGTATCAGCGCCGAAGTCGCTGTAGCAATACCTACCGAGTTCAGGAACCAGCGCAGTAGCGGAATCTCTTCCGGGGTGCCCAGCACTTCCTGAAAGTTCGCTGTAGTCGCTCTATGCGGCAGTATGCTGGCGAACTTAACGATTTCTGAGTCTGGCTTGAGCGCCGTAATCAAGATAAGCAGAACGGGGACCGAGAAGACCAGCGCGGCAAATGCGATAAGAAGCTCCGCAGGAGAGAATTTGGATCGTCTCATTTTTCGTCCCTGGCTTCCCACTCTCGGCGCAGCAGGCCAAAGAGCGCGCTGTCGGAGATTTCTCCTTCTACATTCCAGCGCTCTCGCAGGTAGCCTTCCTGCTGGAAACCCAATTTCTCTAAAAGCTTCTGAGAAGCTGTGTTACGCGGGTCTATGTCCGCTTCCAGTCGCCGCAAGTGAAGCCTGCCAAAGGCATAGTCAAGAGCCAGGGAGATGGCTTCAGAAGCCAGTCCCTGCCCCCAGTGCGAGCGGCCCAGCATGTAGCCCAGCTCACAGCGCCCCTGCTCGAAATCCAGCTTGTGAAGTGCTACGGTACCGATAAGTTCCTGGTCCTTAGCGATGCCCCAGGCAATGACATTGCCGTCATTGATGCGCTCCGTATGGCGTGCCAGATGCTCCTCGGCTTGAGCACGCTCGGTATACGCCGGGAAGCTCCAGTAGCGCATAGCCTCCGGGTCAGAGAAGAGGCGGAAGATGGCATCTACATCGCTCTCTTCCAGGGCGCGCAGGCAGACACGCTTTCCGGGCAGAGAAGGAATCTCCATCTACTTGCGCTCCCTCATAAGGCGGAACTGAACGATAGAGAAGCCGGCAATGACTAAGAAGAGCAACCAGGAGATAGCCGCCGCATAGCCCATGCGGTAGTTGTTAAACGCAGTGTCGTAGATGTACTGCACCAGGGTTCGGGTAGAGAGTTCTGGACCTCCGCTGGTGATCATATACACCTGCCCGAAGACCTGGAAGGCGCCTATAACATTCATGACCATGGAGAACAGGAGCACCGGCCTGAGAATAGGCAGCGTGATTCGAAAGAAGGTCTGAGGGCCAGTGGCGCCATCCAGTGCTGCCGCTTCGTGATAGGCCGCCGGGACATTCTGAAGGGCTGCAAGTAACACAAGCATGGGGCCGCCGACTGTCCACCAGAGTGTCATGAGCACAATGGCGGGCATGGCGTAGTTCACATCCGAGAGCCAGGGAATCTTGAGGCCCAGCGGCGCCAGATAAGCATTGAAGACGCCAAACTCGGTATTGTAGAACCAGCGCCAGAGCAGGCCTACCACACTGACTGTAAGCAAGTTGGGTAGATAGATAAGCGCCCGCCAGAATCCGCGCCGATTCTCTGTGACAGCATTTAGCCCTACAGCGAGTAAGAGCGCCAGCAGGAGGGTAGTGGGTACGGCCAATACCACGAACTTGACTGTGGCTCCCAGCGCTTTGAAGACATACTCATCGGTCAGGGCTTCGCGGTAATTATCCGCCCCAACGAAGGCCGCCGGACGTGTGGAGAGCAAATCCCAGCGGAATAGGGAGAGTCCCAGGCCGAATAGTAGCGGACCGAACACGAAGGTCAAAAAGAGAAGCAGATGTGGCGCAGCGAAGAGCCAGCCTGACCAGTGATTTCGCTTCACGGGGTCTTCTCCCTGGCTATGATCTCATTGACACGCTTCTCTGCGGCCCCGAACGCTTCTAGAGCGGTGGCACGCCCGCGCAGAATCTTCTCTACCGCGAGGTTGTACTCGGTCAGGTACTCGAACACAAAGGGGAGCTGCGGGTGATAGCGTACAAAGGGGATTTGCTGCGCGAAGGCACTGGGGACCGTGAGCGCTTTGAACTCTGGAGTGGCGCGCAGGCTGGGGCGAGTCGGTATCTGCCCCCCGGCGGCCCAGTCGACGCTATTATCCGAAAGGAAACGCATAAAGCGCCATGCCGCATCCTGAACATGCGGCTCTAATCCGGACTTCAGACAGAGGTTATGAGAGTCAGCCCAGACTGCTTTTTCGGTGCCCACTTGCGGCACAGGCGCGCCGCCGAACTCTAAGTCTTGCTGCTTCTGAAGGTCCGCGAGCATGTAGATGCCTTCAAAAGCCATTCCGATCTTTCCCTGTCGGAAGCCGATCCAGGAGTCGAAGTTTTCGGGGGAGGGCGCCAGCTTGTCTTCAATGAGTTTACGGCACCAGGTAAGCGCTTCCACGTTTTCCTTGCGCGTCAGCGTGCACCGGGTGAAGTCTTCGTTGAAGGGCGAACCACCGAACTGCCGGAGGAAGGTGTAGCTGCAGGTTTCCGCATTGGTGAAGACAAAGCCCCACTGCTCCCCTTTCTTCATGCGGCGCATAGCATCCATGAACTCTTCGCGGTTCGTGGGGGGCTTTTCGGGGTCTAAGCCTGCTTCGCGAAAGAGCTTTTTGTTGTAGTACATGCCCATGGCATGGACATCGAGCGGCAGCCCGTAGTGCTGCCCATCTATTTTTGTGGCGTTCCAGACATTCTGGTCGATGTCGTTTGTGGGGAAATCGCCCAGCACTTGCTCTAGCGGAGCGGCAAAACCAGCCCGCGCGAAACGAAGCAAGGTGCGGGTATGTAGCACAAAGACCTCGGGGGCACGCCCTCCGAGGCCAGCGACAAAGAGTTTGTTCCAGTAGGTGCCCCAAGCCATGCGCTGCATGAGCACATTGACATCTGGGTTTGCCTCATTGAAGCGCCGGACCATGCGGAGCATCGTCCGCCCATCTGGCCCTGTAAAGCCGTTCCAGAAGCGAATGGTGGTGCGGCCTCCGGAGCGCAGAGAACATCCTGCGCTCAGAGAGGCCGCACCGACAGCACAAAAAAAACGGCGTCTTGTCACGGTCTAACGACCACCGCCTCCACGCATCTGCTTAGCCGCTGATAGCTCCCCATGCCGGGGTGCATGCCGGGGCGCATACGGTTGTTCTGGCTCTGCTTAGCGCCAGCCTCCATGCTCTGCTGGCTGCTGCTTCCGGTGATTTGCAACGTCTGCTGGGCTTACCGTGCCGTGATCATCGCCGAATGTGCGGAAGGCGAAGAAACCGACGAGGCCGAGGACAACAACGGCCGCGCCGATAATTGCTGCTACTGGTATCTGTTGTTTCATAATGATTCGAAACCCTTTCCTTCTGTGATATGGTAGAGCTTATCGACCGCCTGAGGTTTTACCTGCTCTACTGCCCCACTTGGCCAGTGTATTTCTAGAGATTCGATAGCGGTTGCCGAGCCTAAACCAAAGGTCAACACTCGCTCGTTTTCACTAAGAAATCCACCACCACTTTTCAGATACTGCTGCTGAGTGATTCCGCCCGCTTTTAGCTTGACCAGAGCCCCTAAGGCATCTCGGTTCGAGCGAGTCCCCGTCAGCTTTATCCGAATCCAGTGATTCTGATTTTTTCGGTCGTTCCGAAAAAGCAGAAACTTCCCTTGATTGTCAACAATGCCTATGTCGAGATCGCCATCGTTGTCGATATCTCCGCAGGCCGCGCCACGTCCTACTATCTTATATTCCAGCTGCGCTTCCTTGGTTGCATCTGTGTACTTCTGGCCTTTTTCATTGTGGAACAGAAGTGGCTTTTGCCGAAACGTCAGCGAGGAGTTGTAGGTATTTACAATATCGTCTACATGCCCGTTGGTGGCAAGAATATCCTGCCAGCCATCCAGGTCATAGTCTAAGAAGAACGCCGCAAAGGTAACGTTCAGCAGGCTGGGGGCAACAATACCCATGGTCTGAGCGCTGTCCTGGAACATCCCAGGTGTGTCTTTCATGGGTTCAAACAGGGAGAGACCTTCTTCCGCGAAGTTACCAATAACCATCGCGAACTCGCCATTGTTTCGGAAATCCGCTACATCGATTCCCATGCCAGCCTTGGCCTTGCCACTCTCGGCAAACGCGATTCCGCTCTCGACACCCTTTTCGACGAACCGCTTGCCTTCCTGGTTCATAAAAAGGAAGTTTGCCCAGGTGTCGTTTGCGACTGCTATATCCAGCCAACCGTCCCCATTGTAGTCCGCGACAGCGATCCCAAAGGATTTTCCTAGCGCGCCATCTAAGATGCCAGTTTCTTTGGAGACATCTTTGAAGACTCCATTGCCTTCATTACGGAATAGAGTACAGCGCGCCCCTTCGAAGTTCCCTGGTGGGCAGTATCCCCGGATACCGGATTTCCCACAGAACGGATCTATCTGTGGCGACCACTTCACATACTGGCAGACAAAGAGGTCTAACTTGCCATCTTTGTTATAGTCTAGCCGAGGCGCTGCTGGAGGACCACTTATTCTCCAGCTTAGTGCCAGGCAGCGGAACCCCGATGACCCCTGCTTCCTTAGTTTTGTCTTCAAAGACGCCGTGATTGTTATGGAAAAGGTAGTTTGGTCCAACAGCGGTGAGGTAGATATCTTCCCAGCCATCGTTGTCATAGTCGCCCACGGAAACGCCCATACCATAGAAAGTGCGCTCTAAACCTGCCTTTGCTGTGACATCTTCAAACTTCCCATTCCCCAGGTTCCGATACAGCTTGGGGGAAGAGCGAACAGGCTTCGGATCATCAGGCCAGGAACAACTATTGATAATTAAAATATCTAGCTTGCCATCGTTATCATAATCAAAAAACGCGACCCCAGAGCCGACTGTCTCTGGCATACGCTTCTTGCCGCGAGCACCAGTTTCATGCACGAACTTTACGCCCGCCGAATCAGAAATCTCCGTAAACGATGTAGGAGTCGTATCGGCAGGCTTTTCACCAGTTACTGCCGTCGGTTTAGGACAGCCCCAGACAAGAGGGAAGGCCAGGAGTAGCAGCCAGGATAACCGCTTCACTTGCCTGGAACTCCTTGCTGGTCAATTCGGTCTGGCAGGTTCATGCGCTTATACATATAGTGCAGAGCCGTTTTCACATCATTGTTTTTCGGATTTTTGAGATAAGCCTGCTCATATTGACTCAGCGCTTCATTTGTATCGCCCATACGCAGCAGCAAGCTGGCATAAGCTACGTGGTCTCTGTCGGTCGCATCACTGCGGCGAACACGAGTGAGCAGAGTCTGTCGCTGGCTGCTCAGCAACGACATATTTCTGGTAAAGCGCCATCATTTCCTTGCTGGCGTTGCTGTTACCATTGCGGGCCTGGGCACGGCCAAGCTCCAGATAAACCGGCCCGAATCCAGGCTCCAGGTCGATAGTATGCTCAAAGCAGTAAATGGCGCGGGGTAGCTGATTCTGCGCGGCGTAGATCTGCCCCAGAAGAAACCAGTCATCTGGCTCATCCTGGGTCATGGAAACTATCTTGCGGGCCAGCTCGCTGGCTTGCTCCAGGTGGTCGCCTATGCTTCGGGTACGGAAGTACTCACTCGCTAACCTCCGCATACCCTCCACATTCCTTGGGTCAAGCTCAATGGAGCGCTTGAGATTACTCTCCGCTTCTTCCCGCTTGCCTATCTTGGAGTAAATCAGAGCGAGGCTGAATCGTAGAGCGGCTTCTCTGTCTGGGAACTTACGAATGGCTTCATTCTGTGTAGCGATGTACTTATCGTATTCCGAGAGATACTCGTAAGCGCGGGTACGCAGGAGGTAGTCTTCGGCAGTACCTGCTTTGGTGGCTTCCAGAACCGCCGCCAGATACTCCGGCTTTTTGGTCATGCCACGATAGGCTTCGGCTATCGAGATTTGCCCACGCCGTTTGATCTCGGGGTTCTTGGAGGCGGCGGCTAGCTTGGCCTTGACGAGAGCAAGCTCGAACTTACCCTGAAGCCCGGCGACAACGGCCTCCCAATAGTTTGCCTGGTCTTGATTGCCCGCCGCACGATACGCCTCTGCCGTTTTCAGGGCAGATGGAAGGCTGCTATCCGCTAAAGCGATAAATTCTAGAGCTTCTGCAGATCGCTTATAGTCTTTGCGACGTGCGTATTCTTCTCCAATGCGCTCATAGACATCGGCAGCATTGGGATTCGCCGCTTGCGCTTTTTGCCAGGCGGCTAAGGCCTTGTCATACTTCCCTTGCTGGCGTAGCACTAGGCCGTAGAAGTAGAGGATCGTTGTCTCATCTGGGATCTTGGTGAGAACTTTATCCAGAAGCTGCTCCGCTTTAGAAGCGTCATGCAAGGCAAAGGCGGCGCGAGCGCCCAGAGATAAGCCCCCCACAGAGTCCGGGTCTCGGCGTAGTATTTCTTCAGACACGCGCTGGGCATCAGCTTCCATGCCGTGCTCCAGTAGAGCTAATCCAACCCGGTCTAGCTCTGGACCACTGAGTTTGGCAAGATCCGCGCGCTTTATAAAATCTTTGATAACAACGGTGGCTCTGGAACTACGGCCATTACGCAAGTAAAGGCCCGCGAGGTTGGCGACAGGCTCCCATTGTTGCGGGAAAAGGGAGATCGCCTTTTCCAACTCGGTTTGAGCCTCATCTAGCATAGCAACCTGAGCGTAGACTCTACCCAATGGTGCGCTTACTTCGCTATCGGGGAGTCCTATGGCTCTTGCGCTTTCGAGGTAGCGTTGCGCCGATTTAAAGAATCCAGCCCGCTCTTCTAATAGACCAAGCTGAAGGTAGGCTTCGCGGTCGGAGATATTCGACTTGATGCGGTTTTGCCAGTAGGCGCGGCGAGTAGCCAGAGGTGCGGAAGCGGGCGGTGGTGGCGGAACGCGGTTTAACCACCGCATCAAAAATAGAAGGCCGACAACAGCGACGAGAATACCTATTAGAACAGGTAGAAATTTTCGTCGTGACTGCTTAGGAGTAGATGCCCCCGTGGAAAGATGCGTCTTCGAATCCATGTACTAAAGAAGCGACAACGCCGGAAGAAAGTTCCTCCGGCGTTGTCGGTATCTAGGATACTTAGTTCCAGCCGTGAGCTGCGTCGCGGTTTGGATCGTTGTCATCACCACGGACGCCGGCCTGAGCGAAGATATCCGCCGGACCACCCCAGTCGAACTTGGTGTCGACCGTGCCGCCCGGTCGAGCGATCTTGGATTTACCGGGAACAATCCAGAACTGGCTCAGTCGGATTGCCTTGGCATGACCGTCGAAGTAAACGACGTTGCAGAACTTGTTGTGGCGGGCTACCGGGTACAGAGCAGCGTCACCACCACCGTCCCAGTTAGAGCGGTGCGCGTTCTCGAAACGAGCGCTCGCTGCGGCGTTATAGCCACCCGGTCCCTTGTAGTTATCGGGATCGGCCTTGAACGCGGCGCGGGCTGCCTGGTTGGTGTTCCACATCTCACTGTCGGAGCTCATCGACAACGCACCAGCGTCGGCGAAGAGAACCAGAGATGCGGGGCGATCCAGCGAGGGGTAGCCAGTCGTGGAGCCATCCCAGGTTGCCATAGTATCGTTGATACCGTAGCCAACACCGGTGCCACCACGTACGTTTTCCGCGTCATCGGCCCAGTCTGGACCGGTCTTGGAGGACTGGCTCGGGCAGACAACCAGCCGGAAGTTCTTCACATAGGGCTGAATGATGTAGTGCCAGAATCGCTTCCAGTCAGCTACGCTTCCACTACCAGGTCCAGGACCGGTATAGGTACCGACCTGCTGATCCGTGTAGCTCATGTGTGCAGGCAGAACGATTTCATCGTAGTCCTGCATGTACATCATAGATGCGGTTGCAATCTGTTTGGTATTGCTCAGACAAGCGGCTGCGCGAGCCTTCTCACGAGCCTGTGCAAACACAGGGAAGAGAATGGCGGCCAATATGGCAATGATGGCTATAACCACCAGCAGTTCTATAAGCGTGAACGCTTTTTTTGAAGTGCTTCTTTGCTTCATTTAAGAGGGACTTCCTCTCCAGGATGGATTTTTGAAGTAATATTGCACCAACTTCCTGTGTAGGTGCACACGACGACGTTCCACTATTTTAGGTCAGGGAAGCCTGCAACACAATGGGTGAAATACACATAGACCTTTGTATAAAGCACGCCCGAAGGCAGGGTATCTACAAGATAAAATCATACTATGAAAGCCATGGTTCTTGCCGCTGGCGAAGGAACACGCCTCCGCCCCCTTACTCTCACACACCCAAAGCCCATGGTTCCTATTGCGGGAAGCCCACTTTTACGCCGAACAATAACATTACTACAGCAAGTAGGTGTCACTAACGTCGCTGTTAACCTGTTTCACCGTCCCGAAGCTATCGCGGAAGAGTTTGGCGACTCCATACACTATTCTTACGAAGAAATACTATTAGGAACTGCGGGTGGGGTCAGAGAAGCTAGAACATTTTTTCGATACCCCGTTTCTAGTCCTTTATGGGGATAATTATTATCAATTTGACCCAGCTCCCCTTATCGAACTCCACGTTAAGAACCATGCACTGGCAACAATTGCGACATTTACAACCTCATCCCCAACCGGTTGTGGGCTTGTAGGTACCGATAGCTCAGGGCGAGTGACACGCTTTGTGGAAAAACCACCCGCTGAGGACGTTTTTACAGATCAGGCAAATGCGGGGGTGTATATCCTGGAACCGGAAGTCCTCTCTTTAATCCCTGGGGGCGTTTCCTATGATTTCGGGCGTGATGTTTTCCCGGCATTGTTACGTGAGTTTCCTGGGCGGCTCTATGCCACGCCGCTGAATGGGTATCTCAGAGATACAGGAACTCCGGAAAACTACCGACAAGCGAACTGGGATGCAGTGGAGCTGCATGGCGAACCTGCCATTGCTCCGGATGCAATCATAGAGCCAGGCGCGACGCTTGTAGGACGCAATATCATTGGAGCAGGGTGTCAGATTCAGTCTGGTGCCTCCGTGCAGGACTCCATTCTCTGGGATGGCGTGGTTGTAGAAGCAGGCGCGCGCGTAGAGGGCGCCGTGCTGGGCCATGGCGTGATTATTGCATCGGGCGTCCATATACCGCCGGGCACGCTCATCGCCTCGGGAGAGAAAGTGGAGAGATGATTATTACGCAAACGCCGCTGCGCATCAGCTTTGCGGGCGGCGGCACGGATTTCGAGGGATATTACCGCGAGAGTGGGGGGGCTGTACTCTCAACAGCCATCGATAAATATATCTATGTCATTGTAAAAGAGCGCTTCGACAGCAAGATCCGTATCGGCTATTCCCGCACCGAGATGACCGATTCCGTGGACCAGATTGAGCACGAGCTGGCCCGCGAAGCCATGCGCAAAGCCGGAATCACCGGTGGCATCGAAATCGCTACTATGGCGGATATCCCCTCAGAAGGAAGCGGTCTGGGTAGTTCTTCTGCTGTCACGGTCGGTCTGCTCCATGCGCTCTATGCCTATAATGGCGAGCTAGTCACCCCGGAACGCCTGGCTTATGAAGCCTGTGAGATCGAAATAGACATTCTGGGTAAGCCTATCGGTAAGCAAGACCAGTACATTGCCGCGTATGGCGGCCTGCGTCGGTTTGACTTTCGCCCGGATGGCTCCGTGATGACAACATCGATTCCCTTAGTCAACGGCAAGCGCCTGCGCTTTGGCGAATCCCTCTTACTCTTCTTCACTGGAGTTACTCGCAAAGCCGACGGCATCCTATCTCGGCAGAAAGACAACATCGAAGATAAGCGCACCACTCTAGATGTCTTGAAAACTCAGGTGGAAGAGATAAACGATGCGATTTGCGAGGGCAACCTCAATCGTATCGGGCGCATTTTAGATGAAGGCTGGCGGCATAAACGCCAACTTGCAGGGGGCATCTCTAATCCCGAAATCGACCGCCTCTACGAAGCGGCATTAGATGCTGGTGCCGTGGGTGGCAAGGTCGCAGGCGCAGGTGGTGGTGGATTTCTGCTGCTCTTCTGCCCCCCAGACCGTCAGGCCGCAGTCCGAGGCGCACTGGCCGAGCTACAGGAGCTGCCCTTTGCCCTGGAGCGCGACGGCACCAAGGTTATCTTAAACGCACGGCGCTAACGCACATAAATCGGGTTGGTGAATATCCACGGGCGCGTATTCAGATGCAATGCCCCGAGCGATGCGCCAACCCGATAGACCTCTACCCTATATGCCCCAGGCTCTCTAGTAACATGAGCCGCCATGCCCCACCCGGCTGCAACCACACGTCCATTGAGATAGATGCGTACTAGTGCCCTGGGATCAGGTGCGTGGGCATAGAGTGTGCAGCCTAACGAGGCATCTTCGCCCATTACAGATGCCCCCCCCGCCCCCGTCTTATCCGCGTTCCGCGGGACAGGGGAGCCTGCAAGCTCTTCACCCGCGCTGTCTTCTGGCACCTCCGTCCCGGCGGAGCCGGAAAGAGACGGGGGCGGGGGGGCACTGCCAGAAACTTCATGCCATCAGCATCTCCCAGGCAGTCGTAAGAAAAATAACAGCGGCCCTGTCGAATGGCCGCATGAACCGCTGCCTGAGTGCGGTCTGCTGTCAGAACCCAGGTACTGACTGCCTTAAACGAATTCTCGTAGTTAGGGATAGGATACTTCTTCCCCAGAATCTTCATGAGCGCATGGGCATCCAGTGCACCCAGCCCGATGTATTTGCGCCCGGTGGCCAGTAGCTTATCCCAGCGAGCGAAAGAAGCATCTGGCCGGGCACAGAGCGCTTGAATCACGGCCAGTTCCCCTTTTAGTTTCCAGAGGGGCAATAGCCAGAAGAGGAGAGACAGTGCGTTTATCTGCTCTCGCGCCACGGTAGAGAGATTCAGAACCTCCAGCCCCTCACACCCGTTCGCCTCCCAATCCTCCCAGGGATGCTTCATGTCAAAAGGCAGAGAGACTAAAGGCAAGCCACCAACAGCAGTCACAGCATCTATGGCTTCTTGCGAGGGCCGATGTACCGGAAACTCAAAACTCCCTGGCAGGTCCAGGGCTAGCAGAAACGCACCGCCCTCCACCGTAATTTCATCGCCAACAATTAGAAATGGAATCTGCCCGGCGTACTTCTCTTCCCAGCCATCCGCCTTGGGGCGCATGGTGTTGTGGTCCGTAAGCAGCACAAAATCCACCCCTGCCCGCTTCGCCGCCTCCATAACCTCTTCCATAGTCCCGGCACCATCGGAATAAGTACAGGTATGCACATGGAGAGCGCCACGGAGGGCTTTAATGCCCCCCCTGCCCCCGTGTGTTTCCGCCTGCGGCGGCACGGAGGTGCCAGAAGGTCCATCTGCAGGCTCCACTGTCCCGGCTTTGCCGGAAATAGACGGGGGCGGGGGGGGCACAGGTTGCCACAAAACCCGGCCGAGCCAGGCATCGAAAAAGCCCCGACATCCCAGGACAGTGCCTGCGATGCGGAGCTTAGTTCGAAGCGATGATGCCATAAAGTATCTTCCCCTCTCCCACCTGCGGAGCAGGTTTACAATGGGAGAGGGGTCGGGGTGAGGGAAACTAGAACGTAATGGTCTCGCCGGTCTCGCTGGACTTGTAGATGGCCTCCAGCACTTCGGAAACCACGCAGGCCTGCTCGGGGGTCACGGTCAGCTTACCGTTGCCGCGGACTGCTTCAATAAAGACACGGGCTTCCACATGCTCGGGCTTGCTGGAAGTACCTTCGTAGAACGCCACGCCACCACCATCCAGGTTGATCTTGGTGTCGTACATGCGAGAGTCCTTCTCACCATTGATGTTCAGGCCGCCGCGCATATCCGCGCCCGCCTCGGTACCGTATAGGGTGCAGACTGCCTCACGCGCATCTCGCTCATTGAGTGCCCAGCTGGATTCCAGGTAGATGGTGGCGCCGGACTTCATCTTAATGAAGCCAAAGGCGCTGTCTTCCACGGTGTATTTCTTCGGATCCCAGGGGCCCCAGGCATTCGCCGCATTCTCACGGTCGGCCAGCTTGCGGAAGACCGAGCCAGTGACCGACGTGACTTCATAGTTGCCCATGAGCCACAGCGTCAGATCCAGCGCGTGGGTACCGATATCGATCAGCGGACCACCACCCTGCTTCTCGGCATCCAGGAACACGCCCCAGGTAGGCACAGCGCGGCGGCGAATGGCATGGGCTTTGGCCATGTAGATCTCACCCAGGTCGCCACTGTCGATCATGCCCTTCAGGTACTGACTGTCAGAGCGGTAACGGCTCTGGTAGCCAATGGTCAGCAGCTTGCCGGATTTCTTGGCGGCAGCAACCATGGCGCGAGCATCGGCGGCAGTCTTGGCCATAGGCTTCTCGCACATCACATGGAAGCCGGACTCCAGAGCGGCGATTGCGATCTCGGCATGGCTATCGTTGGGGGTGCACACATGCACCGCATCGAATCCACCGTCGTTGAGCAGGGCCTTGTAGTCGGTATAGATCTTAGCGCCCGGCACACCGTAGTCCGTTTTTGCTTTATCGGCACGCTCGGCGACGATGTCACAGAACGCTACCTGCTCGACCCCAGGAACGGTCGCCAGGCTCGGCATGTGCTTTCCGTTCGCAATTCCACCGCAGCCCACGATGGCGACTTTTGTTGTAGACAACTTTGACTCCTTCAGATACGAAGTTTGTGGGGTATCCCCTGAGGGAACATGTTACCTCGCTCGTTCCCCGAAAAGCAATGTTAGTGCCGAACGGTTCAAACTTGTCAAACCTGGCCTTCGGTGAGATTCAGAGCGGCGAGGTCACGCCACACGGATTCAGAA
This sequence comes from Armatimonas sp., assembly GCA_049840835.1. Lineage (GTDB taxonomy): Bacteria > Armatimonadota > Armatimonadia > Armatimonadales > Armatimonadaceae > JANLTX01. The sequence goes on along the minus strand of JASGJG010000007.1, from coordinate 110,481 downwards.
AGCGGCTCTTCAATGGCATCTAAGTTCTGCTGAAGCTCGGCGCGGGTCTTGGCTCCGGTGAGCGTGCTGTGAATCAGTGGCTGGCTCAGGCAGCTCTGCAGCACAATGGCTCGCTGATTGATTTTTCGCTCCTGGCACCAGTCGTAGAGCCGCGCCGCCATCATCGCATCGCGCTCAATCATATGATGCGTGTTCAGTGTTCGGGGATCGTCGCCCGCCAAAAGCCCATGCCCCATGGGTGAGCCATTGAAGACTCCGATGTTGTGCTCTTCGGCGAACTGAAGCAGACCATTGGTGTAGGCTGTAGTGCGGGTCACATGATAGTCGTTGTAGGTGAGAATCATATCGAAGCGCCCGGTTTCAATGGCCTGCCAGTGAAACTGATGGCTCCGCTGTCCCAGCCCGATGTTCTTCACCACGCCCTGCCGCCGTAGGTCTTCTATTGTCTCCAGGGCGCCTTTGGGAGCCAGCACCGGGTCCATGGAATCGGGGTCATGCACCAGAAGGACATCCAGGTAATCGGTCTTCAGGAGCTTCAGCGAGTTCTCAACGCTCCAGAGGGTGCCATCGCGCGTGTAGTCCTGCCAGCGGTCTCTATGGGTACCGGTCTTGCTAGTCAGGATATAGCTGCTGCGCGGGATGCCTGCCAGCGCGATGCCGAGCCGACGCTCACTATCTCCATAGAGCGGGGAGGTATCAATAAGGTTGATGCCAGACTCCAACGCCAGCTCGACCGTTTCCACACAGTCTTTCTCGGTGACATCGCCACCATAGGCGCCGCCTACACCAACGCCGCCGAGGCCGATTTCACTGACCTCCAGGCCCGTTCGTCCTAAAACCCGTTTGTTCATCAGAAATTAAATTGGGGAAGCGGCCCATAGTTACCTGCTTTACCAGCGTAGTCATTCGGCTTCGCTCATGCTACTGCCTGGGAGGTATAATTTCTTTAAGATGTACAGCCGAGGCGGTATGCAAAACGGTCTACAGCAATTCACAGGTGGTCGTATTCCCTTCACCTGGACCATGATTGCGATAAATATCGCGACGTTCTTTTTGATCGTCGGTGTGCCCAGCCTCGCCATTATCCCCATGGCGGCCTTTCGGCCTGAGCAATGGTGGCTTCGGCCTTGGTCACTGTTCACCTGGTCGCTGCTCGGGGCAGAAACACCGCTCTCTCTGATTTTCTCGATTGGCTGGATGTACCTCTTCGGAGGGAGCATGGAGCGCGCCTGGGGAACATCGGTCTTTGCACGGTTCTTTGCGGCAACCACTGCTCTCAGTGCTCTTACCTATGCCCTGGGCGCATATCTCATCGGATCTGCCCCACTTGGGTTGTTACTCGGCCTCTTCCCGGCTATGGGGGCGACAGTGGTTGCCTGGGCATTGGTAAATCAGCGCGAAACCATCTCCTTCTTCTTTCTTCCCTTGCCCGCCTGGGCGGTTGGTCTTCTAGGAATCGCAATCACCTGGTACTACGCCGGGGGAGCCATTATGGGGCTCTTTGCGCTCTCTGGCTGCGCCGCTGCCTACTGGTATGTGGTTAAGGGACGATCCCTGCGGCTGGGCAGCAAGGCAAAGGCTGCCGCTAGCGGCAATACCCGATTTGTGGACTTCGACCGCGAGGTAAAGGGAGAGGTGAAGCCCTCTAACAACCCGTTTACACGGGCGGCGGAAGAGAAGAAGCGACGTGAGCGGGATAAGAAACTCGAAGAAATGTTCCGGCGCTCCGGGTACGACGATGATGGGAATCGCTCTTGAGTGATGGAGTTGTGGTCCGCGCCGGGCGGGGCTTCTATGATGTCCAGACCGATGGTGGCAAGACGATTACTTGTAAGCTACGCGGCAACCTCAAGAAGAATCTCACTTATGTCAATATCGGTGGGCGTCAGCGAGTAGACCGCGCCCGCAAACTTCAAGAAACCGATGCCCTGGCCGTAGGAGACCGGGTCCGTATCTCCGAAGACGATGCGGTTGTCGAAGAAGTCTATCCCCGGCGGGCTGCGCTTACTCGACGCAGTGGTAACGAGCGAGAACGCCAGACCCTGGTAGCCAACTTGGAGCTGGCTGTCATCGTCTTCGCGGCTGCCGAACCCCAGCCAGACCTCTTCAAGCTGGACCGCTTCTTAGTCATGGCGGAAGATGCCGAGCTGAAGATTCTGATTGTGCTGAACAAGAGCGAGTTGGCTTCTGAAGAAGAGGTCGCTGCCTTCGTCGCGGAGTTCTCCACTATCGGATACGATGTGCTGGCGGTGAGCGCGAAGACCAATCGTGGTATCGATACTCTCCGCGAGAAATTAACAGATCGTATCTCGGCGCTCTGCGGTCCGAGCGGGGTGGGGAAATCTAGCCTGCTGAATGCCATACAGCCCGGTCTTGCCCTGAAAACAGGAGAGACGGGCGGTATTACCCATGCCGGGCGACATACCACTGTTCGCGCAGAGCTTTTGCCGCTACACTTCGGGGGTTGGGTAGCCGATACTCCGGGACTGAGGCAAGTAGAGTTCTGGGATCTGCCTGCTGAGGATGTAATGTTTTGCTTTCCGGAGCTGGTGCCTCTTATTGGAACGTGTCGGTTCGCCGACTGCCGCCATCGCACCGAACCGCAATGCGCTGTCCGCGCGGCTCTAGCCGATGGCAGGCTCTCGGAGCGCCGCTATCAGAGCTACCTACAAATGACATCATGAGTGACTGGAAACCGTTTTTCGAGGCCATCGGGCCACAGAAGTATCTGGAAGAGAGCTTTGCGCAGCACACGCTGGCCGAAGTCGATTTTTTGCTGGACGTCTGCCAGCTAAAGCCGGGAATGCATGTGCTGGATATGGGCTGCGGCCCAGGCCGCCACTCGTTGGAGCTGGCGCGCCGCGGAGTATCCGTTACTGGTGTGGACTTCACCGATAGCTTTATCGAGTTCGCCCGTGAGGCAGCCGCAAGTGAGGGGCTTTCTGATCGCGCCGAGTTTGTGCTCGCCGATGCTCGTGACTTCGTCCGCCCGGTGCACTTCGATGCTGCCGTCTGCCTCTGTGAAGGGGCTTTTGCCCTGCTTCAGACCGACGAAGACAACGTGCGCGTGCTCCGCCATATCGCCGCCAGCATGAAGCCGGGCGCTCCATTTCTACTCACGACTCTGAACGGCTATCGAACCATTCGCAACGCAGGTGCCGAGCAAGTCGTAGACCCGGTGACCATGGTGGAGACCTGGCACGAGGGCGAGGGGCAGTTCCGAGGTCGCCACTACATCGTTCCTGAGCTTATCAAGATGCACCGTGAGGCTGGTCTGAGCGTGGAAGAGATCTGGGGAGGAACGGCAGGTTCCTGGGGCCGCCGTTCGCTAGACTGGGACGAAATAGAAGTTATGCTTCTCTCCCGCAAGGGTGTGGTGGGCTAAAACGAACTTCGGCCCGGCTGGAGTAACTCCAGCCGGGCCGTCAGTTTCGAGAGGCACTCGCCTTCGGGCTATATTCATAACCCCAGGGCATTGCCGTGGGCTAAAACTAACCCGCAAGCACCCCTCGGAGATTATGCGCACTACTCATGCAGCAACCACCTCCTTCTTCACAAGATAATCTATTGTACGCTATTTTCGTCGTTTTTTCCTGCGGAATCTTTCGGTACTTTTTCTTCCTCAGAATTCGGTTCGGTTGCCTGGTACTCTGGAGAGAGCTGGCTTAACGCTTTCCGTGCCTGGCGGCGTTCCTGTACTGTGGAGTACGGATGCTCCGAGATAGCCTTCCACTCATTCAGCGCTTCGTCTCGCTCACCGATCATCGTTAGTGCCTGTGCATAGATAACTCGGGTGGGAATATCTTCCGGGACATCTTTCACCAGCATCTTTAGAGCTGCCGCCGCCTCGCCAGGACGCTTAAGTTTAAGGCTGATGGCCGCTACCCCGCGAAGCGCCTCTTCGTCGCCGGGATGTTTTTGCAGGGCCTCACGCGCCGCCTGTAGCGCTTCCTCCCACTTTTTCTCGGAGTAGCGCATGCGCATGTCGGAGAGGTCATCTAAGACCGTGCGTGGCTTGCGGGCTTCCTGGATAGCTTGAAAGGGATCGGTCTGCCCACTGATAACAGCAATGCAGGCAATGGCCAGTAAAAGAGGCACAATTATAGCGAAGGCAATAAAGAGGTTCTTATTGGAATCGCTGTTCACACCAGCGCCTCGGTGACCACTCTGCCTTCCCAGTAGTGGTGCGGCGTCAGGTCAAGAAGATGCGCCAGGGTGGAGGGCGTATCGAACAGACGAATCTCTTCGGAGAGGGTTACGCCCTGCTTGACGCCGGGGCCGTGCAGAAGCCAGGGAATGGTCATGTCCTCTGGAGAATCCGTGCCATGCCCACGCTCATGTCCGCCATGGTCCGAAAGTACAAGGGTCACGGTGTTTTCCCAGTGCCCCGTCGCTTTCAGCGCGTCGATAACGATACCCAGGCAGGTATCCGCGTTGCTGATGGCATCGATATAGGGTTGGGTCATCCAGCCATGCTTATGGCCAACTTCGTCTGGATGGCCAAAGTAAACAAAGAGCGTATCTATGTCCTGCCGAGCGCACTGCTCCACGGCCAATCGGGCGACTTCTCTGTCGCCTTCCGGGCTGAAGCCATCGGCCACATAGAACCCAGCGGCCAGACTGCCCGGCGCAGCCAGATCCCGCAGGGGCTCCCAGTTATAGAAGAAGCCGCAGCGGCGTCCCTGAGTCGCCGCAACATCCAGCAGCGATGGTACGGGGCGGGCTAGAGGAGTAAACGTATTGGTGGTGATACCGTGACGCGGTACATCCACCCCGCGCAACATAGATGTATGGCAGGGAAGAGTCACCGAGGGCATCACCGAGCGAGCCGTCGGGGCGTACGCACCATTCGCGATGAGGGCATCTATAGTCGGAGTCGTCGCCTGTGCCAGAGCATCGGGTCGAACACCATCTAGAGAGCAAAGTAAAAGGCGACGTCGCATACCGGTCATTTTACCGCCTTTCGCTGCAATCCGAGCCCGCCCAGCGTAGCTAAAATCGCCGCCAGCAATGTCCAGACTCCTTCCGCAAAGAGATTGATACGGTGAGCGCTCTGTCGGATATCAGCACGCTGTAATGCTTCAGGAGTGTTTGCGGTCTCTAAGCTTTTCCAGGCTTTCTGGAGAGCTCCCCAGTCTATCCAGGCTGCGATGCCAAAGATAATGGTGCCAGCTAGCCCTAATACCAGGGCTAGCCAGAATCCAAACAGTAGGAGTTTCACGCCACGTACGGCTGAATCAGCGCCTTCTGGGTTTCGATGCTGTCCCAGAGATTATTTGGTTCCCCATGGACAATGGAGTAAGGCCCAGAATAGCCGCCGTCTCTGGTGATTTCCAGGGTCTTGATGTAGTCCTCGGCATCCGGGCTACCGTCTTTGAACTCGCACTTGGCGTGGCTGCCCTCCGCGTAGCGAATAATACGGGCCAACTTTTCGTACTTGCCCTCGCCATTCCAGTTGCCGAAATCGAAGTTCAGGCCCACCGAGCCATCCATGGCATACATTAGCTTGCCAACGGCTTCCGGAGTGGAGAGCGTGGAGAACCAGTTCTCAGTAAGCACTCGGATACCGCGCACGTAAGCTTCCATAACCAGGATTTTTAGCTGCGCTGCGGCTCGCTCCAGGTTCTCTTCTGTTGGGGGCTGCTTCCCCGCAATGATTCGCACGCAGGTAGCGCCCAGTTTACCTGCCGTGTCTATCCAGCCCAGAACCCACGCCCGGTCACGGTCCCCATGCTCCGGATGGGTCAGGTCGCCATCGTCTATTAGCAAAGACCAGAGCTCCACGCCAGCGTCGCTCAAAGCCGTCTTGAGCTTCTCTAAGTAGGCATCCGAACGATCCGGTACATGGAAATGGCATAACTCCATGGTGAAGATGCCGCGTTTTGCCAGCTCCGCAGGCACATCCAGCAGGTCCAAAGTTCCCTCATGCGGATTCATCAGGCGAGCCTCCGGCTCACCCGGTCGGCCCGGCGTAACCGTGCCGAGAGCCGGGTGCAATGCCCAGGTAGAGAGAGAAACGCGGCGAGGGGTCTCAAGCATTGGTAGGGGTTTTCCTTCGTTGGAACATAGTGCGAATGGTCTTTAGCTCGGAAACGTTTAAAACCAGGCAGGCGCCCAGATAGACGGCCAGGGCAGCAGCGCCAGCTAGAATCACCGTCATAAGCCCCATCATGCGCCCGGACTGGGGACCGTGCCAGAACAGTTTCAGGTACAGCAGAGCAACCCCACCCCCCGCCAGCGCCGCCAGGGTTATCTTGGTAGACGCGATTCCCAAAGTGCGCAGAGATAGCTTGCCAACTTCGACCTGAAGTCGCCAGAAGAAGATAAGCATGTTCAGCGTTCCGGCAATAGAGAGGGCAAGTGCTAAGCCTAAGAAAGAGCGCGTGGGCGGGAAGAGGTGGGGCAGTACCATACAGAGCACCACAAAGGTAAAGACCATGCTTGTGGTGATAATCACCGGGGTTTTGGAGTTCTGGCGGGCATAGAAACCGCGCGCCAGAACTGCCTGAGCGCTCCAGGCAAAGGTGCCCAGCGAGTACCAGCCCAATACGGCTGCTGTGGCCGTGGCGTCTGCCGGAGTAAACTTGCCGCTCATGTAGACTGCGGTTACCAGTGGCTCGGCTAGAGCTGCCATGAGCACCGAGGCAGGAACAGTCAAAAAGAGAATTCGGCGGATTCCATAGTGAATCTCACGTCGGAAATCCGACCACTCTTCACGTGCGGCCAGTGCGGCAATAGTGGGGAAGATAACTATGGCAGACGCCTGTGCAAAGATACCAATAGGCGCCTGAGTGAGGTTGTAGGCAATGCGCAGGGAGCTGAGCGCGCCTACACCGTTTGTGAAGTTTCCGGTTATCCAGAAGCCTAGCTGACTCAGAGAAAGGCCAAGCAGGGCAGGAATCATGAGTTGCCCGACTTTGCGGACACCGGGGTGCTGCAGATCGAAGCCCAGTATAAACGGGGCCTTCATCTGTATCAGGGTGACGACTGGGAGCAGGAAGTTGCCCAGGCAGGCGGCGATAAAGGCGCCCCAGCAGAGCGGCGCCAGTGTTGAGCCACCCTGGTTGAAGAAGATAGCCGCAACAATGATTCCCCCGTTGTAGACCAGAGGACCCACGGCGGGAATCAGGAAGTTCTTGCGCGCGTTCAGCGTCCCCATCATGAGGCCGCCGACGAAGAAACACCACTGTGCGGGCAGGAGAATTCGGGAGAGCGCGGCTACCTGATGCCAGGCATCTTCCTGTTGCCGGGCCATCTCCTCGGGCGAGTACATCCAGCCCTTGATGCCGATAGCCGGATTCATCCAGCGGGCCAGCGGGCCCGCCAGGAACTCCATAATCACTACCAGTAGTGCTGCGATAACGGCGACGACCGAGATAACGGTGCCAAAGACTCGCCAGGCATCTTTCTTTTGATCCTTTTCCCAGTATTCGGTGAAGACAGGTACGAAGACAGTGGCCAGAGCGCCACCAGCTACCAGATACTGAAGAACATCCGGGATGCGAAAGGCTGCTGTGTAGATATCTGTGGGAATACCGCGCCCGTAAAAGTGGTTGATGGCAATATCGCGCACGACGCCAAGTACGCGCGACAGCATCACAAAAACCATGACCATCAGGGTGGCGCGCCCGGCAGAAGGGGCGGCACTAGCCGGACGAGAAGATGCACTATTGGCGGCCACAGGCGGTGTCACTCAAGCCTATCGTATCATGCAGGCTTCTTTGTCAAAGCGCTCCTGTGGTTCAGGGCGGGCGAGAGGGGCGCTTTGCCAGCTCTGTTGGCGCCTTAGCACATCTGCGGCTGCCCGCCAGTCTCCCCGATTCCTATGGAATCGGTAAAGCAGCTGCAGTCCCTCGGCGGCTTGCTCCGGCACGCGCTGCAGAACATTCTCCATGCGCCACAGACCATCAGGGCGGCCTGCCTCCAGGTCCTGTCGTCCTAGCGCGAATATTGCTCTAGCACCCGCCTCTGGGTGCATGCGCAGGCGTTCAAAGTACGGGCGAGCGGCGTCTGGGCCATCGAAAAGTTCTACATAGCCTGCCAGTCGGAGCAGAGTCGCTCCATCTAGCCATTCGCCTCTGGCCAGCTTCTCTTCTAAGAGTGTTCGCTCACGGCGGGCCGCACGAGTCTCCGTAAACGTGCGGCGCCAGTCGGGGGTAAGCTGCTTGCGCCAGAGCGCATCCATGGTCTCCGTAAGCCGTATCCGAGAGGGGCCGAGTAGTGCCTGAGCCGCGCTTATATCCGACCGAGCTGGGATTCGCGCCGAGCACCCCAGCGCCTCCATGCGCTCTATCAGAGAGGGGTGCGGGTCGGTGGGAGCAGATGCCTCGCCCATGGCGGCTCGCAGTGCCTGCTTCTTCTCAGCATCACTCAGGGGAGCGCTCAGAGTCGTTAAATAAGCTGTAAAGAGCTTTTCGGGGGGATGTGGCACCGCGCGGGCATGCTGCTCCAGTGCTGCCTGAAACGCCTCGTCTAAAAACTGTAATCTGCCCAGCGCGGCCCCGAGTGCATCGGCCAGAGCCTCTTTGCCGCAGACATGAGCGGCTAGTCGGTCTGCCAGGCGCTCATGGTTTCGCCGCACGGCATAGGTATGCGCCGCCAATCGGGGAAAGTACCAGCCTGCGAACTTGCGAAACGCCCGCCCGCCTCCGCGCCCATACAAGCGTTCCCAGATAGCGCTCAGTCGCACTGTTGCGCGGGTAAACCGGGAGTCTCCTCCACGCAGGTGGCCCAGTTCATGTGTTAGCACCGCGCGGAACTGCTCCATGCTCAATGTCTCTAAGAGCGGCAGGCCAATCAGCAAGTAAGAGACCGTTCCTCCCCAGGCGCGGGGCAGCTCTACCACACCTGCTCCACCATCTGGGGTGAGCAATACCCGAGTAAAGGGACGCATATGTAGTTGTTTGGAGAGGTTACGAATCTCCGCGAAAAGCTCCGGTGCATCGGCAGAGCGCAGGGGAATACCTGGTGGCGGGGAGAGCCTGACCACAAAAGCGGAGAGTGCCAACCCCAGAGCAGAAAACAGCGCCAGTACACCGAGCAAAACAGCAGGATTCGCGGCCTGAACACAGAGACAACCCTGACTCCAGGCCCAGAGCATAGTAGTGCCGATAAGAGTTAGCAGAGAGAGCGGGAAGAGGGCCAGTACGCCATAGCCGAGGGCAACCCAGAATCCTACACGCCATTTCCACAGGCGTGGATTGGACTGTGCCAGATACTCCAGGCGGCGAATCTCTTTCTCCTGGTCGCCCATGGACTTCCAACGAATAACGAGTGGGAACGGTTACGGGTGCAACCGAATAAAAAAATACGTGTCATTATATATAGAACAACAATGAAACGAACACTCTTTCTTGCGACTCTTCCTGTAGCCGCACTTGGTGCGGGCTGCTTCTCACGGCCTGCCCCGGTGACTATGGCTCCACCCGTGGCTGCGCCTCCGCCGCCTGCCGCTGTGGCCACGAACTCTCAGGTCTGGGACTGGCATGATGTGCCCAAAAACGAGAAGATTCCGATTACTCGGGGTGTTTTCGATCAGGGGGGCTATCAGCTCTACGCTCGAACAGGTGAGACTGTTGTGGTGCCGTTTGAGAACCAGAACATGTATGTCATGAAGTTCGGGCAGACGAGTGGGGATAACTACTTCATTGTAGAAGATAACGTGCCTACGCTCTACATGCGCTCGGGGCAGTACCTGGAGAATGCCGCCGCACAGGGCGCGAAGTGGTATCCGTTCTCGCAGAACTACGCCTATGAGCGGCCAGCCTATATCGGTATCGCGCCAAGCTGGTCGGACTACATGGCTATGGGCTGGTACTCCGGCATGATCTACCACGGCGGGTACTGGGGCTATAGCCCCTGGCATGCCGGTTACATGGGCTATAGGCCGATGGTGGGTCTGAACATCAATATCGGAGGCCGAGGCTACGACTGGGGCGGTTATCGGAACTACTACCAGACAAACACACTGAACCGCTACAACATGCGGAGTGCAAGTTCCTATAACTATAACTCTGTAGGTCGTCGCGCTCCCAGCTCGTTTGGAACGCGCTCCACAGGCGGATTCTCCTCGTCGCGCCCCGGTTCCGGCTCGTTTGGTCGCTCTTCCACAGGCACCTTTGGTCGCAGCTCCGGTACCCGCTACTCGCCGAGCTCGCCTGGTTCCAGTGGATCGTTCGGGCGCAGCTCAGGTTCTTCCAGTACCTTTGGTCGTAGCTCCGGTTCGTTCGGCAGCAGCTCATCGCCCGGCTTTGGTTCCTCGAGCCGTCGCTCCAGTGGCAGCTTCGGCTCCGGGGCGAGTGGCTACTCCCGCTCTACAGGGAGCTTCGGGCGCTCGTCGTCTAGCAGTGGCAGCTTCGGCAGAAGCTCAAGCTCGTTTGGACGCTCCTCGGGTGGATTCGGAAGGCGACGCTAAGCATGCGAGAGACCTTCTTTCAGACCGGGGGCGACTGGGACTCTACCACGCTACATCTGAACGGCATGGAAGTGCCTGCTGAGCGGTTCTATATCGAGCTGAGGGCAGGCCGCGATGAGTGGGATGGGGAGCCGACTGGCGGTGGGATTCGCCAGGGAGCGGACCTGACCGCCTATATCACACCCAGTGAGGCCCCCGATGAGCCCATGGACTTGCTGCCGGGCCGAATTACCTGTGAGTTTCCCGGCTACACAGTGGTGATAGAGAACACCCACCCAGAGGTCTTCACGGACCATACCCGTGTCTGGCTAAACGAGCGCGATATCACCCGAGCCGTGGTGGATTTGCTGGTAGATATCAACGCGCCTGAAAACGATGTTCGCGCCTATGTGAGCGAGTACAAAGACCGCTTCCTACTGCGCGATGAGCTGATTACCCACACTATCCTCTAAAATCAGAACTATGAGTACACAAAACCGGCCCGCCGCCGCTGAGCTGGCGCGCATTGCCAACCACCTCACCCAGGTCATCGTGACCGGAGACGCCATCGACGACCTGAATGTTTTTTTCGACGGTAAGCTGATTCTGCCAGGTCAGGTGGAATCTCTGGCGCTGAACATTGATGCCGAGAAAAGCCAGATTACCGCTCAGCTTTCCTGGAAAGAGAACGATGCCCATAAAAACGCCTCTCTCTTTCCAGGCACGGTAGACATCGTGGCCAAGCAACGCCGCTTGCTGGTCACCTCGTCTGTAGATGGCAGCTTGGATGGTCTCTGGCTGAGCCTCGGTCTGGCCGAAGACGGCACCAGCACTGAGCTTACCGGTGTACAGAGCCTGCGAGTCTTACTGACTCCTGGCCTGATTGATACCAAGCTTCATTGGAGCGACGGTAAAGAAGAAGAGATTTTCTAACTCCACAGATATCGGTTTTGTCGAGTGACTGGAAGTCACTCGCTAAGGGCTTCGCCGAACGTCCTCACGGACGAATGTGGCGAAGCTCTTTCCAATTGGAGCGGAGTGTTCGTTATCTACCAAGCGCCTGTATATACGGCGCAACCGACCAATCAAGACTATACATTGAGCGTCCGGCAGGACGTTCGGGGCGAAGCCCCCTCAGCGAGTGATTTCTAATCACTCGGCAAAATCGATGGGCTACCCCGTTAATAGCGCAGGCAACACATCCCCATTGCCATAATCCCCATGGTTTTCATGGGCGATCAGCAGGGCGTTGGCTCCCACCAAAGAGTGTGTGCGGTGTGAGGTCTGCTCTCCAGTAGGAGTCGCGTAGGCAACTCCATTGCGCCACTCTAACGAGGCGCGCACAAACTCCCTGCGGCCCCGTGAATGCTCTAGTGGAGTCGCCAGAGTAGCGTGAATCTCCATGCGTAGCAGGTCGTTTTGCCCCATCAGTTTTCTCAGCACAGGGCGCACGAACAGCTCAAAGGTCACCAGGGACGATGCCGGGTTGCCGGGCAGGCCAAAAAAGAGTGCTGAGCCTATTTTTCCAAATGCCAGGGGTTTGCCTGGCTTGATGGCTATGCGCCAGAAATCCAGGCCGCCACGTTTCTCTAGCACCGCTTTCACATGGTCATGATCGCCCATGGAAACCCCGCCCGAACTGACAATCACATCACAGTCTGCCAGGGCATCAAAGGCAGCCTCGGTTGCAGCAACAGTATCCCGAGCATGGATACACGCAGCCACAATGCCACCGGCTCGCACAATGGCGGTTTCCAGTGCGGGACCATTGGAGTTATAGATCTGGCCGGCGCCAAGTGGTCGGCCTACAGGAACCAGCTCATCTCCCGTGGTCAATAGCCCTACACGGGGCATGCGAGGGCAGGAACCTTCTATGACTCCGAGGGATGCCATCAACGCAATCTCCCCTGGTCCCAGACTCAATCCGGCGGCAATCGCGAGTGCACCACCAACAATGTCGGACCCACGCTTGCGAATAAAACCGGAAAATCCGCTGTGGCGCAGGGTAACCCACCCTGGCTCGTCTTCGTCCTCTTCTGTATCTTCCACCATGACCAGGGCATCGCAGCCTTCGGGTATAGGTGCCCCGGTGTAGATACGCCAGGCTTCACCCGCTCGTAGAGCTCGTGTGGGTACGCTTCCGGCAGAGACCTCGCCTGTAATGGGTAGAGTTAGAGGGATCTCATGCGATGCCGCACTGGTTGTCGCCAGCCGCACCGCGAAGCCATCTACCATGGCATTATCAAAGGGAGGCAGGTTTAGAGGAGCCAGAAGATCTGCTGCTAGAGCGCGCCCCTGTATGTCTCTTAGAGAAACGGACTCAGAAGGCAGGGGGCTTTCCACGGCAGCCAGGACCCGCGCCAGAGCTTCATCGTACGAAATCACTCTTGCCACCTCGCTTCTCGATAAGCTGGATTCCGTCGATGACCATGTCTTTGTCGGCGGACTTGCACATATCGTAGACCGTGAGCGCTGCGATGCTGACTGCAGTGAGCGCCTCCATCTCTACTCCCGTGCGCCCGACGCAGGAGGCGCTGGCGGTAATCTCTACCCCTTGCTCGCTAAGAGCTAGCTCTACCTGCACATCGGTCAGAGGCAATGGGTGGCACATAGGAATCAGCTCGCCGCACTTTTTGGCGGCCAGGATTCCAGCTACCTTGGCTACTGTAAGCACATCGCCTTTAGGCAGCGCTTTGCGGGCGAGAAGGTCGCGGGTTGCCTCTGCCATACGCACACGGCCATGGGCGCGTGCAAGCCGGTGCGTCTCTGGTTTCTCAGAGACATCCACCATGCGCGCCGCGCCGCTGGCATCAACGTGGCTTAGGTCCGACATCAAGCATTCTATTCTGCGGAGCGCGTTTCTCCGGGAAATCGCCGGTAGGGCCGGGGGTGGGGAGCATTCTGCGACGCGAGCCGGGCCGCTGCACTGGCTGCTGCACGGCGGCTTCTGGATTCAAGCGGGCCATGTACCAGGTCACGAACGCCGGGCCGAAGAGCATACAGATAATCGCTCCGGCAGCCATAAACGGCACGAAGGGCACGGAGAGCTTGAGATTATCGCGGTTGTAGCGTCGAGCCAGCGCGATACCGGTTACGGCGCCAATGGCAGTCGCCACCAGCAGCGAGAGTAGTGCCTGAGCCGGTCCAAGGATTGCCCCAACTGCCAGAGCAAGTTTCACATCACCAAAGCCCATGGCGCCATGTTCGCCGCTCTCCGCTTCTAGAGCGAATTCATCGGCTTCGGTCTGCGAGGCTTCCACTTCCTGGCTGGCGCTACCGGGCAGGCCCAGATCGTTTGAGCGCCAGAATCGACCGTTCACTCCGGAGAAATTTTCCTCGGGGCGTTTTGCTATTAAAGTAAACAGGAGTAGCGGCGCCAGGAAAAACAGAGGGGCGAACCAGCCGACCACAGGAACCATGAGTAGCGCGCAGACCAGCCCTAAGAATCCAGGCGAGAAGGCTAAGCGGGGCGCTTCCAGTTCGTCCTCTATGGGAGCGGGTGCATCACCAGGTCCGACAATAGCCATGCCCTGCTGAGAAGCGGCGGAGATGACTTCTTCATCTTCGCGCAAATAGCGGAAGTAGCGGCCCAGTGCGCCGAAAAAAGACTCGTTCTCTCTTCGGGCATAGTAGGCGAAACCGAACCAGGAGATGAAGAACAGCGCACCGCCATAGACAATAGCGCCCGCTATCGACCTGGGCAGCCAACCGAAATAGAGATAGGGAGCGCTTAGCTCGGCCCAGCGGAACTGGCCGCCGAACCAGGCGAGTGCCAGTACCGCAACATCACGAGTGATACCGAGTGCGAGCCCGGTCCAGTTCAGCTCATCGGGGGCGATGAAGTGGTCCAGGTCGATAAAGACCAGCGCTAAGAGCACGGCGGCAAAGAGCGCCTGGAACACAAAGTCTACCCAGGAGGTTCCGGTGTCTGCGGCAATACGGTGATAGAGAGCGACCCACAAACAGGCGCAGGTTAGCTCTACCATGGGGTAGCGCCAGGAAATCGGCTCTTTACAATCACGGCAGCGCGCCCGCAAGAACAGGAAGCTCAGAATCGGGATGTTGTCCCAGATGGTCAGAGCATAGTTACAGTTGGGGCACTTGGATGGCGGGTTTGTGAGGCTTCTGCCGAGTGGCAGTCGGTAGATGACGACGTTCAGGAACGAGCCGACGATGGCTCCGTAGCAGAACACAATCACATACCAGAAGATATGCAGAAACGCCGACCAGTCCATGGTGGAAGTCTCATCCATTACGGTGATTCTATCGGCAGAAAACAGTGGGCGCGACAGCCCTACGACTGTCGCGCCCGAAAAAGAGAGGTGCGAAGCTTATTTCTCGCCGCCACCACCATCATCGTCACCACCGCCAGAGAGGCCCTGGATCATGGCAACCATGGGAAGGAACATGGCAACAACAATAAACCCGACCGTAAAGCCCAGGAACACGATCAGCGCAGGCTCGATAGCCGCTGTTAACTGGGCCACCGCCGCGTCTACTTCCGAGTCGTAGAAGTCGGCGATCTTGTAGAGCATGGTGTCCAGAGAACCTGATTCCTGACCAATGGCGATCATCTGAACAACCATGGGGGGGAACATCTTGGACTTGCGTAGCGGCTCGGAGATAACGTCTCCTTCTCGCACACGGGCACGGGCATCCAGAATCGCGTCGGAGATAATCTCGTTCGACACGGCTCCAGCCACCGTCTCCATGGCTTGAAGAATCGGTACACCAGAGGCCAGCAGGGTTGCCAGCGTTCGCGAGAAGCGGGCCAGCGCCACCTTGTGGTTCAGCTTACCGAAGACCGGTACCTTGAGTTTGAATTTATCCCAGGCACGCCGTCCAAACTTGGTTCGTACGAACATCTTGAACGCGATGAAGAAGATCACCGCGCAGATGATCACGATGTAGAGTTTGTGAATCAGGAAGTCGGACACCGTCGCCAGGAACATCGTCGGGGCGGGGAAGTCCTCTTTCTTGAGACCGAACTCCGAGAACATATCGATGAACTTCGGAACGATGTAGACGGTCAGGAACAGAACGATACCTACAGCCACGAAGGAAACGATGGCGGGGTAGGTAAGGGCGGATTTGACCTTGCGGCGAAGTTCAACGTCTTTTTCCAAGAAGACGGAAAGGCGCTGGAGAGCCTCTTCCAGTACACCACCGACCTCTCCGGCGCGGACGAGACCGATGAACATGTTGTCGAACTCGCCGGGGTACTTACCCATGGCTTTCGAGAGCATGTTACCGGCTTCGACCTCAGATCGAAGGTCAGCAATGATACGGCGCAGTTTGGGGCTCTGGGACTGCTCGGACAGAACGTCTAAACAGCGCACGAGCGACACACCCGCGTCGATCATGGTGGAGAACTGGCGGCAGAAAATCGCTTTGTCAGTGAGCTTCACACGAGAGATCTTCTCAAAGAAGCCCATCTGGTTACTTGGGCGCGCTGCTTTGGCCTTGGCTTTGGACTGAGTGACCTTTTGAACAGTGTAGCCCTGTCCCTGAAGCCGCTGACGCAGCTCAGTGGGCGACGCGGCCTCGGCGGTATTCGAGAGCGTCTTGCCGTCCGATGTCTTGGCGGTGTAGGCAAATGTCGGCATTTTTTTCTCCTGCGAGACAGGTAGGGTGCTCTCTTCAACGAACGAGCGGCCCGAAAAGTTACGGCAATTATAGGCGCAGAGTAAAAAAACGTCAACGCCCCCTAGAAATGACTCTGGTGTGCCCCAACTTGTTCCTTGTACTTTTCTTGAAGAAATAATGGCACTTCGGGTCAAAAAGGTCATAATGGTTACTATGAAGCGTACGTATGCTCTCACGGGCCTGTTGGCACTGCTGGCACTGGCCCCGCTCGGCTGCGGAACGAGCAGCACACCGACCCCCCCCACACTCGGGGGCGATTCTCTCGGCGATGGTAGTGCGCGCGGCGTCGCGCGCCCCGAAGAAGCTGCCCCGGTAAAAGCAAGCGACCCGCTCTGGGAGAGCCGCCGCCTGCCTCTGCTTTTGACCGCCAGTGGTAAGCCTCAGGGGATCGAACGAGTCTACGCCACGATTCACAAAATCGAACTACTCACCGGCCAGGGCGATGAAGCCGTGGCCGTACTCCAAGACGATGCGGGTATCAACGTAGAGCTATGCAGTCTGGATGGCAAGCTACTGCCCCTGGGTACTCCACCGATAAAGGTCAGCAAGCCAATCTCGCGAGTGCGTATCACTCTAGCTGCAGGGCTCATGCGCTTCGGTCAGGGCAGTGCCACTGGGGAGCAGGTCCTGCTTCCGGATGCTCTGCCGAAGGACGCCGCTGGCCACCCGACTATCACCCTCTCGCTCGAGAAGACCCAGGACCCCACTGCTGGACCCGCCACCCTGACCGTAGACCTGGCAAAACTGGCAACGACTGGCGATCACAGCCCGCTCGCTTTGACAGTAGCCAGCTCCCCCAAGGGCGATACTTTGAGCCGAGAGTGGACCGGTGTAGTCCGCGGCGTACAGGGTGAGGCTCCGCAGCAGAAAGTCCTGCTGGGCAGCGAGCTGGTGACACTCAGCCCGACCACAGTAGTGCTGGGGGACGGTACCCCCGCTCCGAAACTAGCCGAAGGCCAGAAGGTGCGAGTACGCGCCACGCTGGATTCTGCCCGTAGAGCGCTGGTAGCGACTCAGGTAAGCCTGGGGGTAGATACAGGCGCTTCGGTGCGTGGCAAGGTCGTTTCCGTAGATCCCGGTGCTCAGACTCTGACTCTAACTGTGGATGAAGTTACCGGAGCTATGCCGGGGCAGAATACTCTGCTGGTCTCTCTAGCGGAGAAAGCGGCTATCTATAAACAAGGTGGCCTTTCCCTCTCTAGCGAGGAGCTATGGCGCAGTCTGGTCTCTGGCGCTTCCGTGCAGCTAGAAGGGGCGTATGAGCCTGTCTCTGGAGCGCTGGCTGCAATTCGCCTGGTACTGGAGAGCGCTGGCCCGAGCCTGGTAACCCTGACCGCCCCGGTTTCCGGGGGAGATAATGCTGCGCTTCAGTTAGGCGCGCCCACGGCGTGGAGTGGCTTCCTACCAGCGGCCAAGGGGGGCTCGCTTGCCCTGCGCGAGAACACTCAGCTCTTCGATGATAGCGGTACCACTCTCAAAGCCGATGCGTTTGTGGGGCTTGCCAAAGAGCGCGGTGTGAAAGCTATCGGCATGCTCGGCAAAGACGGTAAGTTGACCGCCAGCCGTCTGGACCTTCTCCCCAAAGCCGTGGCCACCCCAGAGCCCAAGCCAACTCCGACCCCCGCACCAGCACCTGCCAAGTCCGACGCTATCCCAGAAAAGACCGACAAAACAGAAACCGATAAGGCCACCGATACTACCAAGACCGGTGGCGCTTAACGGCTGACGAGCGAGTGGTTACGCGCGGCCTTTCAGTGTAACCACTCCATTCGGTCCAAACGAGACATTGTCTTTCATGGCAAGGGTGATGCTATCCCCCTGGAACTGGCAGGTTATCGTGCGGATATACGGGGTCTCATAGGCGCATATTGTGAGAGCCAGCGTATCAGGGGCGGACCAGGCGCCATAGGTGGCTGCTTTCTTAGACGGAAAGCTCCCTAGCGAGACCGTGCCCTGCTCCCAACGTCCGCCCTTCCAGCGAATCTGCTGCTCTTCATTGGCCAGCTTCAGCGTAATCAGATTGCTATCGAAGCGCACAGACACGGCTCCCAGGGCGTTTTTCTCAAACGTGAAAGTCTTTCCCTGAATCTGTTTGGCCATGGTGGAGTCTGCTGCTCCGGCAGGCGGCGTCAGTGCCAGCCGCTTCAAGCGAGTACTCAGCGTGGGAGCAGGGGAGGGGGTCCGATCGTAAGCGGGCAACAGATGCTCCCAAGCCGCGTTTAGAATCCCCTGCATATCGCCCGTGCCGCTGGTAATGGCTATCACTGCATCCTTTTCCGGCAGCACCACACAGAACTGGCCAAAGGCACCATCTCCGCGGTAGGCATCATGGCGGCAGCGCCAGAACTGATAGCCGTAGCCTTGCGCCCAATCACTGGGCGTTTTCGGGTCCCCATTGCTGATGTGCTGCTGTGTGGCGTCCGCTACCCAGGCTGCGGGAACGAGCTGTTTACCATCCCACATTCCCTTCTGGAGATAGAGCTGGCCGAACTTGGCAATGTCTTCCGTGGTGATGCTCAAGCCAAATCCACCGGCATTCCGCCCCTTGGGGCAGGTCTCCCAAGTCGGGTTCTGAATGCCCAGTGGCCCGAACAGACGGGGGCGCAGATAGTCCAGCACGGTCTGCCCGGTGACTGTCTGGAGAATGGCGGAGAGCATGTAGGTTGCTCCGGTGTTGTACACAAACTTAGTAGTGGGGGCATGCGCCACGGGCACAGAGAAGAACCCGCGCACCCAATCTCCCTGCGGCTGGCTCAGCACGGCTCCGGTGGTGTCTATATCGTGGCCCGTTCCCATCATCAGCAGGTGCTGAACCTGCATGGCCGCCAGATTGTCCTCTATCGTCGCCGGGCGTTCATTGGGAAAGAACGAAACCACTGCAGCTTCTTTGGAGAGTTTGCCCTCGCTAATCAGCAGTCCGATAGCCGTAGACGTAAAGCTCTTGCTGAGCGAGTAGAGCATGTGGGGGTGCTGCGGGCCATAGGGGTTCCACCAGCCTTCTGCGGCGACCTTACCATGGCGCAGCAGCATCAGGCTATGCAGCCCGATCGTATCGACAGCCTCGGTAAAACGCAGAATGCCAGCCGGGTCGATACCCACACTCTCTGGCTTTGCGCGTGGCAGTCGGCTTTTAGCCGCTTGAGAAACAGTAGCGTCGCCCAGCAGCAATGCCGAACCGACCGCCCCCGTAAGAAACGAACGACGAGTGTTCATACCGAAAATGATGCAGGAGGAAAGGCCCTCCTGTCAAGCCCATCGCCCTAAAGCTGGACTTCGCCGATCAGGGCATCGTTGTCATAAAAACGGATTCGTCCGTGTTTTGGAGAAGAGAGGACATCCTGAACCTTTTCACCAGCCGCATAGTACCTGGCGTGAGATTCCGTAAACCCACTGGGACTCAGGATGGTAATCCGAATTTCATGTCTCTTACCATCGGAAGGAATCGCATAAGGCTTATTCGGTACAGTAATCTGGATTTTGCTTGTATCGCTATAAGTGGGAACGAGATCCGAAACGTGGATGGCACTAACGGGAGATGACACAGGCGCTGGAGTACTGCTGGGGGCTTGCGGCGTTTTATCTCGCTGTGCGAAAACCATAACTATCCCAATAACAGCGAAGAGCAATATAACTTGCCATGGGCCAGATGTAGCGCGTTTCATACAGCATTGTGCCGATTCAGAACATCTCTGTCAAGGGCACAATAAAAATATCAAATCGAATCTATGTCGCTGTCAGACAGCTCTAACTCCTGCCGTATTTTTCGGGGCAGGCTGGCAGCCACTAATTTCCAGGAGGATTTAATAAAGCCCTCTAGTTCCTCCTCGGGAATAGAGCCATCGACAGTTACCGTGTTCCAGTGACGTTTGTTCAAGTGATAGCCGGGCGTAACAGCGGAATACTGCTCACGCAGTAAAATAGCTTCTTCTGGATCGCACTTCACTGAGAAATTTGGCTGCTTGGCTTCCATAGGAACCAGAGCGAACATCTTGCCGCCCACTTTATACACGGCCACTGTTTCGCCAAAAGGAAAGGTCTGCTCCGCGCTTGGCAGCGCCTCACAGCAGGTGTGAACCTCTTCTACAGTAGTCAATGAGCCTGCTCGCCCAGGGTCACCTGAGCCCCGGTCTGTTGTCCGCCGAACACAAAGGCGTCAAACTCAGGCGCAGGCTTCAGGCTGGCTTTGAGCTTCTGAATACGTGCTACCGAGGCATCTATCTGAGTTTCAGACAGCTCACCAGACTCCACGGCGCTTTTTAGGGCATCGAAGGCTTCTTTCTGGCGCTCCCAGGTATGGCAGATAAGCAGCAGGTCCGCGCCTGCCTTCGCCGCTAGCACGGCAGCGCGGGCTACACCCCAGTGGTCCGCCACGGCTTTCATTTCTAAACAGTCGGTCACGATAACGCCATCGAATCCGAGCTTCTCGCGTAGCAGACCAGTGAGGATTTGGGGTGACAGCGTACCAGGCAGCTCCGGGTCCAGGGCTGGGAAGAGAATGTGGGCACTCATGACCAGTGGGCAGCCTGCGGCTATTCCTGCTTGAAACGGCACGAGTTCGCGAGCTTCCATGGTCTCTAAAGAGTGGGGTAGTGTAGGTAGAGCAAAGTGCGAGTCCACTGCGGTATCGCCATGACCGGGGAAGTGCTTCAAGCAGGGAAGCACTCCGCTGGTTTGATAACCTTCTACCTGGACCACTACTTTCTCAGCGACACCTTTTGGCTCCGCCCCAAAGCTTCTATCTCCGATAACAGGGTTGGCGGGATTGGAGTTGACATCGGCTACCGGCGCGAAGTTGGTATTGACTCCAACCATGGCCAGTTCACGCCCCATAACTTCGGCAGCTTCACGTGCCGAGGCCGCTGTCTCTAACTGCATGGCAGGGGGTACCTGCGTGAATGGTGCCGTCGAGAAGCGTGCCACCCGGCCACCCTCTTGATCCGTGGCTATCAACAGAGGGGCCTTTGCTCGGGCCTGTAGCCCATCTGTCATAGAACGGACGGCGGCGGTGTCAATCGTCGTCTCGCCGGATTTGCGGACATTGCGGCCCATGAGAATCATGCTGCCCGCATGTAGCTCCTCAAGGCAGCGAATCGCCTGATCGTCTAGCGCCAGGTGAGCATGCCAGCCCAGGCACAGTAGCTGACCGATTTTCTCGTCTAAGGTC
Organism: Armatimonas sp.; assembly: GCA_049840835.1. Classification (GTDB taxonomy): domain Bacteria; phylum Armatimonadota; class Armatimonadia; order Armatimonadales; family Armatimonadaceae; genus JANLTX01. The sequence goes on along the minus strand of JASGJG010000007.1, from coordinate 89,278 downwards.
ACGGATAGGCTTTCTTACCCAGAGCCTCGAATGTTTTGACATACTCATCGGGCATGCCAATATCCCAGCGCAGCCCATTTATCTCCAGCACGTGATAGGTCTCGCCGGATTTCAGCAGGCGCTCCTGTCCACTGGTGAGCTGGAACTCGTTTTTGACTCGTGCATTCTCCGCAATCAGGCTGCCAAGAGCATCAAAAATACCCGGCGTAAAGAGATGCACCCCGAAGTGACCCAGATAGTATCCCTCGGGTACGCCCGGTGTCTCCAGTAGTTTGGCTTCTTCTATGCTGGGCTTCTCGACCAGCTTCTCGATGCCATAGAGCCGCTTGCTAATGGGAATTCCTTTGATGATGCCGGTTACGGTAACCCCGCTCTCGGGTTCGTGGCGCACGGCGGTAACAGAGCCACCTGTGGCATCGTAAGCATCCACTAGCTGTTGCACCACGCGCTTCTCGCCCTCGGGAACGGTGTAGACGTGGTCTCCTAGGAGCAACACGAACGGTTCATTCCCCACAAAGTCTTTCGCCTGATAGACAGCATGGCCGAAGCCCTCTGGCGATGGCTGCTCGACATAGGAGATGCGCCCGGCGAGTTGTCCCAGATGCTCCGCTTGCGCCAGGAGCTGGGGTTTGCTGGTCAGGGCCTGTCGCTCGTCGTCTGTAGGCGGAGCGAAGTGGGCGCGAAACGGAGCCCCGCCACCCTTCTCTACTACGATGCAGACTTCTTCGATACCGGAGGCCAGGCATTCTTCTACGATTATCTGGATAGTGGGCTTTGCAAACCCGTCGGTGTCTACCAGGGGGAGCAGCTCTTTCTGAACCACCCGAGTGGCGGGAAACATGCGCGTGCCGCGCCCGGCTGCTGTGATAACAGCTTTCTTTACCATAGTGCCAGTATGCCTCGATTTTGGGAGAGGTTAGAGATATTTCTCGATGAGCTTACCGAAGTCCAGCGACGGATCGTAGCCATCGATATCGAAGACGATTTGCCCATTCTTATCTATAAGAACGCTGGTGGGAAACGCGCCAACGCCGTAGACCTTGGCTATATCACCGGTGATGTAGATATTGGTGTACGGTAATGGGTTTTTCTTGAGAAAGGCAATCACTGGTTCTGGAGTCTCGTCAGCGGCAACTCCCACCACTACTAGACCGCGATCCTTGTACTTCTCCTGAAGTTTGACGATCTCTGGCATCTCCTGCCGACAGGGGTTACACCAGGTCGCCCAGAAGTTGAGCAGAACAACCTTGCCCTTCAGGTCAGATAGGGTGATTTGCTTATCTTCTGTGGACTTTCCCGTCAGGGGGGAGCGGGGTGCCCTGTACGTCGCCCGCCATTGGGCTCGCCAGCATTTCCTCCCTGGCCTGACAGACCAAGAGCAACCAGCGCCAGAATCGCCACTCCGGCGATGATGAAGATGCTGAAATTGCTGGAAAGCTGTTTGTTCATGGCTTTATGCCGAAGGCGAGACTCGAACTCGCACGGGTTGCCCCACACGCTTTTGAGGCGCGCGTGTCTACCATTCCACCACTCCGGCTCGCCCTCAGTGTATCGCCCTTTGTGCTAAAATGCCTCGTGAGCCAGGGATTTTCTGACGACGCTGTCGCTGTTGCCAAGGCTGCCCTGGAGCGCGGCAACGGCACCATGGCGCAATTTTCCCATCCGGAACTGGGCGGAACCGGGCAGTGGATGGGGGGTATGGTGATGATTGGCGATGCGTTCAATCAGCCTCTGAAAGCCCGTGTAGCTGCCCTCTTCGCCGAGCTTGCTGGAGCGACCGTGGCTACTCCTCGCACCACCCCGTTCCCCTCAGCATCGTCCTGGTGGTCCGAGGCGCTTGGTGTTCCCGCACAGACCAGCACGCAAAACGGGCTGTCTTGCGCCCTATTCCCCGAGAAGCGCTGTGTAGCCGTTCTTCGGGATGGGGCTGTGAAAGTCTATGACACCGGCGACCATGTGGTTACCGGAGTCAGCGCACAGAACTCGCAGCTCACGTTACACACCTCAGCAGGACTTTCTCTTCCTGCCGAGACCTTACCGGAGAAACCTATTTCATGAGTCGATTTGTGGTGGGTGTCGATGTTGGCACCGGCAGCGCGCGGGCAGGGGTCTTCTCGGTCGCCGATGGAGCACGAGTAGGCGTAGCCAGCTTCCCTATCAAGATGCGGCGCCCTCAGCCGGACTGGGCCGAGCAGAGCAGTACGGATATCTGGGATGCTGTGGGTAAGAGCGTTCGCGAGGCCATGGAAAAAGCGGACGTTTCTCCGGAAAACGTGGTCGGAATCGGGTTCGATGCGACCTGCTCGTTAGTTGTTCTGGGTGGCGAGGAATCGTTCTGGGACGTGATTGTCTGGATGGACCACCGGGCGATTGCCGAAGCCGATGAGATAAATACCGGAGACTTCGAGGTCCTGAAGTATGTGGGCGGGAAGATCAGCCCGGAGATGGAGATTCCCAAGCTCCTGTGGCTAAAGCGCAACGCTCCGGCCACCTGGGGAAGCGCCACGGCTTTCTTCGATCTGCCCGACTTCCTGGTCTACAAAGCCAGCGGACAGGATGCCCGCTCTCTCTGTACCAATGTCTGCAAGTGGACTTACCTGGGTCACGAGGGGCGCTGGGACACGGACTTTCTGGATACCATCGGGCTAAACGACTCGCGTATCACCAGCAGCAATATTCGCCCTTTAGGAGAGCGTGTTGGTCCGCTCACTTCTGAGGCCGCTGCTCATTTAGGTCTGACCGAAAGCTGCCAGGTAGCCGTAGGCATCATAGATGCCCATGCCGGTGGCCTGGGGCTCTTAGGGCTCGCCGATGGCGCTCCCGAGTCGGCGCTGGCACTGATTGGTGGCACCAGCAACTGCCACATGGCAGCCTCCAATGATCCTATCTTCGTGCCCGGTGTGTGGGGACCGTACTTCGGCGCCATGGTGCCGGGGCTGTGGCTGACTGAGGGGGGGCAGAGTGCTGCAGGTGCTCTAATTGACTATGTCATCGAGGACTCCAGTGAGTACGCCCGCCTGGCGCACGATGCGGAAGCAGCGGGAGTGACTATCTACACCCTGCTAAACGCCAAAGTCGCCGCTCTTGCGGATGCAGAAGGGCTCTCCGATGTCGCCTATCTCACCCGGCACCTGCACACGCTGGATTTCCATCTGGGGAACCGCTCGCCTTTCGCCGACCCACACGCCCGTGGCGTAGTCGAAGGTCTGCCCTTAGATCACAGCCTGGATTTAGATGCGCGGCTCTACCTATCTGCGATTCAGGCCGTGGCCTACGGTACTCGTGCCATTATCGAGGCTATGAATCAGGCAGGCTTTGCGATTGAAACCGTGCTTGCCACTGGCGGTGGTACCAAGAACCCGCTCTGGCTGGCGCAGCACGCCGATGCCCTGGGTGTTCCGCTTCGCATGGGTGAGGAAACCGAGTCCGTGCTATTAGGCGCCGCTATTCTGGGAGCGCACGCCAGTGGTGACTATGCATCGGTAACAGATGCCATGAAAGCCATGGCCCGCCCCGGGCCGGTAGTGACTCCCAACCCAGAAACCCGCGCCTATCACGATGCCAAGTACGCGATCTGGCGTGACCTCTACGCCGCCCAGAAGCGCCACCGCGCCACCATGGACGCCATATAAACCACAAAAAAAGCCCCGATGTACACCGGGGCTTTTTTGTCTTTTTTAGTGCTGCCCTAGATATCGATGAGTAGGACCAGGATAGGGAATATCTTTTCCCTTGGCGTCCTCCCAGAGGATGCGGTTCAGGGTCTGCTCCTCTTCCACATCCAGGTGGTCCGGTTCATCTAAGTCAAGCTCTTCTGATTCGGCGGCTTCTGTAGTACCACCGGGATTCTTGGCCATGAGATCGATACGCGCCGGGCGACACTCATAGGGCTTCAGGTCAGCTTTTGTGCCGAAGCTGGCCCAGAGCGGCGTTGCGTTCGCATCGAACACAGAGAGTGGTGGCATCCCTAAAATCAACTCCATGGACCGCAGGAACGAGCAGGTGGTGTAGAACGTGGAGTCTACCTTGCCGGTATGAGTGTAGGGCGAGGCTACCAGACCTACTGTACGGTGAGCATCGACATGGTCCGGGCCGTTCTGCGCGTCATCTTCGATAATGAAGATAGCCATCTTGGGCCAGAACTTAGACTTGCTGCACGCTTCTACCAACTTACCGATAGCCTGGTCATTACTGGCCACGGCGGCTTTCGGGGTGAACGCGCCGGGGGTAGCGCCACGGGTATGGTCCTCGGAGAGCGCCATGACCATGAAGCCCGGCATCTTGTCGTTTTTCTCGAACTCTGTCAGGTCTTTTAGAAAGATGTCGATAGCTTTATGATCGCGCTCGCCTTTTAAGCGGGCGGCAGCCCACTCCGCGTTCTGATTCTTGTCTGTATGGTAGTAGTAGGTCCGGAAGCTCACGCCAGCGCGCTGGCAGGCATCCCAGATTTTCCCGGAAGGGGTCTTGCCCAACGGGTCGCCGAAGTCGGCACCCACCAGCGGCGGAGCGCCCTTGCCACCATACTGAGCGGGCCAGGTGCGCTGCATAATGTCCGGCACCAGCGCCGCATTGCTCCAGTGATGCCCATCCACACTGACCTCGCCCGAGCAGTAGAGGTTATCCAGGGTCACAAACTCACGAGCCAGTGCGTGGTGGTTCGGGGTTACATCTTCGTTGAAGAGACAGAGGTTCTTGTCTCCGTTACCCTTCTCCAAATCCCCCAGTATCTGGTCGTAGGTGCGATTCTCTTTGATGACATAGATAACGTGCTCAATTGGCGATTTCTCGCCGAGCCTGCTCGGAATCGCACTCTTGCCAGTGCGAACCGGAGTAACTTTGGGCACGGCATTCAGGCAGGTGCGAGTGTAGTCGGCCAGCTTCTTCGCATCCGGCAGCTCGACGTGGGAGACGATGCCACTGAGCAAGCTGACAATGTAGGGAAAGCCACGTGGGTACTCCGGGTCTGGTTTTTCGGGTGGGTTTGGGCCGGTGCCAATGCCCTTGCTGGAGCCGATCAGAAGTCCCTTGCCATCTGCAGTGACACTGACCGTGGTTGGGTAGTGTGCGGTCGGAATAAAGCCTACCACATGGCTTCCCCCTCGGCGCTCTGCCTGTACAACGGCTACAGCGTTGATGTCCGAGCAGGCCACATAGAGAGTTTTCTCATCTGGTGAGAGAGCCAGGGAGGAAGGCGTGGCACCGGGAGCATCCTGGTTTGGAAGTCGGGTGACGATTTTCTCGAGAAGCGGCGCATTCTCATCACGTGAGGCAACGGAGACATCCAGGTTGGCGAAATCGAAAACGTAGACCGTGTCGGCGTTGCCGCAGGAGACAAACAGACGACCGTCGGAGGCAAGCAGTAGATCGTTGGGGTGCTCTCCTACGCTCAGAGTGCGGCGGGTCTCCAGGGTTTGCGCGTCTAAGACCAATACCTGTGCTTTCGCCCAGAGCGCACAGAGAAGATACTTACCGTCCGTCGTGAGTTTCAGGGCGCCGGGTTTGGTGCCTTCGTCTAAATCGCGCTCTACACGTCCACTACCATCGGTGGAGAGAGCAGTCAGAGTCTCGGCGGCCATATCCGCCGTGTAGAGCCGCTTACCATCGGGAGCGAGGGCTACTCCACTGAGATAGGTTCCAGTCTTGCGGCGGTTCCGGCGCTGCCCGGCAGCAGGCGGAGTTGGCTCTTGAATCGTAAGGGGATTGGCAGTGGAGTAGGTTCCATCGCTCTGGCGGCTGAGTATCTGAATCAGCCCGGAGTTGCCCCCGGAGACATAGAGGGTCGCACCATCCGGCGACCAGGCCAGCCCTGCATGAACCCGATTGAGCTTGATTTGCTGTACCAGCGCGCCCGTGGTCGGGTCGATAAAACTCACTCCATGAGCGGCGGCACCGCCATTGCTCACGGCCAGCAGCTTGCCATCTGGGCGAAGCGCGGCGGAGAGCAGTGTATCGCCAATCTTCTCATGTTTGGTGCCTACCGGAGTAAGGCGCCAACCTGTAGCGGGCAAGCGCGCGGAGCCACCTTTGAGTAGCTCCGGCGCTTTCTGGGCCAGCAGCGCAGCGCCGGTGCCTAGAGCAACCAGACCGGTGAGCGCGAATGCGAATCGTCGATTCATACGGGGATTGTAACCCCGATAACTCTCTCGATGGTGAGCCTGAGATTAAGAGAATTTAGAGACCGAAAAGCGCTGGTAGGGCCGTGACCGAGGGAATCAGATGCGTGTGGGGATAGGGAGCCAGCTGCTCTGCAGTATGCGACCCCAATGTCACCCCGATTACCCAGCCGCAGCCAGCCGCTGTGCCTTCCTGAAGGTCCGATGGTGTATCGCCGATTTTGGCAACAGCCTTCGGGTTGGTGATGCCCATGTGTTTGCAGAGGGCGTTTATCATGTCTGGATGGGGGCGCCCGCGCTCCACTTCGTCACTGGCGATAAAACCGTCTAAGAGCGTCCGCCAGCCCAATCTGTCAACGATAACCTCGACCAGGTCTCGGGAGAAGCCAGTATCCAGAGCGACCTTGATTCCTGCAGCCCGAAGCTGAATCAGAACCAGGGAAGTCCCCTGTACCTCGGCAACGGAAGGATCCTCAGCATAGAAACGCAGCATACGCGCTAAGAAATCACGGTGGATTTCCAGGGTGCGCTCTGCGGACTCGGAGATGCCCAGTAAAGAGCCTATGGCGACCGGCTTGGGCAGGCCCATAACCTCGTTCACCGCTTCCGAAGTGACATAGACAGCCGCCGCGCTCAGGGCTTCTCGCAGGGCTTGATTGACAATGCCACCGTCGTCGTTCAGGGTCGTGCCCGCCATATCGAAGACGACCAACGCCGGGCGCTCAGAAGACATTTTTCACGACCTTTTCTGCCAGACCAAAGGAGAGGGTCATACCCGCTCCACCAACACCGGTAACGAACCAGACTCCGCTCTCCGGCTGCGCCACCACCCAGGGCTTTTCTCTGTGCTTCAGGTAGGTGCCATGCCAACGTGAGGCGATGTTCAGCTGCGGGGCTTCTAAGAACGTCTCTAGATACGCTAGCACCAGATTGTCGATATGCCGTTTATCAAACGGCTCTATGGCTGCGCCGTACTCATGTGAGTCTCCCAGAGTTAGCTCCCCTGCTCCAGTCTGCGAGACAAGAACATGGATGCCATAGTGCTTGTACTCCGGATACTCCCGCTCCAGCCGCTCGCGCAGTGCCGGAAGCGATGGGCAGATTTCAAACGCGCGATAATGAGTTAGAGTCAGCCCTGCCGCTAGCATAGGGCCCATACGCCAACCATTCGGCTGTGGCTCGGTGCGCATCATCTGAAGCTTACAGCGCACCACGTTTTCGTTTTTCAGCGCCGTAGGGTAGAGGCTCTGAATGTCATCTCCGGCGCAGACAATCAGTCGGTCCACACTCACGGGCTCCCCGCTTGTGGTCACCAGTGGGTTTTTGAAGCTCAGTACGGCGGTGTTGAAGCGAAAGACGACTCCATAGCGACTCTCTAGATAGCTGGCTAGCTTCGCTACAGCTTCACGCGGATCTACGCAGATTTCAGATTCGCTGTAGAGCGCCCCTTTCAGGCCGCTGGCGCGGATGCCCTGCGCCTGACTGGTCACCTGTGTAGGAGTGAAAATTCGGGTGGGATATAGCCCGGAGTCATGCAGTTCGTTGAGAACAGCTAGCTCATCAGGGGCATAGGCCAGATGCAGGGAGCCGCGGGGCTCGTGCCAGATACCCGCCTCGGTTAGCGCTTCTAGCCAGAGCTCGCGGCTGCGCAGGGCAGTTTCGTGCGGCTCGCCGGGAGGTTGACCGATAGGCCAGAGCATGCCGAAGTTGCGCACCGAGGCGCCCTGTGCCCGATGGCCACGCTCGAAGACGATAACACGCTTGCCCGCGCGGGCGGCATGCCAGGCATGCGCCAGTCCCAGAATTCCAGCACCAACAATACCGACATCATAGATCATTTGCGCTGCGCTTTTCTCCAGAGGATTATAGCGGGTGGTAGTGCGGCAAAGGCGACTCCGGCCAGGGTCAGAAACGCGCCCTTCCAGCCAACACTGACTGAGAGCTTGGCCATGCCCTCGCCTGCCAGAACCCCGGCCAGGTAGCCGAACCCATCAATCAGGCCGCTGGCGGTCGCTCCTGCTTTGCGACCTCCCAGGTCTAGCGCCAGCGCTCCAGCTAAGTAGCTATACGGGCCGATAAGGAAGAACCCACAGAGGCCTACCAGTACCGGGGTCAACCAGCTGGCAGGGAGTAGACCGAGCGCCAGTAGCAGAGCCATGGCCACGGGGAGCGCTAGGAGAGTCAGGAGCGCACGCCCACCACTGCCCAATCGGTCCGAGAGCCAGCCGAAGATAAGCACGGCCACTCCGCCCCAGAGGGGAAAGAGGGCGCTTTTATTGGCGGCATCGGCAGGAGTAAGTTTTGCGAACTCTACAAAGTAGGTGGGACTCCACTCGTTGAATGTCTCGCGGACAAGGGTGAAGCAGAGTGAGAGGGCGCAGACACACCAGAAGCTGGTCGAGCGTAGCAAGGCGCCTATATTCTCGTCGTTACGAGGCGCTTCCAGGTCTGGGGGGATCTGCGGGCGTTCTTTAAGCAGCGGAATATTGACCAGCAGAATGACGCCAAGCAAGGCCGCCGAGAACCAGAACAAGCCACGCCACGACCAGCCTGCGGCCAGCAATGCTCCGTGGGTTGCACGTGCAGCGGCATCGCCGAAAAGATAGGAAAGACTCAGTGCTCCCAGAGCGCCGCCATAGCTCGCAGCCGGGAACCAACTGCCTGAGATACGCACCGCACCCGGCCAGCCTAACGACTGCACCAGGCGGTTTATAATCCAGGCGAGAGTGAATATGGGCAATGCGCCGCCAGAGGCAAAGGCAATGGTTGCCCCAATAGCCCCGACCATGCCTAAGAGAAAGCTGGTACGTCCCCCCCAGCGGTCGGTAAGAGCGCCTGCGCCAAGTTTTCCGAAAGCATAGGCCAGGGTAGCCCAGGAAGCCACCGTGCCCAGAGCCACTTTGGCGGTGTCTTTGGTGAAGGCACCGCTGGCCGCTAGCTCGTCGATGATCAGCGGTTTGCTGACCGAGAAATCCGCCCTACAAAAATAAAATCCGGCGTACCCCAGAATCAGCAACACCAGGGTGGTGGACGCCTTTGCACGGTTTTCGTTTGTCACTTTGTTCTATGCAACCAACCCGCCATCGAGCATGCGATGGCGGGTTGGCTAATCTTTGATAAGCAAGCTCTTCAGGAGAGCCTGGTTAATTTCCCTGCTTGGCCTGTCTTGCGGCGTTTGCATTCCCCGTGGTTGTTGCCGGAGGCGTATCCGCACCAGGCATCTTCTTTGCCTGATTGGTCTCGGTAGTCAACGGGGGAGTATCCGCCTGAGGCGAACATCCCGCTACCAGAAGGCTCACGCAAGCAAGAGCAGCAAGGCTCAGCAGAACTTGTTTCATCTTGTTATCTCCTTAGCTTCCTATATCTAACTTAGTTAGCGAAGAAGCAGTTGGAGCCAGGGCCAGCGCCAGCCGGGCAGACCGGGTAGTTGGCGAAGATCCAGTCGCTCACCTGGCCACAGGCTAGGTCAGGAACGTTGGTTCCATCCGGGGAGATGGTGTTGGACTTGGCAACCACGAAGTTCGGGTCAGCGCAGTACGCCTTGCGGGCGACAGCAGCGTTGGCCGGGATGATGAACTTGTCGTTGAAGGCTCCTGCCATCCAACCGGCTCGCATCTTGATCGCTTTGGCATGACCGTCCATGAAACCGTAGCTGTGGACACCCATGTGGCGAAGCTGTGCATTGCTGGTACCTGCCCAGTCGTCACCGGCGAAGCCGATACCGACAGTGGCGCGAGGAGTATCCCAGGTGTCGCCGTAAGCGAACATCTCAGCGGGAGAATCGATGGCGGCGAGAGTAACGCCAGGTAGGTGAGAGGTAGCGGTACAGGTAGCGCCAGCAGGAGGAGTGACAGCCACCTGTGCACCTAGTAGACCACCACCACGCCAGCCAATGGGACCCCAGTTGTAACCATAGCCCGAGTAACCCTTGGGCATGGCGTAGATAGCGCTAGTACAAGCTCCACCCTGGTTGTAGGCAGTCATGTGGTTGGCAGGGCGGATCGCATCCGGGCAGTAGAGCAGACCAGTGGACTTGATGTAGGGCATGAGTTCTACCCACCATTCCCAGCCGCCACCGCGACCCGAGGGGGTAGTTTCATCGTAGTCCTGCACGTACATCATCATGGACGTGCCGATCTGCTTGACATTGGACAGGCAGGAAGTGGCACGAGCTTTGGCACGAGCCTGAGCGAAGACAGGGAACAGAATGGCGGCGAGAATTGCGATGATCGCGATGACCACCAGCAACTCGATTAGTGTGAAACCACGCTTAACGGACATGAAAATACCTCCTCGGATAGCTTTCGGCTATCGGCACAGCGGAAATTGTAGAGGAAATATCCACATCGAATATTATGTCAAGATGAAGCCTTTATTAATTTGTAATGAACATTTTACCGGGTAGGCACGGTGCCATAGACTATCAGCGTGCGGCCCGAGTTCTCCGGGTCTGGCAGGTTGATTTCTTTCGCCTCCTGCAGCTGTAACCCAAACTTCTTTGCTATGGGAGTCGCTTCTCTTAACTCCGCTGTCATATCTGGTCCTTTGAGGAGAACCAATCGCCCGCCCGGCTTGAGCAGCCGCGTTATCCAGGGCAGAAGTTTCGGTAGTGCGGCTACGGCGCGAGCGGCTACAACATCGAAACGTGCATCTTTGACTTCTTCCGCGCGGGCATGGCGGCAGGTGACATTTTCCAGTCCCAGCGCACGACAGCTTTCGTCGAGAAAAACAACGCGTTTGTTTAGAGAATCCAGCAGAGTCAGTTTCAGGTCTGGGCGTAGAATCTTCATAGGCACACCGGGATAGCCCGCCCCCGTGCCCACATCGCAAACTGAGGCGCCACGCGCCAGCTTCGGCAGCACCAGAAATGCTGTGAGGGAGTCCGCGTAGTGCTTCAGCGCCATGGCCTCTGGCTCCGTAATCCGGGTCAGATTGGTGTGGGTGTTCGTTTCCAGTACCAGCGCCGCGTGTCGGGCACAGAGCGCCACCTGCTCCTCGGTAATCGCGATACCCAGCGCCTCGCAGGCAGCGCTCAGGGTCTCACAGAAGCGCCGCGTCTCATCATCTGTCACGTCGCTATCGTATCGTGCCGGGCAGCCCTATTATTCGGGAAGCAGAGCAAGGGTTTCTTCGCGGGCAGTCCGCTTTGCATCCATCATCCTTTCCATCATTGCTCCAAAATTCTTGTGCATCGCTTCCAGTTTCTGTGTCATTTCTTCCCGAAAGGAATCCTCGTGGATTATCTGAAACGTTGCCTGAATATCAGGATTCTGGAGGGGGTCAGGACGAGCGGTGATGAAAGCACGCTGGCGGTTTTCCGCATCTGCCGTGCTGAGGGCGTAGTCACGCGCAGATTTGCCGGTGCTATCACGCAGCCTGGGATTTGCTCCTCGTGCCAGCAAAAGGGCAACCACAGGTGCAGTGTTGGCTTTTGCCGCCAGCATAAGGGGCGTGACTCCTGCGGGCCGCTCCGTACTCGGTTCGCCGGGAGGGATCAACAGGGAAACGGCTATCCTGTTGTTCACTGCCTGTCCGTTCTCTTGCAAATGGCGTTTATCCCAGCGCGCTCGCCGTTCCGCTGGCGACGAAATAGTACAGATAGCATCTATCTCCAGATCTGCATCCAGCAGGTACTGTACGATTTCCGCGTGCCCACTCTGTGCCGCGCTATGAAGCAGCGTGGCGCCATGCTCAGGACTTCGGACAGCTAGATCGGCTCCCGCGTCCACAAGTCGCTGAATTCCTTCCAGATAGCCTACTCGAACCGCGTTCTCTAAAGGGGAGATACCTTCGCTATCTCTATCTATCAGGCTTGCCCCTGCATCTAAAAGAAGCCGTATCGTTTCCTGGTTTTTACCAGACTGTAAGGCAAGCTGTAGTGGCGATGTGCCACAGACCGACCTTGGCAAAGCTCCGGCAGCGAGTAGCTTTTTCACCAGAGGCGCATCGCCACGTTGCGCTGCTGCCAGTAGAGGGGTTCCGGCGCCTTTGAAGAGCAAGGTTTCGTTGGGGCCTGTGCCTGGTGTTTCCGCTTCTACATCTGCTCCTCGCTCCAGAAGGAGCGTAATAACGCTGTCCCACTCTCCAGTAGCATCACGAGCCTTGAGCAGTTCTTCGCGTGCTTCTACAGAGAGGTTAGCAGGCCAAGCAGTTTCCGTTGCGGACTCCAGCCCGCGTTTCTCATCATTATCTGCCCAAAAAATGGCGCCTTCAGGGCGCAGACAGGCAGCGAGCAGTGCCGTTCGTCCGGCGCCATCTCGCTTATTGATATCCGCTCCGTGCTCCAGAAGAAGCTTCACCATAGCAAGATTTCCATCGCCTGCGGCACGCACCAGCGGCGAGTGCCCACGAGCTCCCGGTGGAACTGCAGCCATAGCCTTATTTGGCTCGGCTCCTGCCGCTAACAACTGCTGGGCTAGTTCAACTTCACCTTTACGGACAGCGATGAGCAGTGGCGTAAGGCCAGCATCGGTAGCACTATTCGGGTCAGCGCCTACTGCGATTAGTGCCTTTGCTGCCTCGAAAAAGCCGTAGTGAAGAGCAACAAGAAGTGGCGTGTATGTTTCTTCCCGGAAGTCTTCCAATCGCGACTCCATTGCTTTGAATCGAGTTCGTACTTCCTCTGGGAAATCTTCCAGTCGTGCTTCAAAAGGTCTGTCTAAATTGCGAACAAGGAAATCCTTGTTTTTGGTCTCTTCCTCAGGTGTACTGGGAGAGGGCTTTTCAGAAAACACACGCCATATTGATATGGCTGTGTTGAGACGTATCTCTCCGATGCGTCTCTCGATATCCGCTCCTTTGTCAACAGCACTATGCACACCGAGAGCGTCGTTCGTTAAAACTGCTTTCCAGAGGTCTTTATCTACTTCAGTCACAGTAAAGCTCCTGCGCGTACTGCTCTACCTATAGAGACTACTCGAACTGAATATCGTCTAAGTAGAACGTCATTTTTTTTCGGGCACTGGCAATTGTCCACACAAATCCGGTCTTGATACGCGAGAGGTCTTTGCCTTCCACGGGGATTTCGTACTTCTTCCAGGTGCTGGTGAGCGCGATATCGGGCAGCTCGCCAGTGGAGCTATCGGAGAACTTCTTGTCCTTGCCCAGAATTCCGTACTTGAAGCTCACCGTCTCTCCGCCGAAGTCACCCTTGGCCCAGAAGGTCAGCTTCTTCGCACCAGTAGCATTCGCACCGCCCGGCTTATCCCCCCAGTCTTCCGCAGGGGACTGCCAGACCACACCGCCCCAGGTATCCGATGGCCCGAAAGTGAATTTTACGCAGGTAGTGCCGGAGTGCGGGCCCTGCTTCCAGCCATCGTCCATGGTGATCGTAGCCGTATTACCCATCCAGCCCGCCGGAGCGTAGAGGAGTGAGTTGGATTTGTCGGCGTAGATACTTAGCGGGAGCTTGGAAACGGGATCCGGAGGCGCGGCAGGTTCGCCCCGTACCAGCAGGGGCATGTTCGCTGTTGCGGCATTGCCTGCAGGGTCGCGCACATACACGAACAGCCGATAGGCGCCGGGGGATTTTGGCAAAGTGACCTTTGCGGTCTTACCTTCCGCTACCACAGCGGCTTGCAGTATCTTTGTCTCTGCTTCCGCATCGCCGCCCTGACCAGGTTTGTCTTGCTCGTGGCGAAGCTCCCAGGCATAGGTCAACGCTTTGCCCTCCGGGTCCGTAGCCGTTACCGATGCAGACACACTCGCGCCGGGATCCCCCTGCTCGGTGCTTACCTTGAGAGGCTCGATAGCCGGGCAGCGGTCCGCCGGGTCCTTGCCGGCTCCAGAGGCGGGTCATCACATCGACCGTGGCGACTTTGCCGCCTGTGGGCAGGAACATGCCAAACCAGGTAGGGGTTTGCTCCATTTTGAAGCCCCATAGAAACGCCATGCTGCCCAGGGTCAGCGGGTCGGCGGAAATAGCCTTCGCCGATTTCTCATACCAGTCGGCTTTCTCGGTGCTAGTGGGTTCTTTCGGCGCACCCCAGGCAGTCTTGCCCACTTCCCAGGGACCAATTGGGCCGAACTCGGTCACCAACACGGGCCGAGTGCCGCCTGCCTTGTGGTAGCGCTCCAGCAGACTCGGGGCACCGCCATAGGAATTTATCCCGAAGATATCTATGCTAGGGCAGAGCTTATGGAGATTGGCAACACTGGCCTCACCCAGCTCTGCTGTAACAGTCATCGTAGGGTGGTTTTTATCGAGCTGTTTCACCATGGCGGCCAGGTTCTCAATATGGCTCCAGATAGCCGCGTTTTTGCCGCCCGCTTCCATCTCGTTGCCCAATCCCCAGGCCAGCACTGCCGGGTGGTCTTTGTACTTTTCGACTGCCTTCTTTACCGCCTCTATTTGCTCTGCAAGCTTCTGGCCGTCTTTGTAGTCGAACCCGTGGCGCTCGTGGCCCAGCCAGATGCCGACTACAACGCTCAGGCCGTTTTTCTGGGCTTCGTCTAGGAGCTTCCCGGTGTTATCGTCTATGCCCCAGGTGCGAATCGTGTTGCCGCCTGCCGCCTTAAGCTCGGCAAGATGGTCGCCACCGCCCACACCTTTTACGATATAGGGCTTCCCGCCGCGCAGAAGCTGCCATTTCCCTGCTGTCGTCTTTTCCAGGGTTACCGGTACCGCTTGTGCCCATGCTCCCGTGCATAAACCAAATGCCATTGCCAGCCACAGTGCTCTCATACTTCGATTGTACGCCACTGCCGTAACTTTGCCCTATGGTTACACGTTCGTGTTGTATGAACACTGACAAAGTAGGAGGCTGCCTGTGGGGGATGGCAGTGGGAGATGCACTGGGATTGCCCGCCGAAGGGCTTACTGCCGCGCGCCGGGCAAGCCTCTTTGGAGAGATAGAGAGTCACCGCCTGTTTTTCGGGCGGGGTGTGGTCAGCGATGATACCGAACATGCCCTGCTTACCTATGCAGCCTGGCAGGAGTCGAATGGCGAGCTAGTCCGCTTTGAGCATTCGCTTCGTAAAAAACTGATGCTCTGGCTGGTCACATTGCCACCCGGTGTCGGGCTGGCGACTCTGAAAGCCTGCCTGCGTATGTGGTTGGGGTTCCGAAAACCTGGTGTGTTCTCTGCGGGAAACGGACCGGCTATGCGGGCACCCCTACTCGGGGTGCTCAGAGTGGACCGCGATTGGGTAGATGCTTCATCGCGCCTGACTCATACTGACCCACGGGCACTGGAGGGCGCCTGGGCAATCGCTCAGGCAGCCGCCGGGCACTGGCCCCAGGCCACCGTGGATTCTGTGGAAAATGGGGAAATACCTCCTATAGGCTACATCTCCGGATTTGTGGAGCATACGGTGCCTGCCGCACTGGCTATCAGCTACCGCTACCGCGATGATTTCCCGGCAGCGATTCACGCCGCTATTGCGTTGGGAGGAGATACCGACACTGTGGCTGCAATTGTAGGAGGGATAGTCGGCGCACGTGTGGGCATTTCGGGAATCCCAGAAGCCTGGCGGCGCGGCATTATAGGCACCACTCCTAATAATCCGTCGCTATTTGTTATGGCTCTCACTCACGCCTTTGCGCTGCCGATTATCCTGGCGCATGGCTTTCGGCGATTGCTGCCACCCTACTAAGCGTAAAAACGCGGTACAACGGGCGCAGTTATGGATGCGCCTCTCTCCGAAATCGCCGAGCGGGTCTTATTAGCCTGCGGGAAGCGCCCGGTTGCCCTGGAGCCCGTACGGGGCGGTGGTTACTCTCTGGCACTCCGGCTGAAAGCCACGTTTGCGGATAGCACGACTGCGTTTGTGAAAGTGGCTACCAATGAGTGGACGAGGAACTTCCTCCGGCAGGAGAGGCATGTCTACACGCATTTAGGCTCGCAGCCCTTTCTGGCAGAGTATCTGGGGTTCGATGATAGCGGCGAATACCCGCTTATGGTCTTAGAAGACCTCACCGGGGCATCCTGGCCGCCACCCTGGAGCCCGGAGCGAATCGCTGCCATACAGCTAGCACTAGAGCAATTTCGGCAGGCTCCTATACCGCCCGATCTGCCTACTCTAGAAGCAGAGCATCGGTTGACTCTGACCTGCTGGAAGGGCGTGGCCGAGAACCCAGAGCCTTTCTTCTCTCTGGGGCTCTGTGATGCAGCATGGCTGGACAAAGCTCTGCCGAAGCTTTTGGAGGCAGAAACGGCGCTGGAGCTTGCAGGGGATGACTTGCTCCATATGGATATTCGCTCCGACAACCTTTGCTTCCGCGCGGATGGAGCTGCGGTAATAGTAGACTGGAACTGGGCCTGTACCGGCGCAAAAGCAGCCGATATTGCCTGCTGGGTCCCCAGCCTTGCCAGCGAAGGCGGGCCGCTCCCCGAGACGCTTCTACCAGATGGCGGTCCCTGGGCAGCAGGACTCGCCGGATACTTTGCGGCACACGCCGGGCTACCTCCACCGCCGGGTGCCCCCCGAGTACGCGAGGTTCAGCTCTCTCAGCTAAAAGCCTGCCTCCCGTGGGCAGTTCGCACTCTGGGACTGCCTGAGTTGCCATTGGCCTAAACGGACTATAAATATCCCCAGACAGGAACGTCTGGGTCTTAGGGCTTTGCCACAAAGTCGCTCTGCGACATAACAACCTATGTAACGTATTTGGTAGGTCCGAAGGACATTGTGGGGCGTAGCCCCCACAGACCCAGACGTTCCTGTCTGGGGATATTTTCATGTCCATGGGGGCATTTGATAGCATACCTATGTGAAGCCTGTCGGAGTCTATGTCCATATCCCGTTTTGTGAGAAGAAGTGCGGTTACTGTGATTTCAATGTGTACTCTGGCTACAAGGCGGAGAGCCAAGCGCGGTACATAGACTCCCTCTGCGAAGAGATTGAAAAACGGGCCGATGGTCGCGAGGTAGCGACGATATATATCGGTGGAGGTACGCCGACGTTGCTGCCCGCCGAAGCACTGGGGCGAGTTCTGGCGGTGCTGCAGGCAGGGTTTCAAGTTACCGAAGACGCGGAAATTACGGTAGAAGCCAACCCGAACGATGCGAGCGCCTCGCTTTTTACCGCCTTGCGCGGATTCGGGGTGAATCGCCTGAGTCTGGGGGTGCAGAGTTTTGAGGATTCCGAGTTGCCCTTACTGGACCGGGTGCATTCTGCACATCAGGCCGAAGAAGCCGTGGCTATCGCACGAGCCGCAGGGTTTACCAATCTATCCCTGGACCTTATGTTTGGCCTGCCCCGGCAGACATTGAAAAGCTGGGAGAAGACACTGACCAAGGCCCTGAGTCTGAAACTGCCACATCTCTCGCTCTATGGCCTTATGGTAGAGGAAGGGACAGCATTCTGGGCGCGCCGAGAGCGTGGCAAGCTGGCGTTGCCCGATTCGGATAGCGAGGCGGCCATGCTGGGGCGGGCACATGCTCTGACGGCTGATGCTGGGTTGGAACGCTACGAAATCAGTAACTATGCCGCCAGCGGCTTTCGGAGCCGACACAATGCTCTCTACTGGCGAAACGATGATTATTTTGGATTCGGTGCCGGTGCTTGGAGTTATTTAGACGGGGTACGCGCCCGCAATATGAAAAAGCCTCCCGCCTATGGGACAGCAGTGCGAGAGCAGGGCTGGCCGATAGAGGAGTCCGAGAGTTTAACCCCAGAAGAGAGTATGGGCGAGACAGTGATGTTGGCGCTCCGGACAGTAGAAGGTCTGAACTTCGAGGCGTTTGCCGCGCGCTATGGAGTGCACGCCGAAGAGCGCTTTGCTGAGGCGATAGAGAAAACCGTGGCGCGGGGGCTGTGCATAGTTACAGAAACGTCCCTTGCACTGACCGAGCAAGGGACGTTTCTAGCAAACGATGCGATGGCCGAGTTTATCGGCTAGTGGTCCACGGAGAAGGCCAGGAACGCGAAGCACATCTCATCGGTGGTCTGTTCCCCGAAGGTCACCAGCTTGGGCGGGTTCGAGGGCTGGTTCGGGTTCTTCGTGGTGTTGTCGTAGGTCGCCACCAGCGAGAGTTTGGTGCCACGCGGCAGTTTTATCGGCTCCGTATAGCGGTAGGCCATCTGCCAGTTGAAGTCCCAGTTTTGGATATAGACCAGTTTCTTCTCTGTGCCATCTGGCAGGGTTGCCCAGACCTTCATAGTCTTGCCCAACATGTGCATGTGGGGCAGGATCTCACGTAGAGTCACGTTAACCGGAACAGTCATGTTCGCACGAACTTCTTGACCGTCTTTGTTTGGCTGAAGCAGGATGAAAGGGTTACCGATGGGCATGACCTTGCGGACGGAGGTCACTGGCCCTTTTGCCCAATATAGCCCTATCGCGCTGTTGTCCGTCTCCGGCTTGCCAGACTTGTGGTAGTGAATCTGGAGCACAAGCTTCGCACCTTTGGGAATCTTGATGGCGACTCCATCGGGCTGACGGCGTGGGTTCATGCCTGGCGCCCAGCCCTCGGCCCAATCGTCTTTCTGAACTCCGCTGCCACCACCGGAAACTTCCCAGCCTGGTTGCCCATCTTTGCCCTCACGGCGGGCCACGGTAGAACCATCTACATCCACATAAGCGATCATGTGGTGCACGATAGCGGGGTTATCCGGCTTGAAATCGATAGCCGAGATGTACCGGTCTTCATTGAAGTCTATTGGCAGCGTGAAGTCTCGGTAGACATCCTTACCCTCTGCCTCTAGCTGAAAGGGCTTCGGCGCTTTTAGAACCGTATCCGGTGTGCCCAGTGCCCAGGTGCCTGCCGGGTGCAGTTTCGGAGGGGCTGGCAGGTCTTTCTTATTTCCCTCTGGCGCACCGCTACTGGCCCAGGCGGTGATCTTGCTGATTTCCTCATCGGTCACCCAGCGAGAGTCTAAGAAGTCGCCGTGACCTGGGGTGGCTTTCCAGGGCGGCATAAGGCGCTTTTGGGTGTAGCTCTGAATCATAGACGCCCAGGGCTTCACTTCCTCATAATTCGCCAGCGAGAACGGCGCGACATCTCCCTTACGATGACACACCACGCAGTTCTTATTCAGAATCGGAGCGATGTCTTTGGAGTAAGTAACTTTCGCTGTGGCAGTAGCAGGAGAGGCTTTCTCTATAAAGATAAAGCACCCTTTGGCCAGCACACGAGGCTTCTTTACCGGCTGTCCGGTAAGCACCGCCTCTAGCGCTTCGGGAGCGTTATCCACAAGACCCACATAGCGTACAGCCCCGGTTGGATCGAGCACAACGGCTTCCGGGGTCAGAGTCGCTCCGACCTGTCCCGCTAACTTGCCGTCCGTGTCTTTTACCAGAGGCATAGTGAGTTTGCGCTCTGTTGCCCATTTTTTGAAACTTGCGGTACTATCCGCGCCGCTGGCGTTGACAACAAAAGTGGTCACGCCCTTACTCTGGTAGCTCTGGGCTAGCTCGCGCACTTTGGGGACATAGCGCTGTGCGATAGGGCATTCGTTAGAAAGAAAGAAGAGCAGGGTTGCTTTGGCGCTGCCGGTCTCATAGCTCTTACCAGAAAGATCTGTAATGGTGATAGCGGCGACTACGGGCTCCGCTTTCTTCGGAGTGGCTGCCTGTGTCGGAGTCGGTTTGGGCAGGAATGTGGCACAGATAGCCAGAGGGAGGGCGGCAGGAACCGCATAGAGCCAGAGGGAGCGTCTCATGTCACCAAAGACACGCGGCACAGGGAGTTGGTTTCGGATAAAGTGAGACCGATGCGAAGATTACTTCCTCTGTTCTTTTTTCTGCCGCTGCTGGCAGGCTGCCCGAAGGGCAATACTGAGGCAGTAAAGGCGCCAGAGCCGGGTGGTGTACGTTTCAGCGAGGTGGCGAAAACGGCGGGAATAAACTTCGCCTGGACCGCGCCCGGCAAGCGCCCGCTCAATATTCTCCAGACCATCGGTAACGGCTGCGCGTTCTTAGACTACGACAACGATGGCAACTTAGATATTCTGCTGGTCGGCCCGAAGCCCGCTTTATATAAGGGAGATGGTAAGGGGAAGTTCACAGATGCCACGGCGGCATTGGGCGGAATCTCCGGCTACTTTCTCGGCTGTGCGGTAGGCGACATAGATAACGATGGCTTTCCCGATATCTATCTCTCCGGGTTTCGTGAGGCGCGGCTGCTGAAGAATCAGGGAGGTAAGAGTTTCACTGACATCACGGCGCAGGTGGGGCTGAAGCCTCAGCCCTGGGGGACATCGTGCGGGTTCGATGACTTGGATGGCGATGGCTATTTAGATTTAGTGGTGTGCAACTACGCGCATTTCGGACCAGAGGTAGAGCCGCAACTCTGCCGGTTCAAGACTCAGGCGCATGGCGATGTGCTCAGCTCTTGCGGTCCGAAGTACTACAAGGGGCTGCCTTCGGTTGTCTACAAGAACCAGGCAGGCAAGCGTTTCGACGATGTCACCAAACCCTGGGGATTCACCGAGTGGAGTGGGCGCGCTCTTGGCGTGAGTTTCGCGCGATTGGATGGCCAGACGCACCCCTGCGTAATTGTGGCCAACGATGAAGCGCGCGGGGATTTCTTTGCGCCGACTACAGCGGGCAAGTGGGAGAACCAGGGCGAGACATCTGGTGCAGGCTACGACCGAGATGGCAACGTGCACGGTGGTATGGGAGTCGATTTCGGAGACTATAACAACGACCAGAAGCTAGATGCGATTGTGGCTACCTTCCGCAATGAAGTCAAGAACCTCTATACCAATGAGGGGGAAGGCAGTTTCGTGGATAAAAGCGCCAATGTGGGCGTAAGCGTTGCCTTGAAACCCTATGTAGCCTTTGGTATCAAGTTCTTAGATGCAGACAACGATGGCTTTTTAGACCTTCTGGTGACCAACGGGCACGTGCAGGACAACATCGAGATCATAGAAGATACTACTTATCGCCAGCCGCTTCAGTTTCTGGAGAGTGAGAAAGGCACAAAATTCACGGAGCATACCAAGGACGCACTCCAGGGAATCGGAGGCTCTATTGTGGGCCGGGGTATGGCCACCGGTGATTTTGACAACGATGGTCATATGGATGCTCTGGTAGTAGACAGCGAAGGCACTCCCCTGCTGCTCCACAACGATACCCCTACAGAGAATGCCTGGCTGGGTGTGCGACTAGTAGAGAAAGGGCGAGATGCCTATGGCGCCACCGTTACGGCAAAGTATGGAAACACGAGCATTATCCGGCAGTGCCAGAGCGCTGGATCATACCTTTCTGCTTCCGATTCGCGGGTACTCCTGGGGCTGCCCGGCGCGACCAGCGTGACACTGACCATACGCTGGGCAGATGGCAAAGAAGAGACCCGAACCGTGGATAAACTGAAGACCTACATCACGGTGACGCGGGCGTAGGCGTCGGGCTGGGTTTCAGGCCACGGCTGCGCTCACGCTCCGCATCGTTTATAGTTCCACGCTCGGGAATCACGCCTGCGGTCGCATTCTGGAGTAGGCCCACGCCTCGGCGTGCTTCATCGGGGTTCTGTTTCAGTAGCTTGAGAAACTCGCGCTGCCTATCGGCTTTGTCTTTCTGGTTGCCTTCTTCGTAGGCGCGGACCAGCGCCTCATGAACACCCACATCCATAGGGTTCAGGCGCTCACGGTCTTCTAGCTCGTGCACACGGGCAACATACGCCGTAATGCGTGTTGCCTCTTGCGCCAGTTTTTTGGCTTTTTCCGGCTGCCCGATTTTCTGGTAGGCTCTGGCTAAGAGACGCATCGCCTGCGCGTCCATGGGGTCTGCTTCCACCACATCTATCAACAGTGGCCCAGCTTCTTCCGGTCGGTTGGTTTCTAAGAGCAGCTGCGCTAGCTGGGTGCGTGCGGTAACCGCTCTTGGCTCCAGCGCCAGAATGCCTCGCAGAAGTCCTTCCGCCTGTTTCTCTCTCGCCGGATTGCGCTCGAACTCCAGAAGCACCACAGCGAGGAGAAACGCCGCGCGTTGATCTTCAGGAGCTTCTGTGATGCGGCGGCGGAGCAGCTTTTCCGCATCGGCAAAGCGAGAGGCAGCTCGAAGTGCATCCGCATAGTAGGTTGCGTAGTCCGTTCGCGCCGGAGCAAGCTTTTCCGCTTTCTCAAAGGCTTGAAGCGAAAGGTCGTAGCGCATACGGAGCGCGAAGTACGTTCGCCCTAAGTAGATCCATGCGTCTACATTGTTCGGCTCGCGCTGGGTTACTTTCTCCAGGCTCTCTTTTGCCAGAGAAAGCAGCTCTTTCTCTACTCCGACCTTGCCGATTCCCAGCAGAGCGGGTAGCGAGTCTGGCTCTTTTTTGAGTACGGAGCGATAGGCCAGCCCAGCCTTACCGTAGATTTTCTCCTCAAAGAGCGCATCGCCTAAGGCAAGCTGCAGCTCTGTGGAGTCTGGCGACTTTAGGATAAGAGGCTGCAAGATGCCAATGGCCTCGTTCGCGCGACCATTTCGGCGTAGGGCGTCGGCCCAGAGCAGAGGCTCGCGGTCTTTGTTCGCTTCCCGAGTAAGGAAGCCAGTAGAGAAGCGATTGAGGAAGCTGCCACGCGCGTATTCGTCTTCCAGGAGCTTGGGGCCATTTGGTAGAATCGCGGCTGCCTGCTCCATCGCAGAGCGCTTACGGACTTCTTGGAAACGGGTATTGGCTTCGGCTACGAAAGAGCCTGGGTGGAGCTTCTGAGCGTTTTCCAGGGTGGTGGCTGCAAGTTCTGTCTGGCCTGCGGCGGCCTGACTGGCAGCCATGCTGAGCCATATCAGGGGGGTATTCTCACCCGCCTGAACCGCTTTTGCCAGACTCTGAGCCGCGCTGGCATAGTCTTTTGCTTCTATATAGCGGGTAGCCAGAAGCGCCAGCGCTCGGCTATCTTGCGGATTGCTCTGAACCCAGTCTTTCAGCTCGGGGAGGTATGTCTGAGCGCGCCGGGTCTCCTGCCAGGAGAGGGCGCTGTAGTAGCCTCCCGCGATAACAAGAGAAAGCGCCAAAAAGCTCCCCAGAATCGCTTTCCGGGAGAGCTTTTTGATTGGCTTCGAAGTTGAGGAAACCTCAGGGGCGTCTGCCACCGCCACCCTGATTTTGCATACCTTTTATCTGAGACTTGACGCTGTCGGGAACATGGGGATTGTTCAGTGCATCATTGCTGTTCGTGGGAGCGGCACCTACAGGGGTCTTTCCGACTTCCGGGTTGGTGGGTGCTTCTTCTTTGTGGCACCCCATTAACAGAAAGACGCTAAGACTAGCAACAACACCCAGGATGATACTGCGGATTTTCATGGATTAGCTACCTTGTCGAGGAAGTAAAGCTGGAAAAGAGAGAGTGGCAGAGTCTCTCTACTCTGCCACTCTCGCTGTCTCTTTTATCCGGCTTATGGAGTGAAGGTCTGGGAGGGCTTCTGAATCTTGAAGAGGAAGAAGTCGTTCTTGCGAACCGCACCCCAGGCCAGGGTGTTCACGTGGCCGTCCATGTAGGCGTAGGTACCACGATCAAAGTGGCCCTGGGATTGACCCGGGTTGGCAAACTCACCCGGACATCCACCCGAGGTGGCTGCATCTTCACCCGCCTTGCGGCCAGCAAGCTTGTAGGTGTCACAGCCAACAAAAGCGGCGCCCCACGGAGAGCCATAGTTGGTATCGCCGTTGGCCTTACCGTTGTTATCGACGATAGCAATGGTCTCGGCAGGGCGGTCTACAGCGGCAAGGCTGATAGGAGCCTTGCCACCCCAGTCCATGATTCCGGCCATACCGGTGTTCTGGTCGGTACCGTTCGCCTGAACCGTGTTGATAGGACCAACATACACATAGGTGCGGGTCTTCTGGTTGGGAGAGGCATACTTGCCATCCCAGAGGTCGCCGGTACCATAGGCGGAAGCCTTCTTGCCGCTCGGACAGGCCCACATACCCGCATTCTTGTGGTAGGGCTCCAGGAGCGACTCTAACGGAGTGCGGTTCAGGCCACCACCGTTGACAGGCGGATTGAGGGGAAACTGCGGGGGAACAGTTTCATCGTAGTCCTGCACATACATAGCGAAGGCAAGACCAGCCTGTTTCATGTTAGAAAGACAGGCAGCAGCACGAGCACGTTCTCGTGCCTGGGCGAAAACGGGAAAGAGAATCGCCGCTAAAATAGCGATGATGGCGATGACAACCAGAAGCTCGATAAGCGTGAATCCGCTTTTTCGCATCATTTTCATCACGATGGTTCCTTATGTTAAGAATTCAACCGGCAGACTGTCTCTTATTTGAAGAGGGTCAATGAGGCAGTCGTCGTTGGCGGGTTGCGCCCGAGTAGGTCAGCCTACTGGGTGCGCTATTTTTCCGAACATATCGCGCTTTGTCAAGAGAATATAACCCGTTTTATACCCCTTTCCCTAATAATAATTTAAGAAAACCTTTGCTAAAGTTTAGCAAAAACTAACAAAACGTTTCGTTACCGGTGACTTGACATCCACTTGCAAAAAACATTGACTGGCGTTGGGTAAAGCGCTTTCGTAAAAATTTGCCTTACAATAGAAAAATATGGCTATGATGCGTATGGGTGGGCCGGGCGGTCCGCCCAAACCCCTGGGGGCAACAACAAAAAAGCGGATTGTGCAGGCGTTCGCACCGTACAGGCCACAGCTTGTACTCATCGCTCTTTTTGTCCTTATATCCGCCGGGCTGGGATTATTTTCCCCTTACTGGTTGCGCGCGATTATCGACGATGGCCTGCAAAAAGGCAATATGCCGCTTGTTGTCCACAACTCGATACTGACTCTCCTGGCAACGCTTGGCTCCACGGCATTTGCCATGGCGTATGGATATCTTTCTACTCTGGTAGGCGTAAAGATTCTGCGTGATTTAAGAAAGCGGCTCTTTACCCATCTACAGGGCATGAGCCTGCGGTTCTTCACAACCACTCGCACGGGAGAGATTCAATCGCGCCTACTCTCTGATGTGGGCGGTGTACAGGGCGTACTCTCCGATACCGTCGCCAATGTCTTGAATAATGTCGCCACCGTCGCCAGCACGCTGGTTGCCATGGTGATTATGGACTGGCGGCTGACAGCGCTTTCCGTAGGTATTCTGCCCCTGTTTGCTCTAATAGCGGCGAAAGTGGGAAGCACTGCGGGTGAGATTCGAAAGAAATCCTCGGAGCAGAATGCAGATCTCTCTGCCACTATGCAAGAAGTGCTCTCCGTTTCCGGTGTGTTGCTTACCAAAACCAGCGGGCGACAGGCACAGACCGGCGCCCGGTTCGCCAGAGAGAATGAAGCGCTGACTGCTACACAGATAAAGCTCTCGATGATCTTTCGGTTTTTCTTTAACCTGATTGGTCTTACGTTTTCGATTACTCCCATACTGGTCTACTGGCTGGCGGGATATCTGAAAATTGAGACAGCGGATGCCGGGCTTACGGTGGGGCTTATCGTTGGTTTTACAGCGCTTCAAAGCCGATTGTTCTTTCCGCTTACCAGCCTGATGAACGTACAGGTAGAAGTCACCAGCGCCATGTCTCTCTTCGACCGTATCTTTGAATACTTAGATATGCCGCAGGAGATTATGGACTCTGAAAAGGCAGTGGTGCTGGCACCTGAAGACGTACGTGGTGAGGTCAGCTTCGAGGATGTCAGCTTCAAGTACGAAGACAACCAGGAAAACCCCACGCTCTCAGAAGTAACGTTTACGGCACAACCGGGGCAGCTAGTGGCACTTGTGGGACCGAGCGGTTCCGGTAAGACCAGCCTGACTTACTTGATTCCCCGGCTCTATGATCCTATATCTGGCTCTGTAAAAATAGATGGGCACGATGTCAGAGACATCAAACTGGAATCGCTGGGCCGGTTGATCGGTGTAGTAACTCAAGAGACGTACTTAGTCCACGACACGATTAGAGAGAACCTGCGCTATGGTCGGCCCGAGGCGAGCGATGAAGAGCTGATAGAAGCGGCAAAAGCGGCTGCCATTCATGACCATATCGCTAGCCTGGCAGAGGGTTACGACACTGTGGTCGGTGAGCGTGGCTATAAACTCTCCGGCGGTGAGAAGCAGCGCATTGCGATTGCACGTGCGATTCTAAAGAATCCCAAGATTCTGATTCTTGATGAGGCCACGAGCGCCCTGGATACCCAGAGTGAGCGCCTGATTCAGGATGCCTTTGAAAAGCTCTCTGCGGGCCGCACTACCTTCTCTATTGCCCATCGCCTCTCGACCATTCGCCACGCTGACCTGATTCTAGTGCTGGAGGAAGGCAGGATCGTAGAACGTGGCACCCATGAGACCCTATTAGCCCAGAACGGCGTGTATGCGCACCTGCACGACGTACAGTTCCGGGGACAAGGAGAGACAACAAATGCCGAATAGCGAGATACTCAGAGAAACTCCATGGTCAAAGGTAGTACGCCACAGCGACGGTGACGATGTTCGGTATGTGAAAACCGTCGCACCGCCTATCCGCCATGAAATCGCGCTGCACCAGCTACTGGCCCGCCGCCATCCGAATCTGGTACTGGATCCACTGTCGGTCCATGCAGA
The DNA here is from genome assembly GCA_049840835.1 of Armatimonas sp. Lineage (GTDB taxonomy): Bacteria > Armatimonadota > Armatimonadia > Armatimonadales > Armatimonadaceae > JANLTX01. The sequence continues at coordinate 62,760 of JASGJG010000007.1, read as the reverse complement.
AAGAGGCGAGTTCGTACTCCCTGATGCCGGGCCTATGCTACGAGACAGCGATATCACTATTGTTGACTGGGAGGCATTACTGCCTATCTATGCCGCACTGCAGCGTGAGGAAGCAGCACACTTAGAGGAGCACCATGGTCTCGGTGTGCCAGACCGAAGCCCTCGAGCATTGTTAAAGCTCTTTCCGAATCTAGACGGCCTGGAAACACTGGTAGATCAGGTGAGCGCCGGGCCTCTCCCGCTGTCCCTGAACCACGGCGACCTGCATGATGGCAATGTCTTCCGGGGTGGTCACCTGGGCTATCGGATTCTAGACTGGGGCGATGCCAGTATCGGGCATCCGTTTGCCAGCTTGCGCACCGTGATGGTAAGCGTGGAGATTCGCTTCCAGCTAGAGGAAGACGATCCGGAATTAGACCGACTCCGCGCTATCTATCTCAACGAGTGGACGCATCTGGCACCGCTAGAGGACCTGCAAGCGCTAGAAAAGAAGGTTCGCCCGCTGGCAAGCTTGAATAGCGCGCTCTCCTGGCAGACATCGCTTTCCTGCGCCACACCAGAAGAAGCGGCTCCTTTTGCGCATGCTGTGCCTTCACTTATAGAAGAGTTCCACGAGCTGCGCGCCGCGCTTTAATTACCAGAGATACTATCCAGACCCTCGAAAACCCGCTTCAGCAGTTCTGTTTGCTCGGCGGGGAGGGGCGGCTCTAAGAGTGCAGCGGCATTCGCTTCCAGGTGGCTGAGGTTGCTGGTGCCAGAGAGAATGACATCCATGCCCGGTTCATCCCGGCAGAAGCGATAGCACAGGCTGGTAATGTCTCCGGCAGGCAGAGCAGTGAGCGCTTCGGTGGAAACCTTTCCTGCTTCGATCAGTTCCTTCAGCAGTGCCTGAAGCGCCTCCGGCTGGCTCAGTACACGCCGCACGGCGAACATACAGAGCGTGCCGATGTTCTTTGCCTGTGTATGAGCCAGAATGCGCTCACGGGCAGACTGGTTGAGTACATTGAAGCCAACCATGACCACATCCCAGAAATCATCGTTCTGCACTGCTGGGCCGAGCATGGCATGCTGAGGGTCCGGACCGAACGCCTCGGTAATCCCAATAAAGCGAACCTTGCCTGCATCGCGCAGCTCCTGAAGCGCTGGGACAAGCGTTTCCGTGCAGTAGGCGTAGTGCTCCGCTCGTACCCCGTGCAGGTGGAGAATGTCTACATAGTCGGTCTGAAGGCGCTCCAGGCAACCTTCTGTGCGGGCTTTTAGTTCTTCCGGGGTAGTGTAGCCATCATCGGTGCGAGAAGAGAGTTTCGTGGAGAGCACCACTCTGTCACGGGGCACGCCTACCAGGGCTTTGCCCACAGCGGTCTCGGTGCCGTAACCCTCGGCAGTGTCGATAAAATTCACGCCCAGCTCTAGCGAGTGGCGGACCACAGAAATGGCACTGGCTTCGTCTTTCCCTACCCCTAAACCCAGGCGACTATGCCCGCCACAGCCCAGCCCCATTCGGCTAACTCTAAGCCCGGTCCGTCCCAACGTTGTGAATTCCATGGCGGAAGTATACCTGTGAGTAAGTAATCGGATAGGATGGCGCAATGTCTGTCGCTTACCGAGCTATCGCTTTTGACTTGGGCGACACGTTGATTGAGTATGAAGGCATTCCTCTGAACTGGGAAGCCCATTATCCGGAAGCTCTGACTAATCTGTCTGCGGCTCTGGACATCCAGCTCAATGGAGAGCAGCTTGAGCAGGGCTGTGAAGTGCTGCGGCGTGCTAATACCCGGCTTTATCCTCGGGAGCACGAGATTACTTTTGCGGCACTGCTGACTGAGTTATTGGAGTGCCTGGGTATGCCAGGGAGTAGTCCTTATGAAGAGTCAGCGTGTACTCAGGCGTTTTTCGATGTCTTTCGCCAGAAGCTCCGCTGCTTTCCCGAGGTACCTGAGACCCTGAGTACGCTACGTAGGCGGGGAGTTCGGCTGGGAATCTACACCGATGTACCCTATGGAATGCCCACAGCACTGATACAGGCCGATCTTCTAGCAACAGGATTGGAAGGAGCGGTAGATGTTCTCCTGACTTCCTATGACACGGGCTTACGGAAGCCTACTGCGGGAGCGCTTCAACTGCTGGTGGGACAGCTCGCCTGTCATCCAGCGGCATTGATTCATGTGGGCAACGAGCGCAAGGACATCCAAGTGGCTAAGGCCGTGGGGTGCACCTCAGTCTTAATCGACCGGGCCGGCCAAGGCCATGATTGGGGGCAGGACTATACGATTTCTTCGCTCACCCAGCTTTGCTCGGATTTTCTATTGTCTTAGTCATTGGGATGCAGAGTATCTCTACACCGTTAGCAAATCGGTGCGGCACAGGCTCTCCGGCAATATAGCCATTGTTCGCATAGAACCGCTGTGCTGTTAGAGAAGCGGGCAGCGAGAGCTCTGCGCAGCCAGCTTCCATTGCCTGCACTTCTAAAGCTTCCAGAATGCCCCGGCCTGCGCCTTGTCCTGTCGCTTCCGGGTGTACGTAAACGGCCTTGACCTCGGCTACGGGCGGCTGAAGGTAGATGCCTCCGAATCCGATAACGGCTCCACCCACTACAGCTACAACAAGATTGCCTCCACACTCAATAGCATTGACGTAGTCCGCAGGAGATTTGCCTTCGCACCAGGCATCTATTTGCTCCGGGGAGTAGTCACGGGCGCAGAGGGTGCGAATAGAGGCTAAGTGGACCTCGCAGATAGCGGCAGCATCGTCTACAGTCGCGGCACGAATCTCCAGGCTCATCGTTGGTTCGGAGTATACAGGGTAGGAGGGAGGCAAAGTCGGGGGACTTCTAGAGAATGGCCCTCGAACTGTGCTTCCAGCCGAGAGTACATCTCGCCAATCAGGCGCTCCGCATCCGCCTCCATACGTATCAGCAGGTCCTCATAACCATACAGTACTGGTGAGCCAGCGTTAGTATGGGTGGCGATCTGCACATCAGAGCCGATTCGAATACCGAGCCGAATTAGCTGTGGTAGAGCGCCCTGCATCATGCAGTCATCGGTGCAGACAATCCCATCCGGGCGCTGGCGTGGGTCGGAGTCTGGCCCAAAGACAGTGCCTGCAACCATGTGCCCTTGCTCCTGAAGCGAAGGTACCGGCCATGGCTCAGTACGCTCCGTCACGTCTTCCGGGCAGAGATAGGCGTTTGTGTGAACCAGCTCTGGCTCAAAAGGCAGATCTAGTGCTTGCAGCGCTGACTGAAACGTCATGATGGCTGGGTTGCATAACACACTCTTTCGGCATTCCGACGCGTGACCTGTGACCGGAGACCAGTAGCCAATCCGACGGCAGCCTCGCGCCGCTAATGCCTCCACACCCATACGAACCGAAGCAACCATGTCGAACGACACCATATACGTGCCATAGCCCGCGAACGCTACAAAGGGAATCTTCTGCGCCTCTATCCAGCGGCTGGTGGCGATGTTCACGCCGACTCCCAGAATGCCGCTAACATGTCCGGCCTGTATCTCCGCCTCCAGAGAATCCGAAAGCGATGGTGTATCCGAGTAATAAACGTCATCAGCGCGGGTGAAGTGCAAGGTGAAATCCTCAGACTTCTCACTGGCGCGGGTGCGAGCTTTATCCGTCAGTATCTTCCAGAAGGGAGAGGCATCGTCGGTCCGAAAAAAATCCGCTGCGCAGAGCAATACGATGTTGCGCCGATTCAACTGCGGAGAGACATAGATACCCACTCCATGCTTGCGAGTGATAATCCCCTGACTTTCCAGCGCTGTGAGCACCGCCCCCAGAGTGGTTCGGCTAACACTGAGGTCCGTAAGAAGCTCGCTGAACTTGGGCAGCTGCGCGCCAGGACCAAGCTGCCGCGCGAGTGCGCTCAGCCGCTCTATGGCTGCTTCCTGTTTGGTCTGTGGGCTAGGCATGGAATAGGTGTTCCGGAACAGTTATTCTAAAAGTATAGCATTCTTTATCAGGAGGTGATGCGGGATTCCAGCCTGCATATTTGCTCCGCATATTCTGCGGCTTCTTCCTCTTTTCCCTGGTCTTCTAATAAACGCACCAGGTTTCGCCAGATAGCAGGATGATCCGTGTGCCCTGTTTAAGGTAAGAGCCTTGGAATAGAAGGGCTCTGCTGCCAGGAATGCCTGGATGTCGTAGTACTGGTCGCCTTCGGCTATTAATCGGTCTGCTTCCTGTAGCTGTTGTTGGTGAAGTTCTTGTTCTTGCTGGACCATGAGATTAACCAGATAATATGGTACAGTCGAAGGTGTACCGGTACACTTTTTAAAACCAATTCAGGAGGCAAAGATGCTACACAAGTTTTCTCCCTGGTTATGTCTTACGATAGCCCCCGTGCTTAGCTGCTCCATGCAGGGCGAACCCAGTGGGGCTGCGCAGGCAGCTCAGAGAATCGGCGCAGGTGCTGACAAAGACATCTCCCAGCTCAGTGATGAGTTCGACAATCCGAAAACAAAATCTTCCTGGAAACATGTCTTTCAGGTAGAAGGCTGGAACGCCAATCAGCTAGAGCGGTTTGATGTAGGAGTCACTCAGCCCGGCTGGATGCTCATGATGCCCTATACCAGCAGCTGGTACCAGGACTACCGAGGCATAATGGCCTTCAAAGAAGTGCCGGGGGACTTTGTTATGACCACCCACCTACGAGTGAATCGGCGTGGTGGCGAAGGACCGCCCCGTACGCAGTTTTCCCTGGCGGGCATCATGGTACGGGAGCCGCGGGATATTACACCGCAAACATGGACACCAGGCCGAGAGAACTATGTCTTCCTTTCCACGGGCACGGCAGATAAGCCCGGCAGCTACCAGTTCGAAGTAAAGACAACCATAAACAGCGATTCCCAGCTGCGTATAGCGCCCGCTAGCTCCGGAGATGCGATTCTACAGGTCGCTCGTATCGGCTCCTACTTGATACTGCTGAAGAATGAGAACGGCGTGTGGAGCGTTCATCAACGCTACAATCATCCGGGACTTTCCCGTACAGTACAGGCAGGGTTGACCTGCTACACAGACTGGCCGAATGTCAGCAAGCTGAGCCCGCAGCAGCACAATGGCATGGTGATTCGCAACGGTAACCCCGACCTGGTGGTACTGTATGACTACGTGCGCTATCGCCGCCCAAAAGTGCCCGCTAGCTGGGCTGGCAAGCCACTAGACAACCCACAGTCCGTTTCCGATCAGGAGCTACTGCAGTATCTTGGGGCCAATGCAGCCGCCAGGTAACATCGCATAGGAGGTTCTATGCCGCAGAACAGAGCAGATGTTGTATGGAATATCCCGGACCGCCCGGAGATTCCCGGCGTGGAACATGGCGTTCTCCATAGCGTCTCCATGGACCGCGATATAGGGTTCAATGTCTACATGCCAGCCGGCTACGCGCAGGATAAAAGGCGCTACCCGGTGGTCTATTTTCTGCACGGCGCAGGTGGCACCGAAAACTCCGATGCCGGGGGATTCTCGGGGCTGATACAGCAAGAGATAGACGCGAAGCGTATTCCACCCGTTCTCTGTGTTTTTCCCAATGGCGGTATGAGCGGCTATGCGGATCGTCCGGAGCGAAAAATCATGGGGGAAAGCTTGATTATCAAAGAACTCATTCCGCTGATTGATTCGCGCTATCGCACCATTCCAAAGCGAGAAGGTCGGGCTATCTGTGGCTTCTCTATGGGCGGTGGTGGGGCTATGCGCCTGTCTCTACAGCACCCGGATATGTTCTGCGCTGCCGCTTCCTGGGCAGCGGCTCTGGGAACCTTTGGCGGAGCGAAAGACCCCTCGGCGATGCTAAAAGAGAATGAGAAGCGCATTCGGGGCAAGGTACGCCTGCTCCTGATTGTGGGCGATAAAGACCTCACCTACGCATCACATCAGCCGTTTCTGCAAACGCTGGATAGCCTGCGGCTGCCTTACAACTACCATAAGCTAGTTGGTGTCGATCACAACCTTGGTGTCTACTACCAGCAAACAGGGCAGGAGCTGGTGAAGTTTGTTACGGCTCCTCTGGCCAGGGCAAAGTAGCCGGGGCCGCTTACGGCCCCTTTACCCCCAGCACACAAAAGAGGCGGTCTTCTGGGTGCGCTGGCTCGCTGGTGAACTCATGAAGGATATGGACTTCCGTGAATCCCGCCTGTCGGAACAGGTGGGTTGCCTGTTCCTGAGTGTAGGTTCGGCCTTCGGGAAGGCGCTGGTGGTTTTCTTCGGCAACTATTTTGCCGTCTAGCTCCACTTCTAAGCGCTGCTCGGCATGCCACAGATATTTTTCGGGCTCGTGCCACTCGCGAGTAAACGAGCGGACTATGGCCCCATCTTCCGGGCGCGTGACGGTGAAGTGCGGTTCCCAGCCACTATCCAGTTTGTCGCCCTACTCGCCACTCGAAGGAGAACGCGGCTATAAGTGCCCCGTGCGGCTCCAGATGTTCGTAGAGGCGAGCCATCATCTGGTGGGCATGGGGCTCCTCGGTTACAAGTTGGAGCACGCTAGACGACCCGATGATAGTCCGATAGCGCCGAGGGAGATCTAACTCGATCAGGTCCTGCTGGTAGAGGTCAGGGGAGAGTCCACGAGCTTCGGCCTTTTGCCGACAGATCTCCAGCAGCTCTGGGGAGTTATCCACCCCATCTGTGTCTATGCCACTCTCTAAAAACGGCAGCACGATACGCCCGGTAGCGCAGCCGAGGTCCAACACAGGTTCGCCGTAGGTCTTAACGATCTCCCGATAAAGCACCGCATCAGACCAGCTCTCGGCATCTGGCCGATGCGCGTCCCACGTGCTGGCAATCAAACCGTTGTAGTCATAATCAGGCATGGTTTGTTCCTTAGCTATCTGATGGTCCGGGCCGCCACTGTGTCGTAGTCGCCCAGGCTTCCGCTCCGCCCATAATGATGTCGAAGATCGGGTCTTTCACGTCGTAGTAGGCTTCTGGAGAATCCATACCATGAGCAATCAGAGCCAGTTTGGCTTGGGCATAGGCAGTGGCAACGTGCGGATGCGCCCGCAAATAGTCTCTACAAAGCAGGGGATAACGCTGATTCGCCTTTCCCATTAATCGCACATGGATATTGGCCGCTCGCTTCCCTATAGGCGGCTTGAAAACCCACTTGCTCCACTCGGAAATATCCGCTGAGGCACCCGGCGGAACATGGTCCTGAACAATATCCTTGAAGCGCTGATAACCTGCGCTCTTAAGAGCGCTATCTAGCTCCTCAGAGAGGCTATCCACTGTAATTTGAATATCGATAATGTCCTTGGCGGCCAGGTTGGGAACGGAGGTGGAGCCGATGTGATCGATGCGAAGGGCTAGCTCCCCCAGAACGTGCCGCAGGTTCCCTCCGAGCCGAGCGAACTCACCGGGCCAGTCCGGGTTATAAGGCACTACGATGTAGGGCATGAAATTCCCCAGTCTTCACGAAGCAGCCCGAAGACCACGCTATCGTAGAACTGTCCATCGTCTTCCAGAATGTGCTGGCGTAAGGTTCCCTCTCGGACAAACCTTAAGCGCTCCAGCATTCGCAGAGAGCGGTCATTGGCGGACGAGGTTCGGGCATAGATATGCCTGAGGTTCATCTCTTGAAATCCATAGAGCGCCGCAGCGCACACAGCTTCCTGTCCCAGTCCCAGTCCCCAATATTTCAGGGCGATTCCATAGCCAACCTCGGCATGGCGGTGATAGGAATCCCAGTGCCATAGATTCACCAGTCCGATTACGCGGCGGGTTTCTTTTAGCACGATACCCAGTGGGCGACATTTCTGCGCGGCACTGTCCGCGTTAAGCTCCTCAATAAAGGCAAGAGACTCGTCCAGAGAACTTATCGGCGGGTCATCGTACTTTTGAACTTCGGGGTCGCCGCGAAAGATCAGTACATCTGCGGCATCTGTGGCGTGCAGTGGGCGGAGAATCAGGCGCTCGGTAGTAATTGGGCGGGGAATATGTGCCGGGCGAGGAAGTCGGAATCGGTGAAAGAGCTCACCGAACACAGTTACCTCACCATCAGGCTGAAAGCCCAGCTTGAAAATGGCTTTGATACGGGTGCGTGCTGGAGGAAAGAGAACCGTAATAGACGAGAAATCCCACTCACTGAACCCGCGGGCAATCAGGGCAGGGTAGATAAGCCGCCCCTGTCCCCAGTGTTTTGGGTGAAGAACTAATGCCAGATCTACATCGTCGTCTTCTGGCTGGAAACCGCCCCACCCGGCGAACTCTCCATCTATTACAAAGGCCCAGGGACCGTAGCCGAACTCCTGCCAGAGGGCTTCTTTGCCCTCCACAAACCCCTTACATTCTTCCGGGCCGAAGGGACCAGTAGCCAGCGGCATCAGGGCCCGAACCTGGGGATGGTTCATTAGCTCGATAATGTCTGCAGGTGCGACCTCGCACAGGCGTTTCAGTTCTAAAGGCATGCTGCCTCTCTATCGCGGCTATCGGTATTGCTGATAAACCGGTAAAATCAGTGCTAAATCATGCGCAAGGTACTCTGCTTCCTGCTGGCTCTGCTGGGACTGACCAGCTGCCGGGATACCACACCCAAAGGACCGCCCCTGGCGCTTCCTACCCCAGCTTCCGATGGCGCCTATCATTTCGATACCAACTCCCTCTACGACCTCTATCGCCAGAATGGGCGTGAGGCAGACCGTCTGCTGCGCGGCAAGACCGTGGTGATTACCGGTTGGGTGGTACAGCAGTACACCAGTGTGGAGCCAGACAAAGAGAAGCTAAAAAAAGGCGAGCGCACTCCACCCGACCTCTATCTGCATGTTGACCACAAGTCCAACGGTTTTTGGCTCAGCTCCAATGGCATCATCTGCAATTTTCCCGAAAGCGCCCGAGACTCCCTGCGCAAGCTGATAAAGCGCCTGGAGTATCAGGAGCAAGTTCAGGTGCGCGGTAAGGTAGATGGAAAACTGGGCTCGGTGTTTCTGAAAGACTGCACCCTGGAGAAAGCCCCGCACTGAGTTTGATCAGTGCGGTTTGAGCCAGCCATTATCGCTCAGCCAGTCTGTCATGCGCTGGGGCCAGGTCTTGATGCTGGTCAGTTTGGAGCGATTCCCCATGTTGAAAGCGTGCTGACCCTGGGCATAGATATGCGCTTCCAGAGAGACTTTGGCCTGCCGGAATTTATTGATAAGTGTCACGATATTTCGGGTGGCACCATCATCGTTGGCGACTAAGAAAAACGCGGGTGGAGCATCCGGAGGAATCGTTTCGGGAATACCGAGCGGGCCGGGGTAGACCAGCATCTGAAAGTCTAGCTTCGCGCTTTCTCGGTCAATCGGGTCAGGGGCGGCGGGGTCACCCTCGGTCTTGCCGTAGGCAGCCACAGAGACAACCTCACCCCCTGCCGAGAATCCAAGCATCCCCACCCGCTTCGGATCGACTCCCCACTCTTTCGCGTGAGCACGCACTAACCGAATGGCGCGCTGAGCATCCTGGCGTGGGTGGATATCTAAAGAGTACGGAGAGCCTTCTTCGCGGGCTAATCGGTACTTGAGCGCAAACGCGGCGACTCCCTGACTGGCGAGGTACTTCGCGGCATCGACTCCTTCGGCGTTGAAGACCAGCTCGCGGTGTCCGCCCCCCGGCGCGATAATCACCGCCGCACCCGTGGCTTTTTCTTTGGGTGGCAGAAAGACGGTGACAGAGGGATTGTGGATATTCTTGACCCAGTAGCTCTCCGCTTTTTCCGGCTCACTCTTTCGGGCCTCGAAGCCGGGAGCGCCTTTGTCCCAGAGCGGAACAACAATAGGCGCAGAGTCAGGAGTCTGTGGTGCGAGCAGCGCAGCAATGAGCAAAATCGGAACCATAGGATATTCTATACTATGCTGAAGATTCGCTGGAGTGTCTTCCCCAAGTTTTTTCCGAATCTGAGCGCGCCGGAGCTGGCTGCGCTGGTACGCGAGGTCGGACTGGATACCACCAACCTGGTTATCCGCGCGGGATTTCCTGTAACCCCGGAAAAGCTGCGTGAGCAGATAGGCCCTTTTGTCAAAGGACTCCGTGCCGAAGGGCTGGATATTACTTTTGCGACAACAGATTTCCGGGCCGAGGATTTAACGAAAGACGATACCCCACTCGCTCTTCTCGCCGAAAATGGCATCAAGGAGTTTCGATTAGATCACTTCACGGCGCCAGATAAAGACGTTCGTAAGGCGCTGACCGAGTCTCGCGGGAAGCTGGAGAGGCTGGTAAAGGTCTGTGAGCGGCGTGGGGTACGGGCTATCTATCAGCTCCATCATGGCACTATCGTGCCGTCACCCTCTGCCGTTTATCCGCTGGTAGCCGGATTGCCCGCCCGCTGGATAGGGGTAGAGCTAGACCCCGGTAATCAGACCCATGAAGGCACCGAAGCCTGGGGGCGGAGTGCATACCTGCTGAATGAGTATCTGGTGGCCGTGGCGGTGAAAGATACGATTCTAAAGCAGGGAGCAAATGGCAAGTGGCAGCGCCCCTGGATTCCCTGCAGCGAGGGCATCACCGACTGGCCTGCGGTCTTTTTTGCTCTCTCTAATATTAACTTCGATGGCATTGCGGTCTTCATGCCGTTTTACGACGACAAAGACCCGGCAGCACAGCGCCTAAAACTAAAGAAAGAAGTGGCTTTTATTCGCTCTATCGCGACTCGATAAGGGAGCGCAGGGCAACGGGGTTTTCCTCCGCGCCTTCGTTCAGGCGGGCAGCACGGCAGATTAGCAGGGCATCATCGAGCCTATCCAGGGAGGTGGTGCTGACGCGCTGGTACTCATCCAGGTAGGTCTGGGTGAAATTCTGTCGAATCGGGTCGGTGACGATTCCCCAACCAAAAAGAACAAGGCAGCGGGCAACATCGAACACAGGGGCGCCCTGCGTGGCATCGGGCCAGTCTAGAATTACGGGGCCGGTTTCTGTGAAGCTGAGGTTGCCAGGGTGAAAGTCGCCATGTAGCAGCGCGGTGCCATCGGGCAGGGTGTTCAGCACAGCAAGCAAGTGGGCACGCAGCTCCGGGGAGATATCCAGATCTTCGAGAATCCAGGTAAGGCGCTGCCGTGTAGAGAGCAGACCAGTACCATCGGTCTGATGTACCTGAGCCTGCAGGCGCGCTAAGAGTCGGGCTTCTTCTTCAATATCTGCGCCGCCATAGATACGCTCCATGCCGTTCAAGCCCTGAACCAGTGGCATAGTGAACCCGAGCCGACCGTTGTGCTCTATTAGCTCGCCAGGCAGGACCGCTGGTAGCCCGGCGGCGTGTGCCAGAGTCATGGCAGCGCGCTCTCGCTCAAGGTGGGTTTGAGAGACCTTTTCCTCGTATAACTTCAGGACCTGGGTGTCGCTTATGCGATAGATGGATGCGGTCTTTCCCGCGGCGATTTTCTCCACGGAAGTATCTTAGCAGAACTCCTTGTTTTCTCAGGAGCTGGGGTAAACTCTGCAAATCATGAAGAGTTACCATGTACGGTTCTATGTAGGGGCTAAGGTTTTTGGCCCCACGGTAGAGGTAGAAGCAAGCTCCGCAGAAGATGCTCAGGCGGCGGTGGAAACGATGATGCGTGATGGGCGTGTAGGCATCAATAGGGCCGACGGAATACGAACTGTGCTGATGAGTCATGCACTGACTGGCTATGAGATTATTCCTGCCGATAGGCGAGCTGCGGTGCATGCCAGCGGTGATTAAATATAATACATTCAATATGGAAGCATTCCACCGACTTGACAAAACGGGGAACTACGGATACAGTAACAAACGCTGACACGCGGTTAGCCCGCCTTGCATAAGGCGGGCTTTTGCGCGTCCAGGGCTAGTTGTCAATTATGTTCGAAAGCCTGGCCGAAAAACTACAAAATGCTTTTGCCAAGCTGCGCCGCAATGCGAAGCTAAGTGAGGCAGATGTAGACGAAGCGCTCGCGGAGGTCCGTAAGGCCCTGCTAGAAGCCGATGTGAACTTCCGTGTGGTGAAGAATTTCGTCGCACGGGTAAAAGAAAAAGCCATCGGGGAGCAGGTGCTGGAAGGGTTGGACCCGGCGCATCAGGTCATCAAGTTCGTCCATGATGAGCTGGTTCTTACGCTCTCGGGCGAGAACTACGACCCGAAACAGTCGGAGCTGGTCTTTGCACCCAAGCCGCCTACGGTGATCATGCTCTGTGGGTTGCAGGGCGCGGGTAAGACCACGCTGGCCGGTAAGCTGGCGAAACGGCTGAAGGGGCAGGGCAGGCAGCCAGTCATGGCAGCGTGCGATATTCAGCGCCCGGCGGCTATTCAGCAGCTTCAGGTGGTGGGTGGGCAGGTCGGTGTACCTGTGTATACCCGCGCCGGAGCCGGGCCGGTAGACGTGGCGCGTGAGGCCGTGGCCTACGCCAAAGAGCACCGGCTGGATACGGTGATTTTGGATACAGCGGGTCGTCTGCACGTAGACGAAGCGCTGATGGATGAGCTGAAGGCTGTAAAAGAAGCCACGCAGCCCGATGAAATACTGCTGGTCTTGGACGCGATGACCGGGCAGGATGCCGTGAACGCGGCGCGCGAGTTCGATGGCGCGCTGGATGTGGGCGGGTTTGTGCTGACCAAGATGGACGGCGACTCGCGCGGTGGTGCGGCGATTTCGGTAAGGGCTGTGGTCGGAAAACCGATAAAGCTAATCGGGGTCGGGGAGAAGATGGATGCGGTTGAGCCGTTCCACCCAGACCGAATGGCGTCTCGAATTTTAGGGATGGGCGACGTGCTAACGCTCATCGAGAAGGCAGAAGCGGCGGTCGATGAAAAACAGGCCGTCGAGATGCAGAAAAAGCTGCAAACGGGCAAGTTCGATTTAGAGGACTTTCTGTCTCAGATGCAGCAGATGCGGCGACTCGGCCCACTGGAGAACTTGTTGAAGTTGCTGCCAGGGGTGGGGACGCAGCTAAAAGACGTGGACTGGTCTGCGGGTGAGAAAGAGATGGCGCGATTCGAAGCGATCGTGCGCTCTATGACGCTGAAAGAGCGTCGTAACCCGGAGATCGTCAACGGGCCGCGCCGCAAGCGTATCGCAGCTGGTGCGGGGGTAGCCGTTCAGGACGTAAACAATACGCTGAACCGCTTCGAACAGATGCGCCAGTTGATGCGCGGCATGGCATCAGGCAAGCTCCCCGGTATGGGTGGGGGTATGCCTCCGATGCGGATGCCAGGCGCGCCCGGCGGGAGCAAAAAACAAAAGAAGGGCAAGAGTGGGGGGCGTTTCAAGCCACCATTTGCCCGGTAATGTCGCTACTGTAGAGGAAATCCAAAAATGGTCAAGATTCGATTGCGCCGTGATGGCGCTAAAAAGCGTCCGTTCTACCACGTTGTGGCAGCGGACATTCGTAGGGCGCGCAACGGGCGCTTCATTGAAGAGCTCGGCTACTACAACCCGATCGTGCCGGCTGATGCCGAGCCGATCGTGGAATTGAAGGAAGATCGCATTCGCTACTGGCTTGGAGTGGGCGCGCAGCCATCGGATGTGGTGGCGGCGCTTCTGCGGAAAAAGGGTCTCCTTCCCGCCAAGGAGGCAGCGACGACCTCATAAGATAGGTCGCGCTGCGAAGAAAGAATAGCGTGCAAGGTCTGAAATCGACAGTTGAGTACATCGTCCGCGAATTGGTAGATACACCTGACGAGGTCAATGTCACCGAGATTCCCGGCGACGACGCGACTACCTATGAGGTACGAGTCGCCGCCGACGATCTTGGCAAGGTTATTGGCAAACAGGGGCGCATTGCGAATGCACTGCGCACCATTGTCAAAGCCGTCGCCATGAAGGAAAAGAAAAAGGTCTACGTCGAGATCGTCGCGTAGCCAGCGGTATACTGCGGGCGTGGAAGACGAGCGAGTATTTGTTGGGGAGGTCTTAGGGGCTTTTGGAATTCGTGGTGAGGTGCGTTTAGCATCTCTTCTAGAAACTCCAGAGGTTCTGTCAGACCTGCCTGCAGTCGAGCTACGCTTTCACGGCGGCAGTACCACTCTCCGGAAAGTGCTAAAAGTGCGCCGACATCATGGCGGCGTACTGGCGCTTTTTGAAGCGATGGACCGCACCGAGGCAGAAACTCTCCACGGTGCGCAAATCTGGGTAAAAAAGAGCGAGCTACCGCCACTCGGGCCGGATGCCTGGTACGAGTGGCAGCTTCTCGGACTCCGGGTGATTACTGAGTCAGGCCGAGAGCTAGGGAAGATTGAGCAAGTTCACTACTACCCAGCGAACGATGTCTATGAAACGGAATTAGCGCTAATCCCAGCCATTGCTGATGTGCTGGTGCGCGTGGACTTAGAAGCTGGTGAGCTTTTAGTGCGCGATATTCTCGGACTGCGCAAGGACGAACTGTAAGAAATATGCGGGTTCAGGTGGTGACGCTCTTTCCAGAGCTAATCACACAGGCAGTGTCTCACTCTATCTTAGGGCGGGCGCAGGCCGCGGAGCACCTGAGCGTGGAGACTATAGACCCACGCAACTTCACCACAAACAAGCATCGGACTGCCGATGACTATCCGTTTGGCGGTGGCGCGGGTATGGTCATGAAGCCGGAACCTCTCGTAGGCGCCATTGAGGCAGCCTGGGAGGGGGAACAGGGCGTAGAGACTATCTTTCTCACTCCTGATGGAGAGGTCTTCTCGCAAGAGATGGCAGAGGAGTTTGCCACGAAAGATCGGCTGGTGCTAGTCTGCGGGCACTATGAGGGGATAGACGAGCGGGTGCGCGAGGGCTGGATAACCCGCGAAGTCTCTATTGGAGACTATGTACTGACCGGTGGAGAGTTGGCGGCGCTGGTGGTTTTAGACGCCACTGCGAGGCTTTTACCCGGCGTACTGGGCAATGCCCATTCGGCAGGTGAGGAGAGTTTTGAGGGGGGAGTGCTGGAATACCCGCACTATACCCGGCCCGCTGAGTTTCAAAATCGGCGAGTACCCGATATACTACTCTCCGGCCATCATGCCGAAATAGAGAAATGGCGGCGACAGAAAGCGCTGGTGAAGACCCGTGCCCGACGCCCCGATCTGTTTGAAAAACTGTTGCCTCTGAGCAAAACCGACCAGAAACTTCTGGATAAAGCGGATAGCGAAGAGGCCGCGCGGGCGGCAGAAACCGTCCGGGTGACCCCAACCGTGTCAGAGGCGCTCTTAGAGAGCGAACCCGAGACCGCCGGAGGGCGCGCCGAACAATCCAAACTAGAGGAGTAACGTTAAGATGGCGAATGGTGTAATTCGCGAGATCGAGACGGCGCAGAAAAAAAGTGATGTCCCCCACTTCCGCGGTGGCGATACCCTGCGCGTCCATGTGAAGGTAAAAGAAGGCGACAAAGAGCGCGTTCAGGTCTTCGAGGGAGTTGCGCTCGCCCGCCGTGGCGAGGGTATCCGCGATACTGTTGTGGTGCGCAAGGTCACCAATGGCGTTGGCGTAGAGCGAACGTTCCTGGTGCACTCGCCCCGTGTGGAAAAGATCGAAGTGACCCGCCGTGGTGCGGTGCGTCGCGCGAAACTCTACTACCTGCGAGGGCTGTCTGGTAAGGCGGCTCGTATCAAGGAAGACCGCAACGGTCGGTTCGCAGACAAGTAGACGGAACCTGGTTTCTAGAACGGCAGGGGTATGGGAAACGAGACTATCGCTTCACTTTCCCTGCCGACTATCTTTGGAATTCTCGTCGCTTTAGCGGCGGTGCGCCTGAGCCTTCGTGGTAAGCGGGCGCTTTTTTTTCGCCTCCTCACTGAGCTGAGCGCCGTGGGCATGAAAGTCCTGGCTCTAATTTTTCTGCTGGTACGTCCCTTTGTCGTACAGACCTACACCGTCTCCAGCCGCTCCATGGAGCCGGGGCTACAGCGTGGGGAAAGCATTGTTGTCAGCAAGTGGGTCTATCGTTGGCATGCGCCTGCATACGGCGAGCTAGTGGTTTTCCAATCCCCAGAGCCAGGCAAGGGAGAGCTGATAAAGCGAGTCATTGGACTACCTGGCGATACTCTAGAAGGCACAGCAGGCGCAGTACTGCTTCAAACCCGTGGCAGCAAGCCACGCCGCATTGACCATGCCACACTTCGCAATCTTCTGAGGGTAGATGATGATGCATCCGTAGCGCTGACCACAGAAGCCGTCTGGTGTGACGGTAAGCGATTGACCCCTGAGGCATTGGCTAAGCGAATTGGCAAACCCGAGGCCTTCGTGGCTATAGAACCAGGGCAGCTCCTGCGCAACGGGCAACCGCTTACCGAGTCCTATGTCGCCGAAGACATCGCGGCGCCGTTCGGTCCCGTCACTGTACCAACCGGGCATCTGTTTGTGTTGGGCGATAATCGGAATCGCTCGCATGATGCCCGCTTCTGGGGGCCACTACCGGAGAGCCGGGTTATCGGGCGCGCTGAGTGCATTTTCTGGCCACTGAACCATGCAAAACGAATCAGTAACTGACCACCTCTCCCCCAGCCCCTCCCCTAAAGGGAAGGGGAGCCAGAGAGAATCAGCGAAGCCGGGGGGAGAGGTAGATCTCCGCGAATTGGAGCGGGCAGTCTGGGCAGAAGGCAAGCCGTATGTCGCCGGGGTCGACGAAGCCGGGCGCGGTCCGCTGGCAGGTGCTGTGGTCGCTGCTGCGGTGATACTCCCCGAGGGCTTCGATGGCACGGGAATCACTGACTCCAAGAAACTGACAGAGAAGCAGCGAGAAAAAGCCTTTGAGCGAATCCAGCAAGGGGCTATTGCGTTTTGTATCGCTGAAGCATCGCCTGCGGAGATAGATTCCATCAATATTCTGCGCGCCACTCACCTGGCTATGAAGCGTGCCGTGGAGGGCCTCAGCCTGCCCCCAAGCGTCGTTTTTGTCGATGGATTGCCTGTGCGGGGCCTGCACACAGACTGCCGGAACTTTATTAAGGGCGATTCACGTAGTCTGTGTATTGCGGCGGCATCGATTCTGGCAAAGGTAACACGAGATCGGCAAATGGTGGAAGCAGAGACTCTATGGCCGGGGTATGGGTTTGCAGGGCATAAGGGATACCCTTCTCCCGCACATCTACGTGCCCTGGTAGAGCTCGGTCCCTGCCCAATTCATCGCCGCTCTTTCGGCCCCGTGGCGCAGCTCGGATTGGAACTATAGAGAGAATCCTGATCTCACCCGTGCTTTTACGTGCCCTTCGGGCAAAAAAAAGCGACCGAATCAAATTAGATCGGTCGCTTCCACAGCACGTGGAGAGAAAAGGAGATCACACGTTGAAACTGTAGCACACACAGCGTCGCCTGTCAAGTCCTGTACAAGAAAAATCCAAGAATTTCCCCAATCGTGTGGGGGATTCTGATAAAGTATTTCTGCAGAAAAGAGACTTCGGTGGCATGCTATACTCGAAGGCGAAATGAGTACCGTCGAAGCCCTCCTCAATGAAGACCGGCTGTTCCCTCCCTCCAGTGATTTTGCAGGACAGGCCAATATCGCCGACCCGGATATCTACGAAAAAGCTGCCGCCGACCCGGAAGCCTTCTGGGCCGAAAAAGCCGCGGAATTAGATTGGATAACCCCCTGGAAAACGGTCTGCGAGTGGAATCCGCCCCATGCCAAATGGTTCGTAGGCGGAAAGTTGAATGTCAGTGCGAACTGTTTGGACCGCCATGTCAACTCCGCACGGCGCGACAAGGCTGCGATTCTCTTTGAGGGTGAGCCGGGCGATACACGCACAATCACCTACGAGCAGCTCTGGCGCGAAGTCAATCAGTTCGCGGGAGCCCTGAAGGCACAGGGCGTGGGTAAAGGTGACCGCGTTACCATCTACCTCCCTATGATTCCCGAGGCGGCAGTGGCTATGCTCGCCTGCGCTCGAATCGGGGCTATTCACTCTGTGGTCTTTGGTGGGTTCTCCGCAGACTCTCTGCGAGAGCGCATCAACGATAGCGAGAGCAAGGTGGTCATAACCTCCGACGGCGGCTGGCGGCGCGGCAAGACCGTGGCGCTAAAAGAAGCTACCGATGAGGCTCTCAAAGATGGTGCCTGCCCCAGCATAACCAGCGTGATTGTCTACAAGCGCACCGGCCAAGACTGCGCCATGACCGAAGGGCGTGACTTGTGGTGGGAGGATGTGGTGAACACCGCTCCCCAAATGGTCGAACCCGAGTCCGTGGACTCAGAAGACGGTCTGTTCATTCTTTACACATCTGGCTCCACCGGGAAACCCAAGGGCATCTATCACACCACGGGGGGCTATCTCACACAGATTCAGGCCACCATGAAGTGGACCTTCGATCTGAAAGACTCAGACATTTTCTGGTGTACCGCCGATGTCGGCTGGGTCACCGGACACAGCTACGTGGTCTATGGTCCGCTAGCCTCTGGCGCTACCGTGCTTATGTACGAAGGCGCGCCTGACTGGCCCCAGCGAGACCGGTTCTGGGAGATTATCGAAAAGTGGGGCGTGACCCTGTTCTACACCGCGCCTACCGCCATTCGCTCGTTCATGAAATGGGGCGATGAGCACCCGAAATCCCATGACCTGAGTAGCCTGCGCCTCTTAGGCTCTGTAGGCGAACCTATCAACCCGGAAGCCTGGATGTGGTACCACACCACCATCGGTGGCGAGCGCTGTCCGATAGTGGATACCTGGTGGCAGACCGAGACCGGCGGGCACATGATTACACCCCTCCCCGGAATCGTCGCTACCAAGCCCGGCTCGGCCACCCGCCCCTTCCCAGGCATCTCTATCGACGTGGTCAACGAAGAGGGAGTCCCGGTACCGCCCGGCGGCGGTGGGCTACTGGTAATCACTAAGCCCTGGCCCTCCATGCTGCGCACGCTCTGGCGCGACGATGAGCGGTACAAAAACGTCTACTGGTCCAAGTTCGGCGAGAAGAACCTCTACTTTGCCGGAGACGGTGCCCGCCGCGATAACGATGGCTATCTATGGCTCCTGGGCCGTGTAGACGACATTATGCTGGTTGCGGGCCACAATATCAGCACCATGGAAGTAGAGTCCGCACTGGTAGACCATCCATCTGTTGCGGAGTCCGCCGTGATTGGACGAACTGATGAGGTCAAGGGCCAGGCCATAGCCGCGTTCGTGAGCTTGAAGGAAGGCACTGAGAACACTCCTGAGTTAGCCACGGAGCTGAAGAAGCATGTGGCGCAGAAGCTCGGTCCCATCTGCCGCCCCGATGACATTCTGTTTACGGCAGAGCTTCCCAAGACTCGCTCCGGCAAGATCATGCGCCGCCTGCTGCGCGATATCGCCGAAGGTCGCGCTCTGGGAGATACCTCTACCCTGGCTGACCCCTCCGTAGTCTCGGGGCTCAAAGACAAGTACGCCGATGAGGGGTAGCCTCCGGTCTTGAATATCCGCGAGGAAAAAGAGTTCTCGGCGCTAGAGGGCGTCGTGCGTCGGTTGGCAGAGATGTCACCGACCGCGACGCCCTTTCAAACGTGGGAGTGGCTCTCTGCCTGGCGGGCGCACTCTGGGCGACGAGCAAAGCTGATTCTCCTGGTCTTTGAGGAAGGGGGCGAACCCATAGGGCTGGCTCCATTGACCGTAACTCTGGGACCATTACGCACCCTCTCCCTTATGGGGCGCGGTGGGTCGGATTACTTAGACATGCTGGCCGCGCCAGGTTATGAGCAGTCCGTTGCGGAGAGTTTTCGTGACTGGCTGTTAACGAATAAACGCCGCTGGGACTGGCTGGATTTCCCCGAAGCACGCCCTGGAAGTATCGCGGAACGAATTCCAGGGGGGGACATATGGGAAGCAGAAACCTGCCCTTACCTCCCACTGGAGTCAACCTGGGAAGCGCAGACAAAGGCTTTTGGCAAGAAACTGCGCGGCAACCTGAGTTACTATGAGCGGGCGCTGGGGAAAACATACACACTCGCTCTGCGAGTGGCAACAGCGGAAACGCTGGAGGCAGACATGGAGGCGTTTTTTGCCCTGCATCAGAAGCGGTGGCGGGGGCGCTACATGCCCGGTGCGTTCGCTTCCGAGCGGGCGCGCGCGTTCCACCTGGCAGCGGCTCGCGGGCTGCTGGCAGCGGGCGCGCTCCGGTTACACCTGCTGGATTTAGACGGAATCACACAGGCGGCAATCTATTGCTTTCATAAAGCGCCACGAACCTGTTATTATTTAGGCGGATTCGAGCCAACGCTGGCGAGGCTCTCGCTTGGTACGGTACTGACCGGACGAGCGATTCGCCATGCCATCGAAACCGACGGCGCGCAGGAGTTCGACTTTCTG
This sequence comes from Armatimonas sp., assembly GCA_049840835.1. GTDB lineage: Bacteria > Armatimonadota > Armatimonadia > Armatimonadales > Armatimonadaceae > JANLTX01. Next base: position 42,583 of record JASGJG010000007.1, on the reverse strand, counting down.
CGCGGCGATGAGCCGTATAAGTATCGGTGGGGAGCGCTGGATAGGAAAAATCAGCGTATCTCGCTCGTGGGCAACCCGGCAGGGCGGCTACTGTCTGTATTAGGGCAGAAGCAACTTGAGCTGGAGCTTGCACTGAAACACCGAATGCATGCGGCTCACGGGGGAGAGAAGAAAACGCCATGAGCAAGAGAGTGGGGCCGCTGGGCTGTATCAATGCCCTGGTAAGCGTGGTGCTGGCAGCGGCAGTGGGATACAACATCTGGCAGGTACAGGGCCTTCAGGCGGAAGTCGCCGCGCTCAAGGCGGCGCGCGGCCAGAAGTCAGCCAGTGTAGGCCAGTCTCTGCCGCTCTTGCAGGAAGCGAAGCGCCATGCGGAGCGTGGACAGCAGCTTCTGAAACTAAAACGGTTCAAAGAGGCGCAAGAAGAGTTGGCACTGGCGGCGCAGAAGAGCCAGGAAGCCACCGGGGCTGCCTCTAGTGGGCGGGTGAGTACAGAGGATCTGCAAAAGCTGATTGCTTCGTTGAGCAAGCAGGCTGAGGTGCTCTGGCAGCAGGATAAAGAGGATAGGAAACGATGAAGAGAAACGTAGGCAGAATTATCGCCACGGCTGCGGTAGGGCTGACACTGACCCTGGGGGGGTGTACGTGCGGCAATATGTACTCGCAGCAGGACGAAATCAAAATGGGCCAGCAGTTCGAGAAAGACTATGCTGCTGACCGCAAGAATCGCTTCGTTACCAGCGGACCTCAGTATGACCGGCTCCAGCGCGTGGCCGCCCGAATCCTGCCCCTGGCCCGAAAAGACTGGGATGTGCCCTACAAAGTCAGTCTGGTAGATTCCAAAGAAATCAATGCTTTTGCGGTGCCCGGCGGCCCGATTTATTTTTACCGAGGACTGATGGATCTGGCTGGCTCCGATGATGAAGTGGCTTCTGTACTGGGGCATGAGGCCACGCATATTGTGAAGCGCCACTCGGCCAAGCAGATGAGCGATCAAATGGGCAAGTCGGTTATCGCACAGATTTTACTGGGAGCGGGCAGGGCTAGCCGTGACCAGGAACAGCTAGCCGGACTGCTGATTGGAATCGAATCATTGCGCTTCTCTCGCAACGATGAAGCGCAGGCCGATGAGTATGGGTTTAAGTATCTGGTAACTGCAGGATATAATCCCGATGCCATGGCGACGTTCTTTGAGAAAATGGGCAAGGCGGCAGGAAACGGCGGAGGGCCGGAGTTCCTGCAGTCTCACCCTGTGACCAGCAAACGTATTGCAGCGGCGCGTGCGCGTGCGGAAGCCTATAAAAAGGGAACGTACATCGCTCCGTGACGGTCTGTGCCGTAATCCCGGCCTATAACGAGGCGGAACGGATAGCCAGCGTGTTAGACACGCTGGCTGCTTCGCCTTCGGTGGACCGAATTCTAGTAGTCGATGATGGCTCCAATGATGGCACAGCGGATGTGGTCCGAGCCCATCCCGCAGCCGGGGAGCGCCTGAGGGTTCTCTCTCAGCCCAATGGTGGTAAGGGAGCCGCTATGCGCCACGGCGCTGAGGAAGTGACGGATACGGATGTGCTTCTCTTCTTCGACGCGGATTTGATCGGCCTGACTGTAGAGCATGTGGAAGCACTTCTGGCGCCCGTGCTGGCGGGCACGCACCCCATGGCACTCGGTGTGTTCCGCGGCGGTAACTTCTGGACCACGCTGGCGCAGAAGCTGGCCCCCAATATCTCCGGGCAGCGTGCTATAGAGCGGGAGCTGTTTCTGTGCATTCCCAACCTGGTAGAGGCCCGCTACGGTGTGGAGCTGGCGATTACCGGGTTTGTTATGGAAAAGGGGCTGCCGGTGGCCCGTGTGGAGCTGCGAGATGTCTCGCATCCCCCAAAAGAAAAGAAGTTGGGGTTTCTGCGCGGTGTTGCCAGCCGTGTCCGTATGTACGGGCAGATGATGCCCTTTCTTCTGCGGCGCTATATGTCTCGCCAAAAGAAGCGATAGAATAGCCCCGTGCCCCTCCTCGATGACTTGCAAGCCCTGCTCCAGCTCCAGCTTATCGACACCCGCATTGACCGCCTGAAAGCCTCTATCGCCGCGCTGGACACCGGCGCGCAGCTTGCGGCGGACTACAACAAGAAAAAGACCGAGGCCGTAGAGAAACGCTCTCTGGCCAACAAAGCGCAAGCCGCTCAGCACGATACTGAGCTGAAATTGTCCTCTATTGAGACCAAGGCTTCTCAGGTCAACAAAACTCTCTATGGCGGCACCGTGAGTGGCTCACGCGAGCTGGACAATCTTCAGAAAGAACTGGAGATGCTGGGCCGCCAGAAGAGCACCGTAGAAGACGAAGTGCTTACAGCTATGGAGGCGGCCAGTGAATCTGTGGCTGCCGCTGACACTGCTGAAGCAGAGCTGGCTGAGCTGGCACAGCAGTATCGCACCGTTCGCACCAACTTCCAGCTCAGGCAGGAAGAAATGAACGGACAGATAGAGCGCCTTTCACCAGACCGCGACAAAGCCCTTCAGGCCGTTGCTAATCCCACCTTGCTGAGTCGCTATGACCAGATTCGCAAGAAAAGAATGGGTATAGGGGCGGCGCTGCTTGGTGCCGATACTACCTGTGGTGCCTGCCATACCTCCGTCAGCTCTCAGCAAGCGGAGCATGCCACGGCAGGGACATCTATCGTTGTCTGCGAGAACTGCGGACGAATCCTTGTTCCCGGAAAGAGAGTTTGAACCTCGCGTGAGCCTGAAAGATAGCGCTTTAGTACGCAACCTTGCCCGCCTGCTGTTTGCCGTGGGAGACAGCGTTCGCCCCATTGTTCAGAAGCCGCTGATTCTAGAGATGGTAGGAGCTGCCCCTCTAGGCCGTGTGTTAGACGCGGGATGTGGCACGGGCCTTTACACGCGTGAGTGGATACCCAATGCCACGCACGTAGATGCGTTCGACTTCAATCAGAGCGCCATAGACCGCCTCACTCGCCGACTGGGTGGTGTCAAGAACCTGACTCTCAAGCAGGGCTCCGCCACCGAGATTCCGTTCCCAGATGCCACCTATGACCTAGTAACCCATATCGAGGTTCTGGAGCATATTGAAGATGATAAAAAAGTCGTCTCTGAGCTCTGGCGTGTGCTCAAGCCGGGCGGGCGGCTGGTTCTCAGTGTGCCACAACCCCCTGCGCCGATTGATGACAAAGAGCACGTGCGTGAGGGCTATACCACCGAAGAGATTCTGGGACTGCTGAAATCGCAGGGCTTTGAAATCAAGCAAAAGCGCCACTGCATGTTCGGAGTCTCCAAGCGGGTTATGATGCAGTGCATCTCCTGGTCGAACGTCTTCGGCAAGATTCCCCCCCCCCTCATTGATTCTGCTCCCGCTTTTCTGGGAGCGTGCGGTCAGCCGAGATTGGGCCGAAGAGAAACAGCCGTACGACATCATTATCGAGGCTGTCAAACCTGCGTGACACCGCGGGACTGGGTGCTGCTTGTCTCCGTACTGGTAAGCGTTATCTCAGTCGGAGTAAGCCTGTGGACCTGGAAACGAGGCCAGGAAGCCGCCCGACTTCAAGCCCAGATGGAGCGGTTTTTCCTCTTTGAGGGAAAACTGGCCGAGTGGCCAGAAGCGTTTCTTTTTTATGACATTGACTTAGAAGCGGCCCGCCGTGAGGGGATTTCGGAAAAAGAGATTGCCTATCTGGTGTTGGCGATCAATGCCCTTATGGCCGACTATCGCTCTCGCCCCGGTCATACAGGGTTGCTGCGCCGCAAGTGCACTCTGGTAGAGTTCATTACGGACTCTACCTACTCGGTCTCATTTGCTAAGTCAACCACGCACCACACTGGTCTGGCGCTGGGCCGCAAATTGTGTCTCGGAACCATGGCGTAGCGAGATCACCACGTTCACTGGGAAAGCCAGACCGGCTGTTTCAGTGCCTGGGAGTAGCACGGTCAGCACAGAGGAAAAGATTCCGCTCAGGCGGAAATAGCGCGGCGTCTTATTATGCGAATCACTCACGTCTCTCTCAGTCCTACGGAAGCGGCTAAGTCGGCTGCACGGCCTGCACTAACCCCCGAACTGCTTGCCGCTGTCGGAGCTCGTTATTCCCGCTCAAATGATGGGCTAGAGGCTATTCTCGCCAAGATAGACCCGGAGAACCCCGATAAGTCGGTTGACTCTATCTTCAAGTTCGTTGACTACGGGCACGCCAGCATTGCTGATATGGCCCCTGTGGCACTGTTTATCGATGATATCTCCATGTGGCTTGCCTATGAGTTGTTTCGCCTGAGCCCGACATCGGGAGGCCAGGAAAGCAGCACACGCTATATACGGCTAGATGAAAGCGGACTATTGGAGCCGGAAGCGCTAGGTCTACCGGATGCGGCAGGCTGGCGTGAGCATATGTGTGCTGCACTGAGCGCCTATGAAGAGGCGGTGGCATTCTGGGAGGGGGTAGCTACACGTGAGCCGGAGCGAGTTCGTATTCCCGCTGGTACACCACCTAAAGCCGTGGCTCGCATGCACCGGAACTTCGCGTTCGATAGGGCACGTTACTTCTTGCCCGTGGCTATGCGTACCAACGCCATGCTGGTGCAGTCGGCCCGTGCCTGGGTTGGCGTCTGCCAGAGTTTGCTCTCCTCGCCTCTACCTGAGGCGAGGCACTGTGGGGAGTTGATTCGTGAGGAGCTGAACCTGGTAGCACCACGGCTGCTCAAGCATGCTCGTCCGTTGCCGTCGCTGGAGCAGGGACTTGCTCGTGAATTAGCGCTGGCATCTTCGTCGGAACTGGCTCTTTCTGCCACGGAGCGAGCCGCAGTCGCCACACTGGATGTCTTTGCACCCGGCGGAGTAGATATCGCTGCCGACCTGGCGTTCCACGATAACCGGTACAGCTATGTGGGTGAGGGACTGAAGCGAACCGCTGTGCGGTTCGCCTGGGATGCCGTAGCGTTTGCTGAGATTCGTGACCTGAACCGGCACCGCACGGGCACCAAGTACTGTCCACCCGTGCCCGTAGGGTTCTACGGGGCCTTAGACCAGGGTGGGCCGGAATCCCTGTATATCGTTGGGCAAGAAGCCACAGGCCGCGCGCGAAAGCAACTCCAGGCTGGAGACCCGACGTTTGTATACGAGCTGCTCTTAGGCACCCAGTTTCCTTTTGAGCACACTACCACAGCAGATAAGTTTCTCTATGAGGCCGAGCTGCGCACTGGCGTAGGCGCGCACTACCGCTACGCTCAGCATCTCAAAGATGCGCTGGCGCTCTGGTATGAGAAATACCCGGAGACTCGTGGCCTGGTACTCGAAGGCTCTGCCGAGCCAGAGTAACTTACCCTTTTTTCTTGGTGGGCTTCTTAGGGGCAGGTTTCGGAGCCGGTTTTGCGCCGGGTGGCTTCAGGAACTTGAAGGAGTTCATGAACTGGTTGAAGGCTGGCACCTTCTCTTCGAACTCATCATTTAGCGCCCCAAAAATAAAAAGATACATTTTTTCTTTGTGGGGCATGAGAATGAGTCGTGCAGTGAACGCCGCGTTCAGGCGCTCTGTGTAACCGTTGCAGCGAATGGCCAGAGCATCTTCCCCGCTGACTTTAATCGCTGCGCTTTTCTGATAATCCAGCGTGGTGCCGCCAGGTTTTGTAGCCATGCTCAGTGTGTCTACGAGGCGCTTGACTGCATTCTCATCGATCTCAAGCTTATCGTCTGTTGATGTGGTGCTGGGCGAGATGATGCGCTGTGTGGCAGGCAGGATGAGCAGGCGAATAGAGCTAACAATCGAGAGATTGGTGTAACCACTACTACTCTCGTTTAGAGTTTGGGTTGTGGTGCCCTCTTTGATGATAAGCGCGATAGGTGAGTCACCCAAACCAAGGCGTCCTGGTACCGGATCCTGGCGATAGTCATGGGGAATCACATACGAGAAACCATAGTCAAGGCGAGTGACTTTTTCTTGCGCCCAGGCGGGGGCACAGACAGCGGCGATACCAAGAGCAGAAACAAGGGCGGGCACAGGACGCATAGTACAGGAAGCATATCTTATACTGACACTCGCTGTCAATTCAGGCAAAAAGTCCCAGATACACCGTGTATTCGAGCCGCTATGATGAGCCATGCTGCGTGTTTCGGCCCGCTTTTCCCTTGGTGCGACCCTGGTTGCCACCGCACTGATCTGTCTATTGCACGTATTGCCGCACCCAATGCTTCTGGCAACGACCGGGATGCAGTATCCCTATCGCCCCACTAATTTCCTGAGTGAATTAGTACGCACTCAGTATGGCCCACTAATGACCGGGTGCTTTTTTTTGCTGGGTGCCGGAGCGGGAACGCTGGCACTGGCACTCTGGGCTAAAAACCGCCGAGAGGGGCTACTGATGGCTCTGGCAGCACTGGCTCTTTGTCTGCTGGGACTATTCCCCACAGACCTTGCCGACTTGACCACGGATAAAGTGACCTGCGGAGAGCCCACACGAATCGAGCCCTGTACTCTGGTAGGGCGAATTCACAACCCTCTCTCTACTCTGGTATTCGCACCTATTGCACTGCTGGCAGTATCTCTGCTCTGGCGCTCCCGCACAGAACCTACCTGGAGATTCCTGCGCTGGGTGATTCTGGGCTGTGGCGCATTGGCTCTGGTATTGCTGCTCTGCGCCCGGCTCTATTTACTAAGCAGCGGATGGACAGGGCGAGGCTGGACTGGCCTGATGCAGCGTAGCCTGGTCCTGCCCGCCGTGATTTTTCTTACCTATCTGGCTATATATATTTCTAAAAAAGACCTATCTTAATTTTAGAGGTAAGTATATGGCATTTCGGACAGACCTGGAGTCTCTGGTGCTGGGAGTTCTGGTAGCCCAGCCCCGGCATGGCTATGAAATCGTGCGGCAGATTCGCGCCCTGGATGACGATGCACTGAAGATCAACGAAGGGCAACTCTACCCACTGTTGCATCGGCTGGAAAACGATGGCCTGGTCTGCGCCGAGTGGATCCCTCAGGAAGGTAAGCCACCCCGCAAAGTCTACTCTCTTACAGATAAGGGAAAGGGAGCATTAGAGACTCGCCGGGAGCGCTGGCGGAAGTTCGCCCGTGCGGTAGATGGCATCTTGCTGCCAGAGCCCACCAATGGGTAAAACGCAACAGTTCCTTACGGAAGTTGAAGCTGCCATTGGTCGCAGTGTTCCCGCGGAGCGCCGTGCTGAGATTATCGCGGAGACTTATGCGCACTTAGAAGACCGAGCGGAAGATCTGGCCTTTGGCGGAGCCATGGGGACAGAAAAGGCCGAGGAAGAGGCCCTGAGCGCCTTTGGGAGTGCAAGAGCCTATGCGCGAAATATTGCGGAGAGCTTCTACGAAGATGGTCCACGCCATAAACTGAGAAAGCTAGCCTTCTGGTCCGCATTGCTCTGCATCGTATTACCGATGATCACGAGGACGGTATTTTACAACCCTCAGTACCGATCCGCGCTGCTATACAGCCCGGCAGAAATGTTCTACCATCAGGATATTGTTTTCTGGGTGACCCTGAGCGTGATCTGCTCCCTGTGCCTTGGATTTTTGGGGCGCAAGTGCCAGACGCGAAAGATTTCTCTTGTCTTTCTATGCCTTCTGGTAATTTGCATCGCCTATTTTGGGAGCACCGGGGTACTCAGCAAAGATGGGAAGTTCTATCGGCGCAACCAACTGTGGAGCCTTGTTACTCTAGAACCTCAGCCAAATAGCCTTCCCTCGTATTTGCAAACGACTCGTCTTGATCCTCTTGAGGAAGGCCAGCACGTTTTTACAAGACCTGCGCCAATTCCGGCACGCTGGAGGTTACCGGATGGAACGTTTCCGGTTCCTGCACCAAAAACAGAGAAATGGCCAGAATGGGCTCTCCGTAGATCTCAGGGCAGGTTATCCTCTGCCTATACGGTACTCTCCGAGCAGGAAGCGAGGCGCCGTTGGAGAGAAGATGGGGCTCGGGTAATGCTTGCCGTACAGCGGCATATCCAACAAGCGGAGAAAACTCAACAGCAATCTATGACTACCTGGCGTGCAATCCTGGCAAAGTCATTTCATCCGCTAGCCGCATTTATTCAGGTAGTTGATTCCCTGGGGCTGTGGGTTCTGGTGATTCTGTGTGATGCGCTGGGAGCGGCTCTGGGGCGGTGGGTACATCGAAGGACCTGGAAGAAGAAGCCGTCGGTACCAAGAAAAGGGGCAGCGGCATAAAAACAAGCCCACCAGAGGGATTCCTCTGGTGGGCTTTCTAACTATTCTGCTGTTAGGCAGCAGTATAGCCACCATCTATAATCAGGCTCTGCCCGGTGATAAACGAGGCCTTATCCGATGCCAGGAAGACGACGGCTTCTGCGACTTCCTCGGAGCGACCTAAGCGGCCCATCGGAAGCATTTCGGCTATCTGCCCTTTCGCCTCGCCCAGCGCTTGGCTCGCCATGTCAGTCTCAATCGGGCCGGGAGCGACGATATTTACGCGGATGCCGGAGCGAGCAAGCTCCAAAGCGCTGGTCTTGGTGAGGCCTTCTACCGCATGCTTGCTAGCATCGTAGAGGGAAGCGCCGGGAAAGCCCACATGCCCCACCACACTGGAGGTATTGACGATGCTGCCGCCACCGGAATCCAGCATGGCCTGGGTGGCGTACTTCTGTACCCAGAAGAACCCCTGCACGTTTATGGAGAAGACGTGCTCAAAGTTCTTGTTGTCGCTCTGGTGCAGCGACTTGCCGAACTCACCGGCGACTCCAGCGTTGTTGAAAAGGATATCTAGCCGCCCATAAGTGCCAACGGTCTTCTGGACCAGGCGAACGACCTGCTCTTCAGAAACAATATCGGTCTGTACGAACAGAGCGTCCGCGCCGCTTTCTTTTAGGCGGTTAACCACGGCTTCGCCTTCGGCTTGTCTGCGTCCAGCGATGACTACTTTTGCACCCTCACGGGCAAAGGCGATAGCGGTTGCTTTCCCGATTCCGGAGGTTCCACCGACGACAAGGGCGACTTTATTTTCAAGCTGTTTCATTTTTCTGTACCTATTGGTCTAAAATTAATGCGCAGAAAACCCCGTTTTTGAATTTTGTTGAGTTTAGGGAGACTACGCGGTCAGGGCGCTGAGCATGAGCGCAGCACGTCGGCGAAGGGCAGCCGGATCCGTACTGGTCTTGGCTGCAATGTGAAGTCCATTCAGGCAGGTCAGGATATAGGAGGCGGCCTCCGTGGGAGCAATCTCTAAAGAAAGCTGACCCTGCGCCTGCCCTGCAGCGATAGTTTTGGCCAGCAATGAGCCGGTTCTGGCAAGGTGATTCTCCAACTGGCGAGCGACATCAGGATCATGAGGAGCCAGCTCCACAGCCACGTTGACACAGAAGCACCCGCGTCGCTCCGTGGTTGGGCTCTCCGGGATAGCGCTTTCCAGTACATGGCGCAGGCTATCTAGTGGGTTGGCTCCTTCAGAGAGCAGCTTTTCCAGATTCTGGTAGCCCAGCTCCTGGTACTGCGCAAATGCCTGCTGGAACAGCTCCGCTTTGCTGCCGAACGTGCCATATAGGCTTGCTCGCTGAATGCCCATCCCTTCTGTGAGATCGCTCAGGGACGTTCCCTCAAAGCCGCGCGACCAGAAGATGTCTCGCGCTCGCTCCAGGGCTTCTTCCACTACAAATTCTTTTGTTCGTCCCATGTTGTTGATTTATACCAATCAGTACGAAAAAACGTTCCCGAGATTTTATTTGGCTCCGTCGAAGGTGATTATCTCGATATGGCCGCCCCCCGGTGCCTCCAGGTAGAACGACCGGGTACCATCTCTGTGGGGGTGTATCTCCTTGTCGTACTTCTCAGCAAGCTCGAAAAGCTCAGCTTCTGAGACACGCCAGGCAAGGTGATTCGGGTGCTGGTCTTTCAACACAAAGGCAAGCTTCACACCGCTGGCCTCCACGAACGCCCAGGAATCGTCTTGATACAACACCTTCGCCTCCGGAATCAGCCCGGTGTAAAAATCCACTGCCTCGGTGATGTTAGGAACTATTTGTGCCACGTGGTCGAAGGTCAATTTCATGATAGGAAAATTGTACCTGTCACGAGTAAGCTCCATGGAGCGTTCGTTAAAATAAGCCGATACTGGGTTTCAGTGATGCGACTCAAAGCTGCTACTGTTGTCTGCCTATTTCTCGCTGGGGGCGCACACGCTCAGGGGGGATTGGCGCTCGCCCTGCCTACCTCACTTCAAGCCCCTGCTGCCGCGCTTTTAGAGCAGGCGCAACAGACTGCCCGACTGATTGAAGACCCGGATGCCGCCGGGCCTGCCTGGGCAGAGATTGCTCAGGCGCAGGCACTGGCAGGTGATGTGGCTGGAGCCAAGCGACTGGTAGGCCAGGTCAAAGACGATGCCTGGAAAGCGGAGATTCTAAAAGCGGTCGCTCTGGCCCAGATACGCCGTGCCGACCTCACGGGAGCCATGGCAACAGCAACAGGAATTGGGGAAGACGATGCCAAGGCGGAGGTCTTCTTAGAAGTCGCCGTGGCACAGATTCGTGCAGGCGAGGTGCCGCGTGCGCGCCAGAGCCTGGCAGCAGCGAAGTCTGCGCTGACCAGCGAGTACCTGGGCGGACTTGCCCCCAAGATTGCCTGCGTACGCGCCGCCGTGGGCGATGTACCAGGAGCACAGAAGGCCGTTGCCGCTACCAGTGGCGAGATTGATCGGGCGCTGGCCAACTGTGAGCTGGTACTGGGGGCGGCTATGGGCGGCAATCCGACACTGGCCCGCCAGTACCTGCCCACTGCACAACGCCAGGTGGACATACTGGCAGAAGGAGCGGTGCGTAGCCGGGCACAGGTCCGCCTGGCAGCCGCACTGGCCGAGCTGGGCGATATTCCGCAGGCGCAGGCGGTTACCGAGAAAATTGCCGATGCCCGCAACCGCACAGAGGCCTACTTAGAGCTGGCCGAGCGTGGTCCCAAGACAACGCGCCGTGATGCCTATCGGCGCGCCTGGGCAGCAGCAGAAGGCATTCTGCAGAGCGTGACTCGAGCAGTAGTGTGGTGCCGCATAGGCACAGCGGCTTCGGCATGCGGGGAAAACGAAGACGCCAATGAGCTGTTACGCCGCTCCCGTGAGGCCGCCGAGGCGCTGAGCGATCCGCGTGAGAAAGTGCGAGCGCTGGCCGCCGTTCTGCGGGCAGCACCATCTGGTCTGGGAACGCCGGGAGCCCCTGTGGTCACTCGCTCCATACAACCCCATACAAGTGAGCTAAGCGCCTCCTTTCGCACTCTGGCGCTGTCTGGCCTGCGCTCACCCCGCCCAACACACTCTTTGCCTACAGGCGTCGACCGCCCGCGGGCACTTGTAGAGGCCGCTCTTGGGCTTCTAACACAGGTAGAGCCGCTCGCGTCTGGGCGGCAGGCAGATGCCACTCGCCTCAAGGCGTCGATTAAAAGTGGCCTGGAGTCCCTGAGCGATGCCATGGCCGCTGGCGATGTCCCCGCCACCGAGCGTGAGCTGACCGGTCTGATAGGAACCACAACCGACCCATCGTCTCTCTTAGCCGAGCTTGCCGACCGGCTGGCCATGGAGCCGGGGCAGGTGGATTCTCTAGAAGAAGAGCGCTCTTACAATGCGTTTCAGATTCTCAAAGAATGTCTGACTGCACTACGCCCGTTGCCCAAAACTGCGGATACCGCCCGAACTCGTGTAGCGACAGCGCTATTAGATGTACGACTGGCTATGGGGGCGGCAAGCTTTGGTCCGGCGGAGCGGGAGAGTGTATATCTGACCCTCCCATCGGGCAAGCTCTCTATAGCCGAGGTACTGACCCGCGTGGATACCTGGCTCACCAGTGAAGACAGGGCAGGCATAGAGCACCTGGCAGCCCTGGTCAGTGAGACCGCTCAGAAGCTCGCCGATGACTCTATGCTTCCCGAGCGAGTCCGACACCCCAAGATACTCCTGGCCTTAGGGACTCTCTCCGAGCGCCTGGATACGGCTAAGCAACCCTGAGAGGAACCGTAACCCGACTAGGCGACGTTGCGTTAGTTCTTTATGAACCGACTACACGCGTTTTGCCACAACGAACTGCTTATCGTCATTGCTATATCCTCGCTGGGAGCAGGATTGCTGATACCGCCTCTGCTCAAGCACTCTTCTCCACAGGTAGTGTTGGTCGCGCTTGGTCTGATGGTAGCATTGCCTCTGGGAGCATTATGCATTGCGCGTTGGGCAAACCGCCGAAAGCGCTATCTCCTCAGCGAGGCCTGTAGTCTGATTGTCTGCTTTACTGCATTGCCAGGTATAGGGGGCGCTTTAGGGCTACTGTATCTTTTGAGTAAGGCTGTTGGTCCGTTGTTCTGGTAAGAAGGGATTGACTTCTATGAACCGAAAACGCGCCTTTAATAATAATACGCTACTGATACCAATGGCGGTATTAGTGCTTGGACCATGGCTTTATCTACCTGCCTTAAAATACCTTCTTATGCACAGTTCCCTAGCAGTAGGGCTGGCAACAATCCTGATAGTAGCCATATTACCCTGGGGATTCCTGCGTCTGGCAAACTGGGCAGAGCGCCGCGAACTTCCCGGTCTGCCATATGTCTTTGGCCTTGCCGTCTGTTTCACCATACTGCCCGGAATTGGCTGTACTCTTCGCCTCCTGGGGATACTAGGAGGCTCACTCCAGGGTTGCAGTTGGTAGTGCCTCCATACTCTGTACTCGTAGCTGATCTTGTTTATGGTCTACTAGTGCATGGGCAGTATCCCAGGTAGAGAGAAGAATGCACTGGCAATAATCCAGGCGATTTTCAGACCGTCTGTGTTGAAACGGCGGCGTGAGCTGTTCAGGCAGCACGAAATCCAGAGCAGTCAGCACCAAGAGAACGACCCAGAACGCAGGCGTAGATGTCCTGTCGCTGACTATTGGCTCCAGATTCATGTGGGTTAGTCTGCCTTGGGCAGGGCTTCGTCTACAGAGTCATACAGCCAGCTTGTGATTTCGTTGGTATCCGCGTTTAGTACAACCCCACGACGGCGGTGCGCCCAGCAGGCATAGCTCACAGACACAAAGAAGCTGGCAGGCAGGCGGTTGCGGGCGGTGATTTTGCAGCCCAGCAAGGTAGTATCGCCTCCGAAGCCCATGGGGCCTATTCCCAGGCCATTGGAGATACGCACGATCTCCCGCTCTAATTCTGCCAGAGCCGGATCCGAGTTGCTATCACCCATAACGCGCAGAAGTTGCTCTTTTGCGATCTCGTAGCCGCTGGCTCGGTCTCCACCTACGCAGACCCCGAGAATGCCCGGCGCGCAGCCCTTGCCCTGAGCCCGCCACACGGCATCTAAGATAACCAGCTTCACGCCTTCGATGTCGCGCTCTGCCTTCTTACCAAGTTCGGGCAGCTCCACGGGCAAGCTGTACTGCGCGCCAACGTTTTCGCATCCGCCACCCTTAAGAATCAGGCGAACATCTACATAAGACTTGCGCCAAGCTTGAAAGTGGAATTGAGGAGTGCCTGGTCCGAGATTGTTGCCGGAGTTCTTATCCGTAAGCGAGTCCACAGAGTTTTCTCTTAAGTTACCCTCATCGGTTGCTTGAGCGACGGCTTCTCGTGCTGTCTCCTCAAAAAATAGTGTGTCATAACAGGCAGGATGGTGCACATAGAATTTGATCATTCCAGTATCCTGGCAGATGGGAGTTGTCTCTCGCAAAGCCATAGCACAGTTGTCATTTATAGTATTAAGCGTGATGAGAGCTTGAGACCCCCGGTTTTCTTGTGCCAGGCCTTTTTGAAGCGCAGCTGTGATATCGGGTGGTAGTTCGGAACTGGTACGACGAATAAGGTCGAGTAGGCTTGCCTTTAGAGCATCTGACATAATGAGAGAAGTGTACCTCATAATTTGAGGTATATCGATTATATTTTTTTGGAATCCTCTGTTAAGAATGGTAGTATTTCTGACTTGAAAAAAGAGATATTTTCATTATTGATATTATGTTTAGTCTTGATTCCAGATTCACAGAATACAAGTAATTGATTTGCAAGATAGATGAATAATTTAGAAGGAATAAAGGTGAAATTTTCCATCATATTATGATTTTTTGTGTTTTTCCAAATTCCAATGCATTCATCTAGATGTTGAAATACTAGTGTGCTGATTTCCTCTTTCTCCGATCTGTCTAAAATAAAAGGAAAGCTCAATGCCATTTCATTTGCGAAAATGAGTCTATTAAAGACAGCCCAATATTTCTCGCCCATAGATCTATATTCTTTATTGATCTTTTCAAATACATCAGTGAAATTAGAGGAAACATTTTTTGTTAATATTGATTCTTTGTAATGGATCCATGCTTTATGGAAGATAAGCATATTCTGAATTTTACGATCTGGAGTATCTACAGAATAACTTGATGCCATCACGATAGAGGATTTTGCTAACTCAAGTAAATCTTTCTGTACATGTTCTGATGGCTCTTTTGGAATGCGAAGGAGTGCAAGGCGAGCAATCCATATATAAGACAGAGAAAGCTCTTTATAGAAATGATGTCTTGCACAAAAATCAATAACATTATCGAACATGCCGATTAAGATCGTGAATCCTTCTGAAGAATCGATGTATTCAAGATTATGTTGTGCTTCAATTCTGGCATTCCAATATTTTATTAGTGCTATTTGTTGCAAGGTATTTATCATAGAATGATGTGTTTGTTTGATTAATAGTTCGATATTTGAAGATTTGTCTTCTTCTTTTGCAGCATTAGCATAATCACGAAAAAGAGATTGTTTTTTTTCTGATAAATTAGATAGATGTTCACATGCATATCTAAAAGCTGAAAGCAAATGGCTTTTTGCGAACTCAAGGCGATTTTTATCTGGAAAAAAATCATTGATAGACACATTTATCAGGCGAGATAGCATTAAGAGGAATTTGCTTTTTAGAAGAAGATCGCCTCCAAAGGTTTCTTTTATAGAATAGATTTCCATGTTAGGACTATTCTTAAAATCTGTATTCTTTTCAATTGATTTAGGATCAAAGTAATAATTAATTTGATAATAATCTCTATAGAAGTTAAATGCCATAAACATCAATCGGCTTTCAAATAAAAGTGATTCCAAATATTTTCTATGTTCGTCAAATTCATTGATATTATCTATCTTCTTTATCCAGTTATTAATAGTAGTGATAAATTCATTGGTTAAATATACCGATAAGTGCCAATATGCATAGCTTGAAAAGTAAGAACATAGTATTTTAAGCAATTTAAACATAGATTCGACAGAGCGTGTATTGTCTTCTATGTAATGGTTAATTTTCTTATCAGAACTAGGGGCAGTAGGATTTTCTATATACTGATTAACTTGATCATAGTTGTAGACAGATATTTCTTTTAGGTATCTAAAAGCTAAGTATAAGTTGGATAGACGGCCATGAATAGCGTCTATTTGAGCTTTGAAATTTATTCCTCGATATGTAATCCCTTCAATTTCATCGATGAGGCTTTTGCTGAAAGCAAATTTGTATATGTTGCTCCTGTCGCGAAAAATGGAATTATCAGGTCGTTTTAATACTTCAGTGAGATAGTATTTGGCTGAGAGTCTAAATCTATAGCTGAAATCGATTTTACCCGGTATGAATTCAACTTGAAGCCATCCCTTATTGGATAAAAATTGAAGATAATCTCTTAACGTACCTGGATTTTGCCACCATTCAATCGCACTATTTGTATCACTGTCAGTCTCATACATTGTATTTTTATCCAACAATTTAAGGACACGCAAGACGTCTCCTGTTGAAAACTGAGAATTGAATAACATTAATATGCATAAAAAGGAACGTAAGTGATTCTTATTTATAGATTTGTTGACGTTTAAGAAGTTGAAATATGAATTCGAAACGATATCATTTGGATATTCTGCTGTCATTGATACTATGTTGTTTATATTATGGGATTCATTCTGGTTATGCGTCGGTAATAGGTCGAAGTATTTTTGAAATGCTGTAATATTTTTTTCATTATTAGGATCCAGGTCGAAGTCCACGGAATAATTAGTTACTGTAGGCTCTTTGAATACGAATGGATTTGTCCTTAAATCCTGATCTTGTACATTAATTTGATTGCCAATACTAAGAGTCCATTCGTCAATAGTATATGCAGAATCTTCAAGGATCTTAAAATTATCATCTATATATTCCTTTGCATGTTTTGAGCCTGGAAAGAGTCGATCTGACATTATATTAAGCTGTTTTTCATCTAAAGATAATAAAGGGAAAGCACGAGTGTATGAGCCTTGAGTTGCTATTAATTTACTTGAAGAACTTACTATACACACGTTGTTTATAGCGGTGTCGTCTATCTTGATATCCATTATGGATTCATATAGTTTTCCAAAAATACCAATTATCGTATCTTTCTGGGATTTCCATAGACTATCGCCTTCGGGCCATAGGCTTAAAAATGCAAGGATAATTATATTATTTCCTCTATCAGATAGTCTGGTGATTTTCAGGTATTCTTCTAATCTTGTTTTTAGTTCTGTAATATCCTTGTTGAGTTCTTCTTTATTAACTTTTTCATTAAAGCCTGAATGACTACGTGGAGATGAGATTCCTATTTCTACTAGAATAAAATCGAGAATATCTCGTTCGAAAACTTCGCCTATAGTATCAGGGATCTTCTCGCTTCCATAGCGGTCCCATAATCCTGTGAAATCTATGTTCCATACATATTTATTCTTTTGAGAGAGTAGTTCATCGGGGCTATCGCGAATCCAGTCAATAATGATTTTGGTTAAATGATCTCGTCCATCACCAAGACGACCTGTGATTTGGAAAATTCGTGAAGGATTACTTCTAAATTCATTTTGGAATTCAGCAAGTTTTTCCAGTCTGCCAGTAAGAATTTTTGGGAACTGGTGCTCTCCGACGATATCATCTATATTAGTGGCATTTATGCTTTTTCTGCCATCTAATATTTTTTTTAAATTGTCTTTTTCTGAATCCGTAAGTTTAAAATCTTCATCAGGATCATCGTCATCTTCAGTTGCAGATATTGCTAAGATATTATCGTAGTTGGTTTTAGTTAATGGGCGGTAATATGCCTTAGTATCAGGCGCTTGCATATTCGATAATAATTGGCGTGAAATTTCGCACAATTCTCCAAATCGACCCTTGGATAAACTGGGTTTTTTGCGCTCTTTCCTCTTTGCATTCACCCTTTGAAGGTAGTGCTTGAGCCAGGCCTGAAAATTATCGGGTTCAAACTCTTCATTCATAATTAGATTCTTACTCCTCGAAAACTTGGGTTGTCAAGCATGATGCATCCACCTATTCTGTGTGATGCTTTGAGGCGTGGCTTGAGGATAAATGCGGCATGCAGGATTCCAGAGTCTGACGATGTGCTGAACAATCAGAGGAAGACACCCTCTGATAGATGGGAGTGAAATAAGGATGGTGCGTGATTCACGCGTTGGTAATATCCACAAATCTAAGGTCGCCTTAGCAGGCAGAATAGACCCAAGAGGTTTCGCAAGTTTTAGGATGCCATACTTCTGGTGTAGAGAGTTCATTAATCAGGACTAAATATACCACAACTATAGCTGTTTTATTTATATGAATTCTCGTAGGGTATCCCGCATGGCATCTGTAGATTAATGTGTATTCTTATAGATTACATGTATATTAGAAATGATTTCTTGATTAAGAAAATGGTGATTTATAATGCTTGTTTAGTAGATGATTTATTGATAAAATTCAATGTGTAAAATGTGTATTGTTCTAATAGATAGAAATTGATATTTATTGATTTGAAATAGCTTGTAGATTACACGTGAAAATAACTTGACAGAATGGATAAAGAGGGCCTATAATCTCTGGAAATGGAGGGAGTTCCCATGAACATCGAGATTCGAAAGACGGAAGACCCCAAAACGGTACTGGAAGAGCTTGACTACTCCGCGGATGGCCCGCCGGTTTATGAAACGCAGCGGGTTGCCGAGCAGCCCATTCGAGAATTGCCGAACTGGCCGTTCTTTGTCTGGCCGTGGATGATCTGGGCCGCCATCATCATTGCTGCAGTGGTGATTAACGTTGGTTTTCTGGCCGCGGATCATGCCATCAGCGTAGCTGCCCGGTAAACTAGCATTTGCAGGATGCAATCGAGTTAATTTGAGGCGAGGAAGCCACGAAAATTAACGTTCAAGGCCACGCTGTTAGTAGCGACGACTTTTTCAGAAAGTGCTGAAGATGAGTTTCCGTGGGGATATAGAGGCACTGGTACTGGCGGCTCTTTCGAATGAGACGCTGCATGGATACGAGATCACCAAGCGAGTGAACTACCTTGAAGGCGTAAAGATGCTCGACGGGCAGTTATACCCACTGTTGCACCGACTGGAAGCAGATGGCTGTGTGGAGGCGGAGTGGGTGCCACAGCAGGGTAAGCCTGCCCGTAGAGTCTATCGGCTTACGGAATCTGGGGTACGTCGATTAGAGAAGAAGCGTGGCGAGTGGAAGGCATTTGCGGAGAGTGTGTCGCAGTTATTGATGCCAGCAAAGATGTAGTATTTGGTTTAGCCCAGAGGAATGCCTGCATCGGTGAGCGCCACGCGAGCAACCTCACGTAGTTTCAGAGAGACCTGAACGGGGCGCTGGTTGGTCGGCGCTATGAAACCGATGCGTAGCACGGTCTTGGCAGCTTCTGCGGTAGCCACTCCCTCGATTACCGGAGGCTTCGGTAGCCCGAGAGACTCCTGGGATTGCTTCAGAGCGGCATCCAGTACTTCGGTAGCATGGGCTACATCCGCCATGGCACCAAGGGGTATATCAAGAGTGCCCTGGACTGGTCCTCGGCTGTGGTTACAGACAGTGGCGATATCGCCGTTGGAAATAATGTAGAGCCGCCCATCGTCATCACGGATCCGGGTAATACGCATACCGACTTCTTCCACAGTCCCGCTGGCGGAGCCTATGGTCACGTAGTCGCCCACAGCGTACTGGTCTTCTAGAAGTAAAAAGAACCCGGTCATCACATCTTTGACCAGCTTCTGTGCCCCGAAACCGACGGCGAGGCCCACCACTGAAGCGGTTCCTAGGATCGCTGTCACGTTTATGTCCAGCAGAGCAAGAGCGGAGACCAGGAACATGAAACTGAGCGCGAACTGGGCCAGGCTCTCTACCAGCCCCGCCAGAGTGCGCACCCGTGCTGTATCGACCCGCCCGAAGATGAGCCGCCGAATCAGGCGTGAGAGCAGTAGGCGCAGTCCAATCCAGAATAGAAAGAGGACCGCTAGCTCTACGGCAAGCAAAAGCAGCCGGGCGTAGCGAACTTTCTCCAGCCCAACAAAGGCCAGAACATCGTGCGCAATTTCCGAGGTGGGTATCGGGTTCATACGGATTCTATGTCGATGACAGCGTTGAGGTTCAGAGGAGCATAAAGATGCGGAAAGAGTCCGTGTCCGTAGCTGTCTTCCCAGCGAACCTCACCCTGTAGTTTATCTTCATCCAGGTGGAGAGCTACTGTATCGGTCTTACCCACAAAATAGCGCTCCAGCACACCCGGCAGCTGCTCCGGTGCGCAGAGATGGATAAAGCCTTCGGAAGCTAGCGACGCAGGGGCGTAGCTGTCTTTCCCCTGCCGGGCCTGCTCCCACTCAGTTCTGGAGAGGAGATGGATCAGCGCCATAGGGAGTCGCTTCCTCACGCTCGGGCAGGCAGACACGGACACGCCGTATACGTCGCCCGGCAACATGGGTGACAGTGAATATCGCCTCCCCAAAGGGAACGGAGTCGCCAGTGCCCGGCGGAGTATCCTGTGAGACCATGATCCAGCCGCCTACTGTATCGACGTCCGGCTCTTCCTCAGGTCCCGAGAAGTCCAGTACACGCAACAGTTTATCCAGGCTCATGCCGCCTGCCACGGTCCAGCAGTCTTTACCGGCAGGCTCCAGCTCCGGGGCAGAGCGGTCGAACTCATCTTGAAGGTCGCCAACCAGCTCTTCCACAATGTCTTCCAGCGTAACGATACCGGCGGTGCCACCATACTCATCGGCCACTATAGCCAGGCGCTGCCGCTGGCTCTGAAGCTCCCGCAGAAGATCATCCACTCGTTTCGTTTCGGGCACGCTGACCGTTGTACGAATCGGCACGGCATCCCGCAGAGGAGTGGCTTCGGCATCTTTGCGCCGCGCGACAGCACGGAGCAGGTCTTTGACATGGACCAGGCCTAAAATCTTGTCGGGAGAGCCGTCCATAACCGGGTAGCGCGAGAACCCGGCTTTCTCAGCCAGGGTGACACACTCACCGAGTGTCTTTTCGGCGCGCAGAAAGAACACATCGGGGCGGGGGACCATGACCTCCCGCGCTGTTCGGTCCGAGAAGTCGAAGACCTTATGCACCAGCTCCACTTCTTCATCACCAATGGTTCCGCCCGCACCGCTCTGCACCACAATAGAGCGAATCTCTGCTTCGGAGTGCGCCGAATCATCGCCGTGTCCATCTTCGACTTTGTAGCCAAACGGGCGTAGCACCAGAGATGCCAGCCCGATCATGCCACGAATCGGCCAGCGGAAGACCTGGTAGATGACATCTAAGGGGTAGATAATCGCCAGGGCGATCTTCTCGGCGTTCTGGATAGCCACAGCCTTGGGGGCCATCTCTCCAATGACGACCTCTATGAGCGTGATAATCGCCAGCGTAAGCACGCTCACACCCCAGGCAGGCAGGAACTTGAGCGCGCTCGTCATTCCATCCAGGGCATTATGCCCAACGTTGCCTAAAACCAGTGCACAGACCGTAATGCCGAGCTGAGCAGCGGAAAGGTAGTCGTTCAGATGCTCCAGTGCGTAGCGAACCTTGCGTGCCCCGAAGACATTGGCTTCGGCAAGTTCATGAATGCGAGTGGAGCGAACTTTAACGAGGGCAAACTCGGCTGCGACAAAGAACGCCGTGAGGATAACGAGCAGAACAGAGAGGAGCAGGTATAGTACCTGCTGCGTAGAGTGAGGGTCTCCCATAGGATATTACGTGCTATTTTAGCACAGTATGCTCTAAGTACCCTTTGAGTTCCCCGGCGTACTGGGGCAAAGCGACTTCGGGGCCGGGCAGTTCCGGGTGCCACCGCTTCTCCCACTCCACAGATACATAGCCATCATAGCCGTGAGCCTGGAGCAGGGAGAGCATAGCGGCCACGGGCACGTCACCCTCTCCTAGCAGGGTATAGCCCTGCCCGGCGATACCATCTTTTACATGCACATGCCGGAGCCAGGCGCCCAGCGCGGCCAGCGTTTCCTCGGGTGATTCGCCCTGTCGGAGCGGGTGATGCAGATCCCACAGGGAGAACACTGCCGGATGCGCGGCTTCAGAGAGCAGCTTGCCAACTGTGGCGCCTGTAGAGAAATCATCGTGGGTTTCTAAGACCAGCGCCACACCCTCGGCCTGCGCCGCATCCGCCATCGCGCGCAGGTTTTCCACGGCTACAGTCAGACTCTCTGGCTTGCCACCGAAGATACGTACATAAGGCGCACCAAGCTCATGAGCCAGCGCCGCATGCCCTTTTACATGGTCCAGGTTTCCCTGCCCGACGATGCCCGACGACCCGATGCAACAGACACTGACCCCAGCATCCGCCAGCTTCTGCCGGGTCTCGGATAGGTTCTCCGGTAGATACGGCGTGGCTCGGGTGAGGTCCATCTCTGCCAGATATCCCCGCAGCTCCAAGCCCGCATATCCGGAGGCGGCTGCCGCCGAAAGAATCTCATCGAAGTCCCACTGCGGGCACGCCAGAGTCGAAAACGCCAGTTTCATGGGGTGCCCTAGCCTCGGAAGTCTACTTTGCGTCGGCCCAGGCGAGTAGACATAAGAAGCCCAATGGCGGCCAGGTTGGTGATAGCGGCACTGCCACCGTAGCTTACTAATGGGAGAGGGACGCCCACGCTGGGAAGCATAGCCAGGTTCATGCCCGTATTGACAATTACATGGAACCCGAAGAGGCAGACAACCCCGCCTGCCAGCAACTTGCCCAGATAGTCTTCCGACTCCATGATGTTCCAGAGCGCCCGCAAAATGAGGAGAGCATAGAGGAGGAGTAGCGCCACGCTACCCACGAAGCCGGTCTCTTCTGCAATCACGGTCCAGATAGAGTCGGTATGGTTCTCCGGCACATGGTTCGAGTTCGTCTGAAGCCCGGCCCCTAATCCCTGTCCGGTAACCTGCCCGCCCCCAATCGCTATCCGACCCTGCTTCACGTGGTATCCGATTCCACGCGGATCCGTGTTCGGGTAGAACAGAATTAGTATTCTATTTCTGTGATAGGGCTTAATCAGCACTCCCTTAGTATCGAACTTCCAGGCTAATCCGAAGATAGTCATGCCTGCGAGAAGGACTGCCACAAGGTGTTGCCAGCGTGCGCCTGCCAGGAAGGTCATACCCAGCCAGATAGCGCCGAGTACCAGCCCGGTACCCAGGTCAGGCTGCTTGATAATCAGGGCCATGGGTAGCAGCACCAGTGCCAGGGACTTCAGGAGAACCTTGGGCTGTTTAATCGCCTCGCCCACACGGACCAGGAAGTTGCCGACTGCCAGAATAGTGACGAACTTGGCGATTTCAGACGGTTGAAGTGTGAAGCCGCCCGGCAGCTTTATCCAGCGTGATGCACCTTTTGCCTCATGACCGACCTTGAGAACGATAACCAGCATCGCAATCGCGACCCAGTAGAGAATCAGCGACGTGCGTGAGAGGTTGCGATAGTCCGTGAAGGTAATAACTCCCATCACCACTGTTCCCACGCCGAGAGCGATGAGCTGTTTGACCACGTTTTTGTGTCCCTCAGTGCTGAGGGGGTCGGCAAAGTGGATCGCAGCAACGCCAATAAGAGCAATAATTGCTACTAACAGCAGCAACATCCAGTCAATATCACGTAAACGCCGGGGGTCGAATCGTACCATGGCAGGAAATCCTTCGGGCTGGAGCGAACACTGTATGCGTGACTCTCTCGCTCATTGCGCTCGCCGCTTTGATTATACAGCCGCCTGCGCCTGCGCCAAAGAAGCCGGAGAAGCCTTCTTCTTCTATTGTTCGGCAAACACTACGTTCGGGAATGCGGCTTATTGTCGCTGAGCGCCCAAATGCTCGCCTTTGCACGCTGGACCTGCGCGTGCGGGTGGGTGTGGGCGATGAGATTGAGCGTACCAACGGTATGGCCCACGCCGTGGAGCACATGGTGTTCAAGGGGAGTGCGGACCGCCAGCCGGGAAAGATAGATAACGCTGTGGAGACGCTGGGCGGCGAGCTGTCCGCACGTACTACACGTGATGCCACTCAGTTCACCACCACGGTGCCTGCTGTGGCCTGGCAGGGAGCTCTGACCGAGCTCTCCGAGCTGACCCTGAAAGCCGCATTCCGGGCAGAAGATTGGGCTGCCGAGAGACCGGTGATCGAGAGCGAGCGCGCTCTGCTGAACACCGATCCGGTGCGCACAGGTATAGGAGCGCTAGCCGGGGCAATCTGGGATAAAGGGGAGCCCTACAGCCTGCCGCTATTGGGAACACCCGACCGATTGCGTGGATACAGCGCCGATGATCTGAGATTGTTCTGGCGCAAGCACTACCTGCCATCACACATGACTCTGGCGATTGCCGGGCCAGTGAAGGCCGATGAAGTGGCGCGCGCTGTAGAGGCCCTGTTTGCCGCCGAGCCAGAGGCGCCTATGGAGCGTGAGCTGCGCCGCGCTGTTCCCCGTGAGGGCGCTCTAGCTCTGACGGCTACCGGGGGAATTGTAGATGCGCCTACGAATACCCTGGTGCTGGGCTGGCCGACTCCACCCGCTGCGGATGCACATTCGCAGGCAGTGCTGCTTCTGCTGGCTGAGCTGCTGGCCCCGGCGCCCGATGCCGGAAGGCTGGCCGGGCCACTGGTACGAGCACGCCCGATAGCCCGCTCCATCACGGCTGAGATACAGCTACAGCGCTCAGGAGGGATGTTCGTTCTAACAGCCATTGCGCCTAAGAAAGGCGCCGAGGTTCTGGAAGAAGAGCTGCGCAGTCAGCTAAAACGCATCTCCGAAGATGGTTTCTCCGAGGATGAAGTGATTGTTGCGCAAGCGGCAGTACGAGCACGCTTGCTAGCTGAGGAAGGAAGTGTGGAGACCCTGGCCGCTCGCCTCGCCCTCTATGATAGTCTGGATGCCGCAGACTCGGCGGATGCCATTGTGCAGCGCCTGAGTATGGTGACCGCTACGGAACTGACTCGTGCCATACGGCTGTTTCTGAAAGAAGAAGGCCGTACCCGTGTGCTGGTGGGAGGTCAGTAGTGACACGTCGCCATTTGCTCTTAGGGAGCCTTTTTGCGGGTGTTCTCTCCACGGCCTATGCTACCGAGCCGCCGAAACCGGAGCGCTTCGTACTGGACGGTGGGACGGAGCTACTGGTCTTCCCCGATCCGAACGCCACCTCTGCTGCGCTAGCAGCGCTGGTACGACTGGGGCCGGAAGACGAAGGCGCGGAGCAGGGCATAGCGGCATTGCTAGCGCACTTAGTGGGTACTGAGGCTGAGGGGCGTGGCGCCACTCAGATTCAGCGCGATGTAGAGAGTTTCGGAGCTATCGGCTCGGAGTACGATGGACTGGGGCTCACGCTCTGGGCAGTCTGCGACCCAATGGCCTTCAATGAGGCCGCACGGACTCTGCTGGTCAATGTTCTGGCTCGCCCTACAGTCGCCCCTGATGCCTTCGCCGTGGCCCGCGATGACCTGAATCGGGCTCTACAGCGCCAGAGTGAGGACCTGTTCCACCTGACCATAGACGGATTACGCAGTCGGGTTTTTGGTACCTCTGTTGCCCTGCTAGGCACAGAGCGCAGTCTAGCCGCACTGACGCCTGCGAAAATCGAAGCGTTTCATGAGCGTGTGGTGCGCCCAAGTCGTACAACTCTGATCGCGGCAGGAAAGATAGAGCCGGAGGCCGTGCATAACCAGGTAACCGCTTTGTTGGGAGCGGCAGGCTGGCTGGAGTTATCCGCTGCGCCCAAACTGCACCCTATCCCTCCTCTAGCTGCTATGCCTGTGTTGCGTGACCAGGAGATACCGGTGCACGCTCCCGCCAAGGCAGTAGCTCTCGGTCTGCTCTGGCCCGGCCTGAGCGCCTCGGATATTCAGCGAGTCTGGCCTGCCTGTATGCTCTTAGATTCCCTGCTTGGTGGGGGCAAGGGTGCGCGACTGTTCAAGGTTCTCCGTGATAAAGAGAGTCTGGGCTACGAAGTCAATACCGAGCTTGTACCGGGGCGAGGAGCCAGTCTCTGGGCGGCCTATATCGTCGGCAATGCCTCACCAGAGACTATGAAAGATCGCCTGCGAGGAGCTATCGCCGATGCTGCCAAGGGGAACTTCACCGAAGAAGAACTGAATCGCGCACGGGCCTATCTGAACGGGCAACGCTTACGCCGTGAACAGCGCCTTCTGGGAAAAGTCCGCGCTCTTGCTGCGGACCTCACAGTTGGGTTGGATCCACTGACTCCTCGACCTGTGGAGGTAATTTCGTTAGATGAGATAAACGCTCTCGCCCGCCAGCTGCTCAGCACCAATCCGGCGCTTGTGTATTCACTGTGAAACGGGAGCTGGAGTGGCGGACCGTTCGCCCCGAGGAAGTAGAGGGAAAGGGCTGGCAAAACACACTGGCGCCCTTTGACCGGCTGCCAGCCCATGCTAGAGAGACCGTTCCACCGAGTGTCTGGGATCTTTCGCATCATAGCGCCGGGCTGCGTTTGCGCTTTATGACGGCAAGCCCTCGAATCGGTGTGCGCTGGTCGGTAGGCGGCAATCTCGCCATGCCGCACATGGCCGCAACCGGTGTCTCCGGAGTCGATCTCTATCGCCGGGAGGACCATAAGCGCTGGCGTTTCGTGGGGGTGGGGCAACCCCGGCAGCAGCAGGCCAATGAAGCTACGTTTCCAGGAGCGAGCAATGGCCCAACTGAGTTTCTGCTTTACCTGCCGCTTTACAACAGCACCACGAGCCTGGAAATCGGTCTGGAGGGAGGTATGCCTTTGCTGGCGCCCCCACGAACCAGGGCTCCCATTGTCTTCTACGGCACGTCGATTACACAGGGTGGCTGCGCCTCACGAACGGGCATGGCCTTCACGGCTATAGCGGCGCGCCAGTTAGACCGCTCCCATATAAACCTGGGGTTCTCCGGCAGTGGCAAGATGGAACCTGCCCTTGCCGAGCTGCTGGGAGAGCTGGACGCCTCAGTGTTTGTTCTAGACTGTCTGCGCAACATGAATGAGAACATGGTGCGAGAGCGCATGGAGCCGTTTGTGAGTCTGCTGCGCAAGAAGCGACCCCGAACCCCTATTCTTTGCGCCGGAGATATCTTTTTGGACAATCCGAAAGAGTCGCCGCTTAGTCGTATCACGCGTGAGAGCGTAGAGCGCCTGCGGCGCTCTGGAGTATCGGCGGTGCACTATCTCCCCATGCGTGGAGCCTGGGGTGATGACGGCGAGGGAACGGTAGACGGAGTACATCCAACCGACCTCGGTATGTCTCGCCAGGCAGCTGTCTTCGCGCGTGCGCTCCGGTGCTTCTAACCCGTTTCCGAATTTCGGTGGGGCGCCGTAGAATAGAAGATAGTTATGTCCTCCACGCGTCCCCCGGTACCTTTAGAAAAACTCTCGCCCATGCTGCGTCTCTATGTGCAGCTCAAAGAGGAGCGGCCAGACACGCTGCTCTTCATGCGGGTAGGAGACTTTTTCGAGGCCTACGGCGAGGATGCCGAGCTGATGGCGCGGGAGCTGGAAATCACCCTCACCGGGCGCGATATTCAGGGGCTCACAGAGCGCTACCCCATGGCAGGTGTGCCGCACCACGCTTTAGAGCGCTACATGGCCCGGCTGGTACAGAAGGGCTATAAGGTCGCTATCTGCGATCAAATAGAAGACCCCAAGCAGGCCAAGGGCCTAGTAAAACGCGCCGTGACCCGTGTGGTCACCCCTGGCACACTCGTCGAAGATGCACTCTTAGATGCCCGCTCGAACAACTACCTCCTGGCCGTGATTTTAAAAGCCCCCACGTTTGGGCTGGGCATAGTAGATGTCTCTACGGGGGAGTTTCTGGTCACCGAACTAGACGAGACCGAGCCGCAACGTTTAATCGATGAAGTCATGCGCCTCTCGCCCGCTGAGTGCCTGGTGCCAGAGGGGTTAGATGAACTCGCCGAAGAAATTGCCCGTGTCTGCCCTGCCACTCTCACCCGATTGGGCACGGGGATCTTGCCCCGCCGCTCCCGAGAATCGCTGCTGGACCACTTCGGGGTTTCTACCCTGCGTGGTTTTGGCTGCGAGGAATACACCGCCGGGTTAGACGCCGCCGCTGCGCTTTTGGACTACCTGAAAGCCACGCACCTGGGGGCGATTCAGCACATTACCAGCCTGTCTACCTACTCCATGGGTGAGGCTATGGTGCTGGATGCCCCCGCTCGCCGGAACTTAGAGCTAACCGCTGGGCTCTACGACAGCGCCAAGTCCAAGTCTCTGCTGGCTGTTCTCGATGAAACCCGTACCCCTATGGGGGGCAGGCTCCTGAAGAAATGGCTGGACTCCCCGCTACTCTCCGTAGAGAAGATCGAGGAACGCTTAGAGCGCGTGGCGCAGCTGCACGCGGCCACGCTGCTCCGCGCCGACCTGCGTGATGCTTTGAAGCCGATTTCCGATTTAGAGCGTCTGTTGGCTCGCCTCTCTACCTGCGCTGCCAACGCTCGTGATCTAGTCGCTCTACGCACCAGCCTGGAAGCCGTGCCCGGCGTTGCCACTCTCGCCCCTGTTCCCCTGAATGAAGGTGTGGCCCCACTACCCGAAGCCGTGGACTTACTTTCCAGCGCCATTGCCGATGAGCCACCCGTCACCGTGCGAGAGGGTAACCTCATCAAAGACGGTTACGATGCCGAACTGGATGAGCTGCGAGCCATCACCCGAGGCGGCAAGACCTGGATTGCGCAGATGGAGGCCGATGAGCGTGAGAAAACAGGCATCAAGAGTCTGAAGGTCGGCTTCAACTCGGTCTTTGGATACTTTATCGAGGTCACTAAAGCCAACATAAGCGCCGTACCCGATACTTACATTCGCAAACAGACCACAGCGCAGGGCGAGCGGTTCATCACTCCTGAGCTGAAAGAGATGGAGGCGAAGGTCTTAGGAGCCGAGGAGAAAATCCACGCCCGCGAGTTCGATCTGTTCTGCCAGGTGCGCGATGAAATCGCCCGGACTTATGGCCCAGATATACTTCGCCTGGCGCAGGCACTGGCCCGCTTAGATGTCTTCGCAGCTCTGGCAGAAGTCGCACAGCGCAGCCGATTCACCCGCCCGGTAGTCGATGGGGACCATGTCATCGAGATCAAGGGGGGACGCCACCCCGTTGTCGAAAAGCTCATGGGCGGGGCGAACTTCATTCCCAACGATACGTACTTAGACGGTGCGCAGAGTCAGGTGCATATCATTACCGGGCCGAATTCTGCGGGTAAGTCCACCGTGCTCCGGCAGGTTGCGTTGATTGTCCTACTGGCTCAGGTAGGCAGCTTCGTGCCCGCCGACTACGCCCGCATCGGTATCGTGGACCGTATCTTCACCCGCGTGGGCGCCCACGATGATCTTGCCGCCGGTCAGTCCACTTTTATGGTAGAGATGACCGAAGCCGCCGAGATTCTCAACAACGCCACCGAGCGCAGTCTGGTGATTCTCGATGAAATAGGCCGAGGCACCAGCACCTTCGATGGTCTCTCGATTGCCTGGGCCGTAGCCGAGTTTCTCTCCGCCCGTGGCTGTAAGACCCTGTTTGCTACCCACTACCACCTGCTGAACGACTTGGAGAAGCAGCTTCCCAACGTCCGCAACTTCCGTATCGCCGTAAAAGAAACTGGCGACCGCATTCTCTGGCTCCGCAAAGTCCTGCCCGGTGGCACCGATAAGAGCTACGGCATTCAAGTAGCCCGCATGGCGGGCCTGCCACTAACGGTAATCGACCGCGCCCGTGAGATTCTCGGCGACCTGGAGAAGGATGGTAACAAGCGCCGCGATACAGCCTCTGGCTCCCGCGTGTCCGCGAAAACTGAGAAAGTGCAGCTCACCCTCTTTGAAGCTGAGGAGAACCCCGTAATAGAGGAGTTGCGAGGCTTAGACCTGGATACCCTCACCCCGGTCGAAGCCTTGATAGCCCTTCAGCGCCTCCAGAGGCAGGCTGGATAGCTCCTTCTATACTTAGGAGATCGGTGTCATAAGAAACAGGTCACCCATTTCCTCATAACTCCGATTTGTGAAGTCCTGGAGCACAAATTCTCGGCGAGCATTGAACACGGCTACCCCAACACGGCTGTTGCTGAGTTCAGGAAGGAATTCCTTCAGCCGAGTTGATGTGCCATTCGATAATTTTAGATACAGCTCTTCGTCTGTTTGAGTGGCTCCCTCTTTTAAAGAGACTCGGTTTAATATAAGGTCTCCGCGCGAGTTATGCGTTACGAATTCAATATGGGATCGTGGTTGGGCTGGCTCCTCTTCTAAGGAATATCCCACTGGTGCACCTGTGGCAATTTGTTGGGTATTTATTATTCGTCCCGCAAAATTGAGGTCAGTGGATAGGCTAAGAAGTCGAATATTAAGGCTATTGGCAACGTGGTCAACTAAGGTATTGTTGGGGCCAAAAATGCGATCCGCACCGCTGTCAAATAACACGAAAAATTTATCTGTCGCAACGAAATGTCCATTCGACAGAAACTGGACGGCTCGACTGTAGTTTTCGGGAAGCAAGGAAGGCACGCCATCTCGCACCACAAAGACCATTGTTTGTATCCCACCAGTAGGACCCCCATATCCGGTGAGGTGAAAACTAACTTCACCCATGAAATCATTGGGCGTACTGGCATCTACGAATCGCGTATAAAAACTATCCCGGCCTTCCGTAGACACGCCGAGCTCTGTCACCGTAGGAAGGGTAATTGGATGGTAGATATTGTCCGGTGTAAAGAAGCCGCCTTTCGTGAGAAGAATCCCATCGGGGCGTACTTTCTGTATCTCTTTTTGGGGGCTATCTATCGGTAGGGTTTCAAAGGAGCCATTTTGCCAGCGAACAGAGCTGCCATCGGCACGTTTCAGATAGACACGGCCTGTATCATCCAGTCCCAGTACGCTTCCCTGTCCCAGGGCTACCTTGCGGTAGCTAAGCGATGTATTGCTGCCACCGCCACCACAGCCTGCCGCCAGTGCGGCGGCTCCCAGAAGAAAATTCTTACGCTTCATTAGTCCCCCTCTTAGTCTGTCGGTGATAGACAACCCGTAAGACTATGAAAGGGGTCTATAGCTTACTGGCTGGCTATGCCGCCGCGCCAGTCACCTATGACTAGGTCGGTAGCTTTTACCAGGGCAGTTAGCTTCTGCGGGTTCTCGGTAGCACCGATATAGAGCGTGTTCTCGAACTTCTCAGTCTTCGGGTTCTTACGGTTCAGTGCGGTCAGGAACCGCTTCCCATCGGCAGAGAAGAACATGCCGGAGTAGCCGAACTCACCCCACCAGGTAGTTTTCTGGCTCTTTACGTCGATTAGAAGACCTATCGGCCATTTCCCTTCACGGTTGCCGCCAGCCAGCCGCGCCAGTACGAACTTATCGGCAACGGGAATGTGATGGAGTATCCAGACACTGCCGTAGGTCGCCTCTTCATCGAAGCGTTTGGCGTCTTCTTCGGATGGGGTCAGGGGGATGGTGCCAATAATCTTGCCGTCCAGCCCATGAAGGCGCAGAGTCGTCTTCTCTAGAATGGCCTTATCTTTTTCTTCGCTCTTTACAGAAACCAGGCGCTTACCATCCAGCCAGATAACCGGCGTCTCCAGAGTCACGTCCTCGATAGGCGTCTCTTTGTTGGTCTTGACATCGATAATGGAGGTGTCGCCCAGAGCGTACTTGCCTCCCGGAGCGGGCGGATCATCCAGGTTATGCACCCAGTCGAACTCTACTGCGTTGGTTACCAGCCGCGGCTTTTTCTTGCCATCAGCATCGATAACGTAGCGCTTACCCTTCTCGGAATCGTAGCCCTCGGTGAAGACAATCAGCTTGCCATCCGGCGACCAGCGTGGGTAGGTAAAGTTGCTGGTCGGCTTCGTAAGCGCAACTCGACCCGTACCATCCGTATTGATACGGTAGATCTGGGAGAACTTTTCGCCCGGTAGCTTCGCTCCGAAAACAATGGGGCGGTCTTTGCTGGCCACCTGTGCCGTAGCGCACAGAGGGAGCAGCAGCGCGCCGAAAAGAAGGGAGATTCTCTTCATCCTACCCGGTATTCTACGGCTCGAACAGGGCCACTGCCATGCCAAAATAGGTTGGCGCTTCGTAAGAGAGCAGGCGACAACTCATGGGTTTCTCTAAGAGTGCACCATGTAGTATCAGCACCTGCCAGAACGCATCTACAAGCGCTTCTTCCAGGAATTCATCGGTCAACGGCAGCAAACCGGCCAGATTGTTATCCACTAAGGCTTCGCAGAACAACAAGTCGTGCTCCGCACTGGCTTTCGCGAACCCGTATGGCCCATCTTCATCGTGCCCATGCCCCAGGTCCCCCGAGGCTATCAGAGCCACGTTTTTGCCACTCTTTTCCGCTACCTGACCAATTAGCTTTCCGAAAGCCAGCAGCTCCTCACGCGGGGTAGAGCGCTCCGGAGCCACAATGACTACTTTGGGGCGTGAGCGGGTCACCGGGTGCGCGGTGAACCAGAGTGGGATCAGTGCCCCCCAGGAGAGTGGCAGCACGGCGTTGCGCCCTTCGTCTGCGCCCACGGCTCGAATCATAGGAAGTGTGCCATTGGCCTCGGTGAAAAGTGCCTCCACGAACTCTGTGTCAACCTCGAAAGCCGCTTTGATATGCGCTCTATCTAGCTCACCCAGAATCCCAGCGGCATGAAAGGTAGCACCAATAGTAAGAGCGCTCTCCACCATGAAATCGGCATGGGGATCCAGCACCACCACGGTGTTTATGTTCTTCTCCGCAAAGACCCGCCCCGCTTCGCGCATGGCGATACGGGTTTTCTCCATAAGCGCCGGGTTATCAGTGAGCTGCAGAACTATCTCACCGCCGTGGGGCAGAAGTGCTGCAAAAGATAAAGGCATAGAGCTAGACCTTTCCCGGCCCTTTTAGGGCCGGGCGCTTATCGAATTTCGACGCCGGACTTGACCGGTTTGTCCGGCATCAAGAGAACCGCGCTGCCATCGGCATCCGAGGCCGCAAGCAGCATTCCCTGGCTTACCACGCCGCGCATCTTTTTAGGCTGAAGATTTGCAAAGAGCACAATCTGGCGGCCTACCAGGTCTTCTGGCGTGTAGACATTCGCGATGCCAGAGATAATCGTGCGCTCCGTATCCGCTATCTTCAGCCCCAGCTTCATAAGTTTGTCGGTATTCTCCACGCGCTCAGCGGTGAGAATATCGGCAATGACAAGCTGGATTTTATCCAGGTCATCGAACGTAGCGACGGGCTTCTCTACAAAGCTAGGTTCGGTTGTCTCAGCGATTTCTTCGGTTGTTTCGGTCACAGATTCTTCTTTCGAGGCAATGGCAGCAGCAGAGCAGCTTTTCGGTATCTAAGCGCGGGAAGAGCGGAGCGGGCGTGCCGGTGCGAGTACCGCCAGGCAGTGCGCCGAATTTCGCCTCGGTCTCCCAGGAGCCTGGCGCACCCAGGCCGAGTTGGGTATAGACAGACTGAGCCAGGTGCGGCACAGCAGGCGATGCCAGATAGGCGACCAATCGCACGCCTTCCAATGCGTTGTAGATAGCCTCGGAGACTGCCGCTGTGTTACCTTCTTTCGCGGCTTTCCAGGGAGCTTTCTCCGCCAGGTAGACATTGACTTCACGGGCCAATACCCAGGCGGCCTGCAGCGCGGCGCCCCAGTCGTAGCGGGCCAGAGCGGTTTCATAACCAGAAACAGCCTCGGCAGCTATAGAACTGAGTTTCGCATCCAGGGGGGCATCCGTGGGAATCACCCCATCGAAGTACTTGGCGGCCAGCACCCGGTTGAGGATGTTTCCCAGATCGTTTCCCAGGTCGGCGTTCGTGCGGGTAGCGAGTATCTCCAGGCTCCACTCGGAATCGTCGGTGAAGCGGATATCGCGCAGCAGATAGTAGCGTAGTGCATCTATTGCTGTGGCCTCATCGGGCGCGCCAGCGGCCTGTAGCCAGCTTGTCACCTCCTGCGGCAGAGGGATATTCCCCTTGCTCTTGGCGCCTTTTTCGCCCCCCACGGTCCACCAACCATGCCCAACCACATGCTTCGGCAGGGGCAGGCCCAGACCCATAAGCATGGCGGGCCAGAATGTGGCATGGAAGCGCACATAGATTTCCTTAGCCATCAAGTGCGCGTCCGCGGGCCACAGGGTGTCCCAGTTCGGATTCTCTGGCCAGCCAGATTCCGTGAGGTAATTGATCAATGCATCGAACCACACATAGAAGACCTTGCCGGGGTCGCCGGGGACTTCGATACCCCAACCCGCGTTCTTACGCGAGATAGCGATGTCCCGCAGGCCGTTATCAATAAAGGCCAGGGTCTCGTTCTTGCGGGTCTCGGGCAGCAGAAACGTGGGGTTGGCAGCGATATGGGCCTTGAGGCGGTCGCCATAGGCGGAGAGCCGGAAGTAGTGGACCTCTTCCTGAATGCGCTCTACCTTGGCGCCGGTCTCTTTCACGTAGCCTTTTTCGTCGACATCCGAGTCCCGGAAGAACGTTTCATCGCTGACCGAGTACCAGCCTTCGTAGGTGCCCAGGTAGATATCACCCTGCGCCTGTAGCCTGCGGTAGACCTCGCGCACCACTTTCTTATGGCGCTCCTCGCTGGTGCGAATGAAGTTGGAGTAATTACAGTTCAGGAACTTCCAGGTCTCCACATAGCGCTGGCTGACTCCATCCACAAACGTCTGCGGGTCCATGCCTGCGGCGGCAGCGGCATCCGCCACTTTCTGCGCGTGCTCATCGGTACCGGTCAGGAAATAGGCATCATCGCCCTTCAGTCGTCGGTAGCGTGCGGTAGCATCGGCAAGCACCGTAGTAGTGGCCGTTCCGACATGGGGCACGCCATTCACATAGTAAATGGGCGTGGTGACATAGTAGCGTTTGGGAGTGTCTGGCATAGTGTGGCTGTATCGGCGGGGCGAGAAGTCTCGCTAAATCCGTCGTGGTTCATTCTACCGCCCATAATTTCGAGGGATTGAAATCCCTCGGGAGAATGTCAGGCCGACCACACGGGTCAGCGTTTGGGTGGGGGCGCTCAGCCGAAGCGGGAGCAGGAGCCTGTAGATTCGTTCCAGCCACAGGCGCCGGTACCGCCGGAGACAGAAGCGGCAAAAACGGAGAGCTGACGACGCGCTTTTGCGCTGCCGCAGGTGGGGCAGTCCAGCGGAGTGTCTTTCTCGCTCATTCCGCGCAGTTTTTCAAAGGTCGCGCTACAGTCCGGGCAGCGATACTCATACAGCGGCATTTCGCATTTATTTTATCGCAGCGAGAGTGTTTCAGTTTTGGAGCACAGGGGTAGGCTAAGTATAGGAGGAAGTTCTATGCACCGTGTGTTTTCTTCGTTGCTAGGAGCGGCGCTGCTTCTGGGGGCTGCCGCTACTGGCGCCAGGGCCTTCGATACAGGGCACCACTCGGACCTCACGCGCGAGGCGCTGGCTGATCTGGGGCTGAGCAATACGGCGATTCAGGTCTGCCAGGTGGAGAACTGGCTGGTGGACTACTACTCCAACCGCGAGGCCGGGGTAGAGGACTCTATCAAGACTAACTGCGACAAGCTCCACGCCGATAATCTATTCACCGAGGCCGCCGTGGCTAACTACTGGGGGAGATTCTCCACCAATGCCAAAGCCGGGTTTGTGGAAGCGGCACGCACGAAGAACCCAAGGCAGGTACTCGCCCTGCTGGGCATGAGCCTGCATACTGTGCAGGACTTCTACTCGCACTCCAACTGGGCGGAGATTCAGGCGCCGCCCGCCGGGTACGACTACTCCACACTCACCTATTTCGATGCCAGTCGAAAGACCGGAGTCAAGACCGGCAAGGCATCCAGCAGCAACGCGGTGGGGCAGACCCCCCATGGCGGCTACAACGATGGCATGAACCATGACTGGTACGGTAAGCCGAACTGGGACCGGGCCTACGTGCATGCCTATGCGGGCTCCCGGCAGTGGGCGAACCAGGCCCGAATCTGGGTCAGTGAAGTGGACCCATCGGTCTGGGAGCAGGCGAGGAACATTGCACTGACTAGTAAGCAGCTAGACAAGCTGAAGTCGGACCTGAACGCGGCGTATCGCATCTCTGAGTGGGTGAAATATGGCAGTGACGATGGGCACTGGAAGGGGAAAGGTAGCGGGGATCGAGTTTCGTTTGTGGCCTTCTCCGCCGCCTGGATCGTGGGAACCACAGATTCGAACTTTGTGGAGGACTTCAAGGATCGCCACTGGCACCAGCTTCTCTCGGGTGGGTTGCGTGGATCGCTGGACGTGGGAGTGAATCAGGCGCCGCCATCGCCTGCGCCCCCGATAACGGTGTTTCCGATCAGCAAGCGTGCCGTTTTCCTGAAAACGGTTTCCGTGAAAGACTTGGACAATATCGACCCGGTGCCTTTTGATGATGCGGACTTCTACGCGAAAGTCACCATTAACAATCAGGTTTTCATGGAGTCATGCCAGACAGGGCACGATAACTTGAATCCGCCGTGGATAACCATGAAGTTCGTAGATGCTGGTCAGAACACCTCGATTGTGCATTACGAAGTCTGGGATGAAGACACGACCAGTGGCGATGATCATCTGGATATCAATCCACGAAAGGGGCAGGGTGATCTCGACTTCGCCTACAACATGAGTACGCACCAGGCGGGTGGTATCGGAATTGAAGGCGTGTTCGACAGTCCATCGCGCCTGCTCGTTAGCCGTGGGACGCCGGGGGACCATGCGGAGGTCAAGATGTACATCACCACACGCACTCTGGGACCGGCTCCGCGTGTGTTCAAGGTTCCGGGCGGCGTACTGCAGCCGGGAATCTTGAAAGGCAACATTCTTAAACAGAACTGAGGAGCGGCTCCAGAGCGCGGGCTACCGCTGTCTCCTCGGGGCCGTGGGCACCTATAAGTGAGGCGGCAGCGCGAGCCTTAGGACGGGCATGGGCTGGTGCGATACTGACACCAGCCCATGCCAGCATCTCGGCATCATTGTCACCATCACCAATAGCGAGCACTTCCGAGGGTTGAATACCCAACCTATGACAAACCACCTCCAGCCCGGCGGCTTTATTCGTGCCCGGTGGGCAGAACTCTAAGTACTCCGGGTCGGTGCAGACCACATAGCTGCGATCGCCCCACTTCGCCCGGTAGGTCTGCTCATAGGCAGTGATAGTCGCTTCGGCGTCTATCCAGAGTAGTTTGTAGGGCTGACCGTTTTCGGGAACGGGCTCCGCGACTACTTCTGAGCGAGTGCGCTCAGCTAGAATCTCGCTCCAGGGGGACGTACGCACTGCAAAGACACCTTCGGGACCATCCCAGATCTGCGTTACATCGACCCGCTCGCCCTCGGCCAGCACCTCGCGGGTGAATGCCCAGTCTAGAAGCGTTTCCTTCCAGGTCTCGCCGGAGGCCGTATCGCGTACCACGCCACCATTACCGCTGACGATTGGTCCGGATAGCCCCAGCTCCTCTTGATAGGGCAGCATGTTATGGTGGGGACGCCCGGACGCCAACACCACCTGAATCCCAGCTTCCATGAGCCGTCGCACAGCCGCTATGTTTTCGGGAGAAATAGATTTGTCCGGCGATAATAGCGTGCCGTCTAAATCCAGTGCCACCATCCGAATGTTTCTATCCAAGCGCGTCTGTTTCCGCCGCCGCGTAGGCAAAGACAGCCAGCGCGCCCACACAGGCGTTCAAGTCGCCTTTATCTATTTTGTCGAAGGTATCCGCGTGCGTGTGATGGATGTTCCAGTAGAGACTCATATCGTTCTTCAGTCCGGCGGTGGGTACGCCTTTCTCGCCGAGCGGCCCGATGTCTGTGCCGCCGCCACCCTCAGAGATAGGGCCAGTACCCAGGCGCTCCCAGGCTTTTGCCTGTGCGAACCCACTTGTCGATTTTACCGTCAAGCCAAATCCCTGGGGCGCACCCACGCCACCATCT
This sequence comes from Armatimonas sp., assembly GCA_049840835.1. GTDB lineage: Bacteria > Armatimonadota > Armatimonadia > Armatimonadales > Armatimonadaceae > JANLTX01. Next base: position 5,471 of record JASGJG010000007.1, on the reverse strand, counting down.
ACTTCAATGGCAAGAATATGCTTCTCACTGGCATGCGCCTGCGCATAAGCTTTCCCGCCCGCTGTGCCGTTCTCTTCGTTGGTAAAAAGCACCAGCCGTATGGTTCGCCTGGGGCGGATATCCAGCGTCTTCATCAGTCGCAGGGCTTCCCAGCAGGTCAGGCACCCACCACCATCATCGTGCGCACCCTGCCCCACATCCCAGCTATCCAGGTGCCCGCCTATCACCACTATCTCATCGGGCTTCTCTCGCCCTTTAAGCTCGGCGATCACATTGGCGCTACGGGCATCCTTGAGCATGCGTCCGCCCAGTGAGAGCCGGACTGTTGGGTTCTCGCCGCGCGCTTGCATTCGAGCCAGCAGGGTAGCATCTTCAATAGAGATAGCTGCCGCCGGAATTTTGGGGGCATCGTCGGCGTAGCGTAGCGCCCCGGTATGCGGTGTCTGGAACCCAGCCGGGCCTACCGAGCGCACTAGCACGCCCACTGCTCCCAACTTCGCCGCCTCACTCGGCCCGGTCGCCCGGTAGCGCACAGTCTGTCCATAGCTGGTGAAGGGCACATCATAGCAGACAACCTTGCCCTTGGCTTCACTGCCACGTGCTCTCAGCTCATCGAAATCCTTCACTACCAGCACCGAAGCCTGAATTTTGCCACTCACCGTCCCACCCAGCCCGAGCATACGCAGGGGCCGCCGCATAGGCGTCAGAAGCTCGCCGCTTTCCTTACCCCGCTCCCAGCGCGGCACCATGACCGGCTCGGTGCGTACAGCATCGAATCCGTCGGCTTTCAGCTCACTGGCTGCCCACGCAATCGCGGTGTCCAGCGACTTGCTTCCTGAAAGCCGCGCCCCGATACGGTCGCACAGCCAGCCCAGGCGCTTATAAGCCACATCGGTGGTCTTGGCGGCCTCTAAGAGCCGCTTACAGGTTTCTTCCAGATTGTCCATGATGCGTTAGGTAATGCCCCCTATCCCCCAATAATGGGGGCACCAAATAGCGTGTCTTTTTCTAAGCCGCTGCGCGGCGTTTGTTGCTGCCTACCGGCGGCTAGAAGATGCCCGTAAGGCATTCCTCTATCTGGGTGCCCCCATTATTGGGGGATAGGGGGCATGTGTTTGGGTTCGAATTACTTCAGCGAGATCGTTCGCCCGGTCTTTGCCGCCTGATAGATCGCCTCTATTACCCTCAGGTCGGCTAAGCCCTCCTCGCCGGGAGTGAGCGGACTCTTATTCTCGCGAATACACTCCGAGAAATGGTCCATTTCCAGCGTGAAGTGGCTGGTGCGAGGCAGCTCCGGCTCCATGACCGCACCCCCTGTGCGATACTTCAGCTTCAGGCCTGTGTAGCCGGTGGCGGGCTCCATGTCTACAAAGCCGCGCTCTCCTAAGACCCGGTAGCGGTTCGCGCCGCTGTAGCCGTAGCTAGAGGTGCAGTTGGCCAGGGCGCCGCTGGGGAACTTCAGGGTGAAGTGGATCGCATCTTCCACTTCCTTAAAGCGTGGGTCATTGCGGTCCGTGTATTCCTGTGCGGTTACACTGGCAGGCTCTTCGCCCGTGAGATAGCGAGCGGCATTGAGCGAGTAGATACCGATGTCCATGAGAGAACCGCCACCGGCCAGCTTCTTGTTCAGGCGCCACTGCTTCGGGTCACCGGCATTGAAGCCATGGTCCGCGATAATGGACTTGATCTTACCGAAGCGCGGGTCTCGGCAGGCGGCTATAGCGGCTTGATTGTAGGGTTCGTATCTACACCTGTAGGCCACCATAAGCTTCACGTTCGCTTTTTTGCAGGCCGCAATCATAAGCTCGCAGTCTTTGACCGTATTCGCCATGGGCTTTTCGCAGAGCACATGCTTGCCAGCCTGAGCGGCGCGAATGGTGTACTCGGCGTGCATGCCATTGGGCAGAACTATGTAGACCGCTTCTATGGCCGGGTTGTCTTTGATACGGTCAAAGGTTTGGTAGTTATAAATAGAGGACTCCGGCACGCCGTATTTGGTGGCGTTTTGCTTCGCTTTCTCGGGGGAGCCGGAGACCAGAGCCACGACTTTACTGCGCTTGCATTGGGCGAAGCCGGGAAGGATCTGGCCCATGCTCAGGCCGCCGATGCCCACGATGGCCCAGCCTACAGGGCGTTCACTGTCTTGCATACGCCCACGTTCGACAGGCTACGGTAGAATGCCTCCGTGCCCCTCGCGAACCTCAACCCCCGCGCCGTCGGCCTGACCGATGCCCTGAGCGACGATATTGAGCTGCTAGAGCGACTCTTCACCCGCGTGCTGAATGAACAGGAGGGGGAGGCGTTTACCACGCTGGCCCAGCGCCTGTGTAAATTGGCTGCCAGAGAAGATGCCACGCCGGAGATGCTGCACCAGGAACTCCCTGAGCTGACCGATCCGAAAACGGCGGCGCGAGTGCTGCGTGCGTTCACCGTTCTCTTTCAGTTGTTGAACACAGCGGAGCAAAAAGAGATCGTGCGGGTGAACCGGGAACGTGCCGAGCGCGGCGCGGATGCCCCCCGCCCAGAGTCGATTCGTGAGGCCGTGATAAAGCTGGCGAAGTCGGGCGTTTCGGCAGAGCAGATGCAAGAGGCACTGAATGCTCTGGATATCGCTCCCACGCTCACCGCACACCCCACCGAAGCCCGCCGCCGAGCCGTATTAGATAAGCTTCTGCGTGTAGCGGAGGCGCTGGCACTGCGCGCTACCCCGCTTACTGCCGCTCGATTGGATAGCCCACTCTCTCGCCCGACGGTTCGTGCGGAGGAAGCCTTAGAGCGAGCACTGACCGAGCTATGGCAGACGGATGAGATTCGCCGAGCCTCTATCACTGTCTCCGAGGAAGTGCGCAATGCGCTGTATTTCTTTGACCGAACGATTCTAGAGGTCGTTGCCTGGCTCCACGCCGACCTGCGCCGTGCGCTTGAGGTGGCCTACCCCCGGCACGAGTTCCACCTGCCGCCCTTTCTAACCTATAGAAGCTGGGTAGGGGGCGACCGGGATGGAAACCCGAATGTCACGCCGATAGTGACCTGGCAGGCGCTGAATGAGCACCGGCGCATTGTGCTGAACTTCTACATTCAGCGGGTGACTCGTCTGCGCCGCCAGCTCTCGCTCTCAGAAACCCAGGTTCCGGCGAACGATCCTCTAACGGCATCGGTATTGGCTGACCTTGAGGAGCTCGCACTCTCCGACGAGTACCGGCGACGGTTCGGAGCGGAGCCGTATGTGCTGAAGCTGCTCTGTATGGGAATGCGCCTGGAGGCAACCCAGGCAGGCAAGAATGAGGGAGCCTATTCGAGTGTCGCCGCGTTCGTGGCCGACCTGGAGCTGATAGATGGGCGCTACGCCGCAATCATGCCACCGTAGTCGCCGAGACCGGGGAGCTGGCTGACCTTCTGGTACAGGCCCGCACATTCGGGTTTCACCTGGCTGCGCTGGACATTCGGCAGCACTCTGATGTGCACGAGGCCGCACTGACGGAGATGTTCGCCCTGGCGGGGGTCTGCCCGGACTATGCCGGTGCTAGATGAGAATGGAAAGCTGGAGATTCTGGCAAGAGAGCTGGAATCCCCCCGCCCACTGGTGGCCCGTGATGCCCCGCTCTCTTCGAAGACCCGCGAGGTGCTAGACACTTTCGAGGTCATTCGCCGGGCGCATAAAGAGCTGGGTGAAGAGAGAGGTCGCTGCTTCATTGTCAGCATGACCCATGGCGCCAGCGATCTCTTAGAAGCGCGCCTGCTGGCCCGCGAGGTTGGCCTGGGGCCAGTGTTGGACTTTGTGCCGCTCTTTGAGACCATAGACGACCTGCGGGGCGGCTCGGAGCGGATGATAGCAGCATTCGCGGTACCTGCCTATCGGCAGTATCTGACCGCGCGGGGCGAGTTCCAGGAAATCATGCTGGGCTACTCGGACTCTTCCAAAGACGGTGGATTCCTGGCGGCCAATGCCGCGCTACATGAGGCGCAGGCGAGTCTGGCGGCCACCTGCCGTGAGGCCGGGCTGGCGCTTCGTTTCTTCCATGGGCGCGGCGGCACTGTGGGGCGTGGCGGTGGTAGAGCGAACCGCGCGATTCTTTCCCAGCCGCCGGGCAGCTTCAGTGGAGGGATTCGCTTTACCGAGCAAGGCGAGGTAATTAGCTTCCGATATGCCCTGCCGCCGATTGCTCACCGGCACTTAGAGCAGATTGTCTCCGCAGCGCTGACGGCCACTCTGCGTCCGGCCTCACCAGAGCCTGCGCTCTGGGGTGAGGGGTTGGTGCAGATGGCCGAGACCTCACGGCAGGTCTACCGGGGCATGGTGCATGACGATCCCGCATTCTGGGACTTCTTCACGGTGGCGACTCCGATCTCGCATATCTCCAAGCTGCCGATTGCCAGCCGCCCGGTGTCTCGTTCCGGCGCGCGGCTGACTCGGGTAGATGACCTGCGAGCGATTCCGTGGGTGTTCGCCGGGAACAGTCTCGCTACCTGGTACCCGGCTGGTTCGGTCTGGGAAGCGCTCTGGAAGCCTTTGCCAGCTCCGCACCGGGACATCTGGGCGAGCTTCAGACCATGTATCGGGAGTGGCTGTTCTTTAAGACCGTGATCGACAATGCACAGATGGAGCTTTTGCGAGCGCACCTGCCCACAGCGAAGCGCTATGCCCTGCGAGCGCCACATGGGGCAGAGTTCCATGCCCGCTTAGAGGCCGAGCATGCCCGCACAGTGGAGTGGGTAAAACACGTAACCGGGTCCGAAGAGCGGCTTGGCGCACGCACCGATTGTGCGCGCTACCGTCGCTCTACGAAACCCGGCAGTGCTTCCACTATCTCTGCTTCAGGTGGCGCTTATGGACGCGCATCAAGATGCTAGCGGCGATAGCCCGGAGCGAGAAGCGATCTTGCTCTCGCTCACCGGTATCGCCGCTGGCCATGCAGAGTACGGGGTAGGGCCTAGTGCGAGATGCCCAGGATCTCGTAGCGCGCGGTACCCGACGGTGTGTTTACCGTCACAGTATCGCCAACACGATGACCCATGAGCGCACGGCCAATGGGGGACTGATCCGAGATGCGGTCCTCATCCGGGTCGGCTTCGTAGGCGGAAACCAGCGTCAGCGCCCAATCGTCGCTGTACTCAAGTCTCGCACCTCGACACGAAGACCCATCGCTACTTTGTCCGTCGATACCGCTTCCTCGATGCAGGATGCGGGCACGACCCAGCACGCTCTTGAGGTCCATGATTCGACCTTCAATAAACGCCTGAGCAGTCTTCGCCGACTCGTACTCCGGGTTTTCGGCTAGCTCGCCGTAGTCTTTGGCATCTCGAATCCGCGCCGCAACTTCGGGGCGGTCTACTGTGATCAGCCTTTCCAGCTCTTCTTCCATCGTCAAGACGCCCGGAAGGCGTCACTATTCCTCCTAGGTGCTGTTCGGATTCTATCGTGTTTCCCTATTAACCTTAGCAATACGGAACCCAACGAGGCGTTACTATAG
>JASGJG010000006.1:0-30528 GCA_049840835.1 Armatimonas sp. | reverse complement strand
CTTCGGGCAACCTTGTCTAAGGAATGTTCACCGCTTAATGCAGCGAGCGCCGAAACTTGGCACTATGGCGGCGAAGCGTATCCGGCACGGGTTCACAATCCCAGACCTCACGCCACAGCCACTCCGCCTAGTGACCGACCTCTATACCGCCCAGTGGTATGTCCCACAGCACTACCGCCCTGAAGTTCGGGCCAAGCGATAGCCCAGATTAACTTGTACGGATAGCTTTTAAGGTGGCCTATACGCGGCTCTTTATAAGCACCTCCTCCATCCTGTCCCACTCTGCCAGCTCGTCCAGATCGAACTGGGACATCCCAGGCATCGAAGATCAGATGGTACTGGTGGGCCTGTTCTCGTTATCCTAGTAGTAGCCGTCCAGCTCTTCGGCGGTGGCTTCGCACCCACCGAACCGAGATTGGGGGAGCGTACGCTGCGCCCAGGCAAGGGTACCGTCTGGTGCGAATCAGACCGCCACCAGCCCTGGCTCCCACTCCACACACCAGTACACAACGCCGTCATCGAGAACATAGCTCCAGTGCGCACCCATGTTGCCAGATAAGGCCGGCCACTCCGATACTCGGTCTTCAGAGGAGGGCATGGCCGGGAAAACGGACTGACGCAGATAGGCTCCCTCGCCCGACGGGACTGCATGCGACAATAAACCGAGTCGCCACTTCCTCTGTAAAGATAAGGTACTCATCACATTTACAGACTTCCTTAGCGGGAAGACTTCCACGTCTACCCCCCAGAAGCATAGTCAATCAGCGGAGGCGGGACCGATGACAGAGATACCCGCCTCGGAGAAATCAGGTACTCTCCTGGTGGAGCAAGCGGGCACGCTGCACCGGGTTACAGAGTGCGGTGGACCTGGCCCCGCCAGAGGGTATCTTTATAGGCATAGAGTAAATAGCGCTCGCAGAGAAAGTGAGTCAGGGTGCCTGGCGCAGAGGCAGCGGGCTCACCTTCCGGACGCCAGGTAAAGCGCCCGCCTACTGAAGAGTTCTCTTTTCGCTCGGTCCGATAGCGGCGTGTGCCATCTTCTTCTACCTTCAGGCTCATCTTCGCCGTGTAGTACGGCAGACGCCAGAGTGTGCGGGCCAGCCACACGGCGATTGCATTGGCGGCGTCTAAGGAAAAGAACCAGACTCCGGGTGCCTCGCCATCTTTATGCACATAGGTGCGCACATTGGTCTCATGAAAGTGGGAGAGGCCTGGAACAGAGGGAGACCATACCGGTCGTACATCCCGCATGGTGAATGGCACCAGCCCGATATAGGCTTTTCCTTCAAAGGTATCCAGAGTCAGCCCCGGTGGTAGGAGCGTCTGCAGTGCGGCAGGCTCTACCTCCCAGTGCAGAAAGAGAAGCTCCCGCCAGCTCTGGTACATAACAACGCGCTCCCCTACAGGGCGCTGGCAGGGTGTAAGGCGATCCACAATTACTATTGTAAACCGAGTGTGCAACCTTATTCCCCTGCAACGTGTCAGGATGAAATGAGGGGCAGTAAACTACGCCAGAGAGGCAGCAGATTATATGATCGACCCGGACAAGATTCCCTCGCTCCTGAAGTCGCTGGGAAAAAACCTGGAAGAGAAAGTTTCCGAGACACTCTTCGGGCAAAAAAGACGACAATAAGGAGCGGGAGCCGGATCGTTGGCCCCCGATGAGGAACGAGTACATGGAGTTCATGGAACCCGATTGGGAAGAACTGGACAAAAAAGCCAATATCATTGTCGGTAAATATGCCGTCGTCTCCGGCGCGTCCGGCGTGCTCCCGATGGGACTGGATGCCGCCGCCGCCGCCGCTGTCTTTTCCAAGATGACGACCGAGCTTTCCGGTATCTACCAGGTTATTGTTAGCGCCAAGCGTGCGCGCCAGATGGGCTGGGCAATTGCGACTACCACCGGCACCGTAATCGGAGCCACGCTGGGCATCGCTCGCCTGGCGCAGTTCATTCCGGGCGGCTATCTGTATGGCGCTCTTGCCGAAGCCCCGATTATCGGCGCCGTGACCTGGGCTGCTGGTGATGCGCTGAAAGGCTATTTCCGCGAGTGCCGCATGGGACGTGAGCCGAGCCTGCAAGCGCTCTCGGAGTCCTTCGCGAAGACCCTGCGCTTCCGGCTCAAGACAACAAAGACGGAAACTGCCGATAAAGGCGCCGATTCCAAAACCGGCACCACGGTCTCCGCTAACGCCACTGCCGCGCCTGCCAGCACCAGCACAGTCTCCGATGCTGTGGAGAGATTGGCCAGCCTGCATGAGCTGATGAAGGCCGGAGCCATTACTGAAGAAGAGTACGAAAAGAAAAAAGCAGACCTGCTAAAGCAGATCTAGCGAACAGAGGCCCCGATTCTCATCGGGGCCTCTGTTATTTTTATGGCGCGATACAATTCCCCGTGACGCGGCAGATTGTGGTGCTTGGTAGCACCGGCTCTATTGGAACCCAGACGCTGGATGTGATTGCACGGCTGGGACAAGACCGAGCGCGTATTGTAGGACTGGCTGCATATCGGGCCTCAGACGCTCTGAAAGCGCAGGCGGAGGACTGGCCGGAGGCACAGGTAGCCGCAATAGAGCAAGATGGCCCCCAAGCTTTGAGTGTGCTTGCCACCCTACCCCATGCTGATACCGTCGTTGTAGCCGTCGCCGGAGCAGCGGGCTTAGAGGCCACGCTAGCGGCGTGTCGGGCAGGCAAGCGTGTCTGTATTGCTACCAAAGAAGTTCTGGTAGCCGCCGGAGCGCTGGTAACCGAAGCGGCTCGGGAAGGTGGCGCAGAACTACTGCCGATTGACTCCGAGCATTCCGCTATTTTCCAGTGTGTACAGGGCTATCCTCAGAGCCAGATAGATAGGCTGTGGATTACAGCGAGTGGCGGACCTTTTCGTACCTGGAACAAGGAGCGGATACTGGGCGCTACGGTAGAAGAAGCGCTGAATCATCCCACCTGGAAAATGGGCGGAAAAATCACCATAGACTCGGCGACCTTGATGAACAAGGGGCTGGAGGTCATCGAAGCCTGCTGGCTCTTCGGCCTGCCGGAAGACCGGGTAGAGGTCGTGGTTCATCCGCAAAGTGTCGTCCATAGCTTTGCGGAGATGAAAGATGGCGCGCTCTTAGCGCAGCTGGGCCTGCCTGATATGCGACTCCCGATTCAGATAGCGCTCCTCCACCCGAAAAGTTAGATACGAACTTGCCGCGCCTGAATCCCACACAGCTTAAGGACCTCACATTTGAGTCGCCGGACTTTGATAAGTTCCCCTCTGTGCCACTCGCTCGTGAAGCGTTTCGCCGGGGCGGCACAGCCCCTGCGACGCTGAACGCAGCCAATGAAGCGACGGTGGGCTTATTTTTAGCCGGTAAAATACCGTTTGGGGGAATTATTGAGCGCGTGGAACGTATACTGTTTGAGCATACGCCGCGCCCCGCACAAACACTACAAGAGATTCTGGATGCGGACGCCGCTGCCCGCAAGAGAGTACAGGAGATTGCCGCCTGATGCTGGCTTTCATTGACAAGATTCTGACCTTCGTTATCACCCTGGGCTTCCTGGTTTTCGTACACGAGCTGGGGCACTTTGCTATCGCGAAGTTGTTCCGGGTCCCTGTGTTCGAGTTCGCCTTCGGCCTGCCCTTCGGGCCCAAGATACGCCTCTTTCGGCGAGGCGGCACCGACTATACCCTGCGCCCCGCTGTCCCATTGGGCGGTTTTGTGGCCTTCGCCGACCCGGAGGCCAGCGAAGAAGACCAGCTGGACCAGATGGAGCAATACCATCAGAAACCAGTGTGGCAGCGCTTCCTGGTCATTCTGGCGGGTCCCATAGCCTCTCTAGGGCTTGGCTGGCTGCTATTCGTACTCTTCGCCGGAATGTACGGTATAGAGTCGGGCAACCCGGTACTGAAGCAGGTAGTTGCGAATCGCCCTGCGGCCATAGCCGGACTGAAGGCGGGCGATGAAGTCCTTGCCGTTAATGGCGACAATGTGACTCAGAGCGCGTTTATCGACCGCCTCTCCCTATCGGCAGGGCACCCGGTGACTCTCAAAGTCCGCCGACCAGGAACCGCCCAGCCTATGACTTTTACGCTGACTCCACGGGAAGAGTATGCGGGTAAACAGCGTGTAGGCCGTATAGGTGTAGTCGTCGGTGGCAGTGAGCATCGCCCCGTAAGCGGTATCGGCGAGGCGTTTTCCGATGGCACTCTGCGCACATCAGAGTATCTGAAAAGCCTGAAGACCGTTTTCTCCAGTTTCCGTACTGCCAAGGAGAACGTGGGTGGACCGGTTGGTATCGCCAGTGCGGTTTCTCAAGCAACAGAGATCGGGTTTCCGGCGAAGGTAATGCTGGCAGCTCAGCTCTCTCTAGGCCTGTTCGTGTTCAACTGCTTTATTCCAATTCCTGCGCTGGACTGCGGACAGATGGTGCTTCTGGTAATCGAGGCGATTCGCCGCCGCCGACTGAGCCTGGAGCAGCAGAGCCGGGTAATGATTGGAAGCTGGGCGTTCCTGCTGGTCTTCGTGCTGTTCGCCACGTTCAACGATATTACGCGGCTGCTGCCTACTCCCGCACCTCGTACCAGCCCGGCGCCCGCGGAATAACCACTCGAAACCGTGGCGGCATCTTAGCGCCACACCATACATAGTAGCATCGCTGATTGGGCCGCACTTCTCCTTGATAGAAGAAGTACGGTCCTTTGTCTTTCTGTATCTGGCTCTCTAACACGGGCTGCAGCGCATAGAAGCGTTCCCGTGCTGACTGCTGCCCCAGGTCATAACCCGCATGTAATAGAACGACGGTTCCTATCAGCCAGGCTCCGAGCGTCAGCCGATGCCCACGCATAGCCGGAAAGGGTATGGCTATGGTTAGCAGAAACGCTATCGGAGCCAGAATGAGCGCCAGAAGCACCAGGCAGAGAAAGGTACTGGCAGAGGGCATAGCGTTGTCTAAATAAAAAACGATGGTGGTTCCTGCGGTAAGAATCCAGAGAACGAGCTGCCAGGCTTTCATGGTAGAATTCTTCCACAGAAAGGAGCCATGCCGCAAGAACAAACCACGAACTCTCGTCTCTTTCCGTCAGCTTTGCTGACACTGTTTCGCGCCGCTCGCAAGATTGCGAGGCGGTTTTTTGTTTTTCTGGAAAGGAGCCATGAAGTGTATTTCCCGCAAAGACGATTCCAAAATTCTGGCTATTCGCCAGCTTATCGACCAGCGCCAGGTGCGCGACCGGGGGCGCCGGTTCTGGTGTGAGGGCTTGCGCTTTGCCCATAAAGCGCTGAATAGCCATTTCGCTGTTTCTGAAGTCGTGGCCGCACCGGAACTATTTACAGGGCAGGTCGGCTGGCGACTCTTAGACCTGGCCCGTGAGCGTGGCGCACGGGTCACGTTTGTAACAAAAGCTGTTTTCCAATCTCTCTCCGAGGCGCCGGAGTGTCGGGAATCGGCTGTATTGCCTCTCCTCGCTGGGATCCACTATTCGATCTGCCGCCAGACGGTGTCTACATCGCTCTGGATACGATTCGCTCACCGGGGAACCTGGGGACAATTCTGCGCACCGCAGAGTCCCTAGGGACTGCCGGGCTGATTGTGGTAGGCGATACGCTGGACCCCTTCAATCCCAAGGTAGTGCGCGCCACCATGGGCGCACTGTTCTCATTGCACTACGCACGTACTTGCGACTCAGAGCTTTTCGCCTGGCGACGGCGAAATGGAGTGGCGCTGGTAGGTTCTTCCCCTGGAGCCGAGATCGACTGCCGCCGCTTTTCCTGGCCCAAACGCTGCATTGTCTGGCTGGGCGATGAACGGAAGGGTATGAGCGAGGAGCACCTGGTCTCCTGCGATGCGGTTGTCAAAATACCGATGGCTGGGCAGAGCGATTCGTTGAATGTCGCCTCTGCCGCCGCCATCTTGCTCTGGGAAGCGACCCGAACCCGTGTATAAACAAACAGGGCAGCCTACTCAGTAGGCTGCCCTTTTGCTTTCTAAATCGGCTTAGCCGATTTCGTCTTGTAGCAAGGTGATGCGCTCTTTCACAGGCGCAGCATCCTCAGCCTTTACGCCGGGGGTCGCGATGTACTTCTTGTAGGCATCGATAGCCTTCTTGAACATCGACTCACGGACATCGTCCTGGGCCATTCCCATGTTGTCGCAGGCGAGCCCTAGGTAGTAGTTGGCTTCAGCCTCTGGCTCGGCGCCCTTGACCGCCGCCTCGAACGCGGTGATAGATGCCTGGAGCTTGGCCTTGTTCATGGACTCCGGCTTGGCGCTGTCACCGGCCTGTCGGTAGAGGCATAGCGCTCGGCGATAGAGCACCTTGCCATCGTTCGGCTTGGTGTTCAGGTAGGTGGCATAGTCTGCCGCCGCCTTCTCGAACTCCGGCACGCCCTTGGTCGCTCCGGTACGCAGGGTATTCGCCAGGTTGAAGTAGGCATTACCCCGGTTCGGCAGCGCGGCCAGCATCCCCCGGCTTCAGGGCCAGGTACTTATCCAGGTCGGGCAGAGCCGCCTTGAAATCCCCCAACTTCAGGTTCGCAATCGCCCGCAGGTTGTAAGCGGCGGGGTCGTTTGGCTGCTTGGCAATCACCTGACCGTAGTCCGCAATCGCAGACTTGTAGTCCGGAGTCGGCAGACTCAGGTAGCAGATAGCGCGGTTGTTGTAGGCAGCAATCGCCTCCGGGCCGTTCGGCGCCACGCTGATGAGCTTGGTGTAGTCCGCAATCGCCTCTTTGTACAGCTTGAGACCCAGGTTCAGGTCTGCTCGGCTACCGATGGCTTCCGCATCGTTCGGAGCATCTGCCAGAAGCCGGGTGTAGGCGGCTACTGCAGCCTTCTGATCCGCTTCCGACTTGGACAATTCGGCTTTCTTATCTGCCGCCGCGCACAGGTTGCGCAGAGCATCTAAACGCTCCGGGCTCCCCTTGGGTTGAAGGTCAGCGACCTTGGTGAAGGCTTTACCGGCATCATCGTACTTCTCGGCTTTGTAGAGCGCGATTCCGTACTGGCTCCACGCGGTGGGATCGTTCGGGCTGGAGTCTGCGACTTCCTTCAGGCTCGCCAGTGCCGCTGCACCGCCACCGGGTGCTTTGGCCAGAGCCAGAGCACGCAGGCGCTTTACATCGGCATCACCGGGAGTCTTGGCCAGAACTTTATCGAAGTCAGCGACTGCTAGCGCCCATTGCTGCGTATTGAAGTAGGCACGACCACGGCCATCGAATGCGTTCGGATCATCGGGCTTTTTCCCCAGATACTTCGTGTAGGAGTCGATAGCATCCTTGGGTTTCCCCTGAATCGAGAGTCCCTCTGCCTTGATCGGCCACGGTTCTACGGCGTTGGGGTCAAGCGCAATGGCTTTATCCGCCGCTGTAAGAGCAGTGTCTATAGCCGCGCCTGCCTTGGGTGGGTTGCCCGCGCTGTTGTAGGCCGCTACAGAGAGGTCTTTCCAGGCCGCAGCATCATCAGACTTGATGCCGACGTATTTCTGGTAGTCCCCAATAGCCGCCGTGTAGTTCGGCGGGGTCAGGCTCAGGTTCGCCGCACCACGCAGTTTCAGTGCCTCAGCATCGTTGGGCGCCTTAGCGAGAAGTGCAGTCAGTGCCTCAATGGTGGCCGGATAGCTCTTCTGCTTCCAGAGAACGGCGGCCTTGTTGCGCAGAGCCTCTATGGCTTCGGGACCAGTACGCAGCTTCGCTACGGCATCATAGTCCGCCACAGCTTCCTGGAACTTACCCAGCCGGTAGTACACGCTGGCACGCTCGTTCAACACGGCAGCATCGTTCGGCTTGATCTTCAGCGCGGCGATGAGGTCATCTAGCTCCGGCTGCCAGGATTGCTTGGTTCGGTATAGCTCCGCACGGGCCAGCAGCAGGTTGTACTTATCTTCCGGTGCGGCGGCGGCAAGGGCTTTGCCATACGCGTCAATCGCTTTATCGGTCTGAGCAGGCTTGATCTCGGTGTAGGCGAAGGCCAGGTTCTGCCATGCCGATGTACGAGTGCCATCCATAGCAATCACGGCATTCAGGTCCGCAATCGCCTTATCGAAGACCTTTGTCTCCAGATAGCACTCGGCGCGGCGATCCAGCGCCTCTAGCTTGAGATTCTGCTCACCGGCGCGGGCCTTGGGGTCGATCTGAATGACCTGGGTGAGCGAGTTCACTGCCGCGCCATAGTCTGGCGTGGGCAGCGCCATCTCGGTCAGCGCTTTGTTGTACCAGCCCGGCGCGACCTTGGGACGGCGGCGGGTAACCTCACCGAAGTCTTTCAGAGCTTCCGGGTAGCGCTTGAGCGAGAAGAGACAGCGACCACGCGAAAAGTAGCTGGAAGCGGCACCAGAGCTGGCAGAGTCCAGCTTAATGGATTGATCAAGCAGAGGAAGCGCCTGGGCGTATTGTCCGCTCTTCATGAGCGTTTCGGCCTGTACCCTTAGATCCGAGGGATCTGCCTGGGCATGCGCTACAAGCGCTGGAGCCACGGCCAGGGCCAGTGACGAGAAGACGAACCGGACGTTGCGATCCATAGAAACCTCTAACCTCTAATTGCAGACGAAGGCAAGGGAGCGTGTGGCCCCTCCAAGCCTTGTGTGTACTCTATCTTATCGGGTTTAGACAGTGAGAACTGCCCGGTAGGTTCACGAATTATTTTTTTACCGAACCACGCGGGCTACATGCTCTCCGGGAACCAGCTCCACTTTCAGGCCAAGAGCCTCCGCGAAAGGCAGGAGCGGGACATACATGACATCGAATTCCCCGACACTTTGACGAAGCAGACGGGGTGCAGCCGCGAGCATAACAGCTTTGCCATCTATGGTAGCGGCTTTCTGACCAAGCGTTACCGTGGCGCTGTGAGTGCCGAAGGCTATTGTGGCTTTCTCTTTTGGCTCCTCAGGCGTGAGCTTTGTTTCGGCGAGCCAGCCAAGATTCTTGAGCGCTATCATTGGTATACCACCTGTGGCCGTGAAGATAGGTGGGCACCAATCGTAGTAGTCCTTCTTTACAGAGCCAGATACTGTAATTGTGCGGGTTTTATCGGGCGGGGGCATGACCGCTCCAGGAACGCGATCTTCAACGTTCTCCGTATTCCCTGTAGTGATGGTAGCACGCCAGGTAGCCGGAGCCGTACCGAAGGCCATGATGAATCCGGCCTGAGCTTCCCAGTTCTTCCAGGTGCGGCTCAGAGTCGCTCCCGTTTGCGTAAAGGCTACCGCCCCTTCTTCCCCACCCGCCGGGTAGATACGGCCCGTGGTTACGAAGTTGCCGGGGCGACGAAACGTGATGTTCAGCACGCTTTCGTCTACCTTGCCCTTCCAGTTCGCACCGGTAAACTCATAGCGCACAAAGTTACGCAGTCCGGGGCTGGCCGCGCCCCCATAGTCAGATCGATAGCGCACACGAATCTTGCGGGTTTGCCCCGCCCCAAAACGCACTTCTTTGACCCAATGCGCCTTGTACTCCCCTTCATCCGGGCTGCTCTTTACCGGCACCCACTTGGTTTTCGCCAGAGCACCATCTACCCAGGAAGCGAACGATTTCATGGCGCTATTCTTGGGATTGGCAGAGACATCGCCTGCTCCGCTCTCCGGAAAGCCCATAAGCACAGTGGCTGCTGGTCCTTCATTGCGAAACACGAAATCCACGGTCACGACATAGTCGCTCGACTCCAGGACCATGGTAATGGTCTCACGGACCATACGTACTGATGTATGCTCGCCTTTGATGAGCGAGAGTGAACCGCCTACACCGGAAATCCCCGAATCGTTGCGCCTTAGAACCATAAAGGAAATGCCTCCTCTGCTAACTCTACCAGGGGCGCATTAGACATAGCATAGAACTCCGGCATCTGGTTTCTTGGTCTTCGTCGAACATGCATCTGTTCCATTTTACAACGACAGCAGGGCGGTACAATCTCAGGAAATGCCTGCTAGAAAGAACGATACGCCCCCTCCACCTGTGACTCCCGCCGAGGAATTTGTAGAGAATCTCACTACCGCCGTGGAGGCCTTTCAGGAGAGTTTGAGTGAGCAGGAGTCTGTTCAGGCGGTTTTTATGACGCCTGCCGGTGAGCCGCTACTGATTGAAAGTGTGGGCGCCATTCCCCCCAGTGCTGTTGTCTTCGAGGGCTTCGATGCCGAGGGTATTCGTGCGCTGAGTGTGGTACCCACAGCACAGGCGCACCTGACCTTGAAAGCGATACCAGCCGACCAGACTCCCGGCGATGAGCCACGGCGGTTAGGCTTCATTACCAGCCGCGACCGTATCGTCGCTTCCGATGCTGTGGAGCCCTAGAGGGGGATTACTCCCCCTCGGTTCCTTCTTCGTTGGCTTGTGCAGCGCGACCACGGCGACGGCGTGGGCGGCGCGTAGTGGTCTCCTCGGTGAACTCTTCCAGAGTGGGGAGCTCTACCCCTTCAGGTACTTCGGAATCGGGCAGAAGTTCCTCAAGCGGAGGCGGTATACGCGCGGGCTCAGCAGCGAGGGGCTCTACCGATTCTGTGACCAGTACCTCGGCCAGTTCCTCGGGAGAGATCTCCTCCTCACCATTGCGGCCACGACCACGGCGACGGCGGCGGCGCTTGCGGCGTTCCCCCGCCTCGGCTTCTGTCTCCGTTGCTGTAGCAGATTCCTCGGCTTCTTCTGGGGCCTCACTGTCCTTATCCGGAAGCAGCTCGCCTTCTAATGCAGCCAGGAAAAGTGCTTCATCTTCGGCGGAAATCTCGGCCACGGGTAGACCGGAACCGGATTCGAAGACAAACGGAGCGGGAGCAGGCGGCAGCTCGGCTCGGGTGAGACCTGGCAGCGCTGTGCGGATATCGCCACCCAGTGCCGCTATCGATGATTCCTCACCCCAGAAGAGCAACCGGGTGCCACGCAGGGGCATAGAAAGCCTCGCTCCCCAGCCACCGGAGGTCAGTGTCTCGCCTGTCAGGCCATCGTAAACAGCACCTTCTTCGGGCAGATAGACATTGGTGCCGCCGCCCTCGGTAGAGTGCAGGCACATTACGCCATCACCAATCCAGGCAACGTCATCATCCACGGTCAACGGTGCGATTCCAGCCAGACGGAGCAGGCCACGCAGTAGCGGGCGGGTCAGACCGGGTTCACCAAGGAAGACAGATTGCCAGCGCGGATGCTTGCGAACCGCGATAGCGGCTCCTCCACCTGGATACTCCGCCAGAACCTGCGAACGAAGATCGGCCACACTGAAGCTGGGATTCAGGCGACGGGGGTCCCCAATAACCTGCCCTCGCAGATGCTCGGTGAGTGGCGAGTGCACATTAGAGAGTACTGTGGACCCCATCTTAGAGGACCAGGGCTGAAGCTTGACATGCTGCCCGATGACATCAGCACACTCGGAGATGGTCTCTTCGTTGGCACAGGGCGCAAAGACCCAGGCCAGGGTTCGGCCTTCGTTTTGCAGGCGCTCCGCAATCGCAGCACGCGTTGTGTTGTCTAAGGAGAACGCGTTCAGGAACAGCACTAGCTTCGCGCCGAGCGGGAAGTCTCGCTTCTGTATATCACTGAGCAGGTAGAATCCCACTCGTACACCAAGGCGGAGCAAGGCATCGCGCTGAGAGGCTATCAAGGTCTCTAACAGAGACTCATCACGCACGGAGAAGAACGCGCGCTCATCGACCACCACGGCGACCTGGGGATCCCCCATTGGTCGAGTACGGCGCGCGGCGGCCAGCTCGGCCAGTTGACGCAGGCGTGCCAGCTCTTGCCAGGTCTCACGGCTATCCAGCCAGCCTTCGCCCCAGAGGTCCATCCAGGAAAGCCCGACACCCTTGACAATGGCCGCCCCCATGTTGCGGGCATGGCAGGCGCGGACGCCTTCATCGGTCTCTATCTTCGGGTTGTAGCCATCCGGTGTGCGTCCGGTAGCCAGCGGGGTCTTGGTATCGTCCTCACACACCCAGAGCTTTCCGGCCAGAGTCACGGAGTCAATCGGCGCGGGCGGCGGCGCGCTGCCCCCAGGGTGTCGCCCAGAGTAGGAGATAGGCCCGGTCAGAATGTCTACATACGGACTATCCAGCACCGTGCGCAGGGCAAGGTGCCCGGAGTAGGCACGGGGCAGTTCCAGCGTGTAGCCATAGCTCACGGCTACCGCACTGCGTCCGCCGGATGCCTCTTTGACTGCCTTACCTAGCCGCAGAATAGTCTGCGCAGCGATCTCGGAGCTGTACTCGTGAAAGTCGATATAGCGGCCTTCGCGCGCACCAAAGAAGATGGTATTGCCAGGGGGCACGGGCCACTCAGGCACATTCGCTGTCTCGAACGTGACAGAGCCATCGTGCCAGGCGGCGCGCAGGCTGACCAGAGAGTTCTTGTACTTCTGGCGGAGCCAGCTCTTGAAGCCCTGCTGGTTCGCTTCGGAGGCATCGAAGCCAAGGCCTTTATCATAGAGCCACTCACCGTGCTCTAAGTAGAACCCGAGGACGCGCCCGGCAAACTGCCCCTGCGCGATATGCTCTACAGCGGCGCGGAGCGCTTCATCGGCCTCTACTTCCCAGAACTTGCGAGAGGCAATAGAGATATCGCCCTCTTCGCCGCTGGCGTAGCGCACCATATCGCCGGGATTGGCACGAATAAACGAGCCAGGAGGTGAGAAGATAAGCCGGGGCAGAATCAGTGCATCTGGCGCGTTCTCCGCCACGAAACCCAGAACATCGTCTAAGAGATCGTAGCGGCGCTCTCCAGCCCGATTCTTCCAGGGCAGGTGAGCCAGTACAGTGAAGATACGAACACCGGCCTCATAGGCAAGCCGAATCTGGCGCTGCGCCAGCGGACGGGCCTCCGGGTCCATCTCCGTGTTTACGAAGAACCAGAGCGGCAGGCGAGTCTCTCCACTTACGGAAAGCTCAACCACTCCATTCACCTTTTCCAGCTTTGTTTCGGCTAGATTCGCCAGCACTTCGGCGGGCAACGGCACATACGGCGGCGGTAGCGGCTCCGGCGTGGGTATTGGGCGAAGTGGCGTTTCTATCGTCGCTACTACATTTGTGGTTCGCTCACGGCGGCGACCACGAGTACGGCGCGATGCCAGCGCCTCAGCTTCTGGGTCTTCCTCCACCGGAACTTCCGGCTCCGAGGAGTTCACCATAAGTGTTGGGGCAGCTACGGTGCGGGTACGGCGCAGGCCACGTGTACGGCGGGGCGAGCCACCAGCAGTCTCGGCATCGTCTCCCTCTTCGCCAGTTGCAGACTCTTCGGTAGCTTGGGTAGGTTCGGCGCTGCCCTTCTTACCGCGGCGATTCCGATTACGGGATGGCTTGGTTTCCGCAACAGGAGCTGGAGCCTCTTCGACAACAGGGGCTTCCAGTTCCAGAGAGACAGGCTCTTCGGCAGGCGTTTCCGCGACGATAGGTTCAGCAGTAACTGCCGTACGAGTACGCCGAGTGCGACGAGGCTTCTCTACCGGCGCAGGTGCAGCCTCGGCTACAGCCTCAACAGTAGGCGTTTCCACAGGTTCTATGGGCGCTTCGTCTGTTGCCTTCTTGGCAACAGTTCGCCGCGTACGGCGCGGCTTCTCTGGGGCAGGAACGGGCGTAGCTTCTGCTTCTACAGCAGGCGCTTCTACCTCGACCACGGCTTCAGGCGCCGGTTCTTCCGTTTTCTTGGCGACGACACGGCGGGTGCGCTTGGGTTTCTCTTCCGCAAGGGCAGCTTCTACCGGCGCAGCAGCTTCAGTCTCGTCCGCCTTCTTTGCGGTCCGACGAGTGCGCTTCGGCTTTTCGGGGGTCGGTGTCTCTACAGACTCAGTGGTAGCCTCGATGGGCTGTTCGGTCGGGTCGACGCTGGGGGCGTCTTCGGCGGCGGCGCGGGGCCGTCTTCGCATGGCGCGGTTACTCCTGAAATATTGTAAGTAAAGGCGCGCACCAATCTCTCCGGCTCACGCTCACACCAACAGCCTCTAATAAAAGAGTTTCTGCCATCGGCGGCGGATCGCGGGCAGCGGGCGCGCCAGCAAGTGTCGATGCACAGCGGCGCGCGAGAATTTGCTTAAAAACTCGCGAGCGAGAACGCTCTGAGCCGGATTATATCACGCAGCCGCATAAACATTCAGACATGCAGCTAAATTTGCGCGAGCATCCGCCGGTCCAAATGGCAACAAGTCACCACTCTGAAGCGCCTCAGCCAGTACCTCCACCAGAAAGAACGGTGTGTCGGGAATCGGATGCCGTGTTTCCTCACCCAGCCTGCGTACGACCCACTCGCTGCCCTCTGCGGTAATGCTGCCTTCGGTGCCTAAAAAGAAATAGCGAGAGTGCCCCGCCTTTGGCTGCGCGGCCCAGGTGTCCTCAAAGATAAGCGCCACACCGCTGGTGAGCCGCATGAGCGAGATGCCATAGTCTTCTAGCGGCAGGTCCGTGTGCAGGCGATTGCTCATTACGCCCTGCGCAAAGTCCACCTCCCCACCGAACACGAAGCGTGCTAAATCCAGTGCATAGATGGCATGGTCTATCCACGCGCCGCCCGGCACTTTCTCCGGCGTTATCCACCAGGAAGGCGCACCGGATTCCCCGCCCGGCCAGGGGCTCGGCAGCCCTCCGTGCCCCACCTGATGAAAGCTAAGCGGCGTGCCAATCGCTCCCTCAGTAATCAGTTTCTTGAGAATCTGAGCACGTGGGTTCAGCCGCTGCATGCCCTCAAAACTGCCATAGAACTTTCCGGTACGCGTGGCAGTGGTAATTACAGCGTCCAATTCAGCCAGCGTCTTTGCGGGTGGCTTCACACTCAATACATGCTTCCCGGCTTCCAGCGCTCGAATCGCGATATTCGGGGCATCCCCGGTAGGCGCACAGATAACGACTAAGTCGGCATCACTGGTCGTGGCATCCTCTAGAATCGCCACATCGGGGTGCTTCTCGGCCAACCACTCACGCCGCATGGGGTCTTTGTCCTCTACCCCTACCAGTTCCACGCTCTCCGCCTTCTTCGCAATGTCGAGCACACCTAGCGCCGTATACCAGTGGTCCAGCCCACAAATCGCTATCTTGAACATCGTTGGTTTGTTTACTCTCTGCCGGGCTTACTCCACGGCTTCATCTACCAGCTCATTCACCTCGTCGCGGGAAAGTTCATCCTCGCCCGCTTCGGTGACCAGCTCACGCATAGCATTGCGCATAGCCTTAGGGTCGTTTTCGTCCAGCCCATCTAAAGACTCCGTAAGCGCGTCTATGCGTGCCTCTTCGGAGCGAGTACGGGCAAACCGGGAAACAGCACGGTTGAGATTGGTCCCCTGGCATACCGGGCAGCGTGGCTCCGGGGAATTGGCGACCATGCCCACCAGCACGGAGAACTTCTTGCCGCTCTTACAGGTCTGGCAAACAAACTCATAAACCGGCATCGGGGCTATTTTACCGCCCACCCCATGGACATGAAAGTCCATGGCTCAGGGGACTACGTCCTACAATGTCCTTCGGACCTACCGAATACAAAAGCAAAATGGTTATGTCGCGGAGCGACTTTGTGGCGAAGCCCTCAGACCCAGAGGTTAATCTCTGGGGCGTATTTTAGGGCACGATAGAATCTAGCCCGATGGCAACCCTTCTTTCCTGCCGTGAGCTGACGAAAACCAACGCTGCCCGCCCGTTGTTCTCGGGCCTGACCTTTGGCATCGATGACGACGAACGTATCGGTCTTATCGGGCCAAACGGCAGCGGCAAGTCTACCTTGCTCAAAGTCTTGTCAGGGATTGAAAAACCTGACTCCGGCACACTATCCGTGCGGCGCGGCTTGAAAATCGGCTACGTCGCTCAGGAAGAGAACTTTGGTGCTGGTGCCACCGTGGAGAGCGTGCTCTTAGGAGCATTCACCGGAGAGCCCTTAGAGGAAAACGAGCGAGCGGCACGAGTGGAGAAAGCCCTGGCGCTGGGTGGATTCGAAGACCGGACTCGCCCCTGCGACAAGCTTTCTGGAGGCTGGCGCAAGCGCCTGGCCATTGTCTCCGCTCTCTTAGCTGAGCCGGAGCTACTCTTCTTAGATGAGCCTACTAACCACGTGGACCTCGCAGGTGTGGAGTGGCTAGAGGAAGTTCTGGAGCGCCCCAGCTTCGCCTTTGTAGTAGTCACCCATGACCGCTACTTCTTGGAGAATGTAACCAACCGCATCATCGAGCTGCACCCAGCCTATGCCGAGGGTTTCTTATCTGTAGAAGGTGGCTATGGCGAGTTTATTGAGCAGAGAGCAGCCTATCTCGCGGCGCAGGCGCATCAGCAAGTTGCGTTGGCCTCAGAAGTGCGTAAGGAAATCGCATGGCTCCGGCGTGGCGCGAAGGCGCGTACCACCAAGGCCAAAGGACGTATTGAAGATGCTGGCGAGAAGATAGCTGATCTGGCAGAGCTCACACGCCGCAATACGATTCCTGCCGCAATCGAAGGTAACTTCACAGCATCTGGGCGCCGAACCAAAGAACTATTGGTGACGAAGAGTGTAAGTAAGAGCCTGGGTGGGCGGACTCTTTTCAAGAACGTAGATATGGTGCTCACACCGGGTTTGAAACTCGGTATTGTGGGCTCGAACGGCAGCGGTAAAACTACCCTGATGCGTCTGTTTTCCGGCGACCTGGCTCCCGATTCCGGAGAGATTCGCCGTGCAGACGGACTGCGCTCACTCTGGTTCGACCAGGAGCGCACCGGAGTGAACCGCGAGACGACTCTACGCCTGGCGCTCTGCCCACAGGGAGATTCCGTGCGTTTCGGTGGCAGCGTGCTGCATGTCAGCGCGTGGGCTAAGAAGTTTCTCTTTCGAGAAGATCAGCTAGGCGCTAAAGTCGGCACGCTCTCCGGTGGAGAGCAGGCGCGGGTAGCACTGGCGAACCTGATGCTTCAGGAAGCCGACTTGCTGCTTCTAGACGAACCGACGAACGACCTGGATCTGCCCTCTTTAGGGGTGCTGGAAGAAGCGTTAGAGAAATTCCCTGGTGCTCTGGCTCTGGTAAGCCACGACCGATTCTTGCTAGACAAAGTCTGCAATCAGATACTTGCTCTGGAGCCAGATGGCACTGTCAATCTCTATGCAGACTATGCCCAGTGGACTGCCCACCGGAATACCCCGGCTGCGACTCCTACTTCAGCAACCGCAAAGCCTGAGCCACCAAAGCCAGTCTCTACCTCGCGTGCGCTTACTGCCAGTGAGCGGAAAGAGTTGGAGCGCATAGAAGAGACCATTCTTACAGCAGAAGAAAAAGTAGCCGAAGTAGAAGCAAAAATGGCATCGCCAGAGATTGCCAGCGACTCGATAGCCCTGCAAAAAATGTGGAATGAAGACCTCCCGAAAGCAAAAGCCGAAGTAGAGCGACTCTATGCCCGCTGGGAAGAGCTGGAAAACAAGAAAAACGGCGCATAAAGGCACTGGCAAACGCAACCTTTTACTGCGCTAATTCGTCTGTTTAATGGTAGACTCAGGCTACCAAGGAGCAGCACTATGGCCCGATGTAAGGCGTGTGGTACGGAAGCGCCCGCGATGGCGCGGTTTTGCAGCATCTGTGGAGCGGCAGTAGCCGCCCCAACTCCCCCGCCTGCGTCGGCAGCTTCCTCTGCCGCGCCACGTGTGCCACCAGCTCCCACATCCTCTGTTACAGGCCCTCCCGGCTCCATTAGCCGAACTCCTACTCCTACGCCAGCACCGAGCTATGATAGTGGCGGCGATGGTGGTAAGAAAGCTCTGGCTATCGGTAGCGGACTTGTTCTCCTGGGTATCGCCGGATTTTTCATTGCAAAGTCGAGTGGCCTGCTAGGAGTCGCGCCGACCAAAGCTCCTACGAGTAATGTTCTGGCCGCGCCAGATACCAAACCTGCCGCCGCGCCAGTGCTAAGTGCCCCGCAGGTAGATGCTCCTAAATCCCAGCCGGTTCTGGCACAGCCACCGCCTGTAAATACCGCCATGCCAGAGGACATCATTGCCTACCTGCGCTGGCTCAAGGCTCTGAACCAGAATCTCCAGAGCATGCACGCCGATATTGTAGCTACTGGCACGAGTATTTTGCCTAGCATATACGGAGACCTGGCTAACATGGCTAGTGAGACCGAAGCAAACGCTCCGGCTCCGAATAACTCAGCCACAACACAAAAGCTTCAGAAGATAGTCCAGAATCTGAACCAGGTCACGGGCACGTTCCAGAGCCGCACTCCTCCAAATGCCTGCGCTCCGCTGGCAACCGAGTATAACAAGGCGCTTCAGACCACAGTTGGGCAGACTGCTAGTATGGCGCAGATGTTTACCAAACTCATCACGTCGCTTACTCAGGATGCTCAGCAGGGAACCGCTAGCTCACAGGAGATGCTCCCCAAGTTAATGCAGGAGCTTAGCAGCGGAGCCATGTCTAAAAGTGCCGATGCGGGCTTTAACAACTCTGATGCTGCTTTGAACCAGCTTCGGGACCGCTATACGCAGATCCCTTCGGATATTGCGCCCGGCAACTTCCAGCTCAAGTCCCTAGATACAGGCTTCGACCCCAAAACGATGTTACGCGGTCTGCCTGGTGCTGCCGGTGGCATGACCAACCTGGGCATGTAGGGCAGCACCTAGCGGAAGGCGTGGAGCGCGCCATCATCGGCTCCAATGAGCACTGTTCCTTGCTCTATCCAGGGCGAGGACATCACCGGGCGCCCGATGGGGAAGCGTAGCAACGGGTTGCCTGATTTCAGGTCCAGCACGTAGAGCCGCCCATCTTCGCTGCCCACGACTACTTTGCCATCGCAAATAACGGGTGAGCTATCTACTTTGCCATTGGTTCGAAAACGCCAGAGGTTCTTACCTGTGTTCTTGTCAATGGCATGAACCTGCTTGTCTCGCCCACCGATGACCAGAGTATTTCCCTGAATGGCAGGAGTAGAGAAGTAAGGGAAGCCTTTATCGCGATAGGTCCACAGAATCTTGCTGCTGGCAAGCTCGGCGCAGACCACAGCGTTGCCGTAGTGCCCTACATAGGCCCTGCCGTTCTCCAGAGTGGCGGAGCCGGCGATATAGTCGCCAATTTCTATCTGCTTCTCCCGCTTGCCGGTGCGCAGGTCTACCAGGTGCAAGATACCGTCGCAGCCGCCGAAGACTACTGTTTGTCCTAAAATAGCAGGCATACCGTTCACATAGTTGTCAGTTTCGTAGGTCCAGACAGGGGTGCCGGAACCGGCACGTACACAGTGGACCCGGTTATCATAGCTGCCCACTACCAGCCAGAACCCCTTGCCATCCTGAGCGGGCGCCAGATTAGCTGCACCTAGAATCTTATCTTCGGTCTTGTACTTCCAGGCGAGCTTTCCTGTAGCAGCATTCACGGCATAGAGTCGACCATCGGAGGAGCCTATCACTACCAGATCGCCTACAACACGGGGAGTAGCCTCGATAATATCGTTGGTCTTGAAGCTCCAGAGCTTTTTGCCATCGGTCAGCCGAACAGCGTAGAGGCTCTTGTCTTCGGACCCAATAAAGACCCGGCCATTACTAACCACGGGAGATGAGGTGATGGGCTTACCTGTTAGAAAGCGCCAGGCGGGCTTGAGCCCCGCAGAGAGCTTTCCTGTCGCAACACGTTGCGCATTCATACAGCTAGTTTACCGAATGCCCCCTAAGGGGCATTCTGGAGAGGCTTATCGTTTTGGCGGGGCGGTCAGTACCACAGGACCGGTTTCCGTGAGCGCGATAGTGTGCTCCCAGTGGCAAGCCACAGTACCATCGGCACTCACTATGGTCCAGGGATCTTCTTCTATGTGGCAGACATCGGGGCGACCATAGATCACCATGGGCTCGATACAGAAAGTCATACCGACTTCCAGTACCACATCGTCGGCCTGGGAACCGGCATAGCAGGGCACATCCAGGCCCTCTTCGTGGGGAGTGCGCCCGATACCGTGGCCTACCATATCGCGCACCACGCTCATGCCATTCTTCTCGACGACCTTCTGCATAGCACCGCTCACATCCCCCATACGATTACCGGGTTGTGCCTGCGCAATGGCAGCGTACATCGCATCGCGAGTCACCTGGCATATTTTCTGCGCCTTCTGACTGATGCGTTTGCCAACTAACACAGAGATGGTGGAGTCGGCGCACCAGCCATCTTTCACAGCGGCGCAGTCCAGGCTGACCAAGTTACCATCGCGGATAACCCGGTTCGCATCGGGAACTCCGTGAATCACTTCGTCGTCCAGAGAGATACAGGTGTTATGTAAATAGGGAACTTCGGAAAAACCGGGCTTGTATCCTAGAAGCGCGGATTTTGCACCGTACTTCGCCAGAGTTACCCCGGCGATACGGTCCAGATCAAGAGTGGTCGTTTTCCCCGGTACGATAGCTTCTTTCATGGCAGCCAGGGCAGCGGCAAGCGCCACGCCTGCCTCGCGCATAGCGGCAATCTCCTCGGATGACTTCAGGGTATAACGGGGTGCGGATTCGTCAGACATATCGGCCCATTCTATCAGCCACACAAAAAATCACGTTTGAATTACAGAGAAAAGGGGTATTTGGGACACCATCATTATGGAAGGATTTCACGAGAGGCGCCGCCGTGGACGACGCCCCGCCGACGCATCAGAGAGACAGAAGAGAGTACGCGAAGCCCTGAAAGAGCTGGAGTCCACCGGAGTTCCCTTCTCTATGCAGGATGTCGCGGAGCGCGTGGGCGTTTCCCGCGCAACTCTCTACCGAGATACGGTTCTTCGCGACCTTATCGGCGCCCGTGGCGATGGCCCCGATGCCCGCCCGGTGGACTACAAGACCCACGCGAAGATAGTCACCGAGCTGGAATCCACCCGCGCGGAAAAAATGGAGCTTCAGAAACGCGCTTATGCCCTGGAGCAAGAGCGCCGCAACCTTCAGAACCGAATACAGACTCTGGAGAATGAGAATAGCGTTACCCGAAAGGCGCAGCGAGTCGCGGAGTCGATGAGCGACGATGTGGAGAAGATCCGCGAAGAGGCATTTGGGCGCGGCTTTCAGGCAGGGCGCGAGGCAGCTACTCGTGGTGGTGGCCGTAACAGCGCGTCCAATTTGTCGGCTATCGCAGCCCGGCTTCCCCGCACGGCTCGTATAGAGGCGCGCAACCAACTGGCCAAGCTGATTCACCCGGATAAGTTCGGGGCGGACCCGGCAACAATGCTTCTGGCAACAGAAATCCTCAAGCAACTCAACGCACTTACCGATACGTAAAAGTACCGGGCTGTTTTGCCTGGGGATTCGAGGCGACAGCGATGGTGCGACAACTTTCTGGACTTCTAGCAGCACTCTGTTTGATTACCGGCCTGACCGAGGTAGCCATGGCCGCGCGTGTCCGTGTGGCCGACAAAGCCAAACCGACAGCCCAAGCCAAGTCGCGTTTAAAAGCGAAAGCGAAAAAGAAGTCAACTAAGCCACCGACAGCCAAACGCGTCGCTCGTAAGAAAGCAGCCAAAGTCCGTGTGACAGTTGCGGAAGCGCCTAGAAAGCCACGTAAGAAACCCGCTAAAGTCAGGGTTGCTAAAGCTAAGGTTCTCAAAAAACGGACAGTACGAGTCGGACGCGTTCCCCGGCACTATATCCGCTCGTTCTCAGCACTGGTTACGGCCTATGTACCCATTGAGACTCCCATGGAAGGTGGGCGCTGGACCTGTACCATGCGCGATGGCTGGAGGACTCACGGCATTGCAGTCGACCCGAAGTACATTCCTCTCGGGTCATTGCTCTATGTGCCAGGCTACGGTAAGGCCCTCGCCGACGATACCGGGGGACGTATCAAAGGCCGCCATATCGATGTCCGCCACCACTCCGTGGAGTCCATGCATCATTGGGGTGTAAAGCGAATACGAGTCTACGTGCTCAAACATCCCCCAAAGAAAAAACGCGCCACTCGGGTACTCAGCGCTTAAGCTGCTGAACAGCTTCCTCGAACCGCTTGTGGGTCGAGTAGCGGCGAATCCCCAACAAATGCGGCGACGTTTCCGCACGCCCATAGTCTTCGGTCAGTGCCAGCAGACACCCTGCCTTTTGTGCCGCCTGGGCCACCCGTGTATCCCACTTTCCGGAGGGATAGGTCAAGTAGCGCACATCGTGGCTGAGCATGGTAGCCATCAGGTGTCGTGCCTTAACTATCTCGTTGAGTAGCATCGGCTCTTTCAGCATCCTCAGGTCCGGGGGGTGCGTGTGGGTCTGATTCACAATAGTGCCCCCACCTTGCTCCATGACCTTGAGCTGCTGCCAGGTATTGTGCCCCTTGCTGGTGCGCACTCCCACATAGGCTGTATGGGCACTCACTACAAAAGGCCAGCCGCGCTTTTTCAGTATGGGAAAGGCGTACCGAAAAATCCCCTCGGTGTTATCGTCAAAGCACAGCACCACTGAGCGCTCTGGCGGCACTCCGGCTCCCGTCATCAGCCAGCGCTGAATTGTATCCAGCCGTTGCGGTCTAGCCCCCGCTTTCTCCAACCGTATCAGCTGCGCCTCGAACTCCCGAATCGTAGTATCGAACCAGACCAGCTTGCTACTGGGTACAATGTCATGCCAGACCAGAAAGGTCGTTCGTGGTGTACGCCTGGCCAATGGGCTAATGGGCCAACTCACTTCTGTTGCTGCTCCATAAAACGCTTCAGTCCTGCTAGCACTTGCTCTGGAGTCGCATTATAGATAGTGAGCACAAACCCCTGGCTCGGTGTCGGGCGGCGTAAGACTTCTTGCACCCAATAGCTGAATACCCCCTGCTCGGTCAGAGCAAGCTCTTCTAAGTGGGCCTTAGTTGTGGGAGTTGTCAGGCTATACCCACGCTGCATTACCTCAGGTTTCAGCCAGACTTTTTTTACAGCCAGGTCTTTCAGCAGCGCTGCTTGAAACGGCGCTATTTGCTCTTTAAGCAGCTTACGCCAGAGCGCATCCGGCTCCGGTTCCGGTGGGCGTGGCTTCCCAACGTCCTCTGGCTTAGGAGCCTTGGGATACATGATTGAAAAAAAGAGAGGTCTCACCCCCTGGAAGGGTGCTTGCCCAATATCGATAGGGTCTAGCTGTTCGCTCTCTATCAATGCCAGTCGATTTTGGAGGGTATAGCCGAAGCTACTTCCTGGTATCGAACTACCGAATACACCATAGCCCTGCGGGTGGACAGAGTTCAATGCCACCGCGCTGACTTCAGGAAGTGCGGCTATCTGTGCAATCTCCCGGCGGACGACCATCTGCGCGGCAGGTGTGGGCACAATCCAGGTGTGAGTATGTTCCCACAGAGGCGGTGGCCCGCCAACCAGCTTTTCCTGGTGCTGTACTTGCTCCAGACTGGTCTCTCCCAGGATATTCCAGTCCGGCTCGAAGGACTTACTGTCTACCACATGGAGCGGCTCTATATCTGCTACAAGCACCATTCCTGCTTCCTGGCAGGCTTTGTGTGCTTGCTGAAGTAGAGGCGTAGATTTGCTGGCTTCCGGATCCACGCGCAACCAGAGTGCTTTCAGGCCTGCGTGCTTCGCTGCTTGTAGAAGCTCAGGCAGGTGCTCCATAAACTCCGGTTCGGCAGGCAACTGAAGCGCCCGCTCGGTCCAGGCTACTGGCAAACTCAGTTTTTCTTTGGAAAGCGACGATAGGGAGGGGAAAAATCCTAGAACAGCCCCGGCAATATTGAGAGCGTTATTTGAAGATACGCCTCCTACATCAGGGATCAAAAGCTGGGCATGGTTGCCCAACGTTGGAAGGAAGCGGTCGGAGCGCAGTGCCACAGTCGGCGGCGGATTCAGATCATAAATCTTTCCGGTGGGGTGCTCCAGTACATAGTCTTCCAGCCGCGTGCGAGTCTTTTGTGAGAGTTCCGTAGAGGAGAGGCCAGGGATAGAGCGCCCCAGTTCATGCGTTGGGTTCGAGCGTGCGAACTCCAGTGCTTTCGGACTGAGCCCCACCGTGTTCTCCACGAACACACGCTCGCTCAGTTTCAGAGCCGTGCGACGCTTCACAAAAGCGTCCTCCTCCCGATTCGCCTCGGCAAATCCCTCCTGCCGCCATTGTTCTAAGAGAGTGTAGCGTGTGCCCAGACCGACCACATCGTCGGTGAGCAGATAAAGCTCTCCGACCTTGCGAAATGCGCCTGAGACAGACAGGCAGAGCGCTTTCAGCAAATCACCTGCGCGTGCTGTACTACCCACAGTAACTACAGGGCTTCTCAAAACCCGGCGGTCTGCCCGTAATACAGAGACTCCGGTTGTAGTTTTTATTTGCTCTAGAAGGTCTTCGACAGTCTTTGCCCCTTCCAGAGGCACAGGTACTTCTAATTCCGGTGCCTGGAAATCCAGCTCCCCTGACTTCAAGCGGTTGGGCACAGTGCGAAATAGGGTGACATCAGGCTCCTGCTCCCTTTTCACCGCTATCTCTGGTTTGTCACTACTTGGGAGTCCCTGCGCCGGTCCCCGATCCGATAGGATGGACATTCCGGCTCTCTGGAAAACCCGTAAGCGCAATCCGGCATATTGTTCGGGGGTAAGGGGACTATCCTTCGGGGGTATATCGGGTCTCGGTCCAACTTCCGGGCCATAGATCAGTGAGGCAGGAAAGAGGCTATTAAAAAGTGCTGTCTGCCTTCCATCTAAACTTTCACGCCCCAGTCCCTGCTCGGAAAGAAGCTGGCGTAGTTGTTCGTCTCGGAGAGAGTACGTAAACGCGCGGGCTATCTGGTATCGGCCCTGCGGTATTCGTGGCCCCGTGGGTCGCCCGGTGAAATCAAGGCGCTGTTCCGGCACCATAGCCGTTACAGTACCTACTTTTTCTAGTCGGGTACGCACCGTTCGAAACGGTAACACGGCGATAAAAGAGCCTTTACGCGCCACATCCCAGTTTTGCGCGGCGACGATGCCGGGTGGTGGCGGTGGTTTTGGTATTTGTAGCAACGGCATTACTGTTAACCTGGGGCATAGTACCGCGCAGGAGTTGTTTCTAGTTCCGGTGAATGCGCCTCTATGGTAGATAAACTCGCGCTCCATGGCGGCGCGCCGGTCCGCACCGCGCCCTGGCCTACCTGGCCTGTCTGGGATTCTACAGAAGAGGACGCCCTACTCAGAGTTTTGCGCTCTGGGCGCTGGGGCTGCCTCATGGGAGACCAGGTAAAAGCCTTTGGAGCGGCGTTTGCCACAGACTGCGGAGTAGCGCACGGGATTCCCGTCTCCAGCGGAACTGTAGCCCTGCAGCTAGCGCTTCAGGCGGCGGGTATTCAAGCTGGCGATGAAGTCATTCTGCCGCCCTATACCTTTGTGGCAACCGCCAGCGCTATTGTCGCCTGTAACGCCGTGCCTGTCTTCGCCGACATAGACCCGGAGACCTATTGCCTGGACCCGGTTCGTGCTGAGGCTGCGATTACCCCGAAAACCCGCGCCATCATTGCCGTGCATCTAGGCGGTCAGATGGCAGATATGGATGCCCTGCATGCCCTCTGCGACCAGCATAATTTGGTGCTTATCGAAGACGCATCACATGCCCATGGTAGTCGGGATCTACAGGGTCGCCCGGCGGGCTCTCTGGGAGATCTGGCCTGCTTCAGCTTTCAGGCATCCAAGAACCTGAACTCAGGCGAGGGCGGCATTGTTCTCACGCAGAGCGAGAAACTGGCTACCCATGTGTGGGCTCTGGCGAACTGCGGGCGCGTGCCAGAAAGCTGGGAGGGTGGTCCGATACTGGGGGGTAACTACCGCATGACCGAGTGGCAAGGGGCGATTCTGAATGCCCAACGCACCCGCTGGCCAGAGCAGTTGGCTCACCGAAATGCGAACGGGAAGTATCTTACGGAGCGTCTCAAGAGCATCTCCGGCATCTCCGGACTACGTGATACTGGTGTGAATGCCTATCACCTCTATGGTTTCCGTTACGAGGAATCTGTCTGGGGCATGTCACGCTCTGTGTTCTTAGAAGCGCTCCGGGCCGAGGGTATGTCGATAGCACCGGGTTATGCCTCTCCGCTTTATGACTGGCCTGTCTTCGCACAAAAAGCCTTCGGGCCTATGAATGTCTCTATCGCCGGTTATGCCGATGCTGCCGTGCACCGAGCGAACTGCCCGGTGAACGAAGACGTGGCCTATAAAAGCGGCGGCTGGCTGCCGCAGAGCGTTTTATTAGCGGAGCGCGCCGATATGGACCAGATTGCCGAGGCCTTAGAGAAACTCTGGGCGAATCGGGAGACCCTGAAATGAACGCCGGAGCCGCCCGCGAGGATATCACTCCACCTATCGGTACGTCGCTTGCCGGGTTCGCCGGGCGAGACTGGGCCGCTACTGGAGTTCGTGACCCGCTCTCCGTAACAGCCCTCTGGCTAGATGGCGCCGTGATTCTCTCGCTGGACATCATCGGGCTTTCTGTAGCCACAGATAGGCGCGGGCGCAGGCATATCGGCGCGGCATTGGGCCTATCGCCAGAAGCTGTGTTTCTGAGCTGCACCCACACGCACTCTGGCCCGGCGACTCAGCCCCTTCGCGCAACGGGCATCTACGAAGCAGGTTGGACTTCAGAGATCCTTACTCGCGCTACCCGTGCCGCGCTCCGTGCCAGAGATTCAGCGAAACCCGCCCACCTCGCCGTAGGAGAAGCCTCCTGCGATGCCTCAGTTAATCGCCGAAATCCGCAAGGACCACATGACCCGGTGGTTCGCGTGCTGCAAGTAGCTTTTGACAGCGAGCCCCCCATATTGCTTTGGCACTACGCTATGCACCCTGTGGCTCTGGGCCGAGACAATACTCTCCTATCGGCAGACTGGGTAGGTGTGGCACGCTCTAAGATAGAAGCCGTGACAGGCAGGTTATCTCTATTTTTGCAAGGCTGCTGCGGAGATATCAATCCACGTTTCTCGGGCACTCGTGGGGAAGAAGAGACCGTGAAGGCTGGTAAGACGGTATCTGAATCTGTGCGGCAGGCGTTGAATTCACTAAGGCCACTGCCAAAAGCCCCGATACAAATAGGTTTTGCAGAAGCTCGCGTGCCGCTTCTACCCCTGCCCAACAATCTACTGCTTACTGCTGCGGAGCAAAGCCCTGAGGGAAATTCTCTTGCGGAACAACAATTGAATACTGCCTATAGAGACTGGGCAGTGGGTTGCCGAAAGTTGGGGCGCAGAAAGCCAGAGGGACTGGCAACTGCTCGGCTCTCTGTAGGAGTGTTCCGAATCGGAGACTGGAATCTCACCGCGCTACCCGGTGAGTGCTTTGCCCAAATCGGGCTGGATATCGGTGGATGTGCGCTCGGCTATGCGCGGGGAAATCCAGGGTATCTCTACCCCGATATTGCGCTGGTGGAAGGCGGATACGAGACTGAGGTTGCCTTCAAACTCTACGGCCTGCAGGGAGCAGGCGCAGGCACAGCGAAGGCGCTGATAGAGGCAGCGCGGTGGGCTATGCCGCCTTCCGATAGGAGCCAGAGTCCGAAGACTTCAGCGGGATAACTTTCGCATCTGGAACGGCAAATTCCAGGGCACATTCCAGAGCGGCCTGACGGACTCGAAGGTCGCGAAGGCGCGCCTGAAGGACTTCAATCTCACGGCGAATCTGGTCACGCTCTTCAACAAGTTCCTGAAATCGGCTCATGTAAAAAATAGTCGGTAGATGGAAATATTCTCTGTATCTCAAATCTTATCGTGATACCCTGAGCGAGTTATGAGTGAGCAGACGACCTATGCGGACGCTGGGGTAAGTATCGACGCCGGGAACGATGCGGTGCATCGGATGAAGGAGCATATCCGCTCCACGTTCACCCCAGGAGTTCTGGCCGACGTAGGCAGTTTCGGTGGCATCTTTCTCCCCAATCTGCAGGGCTACTCGGAGCCTGCTCTGGTCGCCTCCATTGACGGCGTTGGTACCAAACTCAAAGTAGCGCAGATGGTGGGCCGTCACGACACTATAGGACGTGACCTGGTCTGGCACTGCGTAAACGACATTCTGGTGCAGGGTGCCCGCCCGCTGTTCTTCTTAGACTACTTCGCCGCCGGGAAGCTCAATCCGCAGACTGCCGCGGATGTGGTCAAGGGTCTATCTGAGGGCTGCCGTGCCGTTGGCTGTGCTCTGCTAGGTGGTGAGACCGCCGAGATGCCAGGCCTTTACCATGGCGAAGATTACGATGTGGCCGGAACCATTGTAGGCATCGTCGAGCGCGGCAAGATTCTGACGGGCGCGGGTATCGGTGCCGGAGACGCTATTGTGGGTCTGGCCTCTGACGGATTGCACACCAACGGTTACTCCTTGGCTCGCCACGTACTGTTTGACAAAGCCGGTTTTCCCGTGGAGCGTTACTTCCCGGAGCTAAAAAGTACCCTGGGAGATGCGCTTCTGGCTCCACACCGCTGCTATGCCAATGCACTGCTGCCCCTCTTAGACGAATTCGAGGTCAAGGGTATGGCCCACCTGACCGGGGGCGGGTTCTACGACAACATCCCGCGCACATTACCATCGGACTGCACCGCAGTTATCGACCGCCGCGCCTGGGAGCCACTGCCTATCTTCTCGCTGATTCAGGAAGCGGGCAATGTGCCTGAGCCGGAGATGTTCCGCACGTTCAACATGGGCATCGGTATGGTGGTCATTCTCCCCCGTGAGAACGCCCCCATGTTCGTGGCCCAGCTAAATGCATCGGGCGAACGGGCCGCGCTTATTGGTGAAGTCCAGCGCGGTGGCCACGAAGTCCAGATGCTCTGACATCTCCCCACCGCTAAGCGGCACTTTAATAGCCCCTCTCCTTAAGGAGAGGTGTTAACGATGAATGATGGTGGCGGGCTGAGCCGTCTCCACGCTCTTATAAGCCGCTTCGACAACCTCCAC
Source organism: Armatimonas sp. (assembly GCA_049840835.1). GTDB lineage: Bacteria > Armatimonadota > Armatimonadia > Armatimonadales > Armatimonadaceae > JANLTX01. The sequence goes on along the minus strand of JASGJG010000006.1, from coordinate 1,817 downwards.
AGCCCTCAGACCGTCTACCCCAGTGGCAATGGTAGTAGACTCACCACGTAGCTCGGATAGGAATGCGCTTACGAGCCCCTTATCAATATCGCTGCCCCAGCCCTGGTAGCTCACCTGGCCGGTTTTATCGGAGTAGAGCACCGATTCCTGGGTGAACATATCCAGCTCGATAACGCCTTTGGTGCCGATCACGGCCATAGTCACATTGCCCCAGGTCGGAAAGCTTTTCGGGCGGGACCAGGAAGCATCTAGAGTGGCGAAGACGCCTTTATCAAAGGTCAGGGTCAGAAAGCCAGTATCGTCGAAATCACCGTGTAATAGGCCGTTGCCACTCTCGCAGTAGACTTCGCTGACTTCGTCTTTGAGTAGTGCCCGCAGCAGGTCGGTTACATGCACCGTGTGATCCATAACCGCGCCGCCACCGGATAGTTCTTTCTGCACGAACCAACCGCCGGGGCACTTGCCCTGATTGGTGCAACGCGTGGCCAGAACCTCACCCAACTCGCCCGCTTCTACCGCGCTTTTCAGGCTCTGAAACGCCGGAGAGAACCGGCAGGGAAAAGCCGTAAACAGCTTCACGCCTGCTTTCTCACAGGCATCCACCATCTGGCGGGCATGGTCTGGTGTGGTCGCCAGAGGCTTCTCACAGAGAATATGCTTTCCGGCAGCAGCGGCAGCCAGCGTCAACGGCAGGTGCTTTACGTTCTCGGAGCAGATCGTGACCGCATCACAGCTATCTAAGAGCGCCTCTAGAGTCGGCTTCTCTTCTACACCAAATAACTTGGCGCGCTCTGCCTGGCGAGCGGAGTCGTCGTCATACAGTCCGGTAATCTGAATTCCTTCCAGCCCCTGAAGCTGGTGAACATAGGAGCCGACATGCATGTGCGCGGTAGAGATAAGCCCGATACGAGTCATACGTTTTCCGTTCGCCGAAGCGGGTACAATTCCCTCCGTGACAAGACGTGCACTGGGAAACACGGGGCTAACGCTGCCCGCTATCGGGTTCGGAAGCTGCTCCTCTGGGCGGAGTCTACGGCCCCATCACGCAGGATCAAGCAGACCGCACGGTTCGGGCGGCTTTAGAGTCAGGCATCAACTTCTTCGATGTCAGCCCCTACTACGGCAACGCCGAGGAAGTGCTCGGTCGTGCTTTGAAGGGTATCCCCCGTGACAGCTACACTTTAGGCACCAAACTGGGCCGCTATGGTCCGCGTAACTTTGACTTCTCACCGGAGCGTGCGAAAGCCAGTATCGAAGAATCTCTGGGCAAGCTCGGCACAGATTACCTGGATATCATCCTCTGCCACGATATCGAGTTCGTGGACCGTGGGCCGGTGATAGAGGAGACCATTCCTACGCTTCGTGGAGTACAGGAGGCGGGCAAGGTCCGGCTAGTTGGCGTGAGTGGCCTGCCTCTCTCTATCTTCACCGAGGTGCTGGCACAGACGGAGCTAGATGTGATTCTTTCCTACTGCCATAACAGCCTGAACGATGATAGCCTGCTGGACTTGCTGCCTGAATTAGAGGAGCGTGGTGTAGGGATTATCGGAGCATCGCCGCTGTCTATGGGCTTGCTGACGGATGGTGAGCCACCCGTATGGCATCCGGCTCCCCCGGCGCTGAAAGAGGCTGCCGCTCGTGCTGCTGAGCACTGCCGAAGCCAAGAAAAGTCACTGGCAGCACTGGCGCTGGGCTATGCGCTACGACTACCCGGCCCAGCCACGATGCTGGTAGGAATTGCTTCGGAAGAGCAGGTAGCCCAGAACGTGCGGACTCTAGAAACCCCGCTGGACCTAGAGCTACTGGCCGAGGTAGAA
>JASGJG010000005.1:0-13836 GCA_049840835.1 Armatimonas sp. | reverse complement strand
AAGGTTGATCGGGAAACACGATAGAATCCGAACAGCACCTCGGAGCGCAAGCGCTGCTGAATCATATCCGGTGTGTCGGTAATGTAGATGGCGTTGTGGTAGCTCTTGCTCATCTTGCGGAGCTTGCCGTTGTCATCTGCATCCAGACCCGGCACGATACCCGTGGCCTCGGAGATAAGCGCATCCGGCTCCGGGAAGACCTCCTCGTTCACCAGGTGATTGAAACGGCGCGCGATCTCCCGCGATATCTCCAGGTGTGGCGCCTGGTCCTTGCCCACCGGCACCAGATGCGCACGATACACAAGGATATCGGCAGTCTGAAGCAGGGGATAGTTCAAGAGGCCTGTAGAGACACCGACCTCCCCAGCGCCACCCTCGGAGTGCGCTTTTTCGCGCGCGTCTTTGAATGTCGGCACACGCTCCAGCCAGCCAACCGGGGTCGCCATGGAGAGGAGCACGCAAAGCTCCGCGTGCTGAGGCACATCCGCCTGTCGGAAGATGGTGCACTTCTCCGGGTCCAGCCCTGCCGCAATGTAGTTCAGCGCGACCTCGCGGGCGGAGTCTGCTACATCATAATCCAGGTTCACCCGGTTGGTCAGGGAGTGCCAGTCTGCCACAAAGCAGAACATCTCATACTGCTCCTGAAGCTGGACCCAGGGCTTCAGAGCCCCCTCCCAGTTGCCCAGATGCAGAGCGCCGCCGGATGTGGGGCGCATTCCCGATAGTAGTCGTTTCTTTTCACTCATAGCTATAAAAAAGCCCCCGCCTGCGCGGGGGCCTTGGTGTATTCGTTTGTGGCGTTCGCGCTAACCTATGGGGACTCGGATCAACAGCCAGATGATCCAGCGCAGGGCAGCGGGAACAGAAGCTTGCTGGGAATCTCGGTGAACATCATGACCAGGAACAGGTACACGCCCCAGCGCTGCATGAAGTTCTGGTAGGCATCTCCCAGCTTCTCAGGCAGAAGGCCCAGAACCACGTGCGACGCATCCATGGGGTGAATAGGAAGCAGGTTGAAGCAGAACTGGCTGACACTGATAAGCAGCGTGTACACCAGCACATAGAAGACATAGACCACCAGAGGCGTGGGAGGAATGACCCCTTCCAGTACCAGGCGGACCAGGGGGCTGAGGGCTATGGCCAGCGCGAGGTTCGCCAGAGGACCGGCAGCACCCACATAGGCCGCACCCTTACGCGCACCGCAGCGATACTTGCTCGGGTCGGTTTTGAGAGATTTACCCCAGCCGATAGGGAAGCCTATAAGCAGGGTCACTCCCATAATCGCCAGACCCAGCCAGTCGAAATGGCGCATGGGGTTGAGCGAGATTCGGCCCTGTTCCCGCGGTCCAGGATCACCCAGGCGGTCCGCCACCCAGGCGTGCGCCGCTTCGTGAACCGTGGTGGAAACCACGATGGCAAAGAGCAAAATGGCGTAGATCCAGAGCGGTATCTCGCTCATGGCTCTCGCCAGCGGCCCGAAGCTATCTGCGTTGTGTCTCAGAATCTCCAGCATCAGCGCATCTCCCTCAGAAAATGGTGTGAAAAGATTATACCGCACGGTGTGTGGAAAGCGGGAAAACCCGTAGATTTCCTCTCTTAAATGGCGGCCCTTCCTGGCCAGAATGAACGGTAGCTGATTACTATGGTCACAAACGAGATCTGGTGGTCGTTTCCATAGACAGGGGACAGGAAATCCTATCCCTTCCCCGGTGATTTTGAAAGGAACTCGGAGATGAACAAAAACGCACTGACTTCCCTGGCGGTTGCAGGGCTCATGCTGATGTCGTCGGGAGTAAGCCTCGCGCAGTCTGCCCGTCAGAAAGATAAGAACAATATGCGTAACCTGGGCCTTGGCCTGGGAGCTGCCGCAGTTTACAAGTCCATTAAGGGCGATCCCAAGTCCGCACTGGTGCTGGGCGCGGGCGCCGCCTACGCGGGCAAGAAGTACGAGGATCAGCGCAAGAAGCAGAGCAAGGAGAACACCTGGCGCAAGTACCGCTATAACAGTAAGGGCAAGAAAGTCGGCTACTACCTCATGCGAGGGAACCATAGAGTTCGCTACGTGAGCTACGGCTAAAGGAAGAATGACCTCTATCGGCCAGGAAATTTCCTGGCCGTTTTGTTTTATAGATATTAAAATTAATAAGTCATTCATAAAATAGATAAAAATGGTTGTATTTTATTAATTTTAAATGAATTTGAAAAATAGTTGTCACTTAGTCTATGGAATGGTCGTCTATATAGGCAGATGGATGAAAATATCATCCGATAGATTTGGAAGGAGATTCAAGATGAACAAGAATGTACTGACTCCTTCGCGGTTATGGGAACGATGTTAGTGTCCGCTGGAGCTAGCTTTGCCCAGGATGCCCGCCGAAGGATAAGAACAATATGCGAAACCTGGGTCTCGGTCTGGGTGCAGCTGCCATCTACAAGGCACTGAAGGGTGATAACACAACTGCACTCATTCTGGGAGCAGGCACGGTCGTACACCGGTAAGAAAATACGAAGACCAGCGCAAGGCCCAGAATCGTGAGAGTGATTGGCGCCAGTATCGCTACAACAGTAAAGGCAAGAAGGTCGGCTACTACGTTAATGCGCGGCAGTCACCGAGTCCGCTACGTAAGCTACGGCTAAACCGAAAGCAAAGCTCCGGTCAGGTTTACCTGACCGGGGCTTTTCTTGGATTATTTACGGTGCGCTACGACTCGGGTGAAGCCAAGGTTACGCCCGGCATCTGTTCGCAGCATCTCTGCTTCTTTGATGACCCATTCCTGAAACTGCTCTGGAGTGAAACCGTATTCCAGGCAGACTTCATTCCAGAGGAGCCAGTGTCGCCAGCCCTCGGGAAGTAAATCCGCGAGCTCTACCTCTACCCGGCCGCTACGCTGCCAGTGATTGCGCCACCAGGTCGGGCTATGAAAACTCCAGAAATCCGACTGCCAGTAGGGAGCAATATGCTCCGGCAGATGGTCCGTAAACTCGGTTGCCAGCCCCGGTACGATAATGCCTATCTGACCACCGGGCTTTACCAGGCGAGAGTAGCTACTCAGATACAGGTCGCTGGTGCCGAAGTAGTGATAGGCATCCATACTCACCAGTGCATCGAAGAATTCTTCGGCAAAGGGCAGAGCATGAGCCTCGGCATAGATGGGGAAAACACGCCCGCTGACTTCGGTCTGCTGAATCCGCCCCCAGTTTTCCGTGGGGGGAACCCATAGATCCGTTGCCCAGACTTCGACACCAAACTCCTGGGCCAGGAAGATAGAGGTAATAGCCTTGCCGCAGCCCATGTCCAGCACACGCATGCCTGGTTTGAGGTCCATGTGCTGCACCAACGCTTCCGCGAGCCATAGAGGATTCGGCCCCATGAGGTTTTCCAGAACCCAGCGAGGATTGTAGGCTGCCGAGCGCGTGTAAGCAGGCAAATTCAGCCTGGAAGCCAGGATTGTATCGCCGGGCATCGTTGTCCGGTATGCGCTAGAAGACTCTTGCATAAAGAAATGGTACGGTTACGGGGGGATTCGAACCTCCGGCCTCTTCCTTCGCAGGGAAGCGCTGCTAATCCACTGAGCTACGCAACCATCTGCCTTCTGTATCGCCACCAGGTTTGGAAGCGCTAAAGCCTAGGTACAATGAGGCATGGCATGGACCGCTGACTTTATCGCCGCTGTCGAGGAACGGAACCTCGGCCTGCACTCACTGATGGTGCTTCAGAGCGGCGAGTTAATCACCTCGCGCTGGTGGACTCCGTACTCCCCGGAGAAAATCCACCAGCTCTACTCTCTTTCGAAAAGCTTTACCTCTACCGCCGCTGGCCTCGCGGTAGCCGAGGGGCGATTCGCGCTGACCGATACAGTTATCTCGTTCTTTCCAGATGATCTGCCCGAGGTGGTCAGCGATAATCTGGCTGCCATGACCGTGCATGACCTGCTCTGCATGGCCACCGGGCATGTAGCGGAGCCCTGGCGAGAAGGGGATAACTGGGTACAGAACTTCCTGCTAGGACCGGTAGAGAAGCAACCTGGCACGCATTTTCTGTACAACTCCCTGGCGACCTACATGGTAGCCGCGATTGTCACCAAGACCACCGGCCAGAGCCTGCTAGAGTATCTGCGCCCCCGGCTACTGGACCCGCTCGGCGTCGCGGACGCTACCTGGGAAACTTGCCCGAAGGGAATCCAGGTGGGTGGCTGGGGCCTGTGCGTGACCACTGACACCATTGCCAGGTTCGGTGAGCTCTACCGCTGTGATGGTGTGTGGAAGGGCAAGCGCCTTCTCCCTGAAGGCTGGGTGGAGCGTGCCACAACCTCGCATATCAGCAACGGTGACCCGAACTCATCCAGCGATTGGACCCAAGGCTACGGCTATCAGTTCTGGCGCTGCCGCCACGGTGCCTACCGGGGAGATGGCGCTTTCGGTCAGTACTGTATTGTCATGCCCGCCCAGGAACTGGTTATCGCCATAACCTCCGGCACCGACAACATGCAAGCGGTCTTAGACGCGCTATGGGAAACCGCACCGATTACGTCGCCCTCCCCGAATGCACCCCCCGCCCCCAGTAATGGGGGTGCCCGAGAAGAATGTTTAGATAGCCGAGGCGAAGTGCCGCATCCGGTAGGTGAACTTACCTCGCCCCATGCAGTCAACCGGATTTTTACCTTTGGCGAGAACGAGCAGGGAGTGACCGCGATGTCCCTCACTTTCGATGCCGATGGAGCGACTCTGGCCCGAACGGATCGTTTTGGGACGCATACCTTTCAGATTGGTCTGGGGCGTTGGCGCGAGGGCGAAACAACCTACCATCCGGCACGTAGCGCCGGACCACAGCCGACCGCTATCTGGGGGGCATGGACTGCACCGAATGTATTGTCGTTCCGCCTGTGCTATACCGAGCACCCCTCCACACCGCTTTACACACTAACTTTCGAGGGTGAGAAGCTGATTGTAGAGCGCACAGGGGCTATGGGGCTAGGTACACCTGCGAGTGTTCGCTTAGAGTCGGAGTAGGGAGCTGGTTTGGATACGCGGGTTGAAAACCCGCGTATCCATTCGGTTTAATGATCCGGTTTGTCGCGTGGGGGGAGGGCCATGTGGAACTGCTCGTAGAAGCGGGGAACGTACTCTTCTAACAGCCCGGCGACTCGCGCGTGGGCTTTATCACGGACAATCAGCCCCGCGTGGTTGCGCTGGTTGAGCTTCCAGACAACTTCTGGGGCATCGAAACCGCTGAGGTCAGGCCACTCCTGCCGCGCCAGGGAGAGTAACATGCCCGCGTACTCCTTGCGGCCCTCTTCGACTTTATAAGTGTCGCGTAGCTCCAGTTTCGCCCACTCGGCCCACAGGTTCAGGCCGCTGGCGGCTTCCACCATGTCAGAGATATGCGCGCCACCCACGCGGGCGCTGGTCTCCAGGAAGAGAAAACGACCATCTTCGGAGCGTAGGAACTCGGTGTGGCTCACGCCTTTTTTCAGGCCGAGTGCAGACAGTACATCCGCGTTCAATTTCTTCAAGGCTTTGGCGGCGGCACCGGCGCGTGGAAGTACGCTGGTCTGGAACACCCGGCCATCATGGCTGGTTTCCAGTGGGGGGCGACCATAGGCGCTGGCCAGGCTCCAGAGAACCTTATTGTCCTCTACAATAGAGTCCACGTGGAAGACATCACCGGCTATGAACTCTTCCAGAAGGCCAAAACTCCGCTTATCGCCCATGGCATTGATAGCGGTCCAGGCATCGTCTTTATTGGCTACGCGCTGAATCCCGATTGCCCCAGCGCTGGTTCGTGGTTTGAGCACATAAGGACCGGGCACTGCCTCTAAGAACGCATTGACATCGCCGTTGTAGAACAGCCCGGTGAACCGGGGGATCGGGAGGCCAGCTTCTTGAGCGCGAGTGCGCATGGCCAGTTTGTCTCGGAAGTGTCGGGCAATAGAGTCTCCCATACCGGGCAACCGGAGGTGCTCGCGAAGCAGGGCGGCTTTTCTACATCGAAGTCATCTAGCGGGACGATACGCTCGATCTTTTCGAAGCGTGCGATGTAGCTGATGGTAAGAAGCAGGTGCTCTATATTCCACTCATGCTCCGGGTCCGGGCGGAAGTGCACTTCATCGATGCTCTCCCAGGGCCAGGCAGCCTGTTTCAGGCTCTCTCCGGTAAGCAGGAGAACGCGCCAGCCTTCACGCTTACACTGGCGGATAAATTCCTGCCCTTTTTCGTAGCTCGCCACACAAAGAATCGTCCCCATGGGGCGTATTATACGCCGTACTTTACAGGTCTATTGCGATTTTCTTCCGGCTACTTTATCGTCCGTAACATTTCATGAGCGAACGGAGTATAGGAGATTATAGTAAGTTGTCGTTAGGGTGAGTCTTTCAATATTCGCGGAGTAGGCGCTTTATTTCGTCCTAGAATTAAGTAGAGGGTGGGCTGGTTGAAATAATCCGGAAATAGTATGGGTTTTAGGAAACAAATTGTTTACATATAAATATGAAATTTGTGATTTCGATTTATTCCAACTAAGAGTAATGAGAGAGAGTATGGGTTGCCTGCTTATGTATCGGGTTTGTTTCGAAACTCCATCACAAGATGCAATAAAATTGAAGTAAAGCGGTTTTGTCTTTCCTCCGGAGGATAGAGTGCAGGATTTGCTTTTGTAAAAAGAGAGTAAATTTAGTCACTATCTCGTTTCTTCATCTGTTCTTAAGATATAATGTTCCATCTTCTTCGGGAGGTGAAAGATGCGAAATCGCGCTTTTACTTTGATTGAACTTCTGGTTGTTATCGCTATCATTGCGATCCTGGCCGCCATCCTTTTCCCGGTCTTCGCTCAGGCTCGTGAGAAAGCCCGCCAGACCTCCTGCCTGTCCAACATGAAGAACATCGGTCTCGCCGAGCAGATGTACGTTCAGGACTACGATGAAATGTTCCCCCGTCTGCGCCTACGCGGTACGGCGGTAACCAACCTTGTGGCACCCAAGTGGGCCTTCGGTATCCAGGATGCACTTGGTCCCTACATCAAGAACGATGGGGTCTGGAAGTGTCCCAGCGACAGCATCCCACGCGATGACTGTGATCCCAGCTATGGCAAGCCGATCAGCTACTCGTTCACTCACGGTGATGCCAACGATCCCTGGTTCGCCTTTGGTCTGCATCCGTACGCGGACACGGGAGCTTCAGTTGCCCTGGCAGCGGTCGGCGCTCCTGCCGATACGGTAACGGCCTACGAGCTCTGGACGACGGCAAGCTATACCGAAGGGTATGCCTACTATCGCTATCGAACCTACGAAGCGGCTGGCTGGGCGGAGTACAACGCGAACCAGAAGTTCCCTGTTGCTCCCGACACCGTGACTGCAACCTGGTGTTCGGCCAGTCCAGGCGCGATGCGTATCAATCTGGGCGCGCACAACCGCAAGGTGAACTACATGTTCGCGGATGGTCATGCGAAAGCATTCACCCCTGAGGCGCTCATGCCGTGGCCCTGGACTCAGGCTGCTGTCACCGCGCGTGCGGCTGCTGGTCAGTCCAACCGCAACCTGCTCCACTTCGACGGCCAGTATAAATAGCCATGGACGATAAGAAGAAAATGGCGCTTGCTGTGATCGCGGTCGTTGTGGCCGTCGCAGCAGCAGGCTTTATGGGCTTCAAGGCCCTCGCACCGCCGAAGGAGAACATCGTCGGCTCTCTCGATGGAACTGGACCCGGTGCGAACATGAACAAGCCCGTCAAGGGTATGCGTGACGCTGCGGTAGGCAATCCGCCTCCCACTATGGGAGAGCCGAACCGAACCGAGGGCGCGCGCGGGCAGTAGCCTGCCAACCACAAAAAGTACAGCCCGAGGCAATTTGCCTCGGGCTGTACTTTTTCTTTTGCTATTGGGACAGGGTATACTCACTAAGACATGCCCATGAAGGCGATTATAAAGGCGGCGGCGAGTGAGGGAGCGGAACTGCGCTCGTTGCCAGAGTATGACAGTGTCCCGCCCGGTTATGCCCTGATAAAGGTACAGAACGTTGCTATCTGCGGCACAGACTACCATGTGTACTCCTGGGATGCCTGGGCTGCCGGGCGTGTAAAGCCCCCGCTGGTCATGGGGCACGAGTTCGCCGGGGAAGTGATCGCTGTGGGCGAGGGCGTGAACAGCCTGGCTGTCGGAGACTTCGTCTCTGGGGAGTCCCACAAGGTCTGCGGGCACTGCCTGCAGTGCCGAATCGGGCAGGGGCACGTGTGCCGCCATACCCAAATCTTCGGCGTGGATACCGATGGCTGTTTCCGCGAGTACTTCGCGGTGCCCGAGACCAGCCTGATTAAGAACGACCCGCGCATTCCTCCGCATATCGCCTGCCTGCAGGACCCGCTGGGGAACGCTGTCCATGCCGCCATGCAGGGCGAGCTTGCCGGGCGCAGCGTGGCGGTCCTCGGATGCGGTCCCATCGGGTTGCTCAGTATCTCGGTCTGCCGTGCGCTGGGTGCCAGCTGGATTGCCGCCTCTGACACCTCGGCCTACCGGCTGGGTATCGCGGAGCAGGTAGGGGCGGACAAGCTCTGCCGAATCCCCGACGATGACATGGACGCCGCTGTGCTCGCCGCCACTGACGGTCAGGGCGTGGATGTAGTACTGGAGATGAGTGGCGCCGTCAGTGCCATTCAGCAGGCCATGCGCCTGGCGCGGCCCGGTGGTCGTGTCTCGCTCATGGGCATTCCGTCGCGAACCGTGGAGCTGGATCTGGCCGAGAAGGTCATCTTCAAGGGGCTGACCCTGCACGGCGTGGTCGGGCGGCGGCTCTATGAGACCTGGGTGACCATGCAGAACCTGCTGGCCAACAATCGCCTCTGTATCGAGCCGATTCTCACCCACCAGCTCCCATTCGATGACTTTGCCGAGGGATTCTCCCTCATGCGCTCCGGTCAGTGCGGCAAAGTTGTCTTGAACGTCTCGGAGTAAAAGCGTCATGCGGAGCGCGGCGGAGGTACAGAGGCAACTTCTGGAAACCGCCCGCTCCGATGATCGTATCCGCACAGTACTGCTCACCGGTTCGCGCACCAACGCCAGCATCTCCCCGGATCCGTTTCAAGACTACGATGTCACGTATCTTGTTACGGACATCGCGCCGTTCTGGAACAACCCGGCATGGATGCGGGAGCAGTTCGGTGAGATTCTTATCCTCCAGATGCCCGAGGCCATGGAGGACCCACCTCCCGCCCGAGATGGGCATTTCGGCTATCTCACCCTGTTCACCGATGGTGTCCGAATCGACCTCACGCTCTACCCGCTGGAACTTCTAGAACAATTCCAGCCCGATAGCCTGAGCATGGTGCTTTTAGATAAAGATGGTCTATTGCCCACGCTGTCGCCGCCCGGCGAGAGTGACTACCTACCGAAGCCTCCCACATCACAGCTCTTTGCGGACTGTTGCAATGAGTTCTGGTGGGTGAGTACCTACATCGCCAAAGCGCTCTGGCGCGGCGAGGCTATGGCCGCTCGGCATATCCACGAAGTCATAGTGCGGGAGCAGCTCACCAAAATGCTCGTCTGGTACGCCGCACAGAAGACCGAATACCAGCGCAACTTCGGGCAACACGGCAAGCGCCTGAAAAGTGCCTTAGAGCCGGAACTGTGGGCGCTCTGGGCGCAGACCTGCGCGGATGCCGACCCGGACCACGCGTGGGAAGCGTTCTTTGCTATGGGGGAGTTTTTCCGACGAGTCGCTCGCTCCGTGGCCGAAGCTCATAACTTCTCCTATCCCCAGGGCGACGATGACCAGGTGAGTGCCTATCTGCGCCATGTGCGTATGCTCCCCAGAGACGCCAGGAACCTCTTCGCGGAATAGAGCCGTAGTATTCGTCAGAGAAGTACCATGCCATTCCTTTTCCATACCCCCCAGCCACCCGCGCAAGTTGCTCCAGCACCTTCCTACGAGCTGCCTTTTGAGACTATTGGTAGCCTTATTCTCGTAGAGGCGAAGATAAACGGGAAACCAGCTCGCCTGATTTTAGACACCTGCGCCGGAGTCAGCCTGCTCACCCCCGAAGCCGCGAAGAAATTCGAGCTTGGTGAAGGCCGCAGCATGATGATCGGTGGCGCCGGTGAGAAGGCGCAACAGGCCAAGTTGGTTCGCCTCACGAGCCTGGAGTGTGGTGGACGTAGCGTCGCTGGGCAACCCGCGGTGATTCTGGACCTGCCCGCAGGCGGTGGCAAAAAAGCCGACGGTATCTTAGGGATGCCGTTTCTGTCTCAATACGTTCTGAAGATAGACTACGATAAAAAGCGAGTTCAGTTCCTCTCACCCGGCGCTCCCGCTCCAAAAGATGCGACCTCGCTTGAACTCACTCGTCGCTTCGGATTGCCGGAAGTGGATGCCGAGGTAGATGGTCTGAAGGGCCGAGTGCGACTGGATACCGGCTATGGTGGCACGTTCACGTTTACGTCGCCTACCGTTGCCAGAGAAAAGCTCAAAGAGAAGTATCCAAAACGGATTGAGTCCGTAACCGGGCAGGGACTTGGCGGGGCCAGCGTGGGCGAGGCGATTCGCATTTCCTCGTTCTCCCTGGCAGGTCAGAGCCTGAATGGAGTAGTCGCCAATCTCTCCGCTGATAAGAGCGGCGCGCTGGCGGATTCCGGTACTATCGGGCTGGTAGGCGGCGAGACCCTGGCGCGTTTTGTGGTCACCTTCGACTTCCCTGCTGGAAAGCTACACCTGCAGAAAAGCACTCGCTTCACCGAGCCGTTCGCCGGTCCCCGCGCCGGGTTCTCGGGAGTGCTGGGAGACAATGGGGAGTACACCATTCGCACCGTCGCTCCCGGCTCGCCCGCTGCTGAAGCCGGAATCGCTGTCGGTGAGAAGCTAACCGCTATCGATGGGAAAGACGTTCCCACTCTGGGTGCCGTGGGCGTGCGAGAAGCTCTGCGCTCCGCTCCCGGCTCCAAACTCGTGCTGAGCCTTCAGGACGCCGCCGGTAAATCCCGCGATGTCACTATCATCCTCAAAGAGCTTTTATAGGAAACGTCCCAGAGATAAACCTCTGGGACTCAGGGCTTCGCCAAGAAGTCGCTCCGCGACATACCAACTTGCTTTATAGAAGCCGTGCTATAGCCAGCCGCCGTCTTTCTGGAAAGCCTCTGCGTCAAACTCTCCCCCGGTAAGCCAGTGTCGCAGGCGGCCAGGCACAGGTAAGGCCAAGTTCAACCGTCATAGCTTCCAGATCAGGGAAGCTGCTCATGCCAGTGTAATACACACCTTCAGGGCAGCGCCTGTTTCCATGAGTAGGAACGCTTCGAGAGCCCGGTCGAGGGGCAAGGTATGGGTAATCAATTTATCGCCGGGGAACTGTCCGGAGTTTAACAAAGCAAACGCCGCCTGAAAGTCCGATTTCTTTTCGGAGTAGCTACCGAAGACCTCCAGCTCCTTATAGTGGATATGGTTCACGTTCAGCTTCGCTTCGGGGGCGCTTTTGGGCAACCCCGCGAAGAAGCATATGCGTCCGCCTCGGGCGGCAATCTCCAACGCATCGCTCTGGGCGGCGCTGCTAGCTACGGCCACAATCACCACATCTGGGCCGAACCCATCGGTTAGCTCTACTAATTCTTCTAGATGCGAACCATCCTGCCGAGAGAGGAGAGTGCCATCTATATCGAAGTTGCGTGCCAGCTCCAGGCGCCTTGGGTTAGTGTCTACAAGGAACACCTTCTGCGCTCCCCGATGTCGCGCAATAGCGGCATGCATCAGCCCGATAGGCCCGGCTCCGATAACTACCACTGTGTCCTGATTGCTGATATCCAGGCGCGTGTGGGCATTCATGCAGCACCCCAGTGGCTCGGCTAACGAAAGCTGCTCCGACGAAATCTCCGAAGTCACCGGGAAGAGGCACTGATTGCGAATGGCAAGCGCTGGAACCTTCATCAATGGAGCGAACGCACCATCATAGTGGTAGCTAATTGTATTCCGGTGCGACGATAGATTTTCCCGCCCGCGTTCTGTGTAGCGGTCTGTACCGTCTATCAGCACGATGTACATCGAGAGCCGCTGCCCGATTTCTACTCCGATATCCGGCACCGAGCTTTCTACCAGAGTGGCGCAGAACTCATGGCCCAGAATTCGGCCCGGCTGAATACTCGGGTCTCCATAACGATAGGTGCGCAGGTCCGTGCCGCACACGGAGCATGCCTCTATCTTGACCAGCGCCTCTCCATCCGTAATCGTCGGTTCTGGCACCTCTTGAATCTGAATCCGTGAGCCCATAGTCCCCGGCGCGGGCAGACCAGTGTAAACAGCAGCTTTCATTGTTTCCTAAGTACCCCTGGCATAAGCACATCATGACCATCTGTATAAAATCCCCAGACATGAAAGTCTGGGTCTGAGGGCTTCGCCACAAAGTCGCTCTGCGACATAACCATTTTGCTTTTGTATTCGGTAGGTCCGAAGGACATTGTGGGGCGCAGCCCCCTGAGACATGGACTTTCCTGTCCATGGGGCATGGTTCATTCGGCGTGCGTGATGTCCTTCACCTGCTGCTGAATGGCTTCAAGAGACAGCACGTTCTGCTTCCAGTCTGGCTGAAAGATTTTCGATTTCGCATTCTCCACCGCTAGCTTCGCGCCATCTGAAAACGGGAAACCCGCATACCCGAAGAGAATCGCCAGCTCGATTCGGATATGGCCCATCACAAAGTCCCAGGCGGCCTGCTCGGGTACACCCATACGAATACACTCATCTAAGGACTCCCGCATGGCGCTGACCAGTGTGGCGCAAGTCGTCTCCACCACACCTGGCTCCAGAATCGCCATTTGCTCTACCGTGATTCGGTGCATCCGCAGAATCGGTGCGTACATATCGGCGGCGATCCTCTCGCCGAGTGAATAATGCTCTTCCGGGCCTTGAATCAGCGCACACACCACGCTCTGACGGGCGTGATAGCCGCCGAACCAGTCGGTCTGCGCCTCGTGGGTCAGCTCCTCCATAAAGAGTGGGGGATGGCAGGGGTGCGCGGCGAAGTAGGTAACATCCGCTCGCTCAGGGAAAACGCCCGCATAACCCGCCGCTGGGTCCAGGCCCATGACCATGGTGCCTGGCTTGAGCTGCGGCACAATCCCTGTACTGATTTTCCCGATAAGCGCATCTGGAACCGCCAGAATCACGACCTGAGCTCGCTCTAGCGCCTCTGCCTGTGGTGTGGCGCTCACACCTCTATCTTGCATTCGCCCCAGGCCTACCTCGCTCACTTCTACATAGAGCATCTCGTAATCCGGGTGGTCTTTGAGGTTATCTGTCAGGCGGCAACCCATCTTGCCGCCCGCACCAAGCAGTGCAATCGTCGTCATTGAACTTCCATTTCCAAAATTTGATGACCCCCCCATTACTGAGGGGCAGGGGGGCATGAAGATATAGCGCTGGCCCACGCCTCTCGTAGGGCGGCAACCCCGGCGGCGGGGCCATCCGGGTGGCCCATGATGCCACCGCCTGCCGCGTAGATTAAGTCTGCCGAGCCTAGTCGCCGATAGGTCTCGGTGGGCTGCTTCGTGGTCTGCCCGGAGGAGAATACTGGCATGGCGATACAGGGCTTATCGGGGAAGAGCGGCGTCAGGCAGGTCTGAGCCGAGGCGATAACGCTGTCATCGTCTTCGCAAAATTTGTTTTGCAGGCCGTTTACGTGCATATGGTCCACACCTGCCAGTCGCCAGAGCTTCTGCCACGCCACATACGACCAGCCCAGCAGCGGGTGGCGTGAGAGATACCCCCAGCCGTTTCTATGAGCGTGAATCGGGAGCTGCGTGTGCCGAGCTAGCTCGATCATACCCACCATACCCACCGAGTTCAGGCTCGCCATGATGCAGGTTCCGCC
>JASGJG010000004.1:0-124241 GCA_049840835.1 Armatimonas sp. | reverse complement strand
GGAGCTTCTGCCAGCCCGGTGGTATGCGGGGGAGAGCGCACTCGAATGTGCATTAAGTATTGGCGCCAGACATGAGCACTTAGCCGCACAGGGTGAGCTGTTCACCTTTCACGAAAACCTGACGATTGTCAAAGCCCTGCTGGATCGGGGAGCGGATGTCAATGCCCGAGACGAGAGTGGCATGACTCCTCTGATGTCAGCAGTCTTTATCGGGCATATTCGAACGATACAACTGCTGTTAGAGCGAGGCGCGGATCCTCGGCCAAGAAGCAAGGACAGTGCCATCGTTGTCACAAATCGTGGATACACTGGGCTTTCAACCGTGCATGGGCGTACCGCCATGCACTACGCTACAGACGTGTATGGCAAAAGCATTCGCATTTTCCAGCTTTTGTTAGCTCACGGCGCGGATATCAATGCGCGTGACGGCTATGGTTCAACGCCCTTAAGCACCATGGCAGCTTATGGGCAAATAGAGCCCATCCGCTTTCTGCTGAGACACGGGGCGCAGGTGAATGTGAAAGACCAGACGGGCATGACGCCGCTGATGTATGCCGCCAACTCGCACTATATGGACATTCTCAAAGCGCTCCTGGCCAGCGGTGCAGACGTGAATGCACGGGATAAAGAGGGCAAAACTGCGCTGATGCATTCGATGGACGCAATACCTAGTGCAAAAGTGGCCCAGCTACTCAAGCAGGCTGGTGCTACAAAGTAGCTACTACTACTGCGGAAAACCTGCGGCAAGTTTCCCCAGAGTCTCCAGACCGCGCTCGGTCTCAGGAGACCAGTAAGAAGCGTTCAGGCGCAGGAAGTTGCGGTACTTCTGAGTAGCGGAAAAGAGAGGCCCGGGGGCCAGCGTGATGCCAGCGCGCAGAGCCTGCTCATAAAGCGCCACGGAATCGATATGCGGCCGTAGTTCTACCCAGAGCACGAACCCGCCGCCGGGCCGCGTGACTCGGGTACCTGGCGGGAAATACTCGCCGATGGCCTGAGCCATTCGGGCCGTGTGCTGGGCGTAGATGCGCCGCACTCGGCGCAGGTGGTGATCGTAGCCACCGCCCTCTAAGTACTCGGCCAGGGCAAGCTGAGGGGGCATAGAGGTCGCCAGGTTACACGCCACTTTCAGGCGCTCTACCTTCGCCTGGTAGCGCCCCGGAGCCACCCACCCGATGCGGTAGCCCGGCGCGAGTGTTTTGGAGAACGAGGCGCAGAGCAGCACCAGGCCGTTTGTGTCGAACGCTTTCGCCACCATGGGGCGAGCAGTATCAAAGCTGAGCTCGCCGTAGTTGTCATCTTCGATCAGCGGGATGTCTCTGGCCGCCAGAAGCTCCACCAGTTTGCGCTTGTTCTCATCGGGAATGCGGCTCCCCAGCGGGTTGTTGTAGTTAGAAACGACCACGCAGGCTTTCACAGAAACGGTCTCCACGGCATTGGTTAGAGCCTCTAAACTGATGCCATCGCGCGGGTGGGTCGGAATCTCCAGGGCTTTCAATCCCAGACTCTCAATCGCCTGCAAGACTCCGTAGAAGATCGGCGATTCAATGGCAACCGTGTCCCCCGGTTCGCACACAGCGCGCAGACAGAGATAAATAGCTTCCTGACACCCAGAGGTAATGACAATTTGCGACGGGGCTAGCGCGCAGCCTGCAAGAGTCAGGCGACGTGCGATCTGAAGACGCAGTGCCTCGTAGCCCGGCGGCATCTCGTAGACACTTCCCATTCTGTCGCCCCGCCGCGCAACCCTGGCAAGAGCCCGGTTGAGTTTTTCTAGCTGTAGCACATCCGGGTGAGGCAGAGCCGCACCGAGCTGCAGGCGGGAAGGATCGCCCATATCGCGCAGGATCTGCACAGCCAGCTCTCCCAGGGAAACAGGTGTCGGCTCGATAGGAGGCCGAGATATCTGCGGCTCCTCTAGCGCCAGAGGGAAAGACGCTCGCACGTAGTACCCGGACTGTGGGCGCGCCTCTATAGTCCCCCTATTTTCGAGCAGGCGATAGGCCTCCAGAACCGTGGTGATACTGACCTGAAACTGGCGGCTAAGCTGCCGCACCGAGGGTATCCGCTCCCCCGCCCGGAATGTTCCCTGAGCAATGAGCTGGGTAATGCGGTCCGCCACGCTTTCATATAAATGCTTATGCTGTTCCTCCATGGGCATCCCTCTATTTTACCCACAACTGTACTCCTTAAAATTCATATTTTCTGTATCTGTTATTCTTTTAGGAATACTCCTATACTAAAATCACTATGACGGTTAGAGAAGAAGACGAACGATTGATTCTGCGCTCGGAAGGCGGAACCAATGTCACCATGAAGGCAATCCTGTTTATTGCAATAACCTTTGCTTGCCTTACTCTCATGGGAGCTATCTCCCTGGTCTCAGGGCGCAGCACAGGCCAGGACATTGTCACCATGAAGGGCAACAATGTGGGGTTTCTCTGGGCACTTGCCACGGTCGTGATGCTGGTGGCGATTCCCTGGTACCTCAGTAAGCTTCACAAGCCCACGTTTACGCTGGAGCTACTCAAGAAAGACCGGAGCGTGCGGCGCGAGGGCAGTATAGTCACGCGCTTCGATAAGGTGGAGTTTGTGGCTGTTTCCGAAGGCAAGGATTCCGATAGTCGCTATAACTACACGGTAGCTCTGGTCTACGGCGATGGGCAGGAGCTAGTCCTGGCGCAGAGCTATGAGGAGCGCAATCAGCTGGCCCTGGCCGACCGCCTGGCCGGTTATATCGGCACCCGCGTTCAGTGCTCTCCCTCGCTGGAGGTGGCGCAGGCAGACCGGCTAAGGGCTAGCCTCTAGGTATCCATGCCGGTGCAGGGCACTCGCTTTCCAGGGCAGCAAGAAACGCGCCGACAAGCTGCTCTCGGGATGCTACGGAATCCTCACGGGGAGGAGTATGCCATGAGGGGAAAGGCTGCTCGATCCAGCCGTACTGCAATCCTGTAGCAGTCGAATCAGGTCAAGCCGAAACGGGATAATCCAGCCCGGCACCTCGAGGTCCAGATGGCGCCTGACAGAGGCGGATATCCCTTCTGTGCTCTCTTCAAAGCCATCGCCGAAAAAGGACGTACCGAAGGCTACCGTGATGACAGTAGAGCCTCGCCCAAAAATCGTATTTGATATTTGCTGATATATTCCTTAGTGATGATTCTTGCTTTAGATGTTGGAGAGGGCAACAACGGTAACGTACATAGCTGGATCCTTTTCTTGGAGCAATTAAAATGAATAGCATAACAACTACGCAAAAAACGAAAGTAGGGTTGAGACAACGATGGCTAATTGCATTTTTTGCATTTTCATTAGCCATTAGTCCTTTTATTTCTCCTCGGAAATATCCTGGCTACAATTTATCGGAAAGGAAATACCTGGGTAAGAACTCAGTTATATGGAGTAGCTTGTACTTGACTCCGGTTTCTGTATTTGGATTATGGCATTTTGAAAAGGAATTCCATCGGAATTCGCGGGGCAGTTTATATCAAGAATTACCTGATCATCGTCTTGTGATTGATAATTATGAGAAAACTAGATATAATAAACTGTTTTTCTTTGTAAAATCAGAGAAGATTATTGACTTTGATTATTATAATGGAATAGGAAATATAAATCTGTATTCATTTCGGGGTGAGGATCATACTGAATGGTCAAAAAGAGCAGATGATGCTATAGATAATTACAAGAAGGCCATTGAATATAACCCTGGTGCTTCTTCGTTAATTAATTTCAAAATCGGTCAGGCGTATCTTTATTCGGGACGAAAAGAACAAGCAGTTAAGCATTTTATAACATCGTTATCTCTTGCAGATAATACAGAAAAAAAACTCTATTATGCTTTTTTGCGAAGACAATAAAATAAAATTAATAAACAAAGCTTGACATATCCAGAAAATCACCTCTGATTTTCTGGATTGGTGAAAGGCAGCATAGGCTTGCCCTTATAGCATATCAGCAAATATCAAGAAGACATTTTGGGCGAGGTTCTAGCCTTCCCTTTCTCTTCGAGTTTCGGAGTCATCAAATCAAGATTGCCAGTAGCCCTTTGCAATCGAAACCAGTTCTGTGGTAATGGCACGCTGTGGCCCTCTGGAGATCGTAACGATAGCCACAGGTCAGCGGCGTGCCATCACCACAGAACTGGTTTCGATTACGGGAGGCTACTGGCATTCTTGATGTTGATACAAAGAATAAACCAGCAAGCCGCCTGGGATCAGGCGGCTTGCTGGCTGTGTGCTTTCAGAGAGTTAGACTATCTGTCAGAGGGAGCGCTTGCGGCGGGCCAGGAACGTGCCTGCCAGTGGCAGGGTGATAGCCAGTAGAGCCACACTGCCAGGTTCCGGTGCTGCGGATGCGGTACCAACGAAGACAAAAGGATGACCTACCGGGGTTTGCGCGGTCAGGCTGATCGTATGATTGTCACTCTCAAACCCCGAGCCCTGAGTATTGGAGTTGTCGAAGACAATCTTGCTGATGCCACCACCATCCACAAAGAAGTTCAGGAAGGCGTACGGCTCACCACTGTTTTGCCCGGTGTTGTTGTTTGTCGGGCCTGCCCCATTGGGCTTACCGTAGTACCGTGATGTGTCGTAGACGCTGTTATCCAGCGCCGTGACAGTACCTACTCCACCATGAAGAACGCTGATCAGAGTTGCGGTGGAGTAGCGCCCAACGAAGTTATTATCGGAGTCGTAGAACGAGAAGCCGTTTTGGGAGTCGCCTGCATTGTAGGACATGCCAAAGTAGCGAACGGGGGAGGCAAAGGTGAGAGTGACGGGAGAAGATGAGCCGCTCTGCGCTCCGATAGCAAAGTAATTGCCGGTGCCAGTGCCGTACTGATCATCGCCTACCACCGCGAAACGCCCGCTGTAGTTACCAATAGCGGAGGCAAATGGGTCGGCATCCGTATAGTCATGGGCACCAACAGATTGCGCGTCAAAGGTTTCCGAGACCGGTCCACTGATGCTACCCGGAACAGTCTGCGTATTGGGCGCGGATAAGTAGGCAGAGACGAAAATCTGTGCCTGCGCCGGTGCGCTCAGCAGCAGAGAGCAGGCAATTAACCCGACCCCAAAAGTCATGGGTAAAGCGGGAACGAAGGATTTTATGGAGGTATTGTTTTGTTTCATGTGCATGAGATCTCTAAAAGGAATGATTTTAGCAAGGCATTCCTGGGAATTCACATGTCACAATAATCGTAAGTTCGTAAATATATTCTTAGTATAATTAAATTATCTCATAATAGATTTTAAATTATCAATATAATTATACATATTATAATATTATGAATTGAATCCATGATTGCATGAATATTTTTAGATTTTTATCTTCGTAAAGTATCAGGGGGCATCTCTATTGCATTATATTTTCTCAATAGAGTAATGCACAGGATTCAGACACAGGGAAGCCGAGTTGGGCATTTTTGTGAGAACCTGAATCAATACACACGAATAGCGCCGCAGTGCGCGTTGTTGTTCCCTTGCTCCTGCCGGCCTGTCACCTGACTCTCTGAGCTGTCTTCAAAGAATGATGAAGAACTGTCAGGGAACTCAGAGCAGACAATGTACTTGATAATCTGGTGGTAGCAACCAGATTGGTAACCATTAGGAAGTGTTTTGGGTGCTATGACAAATTAGAGAAAGACGGAGTACGCCGGATTGTCGCTCTCGTTCCAGTAGGGATATCCTAAAGCATCCAGCCGTCGCTTGAGATGCTCATGTTCCATCTGGGGAATTTGAATGCCGATGAGTACTCGCCCGTAATCCGCGCCAAGATTGCGGTAGTGAAAGAGGGAGATATTCCAGTCCGCAGAGAGGCTGTTCAGGAATTTTAATAAGGCACCGGGGCGCTCTGGGAACTGGAAACGAAACAGAAGCTCATCTTTCAAATCGGGGGCTTTGCCGCCGACCATGTAGCGAACATGCAGCTTGGCGAGCTCATTGTCGCTCATATCTAGCACAGGATAATCGTGCTCAGTCAACATCGAGACTATTTGCTGCTTTTCCGCTTCACCTTCCGAGAGCTGAACGCCAACAAAGATATGCGCACTCTTTGGGTCAGAGTACCGATAGTTGAACTCAGTGATGGCGCGTTTGCCCATAAGCTGGATGAAGTTGCGATAGCTGCCTGGCCGCTCCGGGATCGTGACTGCTAGCAGAGCCTCGCGCTGTTCCCCGATCTCGGCCCGCTCCGCAATATGGCGTAGCCGATCGAAATTCATATTGGCGCCACTATTGATCGCCACCAGAGCGCCACTTCTCTGATTGCTTCGCATTGCATATGCCTTCAATCCGGCAAGGCTGACTGCCCCAGCAGGCTCGGCAATAGAGCGTGTATCCTCGAAGATATCTTTCACCGCGGCACAGATTTCATCGGTGGAGACAGTAACGACCTCATCCAGGAACTCCCGGCAGAGCCGGAAGGTTTCCTCGCCAGCTTGTCGCACCGCAACACCATCAGCAAAGAGACCCACTTGCTCCAGCACAATGCGCTGACCACTTTTGATAGCGCCCGCCATGGAAGCTGCATCCTCTGGCTCAACACCGATAACCTTTGTCTCCGGGCGAAGGAATTTGCAATACACAGCTACTCCTGCTGCCAATCCGCCGCCACCTATGGGCACAAAGATCGCCTCAATCGGGTCCGAATGCTGTCGCAATATCTCCATACCGACCGTACCCTGACCGGCGATAACATCAGGGTCATCGTATGGGTGAATGAAGATCAGTCCCTCTTCGGCTTCCAGTTTACGAGCATGGCTATACGCCTCATCGAAACTCTCTCCATGTAGCACCACATGACCACCCAGGCTGCGTACCGCCTGTACCTTGATGTTCGGGGTTGTTTCCGGCATAACTATAGTCGCTTCGATAGAAAGCCTGCGCGCCGCCAGTGCCACTCCTTGCGCATGGTTGCCCGCCGAGGCGCAGATCACACCGCGCTGAGTAGCTTCAGGAGATAGCCCGGCGATTTTGTTATACGCCCCACGCAGCTTAAACGAGAACACAGGCTGTAGGTCTTCTCTCTTCAGGAGAACGCTTGCCCCCAGGCGCGTAGAGAGCCTTGGTAGGGGATCTAGCGGGCTCTCAATAGCGACATCATAGACACGCGCGCCAAGAATCTTACGAATGTAATCGTGCATGGGAAATCGTCCAACAGAGCACTCACCTGAAAGGAGTGTCCTTACCACCGAGGCTCCTGATTGTATCAAACCACCATACCTGAGACCCTTACACTTTTTCCCGGAACGGACCGCTAGAGCAAAGCGTTTGGAAGTTACGAAAGTAACTCAAAGGTGGTTTTTCGGAGATGGCAGACACAATCCTGGTAGCGGGTGCAACGGGCAATCTGGGCAGGCGTATCACTCAAGCGCTGAAAGAGCTGGGGGCTAAGATCCGTGCTCTAGCACGTACTGGCTCGAACCCGGATAAGCTCGCGAAACTTGAACAGCATGGCGCGGAGATAGTCACCCTGGATATGGAGGATACGAGCGCGCTGACGCGGGCCTGCGAGGGTGTGGCGTGTGTGGTCTCCGCGCTCCAGGGTCTGCGTGAAGTGATTGTAGACACCCAATCCCGCCTGCTACACGCAGCCATTGCAGAGGGCGTGCCCCGCTTCATTCCTTCGGATTACGCTATCGACTACACAAAGTTACCTGCGGGGGAGAACCGCAACCTTGATCTGCGGCGCGAGTTTCAGGAGCGCATTGATGGCTCTTCCATCGCTGCGACCTCGGTTTTAAACGGCGCGTTCGCCGAGCTGCTGACATCCGCTATGCCACTACTCGATTTTAAAGCGAAGCAGGTGCGCCATTGGGAAAATGCCGATCAGCCGCTGGACTTTACAACCATGGACAACACAGCGGCATTCACCGCTGCTGTCGCTATGGATACAGCAACCCCTAGATTCTTGCGCATTGCGGGCGACACCATCAGCGCCCGAGAGCTAGCTACGCTGACTGGCTTCGAGCTTGTACGTCTGGGAAGTTTAGACGACCTTACTGCACTCATAGTGCATACCCGAGCCGCCGACCCTGAGAGCGAGAAAGAAGAGTACCCCGCCTGGCAGGGAATGCAGTACATGCACAATATGTTTAGCGGGCGCGCAAAACTAGAACCGCTCGATAATGACCGCTACCCAACTCTACAGTGGACGAGCGTACCGAATGTACTCACAGCGCGCTAGAATCCATTCCCAGGGCAATGGAAGGGAGGATAAGGTCGTAACCCCCATATATCAAGCATGCCAATACCCCTCCTTCCGACTTTTGCGCATTCTCCAGCGCAAAAGCTTGTCCTCCATTGTCCACCGCATCTGGCCCGACACTCCACAGGACACCATTCGGCTTATATCGCAGTGGGGCGCGAGTGGGAGAAAACGGGTCTATGGGAATGGCTTCCAGATAATCCGCAGCCACCAGGTTCTCCAGCGAATCCGGGTAGCTTCCGTGCTCTAGCCGATAGGTGCGGAGGGCGAGATACGTTTTCAATAGAGTCCCTTGCGCGCGGTTTAAGTACTCTGCCAGCTCCACCGGGATAGTTCCGTAAGGAGCATAGCGGAGCTGTAGCCAGAGTTCCCCCCATGCTCGCTCCAATTCCCAGGGGCGGTCCAATCGCTCCTGCAAATGCTTAAAGGAATCGTCCTCCCAATCTGCGAGAGCCTTGGGACCACCATAGACCGCCCGCGCCCGGCCCCATAGCTCATAAATGTTATTCGGATAGGTGGCCTCCTGCCCCATTTGCTTCCAGGCGTAGAATGGCCCTGCCCCGAATGTGGAAATCATCTGATTCTCCGTGTCGTGCTGCGTTGTTTCTTTTCGCCAGTTCTCTGAGAGAGGCCAGCGGCGCGTCTCCGCTTGTGCCAGCCGCACTCCTGCCTCTCGTGCTGTTTTCGCATTTACGCGCGCCGCTAGCTGCCAGACCATTTGCCTCCCTCGTATTTCATATCCATAACCCTCCTGTCGGTCCTGGAACCCGCGCCCTCGCGGCACGAGCACACCCAGTTCCACGGCATCCAGGGCATAGTGCATGGCCTCGGTCAGGTCGCCAGAATCGGCACACGTCTGGGCTGCGAACAACAGCAAGTCCTGGTGCCTATGGAATCTGTAAGGGGCGATGTCGATAGGGGTTACTCTAGGAACAACATATTCCTGGCGCAACGCCTCGCGCGTCTTTTCCAGGCTGGGTTTATTGGCTGCAAGGAGCTTCTGGCGCCTGGCTAGAGACCAATGTTTCGCCGTGAGATAGATCTCTTCTATTACTTGTGAGGGCTCATCCGATGGCAGGCAACATAGGTTTATGGCTTCCTCAAGAGTATCGTAGCCGTTTGGAGAAGGGAGAATTTGTGGCGCAAGAGGGGCCACATAATGACTTTGATACCAGAGTGTGGTAGCACCTCCTGGCAGGGCAAGCGTAACGACGGTAGCGATGGCAAAACGCTTCAATCGGCTCATATACGAATATCCCTCTGCGCTATAACACGAATATTCGTCCCATACTTCCTGTCTACCTCCGAGTTTAAAAGCCAGTATTGCGACAGTTCGAACATTTCGGTCTATGGTGGGTCTAAGCTACCATGAGCGAACTTTCTGCGGCGAAAGCCAGCGACACTTTCGGGCGTACCCTGATGCAGGCTCTGGCAAAAGAGGAACCAGGGAAGAACCTGTTTGTCTCTCCACTCTCTCTTTTTATTACGCTGGCAATGACGGCAAATGGGGCTGCACTGGAGACCCGGCGATCACTTTTGATGGGGATGAACCTGCCGGACAACCTCAAGGTGAGCAATGCCGCCTGTAGTGAGCTTCTTCAAGCGCTCACTCAACCGGAGACGGGCATAGAGATGGGGCTGGCGAACGCACTCTGGGCCTTTGCGCCACACCGCTTTCTACCTGCCGTGCGGGCCCGAATCCAGGAATCGTTTGGGGCGGAACTGCGAGATGTGAAGTGGCAAACCGCCGCGCCGGAGATCAATAGTTGGGCCGCAGACAAGACACGCCAGATGGTGAAAGATGTGGTGACACCGCGCGATTTCAACTATCTGACAGCGTTCGCTCTCTCTAATGCGGCGTATTTTAAAGGTCTCTGGACCACTCCGTTTGATCCGAAGTACACACGCCCGATGCCGTTTCAGTCTCGTGGGAGTGCGCCGCGTATGGTGCCTATGATGCAAGCGGCCATGCCAGTGGAGTGTGCGTTTGGTCCCAAGTTCGACGCGATTCGCCTGCCCTATGGCAAGGGACGCTTCCAGCTTTACGCATTTCTTCCTGCACCTGACCAGACTCCAGAGGGGCTTTTGCCAGACCTGCCACTCTTCCAGGACTCCTGGCGTCGGACACTTAGTTCCGTTCGTATTCGGCTCGCCTTCCCGAAGCTGATGTTGGATCTGCCTCGCCTGGAGCTAATGCCTACCCTGAGTAAGCTCTCCCTGTTAGGAAATAATGATCTGACGCCTATGGAGAACGAGGAGAAGAAGGGGATGCTGGAAATCGCCAAGGTGTTCCACAAGACGAAACTGGAGATCGACGAAGCCGGAACGCGTGCCGCCGCCGCCACAGTAGTGGTCATTCAAGGACGAGGCGGTGGCGGTCCACGCCCAGTTTACTTCAATCGCCCCTTCGTGCTCTCGCTGGTGGATGAGAAAAGTCAGACCTCTCTCTTCACCGGAGTCATCTACGACCCGTAGTGACGACAAAGTTTGCTTTCAAGGATGATCTATTCGACGCTCTGGTGTGCTGAAATCCAATCGCAAACAATTTTTGGAATAAAGTACTAGGTGCGACCACTGGCGAAAGGAGTCCAGGGCTGAGATACTTAATAGTTCGGTGGGGATGCCTCTCGGCTCAACTCGCCTACGAATAACGCCCCTCCTCCAAAGCAAGCTGTAACTATGCAATTCCGTGCTCCACATTGGGGATCGCCCCGGCTCAAACAAGGCTTTCTTGTCACCTCGCTCCCGCTCCCACTGGTGCTGCTTTTCGCGCTTAGCTCCTGGGCTCAGGAGAAGCCAGCCCCGGTGAAAGCGAAATCAGCCCCCAAGCCAGTGGCCTCTAAAGAAGTCGCCAAGCCGGTGCCGGAGGATTCAGAGACGTACTGGCGCAGCCATGTGGAGCCGCTGATAGATAAGGCCTGTCTGAAATGCCATGCAGGCGTTCGGCAGGCGGGTGGGCTGGATCTGCGCTCTCTGGATACGATTCTGCGTGGCGGCTCAAGCGGTCCGGCGATTATTCCCGGTAAACCCGCCGAGAGTCGGATTCTCAGCCGCATTTTCTCGCAGGCTGCCGACCACATGCCTCCGGCGCCCAAGGTATCGTTGACTCCAAAAGAGGTCGAGGTCTTAAAGACCTGGATTACGATGCTGCCGGTGCCGAAATCCAAGCTGGCTTCAGGCAAGTCCACGGACATTACCTGGGTGGAGGGCTATCTGGCAGACTATCGGAATCAACTACCAAAGCACGATGTCCTGCCTACCAACCTCACCGGTAGCGCCGCCATCGATTGGTTCGTTCAGGCGGGTTGGAAGCGTAACAAGGTCGAACCGGCGGGCCTGAGCAGCGATCTCGTCTTTGCGCGGCGAGTGTATCTGGACCTTGCGGGCCGGATTCCTTCGCTGGACGAGCTGCGACGCTTTGTGGCGGACAAGAGCGCCGACAAGCGGGAGCGGCTCATTGACTCTCTTATGGCGTCCGACGATTACCCGCGCCACATGCGGGAGGTGTTCGACACGGTTCTCATGGGCCGGGCCGACTCCGACCATGCCCGCGCGCGCGCCGACCGTGGCTGGAATACCTTCCTGGAAACCGGCTTCCGCGCCAATCGCCCCTGGAACGAGATGGTACGTGACATGATAGTCGCGCGTGCCTCGGATGGCCCTTCGCACGGTGCAGACTGGTTCCTGGGGGAAAAGAACAACAACTACCAGCAGATGGCTGAGGCGGTCGCGCCGGTCGCCTTCGGGGTGCAGGTCGGCTGCGCGCAGTGTCACAATCACCCGCTTGCCTGGGAGATCGAGCAGCGCCACTACTGGGGCATGGTCGCCGTCTTCAATCGCAGCAAGAACGTGGATACTGAGACCGGCCCCGGCGTGGCGGAGAGCGCCACAGGCGGCTTTATCAGCTTTGCCAACTTGAAGAAAGAGACCCAGCCCGCCACCCTGTTCTTCCTGAACGGCAAGAGCGTGCCGGAGAAGATACCCGGAGCGAACGAGAAGGAAGTCGATAGCCCCGATCTGTATGTCTTCCCTCCGTCTCCGGAGAAAGGTAAGAAGGCACCGCGCCCGTCCGTGCCGAAGTTCTCCCGCCGCGAAGCCTTCGCCGACTCCGTGACCCATGACAATCCCCAGCTGGCACGTGCCTTTGCCAACCGGCTCTGGGCTCTGCTTATGGGCAGAGGCATCGTCCCTGCCGTCGATCAGATCGACTCGCGGCATCGGGCCAGCCATCCCGAGTTGCTGGAGTGGCTCGGGCGCGACTTTGAGAAGAGCGGCTACGATGTCAAGCGGCTGGTGCGCTTGATCGTCAATACCCGTGCCTACCAGCTAGACACGAAGCCGGTCGGCAAGACCCCTCCTCTGCCAGATACGTTCGCGCGCGCCCTGGAAAAACCGCTCTCGGCAGAGCAGCTTCTGCACTCGCTCTGGATCGCCACCGGAGTCAAGCCAGAGGAGCCTGCGGCCAAAGAGATGGAGCGGACCTTCTGTGCCAAGTTCCCGGACCTCATGGCGGAAAACTACAACCCATCGCTGCAGCAGGCGCTCTTTCTGTCCAACTCACCCGTGCTCAGCGAGCTACTCAAGCCTTCGCCGGGTAGCATGGTCACGAAGCTGAGCGCGCTAAAGTCCAATGAGGCGCGGGTGCGTGAGGCTTTCAGCGTGGTACTGGGCCGCGCACCGGCTGCGGTAGAGCTGCAACCCTGTCAGGCAATGCTGGCTTCTGCTCGCTCTCCCGAGAGCGGAGCCAGTAACTTGCTATGGGCCTTACTAACTAGCGCCGAATTTCAGGTGAATCACTAACACTATGGACGAGAACTCCCCTACAGCCCCTGTAGAAGGTATGGGCGATTGCAACACGACCGACCATACGTTCCACCGCCGTAAGTTCCTGCAGGGAACAGTCGCAGGTGCGGCGTCTTTATTCAGCTTTAATGGCCTGTTCTCCATGAACGCCTTTGCTGCTCAGGCGAAGAAGCAGGGAAAACACTGCATCCTTCTCTGGCTCTGCGGCGCTCCCAGTCAGTTCGAGACCTGGGATCCGAAGCCAGACAGCATCTACGGTGGCCCCTTCGGCAGTATCCCCACCAAGATTCCCGGCGTGCGATTCGGGGAGATGCTGGCGAAGACCGCCACCATCGCCGACAAGCTCTCCATTGTCCGCTCGATGAAGACCAAGCAGGGCGAGCATTTCCAGGCCATCGACCTGCTGCAGCGGGGCGCGGAGCCGCGCGTACCGTTCGTAAGGCCCACCATCGGGGCGGTGCTGGGGCAGCAGCTTGGTCATCTGGATAGCCCGATTCCGAACTTCATTCTGCTCGATCCGTGCCCCGAAGGCAACGAATACAAAGCGTTCAAGGCGGGAAACTGGGCTGGCTGGCTGGGGGCGCAGTACGGCCCCGTGCGCGCGGGCGGCGAGTACAAACTGGCCGATGTCAAACGCTTCGTGGATACCACAACCCAGGACTTCGAGCAGCGCGAAGCCCTGCGCAAGTTCCTGACCCGTAAGTATGAGAACGACAACGCCAGCGCCGCCGCGTCCTCCCAGAACGCCGTGTTCTCCCGCGTGAAGGGCCTGATGAGCTGCGCGGACCTGTTCGACCTGGAAAAGATAAACCCGAAAGACCGCGAGCGCTACGGCCCCGGCACCTTCGCCCAGCACACTCTTATGGCGCGCAACCTGGTCGAAAACGGCGCTCCCTTCGTGATGGTTTCCAACGGCATGCCCTGGGACGCCCACGTGTTCCAGCATGAGATCTATCAGATGCTGGTGCCGGAGGTGGACAAGGTCATCTACAACCTGATCACCGACCTGGAGGAGCGCGGACTGCTCGATAGCACGCTGGTGGTGATCATGGGCGAGTTCGGGCGTACCCCGTGGCTCAATGTCGCCCGCGGGCGCGATCACTACCCGGATGCCTGGAGCCTGGCGATGGCCGGAGCGGGCATAAAGAAGGGTGTGGTGGTAGGCGCGACCGACCCGGACGGTATAGATGTCATCGATAAGCCGTTCGACGAGAAAAACCTGTTCGCTACTATCTTCACTGCGCTCGGCATCGACCCGTATGCCGAATACAACGAGGCGGATATCGCCACGTTCTACCGTGTGGAAGACCACGCCGCCCCGATCCGGGAGATACTGTTATGAGCCTTCTGGAAACAACCCTGGTTCCCGGCAAAGAGTTCACCCTGCCGACCGCCGTGCACGCCATCGACGCCCACCCGGACGGTAAGCGACTCTTCGCCGCCTGTTTCGACGGCAACGTGTTCGAAGTTTCTATAGAGACCGGCGAGCGCAAGCTGCTGGGCAAACACACCAGTTTCGCCAGTGGCGTGCGGTACCTGCCCAAAGCCGACCGGGTGATCTCCGCCGGGTATGATGGCGCTCTGCTCTGGCTGAACCCCGCCGAGAGCAAGCCGCTCCGCACCGTGCAGGCGCACAAGTTCTGGTCCTGGAAGATGCGTGTCTCCCCCGACGAGCAGCTCGTGGGCACAGTGACCGGTCGGTACATGCCGGGCGACATCAAATACACGCCCGCCGCCGAAGTGGAGCCGAGCATCAAGGTCTATGAGGCCGCCACCGGCAACCTGCGCTGGTCTTTGCCGCATGTACCCCCCACCCTCTCGGTCGCCTTCAGCTCGGACAGTCGCTATCTCGCCGCCGGTAACCTGATGGGCGAGGTGCGTATCTACGATCTCCAGACCGGCAAGCAGGCCGCCGCCTGGACCACGCCAGACTTCACCTGCTGGGGCATTATCAAGAGCCATCACTACATTGGTGGCATCTACGATATGGTCTTCAGCGCCGACAACAAAGAGCTACTGGTCTGCGGCATGGGCCCGATGATCGACCCGATGGCAGGCAACGGCAAACAGACCTGGCAGCGCTATGCCTGGCAGGAGGAGAAGCCGCGCAAAGTGGCCGAGATCAAGGAAGGCGATGCCGGAGGTGGTCTGATGGAGGTGCTACGCTTCCACCCGGACCAGAAGACCTTCCTGATGGCGGGCCGCCTAGCCGTCGGTAAATGGAACGTCGCCCTGTTCGACTCCGCATCCGGCCAGACTCTCCATACCGCCGACACGAAGATGCGCGTGACAGACGCCGCCTGGCTGCACAACGGCACTAAACTCGCGCTCTGCGGCATGACCGGCCAGGGCAAAAAGACCAAAGAAGGCAAATACCCGGAGTTCGGCCATATCAAACTCTACGACTTCCAACAAAAGGCGTAGGAGGTACTGGGGGCGCTGTTGAACTAGGCAGTGCACCCCACCAACACCAGCAAAATGGTAACGATCAAGACGCGGAATACTCAAAGGGCTGGGCTGGTCAATCCTTCTCCACCTCCTTGGACTGGGCGGGAAGCGGAATCGGCTTTGCCTCACTCGCCTTGTCCGCTTCGTGCTCCGTCGTTTCAAACGAGGTGATCTCAGCGTGGAAGAAATCCGCGATAGAGAACTTGGCACCTTCGACCCTGATAGAACGTTTTAGGGCGAGATATGCCAGGATCGCGATAATCGCGATGGTCGCCACGGCAGTGGCGTATACCGTGTAATGGTCCAAGGTAAAAACCATCAGAGAAAAGAGGTTTCTGTAAAATTAGCAGTGGAGTTTTGCACATTTTTCTCTGCCTTTCTGTATATAAAGAGTATAAATAATCGTTATTGTGACTGGATAACTCTTTTTATTCCCGGCGTTATTGAATAATGATTGTATGATAGTAAAATGTTTTTTGCCTAATACTCAATAATTAAAAATCACCACACGACTTCTGATCGCCCGTGTAAAATATGCAAAAGCCCGTGAGCTTTTGGGCTCACGGGCCTTTAGTTTTCCCATTTCCATTTAGCTACGCGCCCTTTCTAATGGAGCGTATCTGGTTTCGGGGAGTGGGGTCTTGAAGTCGACGTTTCTTGAGAGAATGCGCCTCTTTAAGCCATTGTTGTCCTACCGGGTCAGATTCGAGGAAGCGACAAAACTCCGCCCGTAAACCCGAATACTCACAAGATAGAGGATTCTCAAGAAACTCTATAAGAGTTTTCTGGTCTTCAGCACTCATGTTTCACCCAATACCCAAGACTAGGACCCGCAGACGCGGGTCCTAGTCTTGTAGAGTTGTTGATCAGTTGCGATGTCATCGCTTCAGTTCTGCTACCAATTTTTTGACGGCAGGATGATTCCGAACCTTTTTGAGGGCGCGGGACTTGCGTTGCCGAATAGTAACTGGGGTCACGCCATACATTTCAGCGATATCTTTCAGCAAGTGGCCTTCGTATATCTCTAGAATCAGAATGCCGCGCTCCTCAGGACTAAGGTCCGCAAGGGCAACCTTGATGGCTTCCATCTGCCGTTCATGATGCACTTGCTCACGTCTGTCGCTTGCATGCAAGTTCTTACTGTGGTGATCCATGCTGGCATCACAGTAAGGCACTTCCAGTTCACGACGTTCCGCATGCTTTCTCTTGTGCTGGAGGGCTTCGTTGTGCATAGCTCGGTAGAGATACGCCCTGAAGGGCACCTGCAGACCGTAGCGACTGATCGCTTCGATGCTGCTTGTCACAACCTTTTCTGCAATGTCTTCGGCATCGTTAGCAATGTTGCTAAAATCCCGAATGATGCATCCTTGGATCCGACCTACCCAGCGTTTGAACAACTCCGCCTTGGCCTTATCGGCCTTTTCAACGCTGACGTTGCTACCCTTTGTAAAAATGAAGCACAACGCTTCATCTGACATGGTAGCGAGCGAGGTGTTCAGATTAACACCGTAACTCATGTTTAGACCTTCGTGCGGCCTGTTGGATTAGACACTCCCGCCGGCCAGCTTCGCGGGAGGCTAGCCCTAGGCGTCTCGACTTCGAACTGTCAAAGCAGCAGCGAAATCACAAACTTTCATTATCTACACCCCCTTTCTATTTAGATTGCTCGATGTGATATCGAGGGCATTAACGGGTCGTGCTTGCCCGTTGCTGATTACTTAGAGTGGTTTCGCGGCAAAATGTGACCAATCTTCAAAAAAATTACAATCAACCTCATGCGAGGCATATTGCCCTTGGCCAACTCGGGCACTAGCCACAGCATCTGCTATGGCGCTCTCCTCTGTCTGCAACGCAATCGCCCTCAACGGGTCTGTAGATCAGGAATTACCCTGGAGTGCTAAATGACTGAAGATGAGAAGAAGGCTAGCGAGAATCGAAGCGAACTAACCGCCCGTGGTGCCATGGTAAGTGCTGGAATTGTGACCGCCGCCGCTGGGCATCCTGTAGAGGGGGCACTGCTGGTCGGCGCGGCTGAATCCGTTGCAAATGCAGCAAAGGGTCTCTACCAAAGCCCAACTATGCAGAAGCTTCAGGAGTTTGTTGGAAGCGTTCCCGCCTGGCGAATTAGCAAAACCTTCAGACGTGTAGAGAAACGGATTATTGAAGAAGGCATTGATGTCAATCCAGAGCGCATGGCTGACCTGTTTGAGGTGGCTATCCCTTTTGTAGGCAACGCAAAAACGGAAGAAAAGCGCCGAATGATGGAAGAGGTGATTATTAACGGCGCACGTAGGTCTACTGATGCAGCGGCTCAGGTAGAAGCGGCTGAAGCTCTAGCTCTAATCAGTGACATGCCAGATTCTGTTGCTTTAGTTTTTGCAACCATTATCGCCAAAATTAGACAGCAAAAGTTAAACGATTGGACTATTGTTTCGTTTCCCTTTCCTACCTGTGATCTAAGTCTTCATATAATTATAGACGTTTATAATTACTTGCAAAGGCAGCAATCTGGGTATGCTAAGGACAGTTGGCGTCTCGGTCTTATTGAGAAGATCAAAGTAACTGATGATGGCATAAAGGCAGATGTCATACTTGTTTCACCCAACGAGAGAGAGAAGTATCAGATCACGCACGTAGGTAAATGGCTTGGCGAATGGATTACTAATAACCCCACTACACTAGCCAAAGACAGTGAATAGGTGCCCCTAAACTATTCACTGTTTGCGCTAGCTGGTTTCCGAATTCCTCGATATGCGACGCTGCATAATTCGATAATCCTATCTGTGTGAACTACTAGCAAGTATGCTCTCCCAACTTGCGTAGGCTTGGTGCTGGGGCTTTCGGCGCGGTCAATATCCCAGCAATTTGGTCACATCAAACTCTACGACTTCCAACAGAAGGCGTAGGCACGTATCCTATAGATGATAAAAACGCCCCGGCAAAAATATGCCGGAGCGTTTGCCTTGCGGAAATCATCAGAAAGCGAGCAGGGGATTATTTGTTAGCAGTGCCGCGGGTTGTGGCCGCCTGGACAAGGAAAAGCGTCGCGCCCAAACCGCCCCCCAGGCATAGCCCGTACACGCCGCCCCACAGCAACATTCCTACCTTGCCACCAACGGCGCCATTGAGCCAGGAGCCGCAGAAATACCCGGCAGAGTTGGCGACAAACAAAACGATAGTCAGAGGCACAGCTACCCGCAGCACCCCGAAACCGGCGGCGAAAACCAGCCCCATTAGTACCGATCCTACGAGCGAACCAGCCCACTCACCAAGGGCCGTGCCGCGAAGGGAAAAGTAGGCGCCAATCCACCCGACGGCGTAGGCCAAAAAGGCAAGAGCGAACAAAACGAAGAATCGCCACCCTGCCCGTTTCGCTTCCTGGGCCAGCACGAGAGGGCGCAAAGCCGCGCCGCCGAGCAGAATGAACAACGCGGTCCAGACGGTATAGGCGCCAGCCAGACCTAACCGCGCGTACATCCACCGCTCTGCGAATGCTACCGTAGCAAAGACAACCAGGCTTGCCAAACAAAATCCAACGGCGCCCACGAAAAGGGAGCGACCTAGCGTCGGCACGATTGCTGCCTCAGAGTCGGATAGATCCATCCTCAAGTAGGATACACGATAATCGCGGCGCAACAGGGGCAAGGTTGGCAGAACCGGGGCATAAGAAAAGCCCGCTTAGATATTGGCAATCAGGGGCGGGCACTTATCTTTGGGATTAGTCTTTGCGGTGGCTGGAGCCATTGCCGAAATGGGAAGCCAGGTCGCCATCGGTGTTGGAGGTCACGTTGACTTCTAGCTCGGTTTCCACTGGGTTATCTACACCGGTTTCCTCAGTCTCGACTTCGGCGTCTGATTCGTCGGAGTAATCGTCTTCTGTTTCCGTGGCGACAGCCTCGTCCTCAAAGTCATCTTCGGGGGCGGGAAGCAGGTCGGTCATACGCCCATCGGGATCTTCTTCGTCTTTGTCTCGGTTCTGGGGCACATCTATTGCCGCTTCTATGGTCTCGGGCAAGTTCTCTACACCACGCTCCGGTTGCTCGTCTATCACAAATCACCTCATGAGCTATAGGAGCGTGGGCGGCACCAGGTTCCGTCGGCCACATCTGGGGAACCAGTCCCTGAATTCCCTTCTATGACTCCTATGCAAGATAGCTACGATGACGACGTTGATTCGGAGAAGGCTCCAGGCGACGACAATAAGAAGGCTCCTGCTCAGAGAATTCCTGATGAGCTACCACCTGTTCGGATCGGAGAGGTCGGCAAGGACAAACCAGGGACGCCGGAGCATCAAGAGAATCTGCGCGAGAGGTCGACGGACCCTGGCTTCGATACCGATGACACCATCGATGGCCTGCCAGTAGCCCATCCAGATCCCGATACCCAAATCGATGAGATACTCTCTGACGGCGATC
This sequence comes from Armatimonas sp., assembly GCA_049840835.1. Lineage (GTDB taxonomy): Bacteria > Armatimonadota > Armatimonadia > Armatimonadales > Armatimonadaceae > JANLTX01. The sequence goes on along the minus strand of JASGJG010000004.1, from coordinate 104,373 downwards.
CGGAGAAGAAGACCGACAATCGGCCCGTGTGAGGAAATCGCTACGGAAACTTCTATCTCGCTGAACAACAATGGCTACAACGAGTATTTAGGGGTGGCTGTTCAGAGCGATGGCCCGACGACTCCATTGACAGAGTATAATCACCAGAGACTTTAGTGGCACCTGTATCGGGGTGGCGAGAAGGTATGGTTTCATGGCGGAGACGGTGACGATTCTGGGGGTAGGCGACATCATGCTAGGGTCTACCTACCCCGATTCGCGGGACATGCCGCCGGGCGATGGTAAGAATCTCCTCACTGCGGTTGCGCCGATTCTGCGCACCGGAGATGTCACTTTCGGTAACCTCGAAGGGCCATTGACAGAAGGTGGCGTCACCGGGAAGTCCGGGAAAAACAGTTACGCGTTCCGCTGCCCACCCCGCTACGGCAAGTATCTGAAGGATGCGGGCTTCGATGTCTTCAGCGTGGCGAACAACCATGCGAACGACTTTGGCCAGCGGGGCCGCAACTCAACCATCCGCACTCTGGAAGCACTCGGTATCAAACACGCGGGTGCGACAAAAACAGATGTAGCCTACTTGAATGTCCGTGGCAAACGCATCGCTTTCGTGGCATTCGCCCATAATCCGGTTTCCCTGAACGTCAATAACATCGCGCCCGCACAGGCAGCGGTACGGCAAGCGGCAAAGTCGGCGGATATCGTGGTCGTTTCTTTCCACGGCGGTGCAGAGGGAGCCGCGTACCAGAATGTGCCGCATGGCACGGAATCCTATTTCGGTGAGGCCCGTGGTGACCTGCGCCGTTTCACCCATGCTGTCATTGATGCTGGCGCGGACCTGGTGCTGGGGCACGGGCCGCACGTGGTCCGTGGCATGGAGATGTATAAAGGGCGACTCATTGCGTATTCGCTTGGAAACTTCGCGACCTACGGTAAGTTCAGCCTCCGCGGACCGACAGCCCTCTCCCTTATACTCCAAGTCCAACTAGCGACGGATGGAGCAGACAGGGGCAAGTTTCTTGGCGGACAGATATATCCTGTTTTACAGATAGGCAAGGGAATTCCAAAGCCCGACGGTAAGAAGCAGGTCATCAAGGTTATCCGGAGCCTTTCCGCGAAGGACTTCGGCAAGTCTGCCGCACAAGTTTCACCGGATGGTACGATTCGCGCCTGAAAGCGCCTCAGAAGGCAAATATTCAGAGTTCAGCCACATCGAACTCTACGACTTCCAACAGAAGGCGGAGCACATACTGAGAGACATACAACCATTGAACAGAACAATTGAAGTGGTACGTGGTCCGTCCAGAGACTACAGTAGCTCATACCTGGCCCTAATTGAAGGTGAAGCCCCACCAGGATGCATCATAAAATCACTGGAACATGGTGATTTATGGTCCGTATACGGAGCGACATTTCTTCAACTTCGAGGCGGCGTTCCTGCTAGAGGTTTCCCTTACATAATAGCTCCAATCGGGAAATTCAGGCCTATATCAGATAACGAGAAGTTCGAAATCCATGAAGATAAAACATCGATCCGTGAGCTTCGTTGGATAAGAAAAGCCAAAAAAGCGCGTTTGCGTATCGGCTAGTAGCCTATGCTTTAGGCAGCCAATCCGGAGGGGGACACTCGGCTTCCAGGGCGGTGAGGAAAGCATGGGCTACCGGTTCAGCATCAGATGTTGTGGCAGGACCGTCGAAATGATAAGGCGACCATCCATAGAGTTGTGGTCTATCATTACGGTAGAAGAAACCAGCTACACCCGTTAAACGCGATCTAGGAGGACTGCTAGGCCGCCATTTGCCTGGCCACTGCTGAACTTCGAAAAAACAGTCCGCCAGATCCGATTGAGTTGCATTCCACCACCGCTCCGGCTCACTGCATAGGACTATCAGAGCGATCTCAACAAGACGGTAGCATAGCCCGAGGCTAACGTACAGATCCTCTTCTGCCTTTGCCCGGTGCTCCAGAGAGCGCTGCTTTGCTTGCCACTCGTTCTTGCTCGGTGGGGAATTCAGGTCACTAATCAGATCATATAGATCCACCAGATCACGAAAGAACCGGCGCGCTTCTTCCTCCTGATGTTCGACCCAATCCACAACCGGCGTCAGCCCCTGCACGAAGAAGCTCAGCAACAGCCTGCGATACGCCGCTAGCCTTTCCTGCTGTGTGGGATAGCGAAGTTGTATGCCGATCAGGGCGATATCACAGCGAAAGGCAAAGTCAAATATCCAGAGCGCCTTCGCATCCACTCCCTCGGTAATACAGCGATTCCGAAGCAGAGTCGCCCAACTGGGAACATCCCACTCTGTCAAAGGCTTTGCGCGGGCTTGCAACCGCTCCCCCAGAAAAGCGAAACGCTCTTTCTCAGGCATAAGAGCCATAAGGGTAAATGTGGCGTCCCTATGCTCTATCCACTGCTCCAAGAAGACTCCCTGGCTATCGGGAGCGTATGCCTGCATAACGGCGTTCTGCCACTGCTCGTTTTGCTCCGGAGTCATCGTATCTATTATCCATGCCTAAAGCATCAGAAGGCGTATTTGGCCCGTATTGTCGTGAGATCGGAGCGAATTAGGGAATGCTCTGGTGATCGCAGTCACGGGTACGCCACCAGCACAGGAGCGTGTCGCGGTCGGGAACGGGCGCAGCCTGACCTTCGGGTGTGTTGAGGTAAAGAAACGCGGCAGACGAGTACCGAAACGGCTTGAGTCGGTCTGGCTCCCAGGGGTTGATAAACGCCATGCGGAAACGGTGGCGAAAGTGGAGCGCATCCGCCTCGTGCACCCGGTACATCGCGATGGACGAGCGGAGGGTGTCTTTCACGGGAACACCATGGAGCGGTCCGGCAAACGTACCCTCACGGAAGTACCAGCCGCCCAGGAAATAGTCCTCCAGCCCCGTCCCGGCAAAGCGCGGTGTTTCAAAATCGTTGTCTATGTAGACGTACTCGGGTGCCTCTAAAAAGCTCAGATAGTTCAGGTCTTGTCCCTGCATCGAGAGCGTGCACCCCACAAAGTGCCCACACCCCTGAGCTGCAGCGATTTCTACGGGAGCCGGACCGTCGTTGTGACCGGTCTGGAACTGGGCGTGGAAGTAGGCGGCATCTGCAGGGAGAGTATCCTCGAGCTGGTAGAGGACATTGGCAAAGACATCGGTGTCGATCAGGGCATCCCGGTTCTCCACCTCGATTCGAAAGCCTGTGCGGAAAGGCATGGGAAACTTGCAGAAGAAGCCGCCACTGCTCATGCCGAAGTAGCTGGATGCGAAACTCGCCACTTCGCAGAGCCCGATCCCGAAGAAATCTCCTACTGGCACCTCCACGGCGGGCGTCGTCGCACCATCCCAGAAGAGCCGCAGGATTAGAGTCTTGAGAATCGTCTGAGAGATAGGGGCGTTGGTATTCCAGTGCTGCCAGAACCAGCCAGGGAAGGTTATCCAAAGGTTCGTGATCCTTCCCTGACCGGTCACCTCCCCAATGCAAACCGTCTCTCCCCGGCGCACCCGTTTGGTCTTGCCACGTCGCTCCAGGTCAAAGGTAGTGAGCTGATGTGTCACTGAGGTCTGCAGGCGGCTGAGATCGTCCATAGTGTCCAGTGTACCCAACCGCACTACCCTCTGACACCGTATACGCTACCACTAGCAGCTACAATACCAAACCCATGAAGCCGCCTGTATCCGGAATTGCTATGGCCGGTGTTTTTTCAGGAGCCTTTCGGAATTACGATAGCCTTACGATGGGCGTTTATAGTGCCTTTGTTAGATACATCTGGCGGTACTACCCAGTGACGGTGGCACCGGCAAGACCGAGAAGTCGGAGACCTGCACTATGACCGAAAATACCCCCGCTGTCACCACCACGGACCCAGAAAACGAAGTTCTGATTACTGGGGAAGCCACCAAACTACCTGCTCCCTACGCAGACTATATCGACCCGCAGAAACCACTTGCTGCGGATGTCGTTTTCTTTGAGAAGAAGGTGACCTTTGAGGAGATGACAAAGACAATTGCTCTTTCCGGTGGAATCGGTTGTCTGGGAGTTCCCTCGGTGATTATCGGGATTGCTATACTGTTCGACCACTCGAATGCGGGACCGCAGCAGACAGCGAACTTTACCCCTCTTTTCTTCGGTATTACCTGCCTTTTCGCCGCGTGGATGTTGGCACAGGGTCTGAAGGTTAGCCGAGCCGTTATGCAAAAGCAACAGCGGGGCGAACCCACCCGCGTGGGCATCTTCTTAACCCCCGGCACCCTCTTTGTAGCCACGGAATCCGACTACACAATTATCCCTCGCTCTCAGTTTCGTGGTCTTGGGGGATCGGGACGCAAGACGGTCCAGTACCTGTTCAAAGGGCAAGAGAAGCAGTTCTCCTTACCCGGTTCGCTCGTGCGCGACGCTCCGGCGGCATTGCTTTCGGCCATTGAGCAATGGTCTAAAACAGCCTGAACAAATTCAAAGAGTAGGCTCCCGATAATAGTGGGAGAGGGGATTAGAGAGGCGCGAATCGGAATCGAACCGATGTATGAGGGTTTTGCAGACCCTTGCCTTACCACTTGGCTACCGCGCCGACGAAGAAGAAAATACCACGTCTGTAACGAATCGTCCACATAGCGGGTAATACGCAGCAGATGTCCACACCGCCGCGGCTCAGCGATGAAGACCTCATGGCACGCGCCGTGGGTGGGGACCGGGATGCGTTCGCTATGCTCTTCTTTCGCCACGAGCCACGACTGCTGGCTTTTCTCACTCGCTTCATGGGGAACTCTTCGCTAGCCGAGGATGCCGCTCAGGAAGCCTTCGCCGATGCCTGGCGCTACCGGGCGGGGTACGACCCCAAGCGGCGACCTTTCCGGGTCTGGCTCTTCGCTCTCGGGGCGAACGCCGCCCGCTCTGAACTTTCTCGCCGAAAGCGCCGCGCGGAGACGGCGGAGATACCAGAGGTTCCCACCGCAGATACCACCACCACAGTGCTCCTGCGCTCTCTGGTGCGCGATGCACTGGCAAGTCTCCCCGAGCCACAGCGCCTGGTACTGGTGCTCACGGTCTATGAAGGCTACAGCTACCGAGAAGCCGCGCAGGTAATTGGCGGCACGGAGATTGCCGCGCGTGTGCTCAGCCACAGGGCAAGGCAGGTTCTGAAAAAGCGACTATCCCCCCTGTTGGAGTCGGAGGAAAGCTATGCCTGAAAAGGATTCCCTGGACACTTTACTGCAAAAGGGCGACCCCGCAGGCACTCTGCCCGATACGCGTAGCGGCAGTGCGGACCGCTACAACCGGCTGTTACCCCGGCTCGTGGAAGATTCCCAACGGACAGCACCGGCAAAGAATCCCCGCCGGGTCTGGTTTGCCGTGCCCGCGCTGGGGCTGGCAGCACTCGCTACTATGCTCCTCTGGCGGATGCAAAGCCCGGTCGTTCCCCAGCCAGCGGCGTCTCCCTCCGTGGAGCATGTTGTGCTGAATCCCAGCCCCACACCGCTACCGATATCAACGGTGAAGCCCACTCCAGAGCCAGAGAGAAAAGTGGCAGACAGAAAATCCGAAAAGCCGCAACTACGCACCCCACAGCGTCGATATCGCAAGCGGGTGCGTGTGGCATCTGTATCCCACTCTCGGCGCAGGCATATACGGCGTGTTCAGCAGCAGGCCAGGCCAGTAGAGCATGCCCATGTAGAGCGTATTGTTATCGAAGGAAGTGTAGAGCCTACATCCCGCGTGGCGATTGTCATTACGGGAAATGGGGAGAATTTGAGCGTCACCCATGCGCTCCAGGAGGAAAAATCGTGAAGTGTGCCATGTGGGCGCTTGCGGCGCTGCTGCTGTTGCCTGTCTCTGCTATCCGAGTGCAAGGCCAGGTCCCTGTTACAGACACCGGGGTATCTGCTCCACCTGGAGAAAAAGAGAAGCTGTTCACCCTGGACTTAAGAGGCTCTCCGATTCGTAGCGCTCTGATGCAACTTTTCTCCTCCAGCGGGCAGGACTACACCCTCGATGATCGTGTGACCGGCACAGTGACCCTCCGAATCCGCGATAAGAAGTTCGAGGAAGCGCTAAAGCTTATGCTGACCGCAAGCACGTTCCACTGACCTACACGAAAGAAGCTGGCATCTACAAAATCCTGCCGCGCCCAGGCAGCGGGCCGGTGGCGCTGGGTATAAACGATGCCTCTCTACGAGGTGCCCTGGAGTGGCTCTTTGAAAGCATCAATAAGCTGAATAATACGAATAAAAAATTCGTTATCGGGCCGGAAGTAACTGGCAGAGTAAGCTTACAGCTCCATACCCGTGACCTGAATACAGCGCTTACGGAGGCTCTGCGCGGCACACCGTATGACTGGCGTATTGACAACGATGTCTACCTGATCGGCAAGCGCATGGATGCCGGAACTGGCGTGGCGGTACCCCCTGCCGCAGAGAAGGAGAAGCTGGTCACCTTAGACTTAAGAGATTCTCCAATTCGTAATGCCCTGATGCAACTCTTCGCTACCAGCGGTCAGCAGTACGTCATAGATGAACAAGTACGCGGAACTGTGACCCTTAGAATCAGGGACAAGAAGTTTGAGGAAGCGTTAAAAATCGTGACGGCCTCCAATAGCTTTCCGTTGACCTACACAAAGAAGCGGGCGTCTACAAAATCCAGCTACGCGATCCGGCTAATCCGGTACCTGGGTCAGTTTCGCCGCCCATTATCATGGACTTGCAAGACGCTCCGCTAAGAGCGACTCTGGAGCGGCTCTTAAACAGCGCCAACAAGCGGTTCTCCATTGGTCCGGAAGTCACTGGCAAGGTCACCATGCAGCTTCGCGATGCAGATTTGAACGAAGTCCTTACAGAACTCTTGCGCGGCACGGCGTTTGAATGGCGGCTCAACAATAATGTCTACCTCATTGGTAAGCGCAATTCCGGAGTGGCAGCACCAGGAACAGGGGGAGTCAGGCCGAGAAACGGTAGCGTACCGGCAAATGCGCAGAGCGTCATTATTCCCGTACACCGCTTGCCTGTGGCGGATCTGCTGCGCCAGTTGCAGTCGATTCTTCCTGATGGCGTGGATCACGTAATCGCACAACCCAGCACGAACGCACTATTGGCGTTTTCCGCAGACCCACAGGTTATCGACGCTCTTCAGGAGCGTGTGCGATTGCTCGATGTACAGGGCGAAGCCCTCACGCTCAAGGCTGAGATACTGCAGATAGATGAGCGCGGAGCAAAGTCGGTGCTTTTCTCGACCAAGGTGCAGACACGCAGCGGCACTCCATCGACCATTTCCGATAGAGCTATAGGAGCGCCCCCTACAGGCAGCAGCATTCGGATTATGCTGACCCCCACGAGCATGTCAGGTAACGTAGAAGTCGCCAGCTTATGGGAGATTTCCCTGCCGCTCAACGCATCTAAAGGCGGCCCGGTTCGCCTGGAGAAGTCACTTACCGCCACCGCGCAGCTTCAGCCCGGCAAAGCGGTTGTGGTAGGGGAGACCAGGCGGAACCAGAATGGGATAAAGGAGCAGCTTCAGCTCCTGCTGACCTGGGAGGCCTCTCGGGCGGAATTATAGGCTAAGATAGATCATGAGATTGACACTCTGGGTAACGATGGCTCTGGTCGTCCTATCGACATCGGGTGCGCTTGCCCAGAGTAAACCTCAGGAAAGCGAGCAGAGCGCTCCCAAAAAACAGACGTTGTTTACAGTCGATGTAGAAGCGGAGCCGGTTCGCCTGGTGCTCAAGGATCTCTTCGCCACGGCCAACATACCCTACACTCTGGATTCGACCGTCACTGGCTTCCTTACACTGACTATCAAAGATGCGCCTTTTGAGACCGCCCTCAAGGCAGTTATGCGCTCTGCCTTCCCTCCGCTGTCTTACACAAAAGAGGCCGACCGCTACATCGTATTTCCACGCCCGATTCCGCGAAGAGTAGGGGAGGAACCTCTCAAACCAAAGACATTGGACCTGGATCTTCGTGAAGCCCCGTTGCGGGAGACGATAGCAAAGATCATGGCCGAGGCACGGGTGGACTATGCCGTGGCGCCCGAAATCTCCGGCAAGGTCACGCTCCAACTTCGTAAGGTAACCTGGCCCGTGGCTCTGACTGAGATCCTCCTGGCCAGTGACTCCCGGCTGTACTGGCGTTGGGAGACTGGGGTCTATGTGATCGCGCTGCGAAACCCACGGTCCGAGCGTCGGGCGCTTATCCGGGAGTAATGGCCACAAAGGTGCCGGTGAGTGTGGCGGCAAGAACACCCTCACTGCTCACCGTAGAAGTCAGTGTAAGCCGGGCACGGCCTCGGCGCGAAAGAGTCCGGGTGAAGAGCGCCCAGTCCGAGTCATTTGGGGCGTCGCAACGAGCAAGGAAAGCACCCGTCGCCGGGGCGTGGTAGTCAATCTGACTAGACATCACCACCACGCGGCTCTCCAAACCCTCGGACCGGAGCCGTGTATGCACCAGGGACCAGGCGGCCAGAGTCGCCAGAGACGCGATGGAGCCGCCAAAAACCGTCTCCCGGTGGTTGATATTAGGGGCTAATGGCGCTTCCAGCGTAACTCCCGCAGGCTCCAGAGTCGTTACTCGCGCCTGCATTGCCGCTGAGAGAGGGATATGTTCGTGTAGATATGTCTCTAGCCAGGCAGCATCCATCGGCCAGATTGTACCCTTCAGGGGCCACGTTTCCAGAACTCCCACCAACGGCGCCTGGGAGGTGGGTGATCGTCGGGTGGGCCAGGCAGCCCCTGACGGCTAGGTTCCAGGGTAACCGGGGGAAGATCGAGTGTGGCGAGCAATTCGCGCGCTGCCGTAAGCCCTGGGGAAGTTTTGCCTACTCCGAGGCCCATATCCGGGTAGTTATCTACAACATGAACCAGAAAGGTGAAATGACCAAAGCCCGGATCGTTTGTTGCAGCATAGATCGCTTTCAATACCGCACCGAACTCATCTATAGTGCGATGGGTGATATGGTGGTCGGAAAAGAGAATATCCATCTCAAAATTGCCCGTGGAAGCAACATCACATTCCGGGCAGGGAACGATAGCACCGAACTTTGTGCACCCACAACCATGACAGAGAGCCCAGGTCATCCTATTCGTCCTCCGTTTGCAGGCGTATTCGCTTCATGGTAAGATTTCTCCTGTCCGTGGGGCTATAGCTCAGCTGGGAGAGCGCTACATTCGCATTGTAGAGGTCAGGGGTTCGAGCCCCCTTAGCTCCATTAACAGAGAAGGCCGATTGCACCAAAGTAGAGTTTGGGCAGCGGCCTTTTGGTTTTTTCCCGTATGGACGACACAAAGCGCGGATATCTCATAGCGGTTATTGCAACATGCACAGCGTTTTTCGTTCGCTGGCTGCTGCAGCCGTTTTTGCATGAGGATGCGCCTTTTTTAGTCTTCACCGTTGCTGTCATCGTAGCGGCGCTCTGGGGAGGCTTCGGTCCGGGAGTTATGGCTACCGGGCTAAGTGCGATTCTGGTGCTTATCTTCTTCCTGGCACCCGCCCTGAGCTTCAAGGTAGAGGGCACCAGTAACACAATTCATGTGATTCTGTTTTTACTGATAGGGGTGTCTATTAGCGCTATGGCGCGGGCTGTTGCCATCGCGCGGCGCCAGGCAGAAGAGAGCGAGCTGTACCTGGCCAGTATTATTGAGGCGACCACAAGTGGTTTGCTGGTACTGGATCGCAATGGATTCATCACCTTCGCGAACCCGGCAGCGGCAGAACTTTTCGGATTGATGCCAAGCCACCTGGTTGGTCGGCGCTATGATGATCCGGGCTGGGGATCGGCGACGCTAGAGGGACGTCCGCTAGAAGAGAATGAGCAGCCTGCGGCCCGTGTTCTCTCCAGCGGTGAGGCTCTAGTCGGGGTGCAGATGGCTGTGCGCCGCCCGGATGACTCTCTGCTGGCGCTTATTGTAAATGCCTCACCACTCCGGGACGATGGTGGTAGTATAAACGGTGTGGTTCTCGCGTTGAATCGGCTGGGCGCCAGTGCCTGATGCTCCTGTAACTGTGGTCTACCTGGACCACACGGCCAAGCTTAGCGGCGGCGAGATCGCGCTGGTTCGCCTGTTGGAGTCACTGAACCGAGAGACTATTAATCCCATTGTTGTACTGGCCGAAGATGGCCCTCTGGTGAAACGCCTACAGGATGCCGGGGTAGAGACACATATCGTCCCCCTGTCGGGGAACATCCGCAATGTCCGGAAAGATACCCTGGGATTCGGGGCGGTAAAGAAGGCTTTTCTGAGTGTGGGGTTCATTACCTACAGCTTTCGTATTGCGATGATGCTGCGGCGATTGAAGGCGCAAGTAGTGCATACGAATTCCCTGAAAGCCGATCTTTATGGAGCGCTGGCCTGCTCGCTGGCACGGGTTCCAGTGGTCTGGCATGTAAGGGATCATATTGATCCCAGCTATCTTCCCGGACCGGCAGTGCGTATCTTTCGAACCCTGGCGCAGCACTGGCCGACCTATGTTGTAGCCAACTCCCAGAGCACTCTGGATAAGCTTTTCTTAGGCCGGCATAAGCCACGAGCGGTTATTCCCAGTGGTATTGATCTCCGACGCTCGGTCATTCACGATGGTTTAGCGGCGCATGAGTTCGATGAGGCGGATGCTATTCTGGAGCGCAAGCCCTGGGGAAATCCGGTGCGTATCGGTATCGTGGGGCGATTAGCGGAGTGGAAAGGGCAGCATATTTTCTTAGAGGCCGCTCGCCAGGTGCTGGCTGCTGGTGGCAAAGCCGAGTTCCTGATCGCTGGCTCCGCGATGTTTGGCGAGGCGGACTATGAAGCCCGCCTGAAGAAAATAGTCTCTGATGCCGGAATCGAAGAGTACGTGAACTTTATGGGGTTCGTGTCTGATGTGCCCGCGCTACTCAGCTCACTGGATGTTCTGGTGCATGCCTCTACCACCCCGGAGCCCTTCGGGCAGGTAGTTATTGAAGGAATGGCGGAAGGTCTGCCGGTTGTAGGGACAGATGGTGGCGGCGTTCGTGAGATTATTGTGCATGGGGAGAACGGCATGCTGGTTCCCATGGGGGATGCCGATGCTATGGCTAAGGCGATTCAAACACTGCTTGCCGATCCGAACCGTGCCCGGCTTTTAGGCAGAGCGGGCTATCTGCGCGTGCGCCGACACTTCACCGCCGAGCAGACCGCACGCAAGATAGAGCGGGTCTACCACGAGATTCTAAATAAGACCTACACCACCGGTTAGTCCCACTGGCGAAAACGATGAGTGAATCCTCTCCGCCTGATCCCACTACCCTTCACCATCATCTGCGCCGTATGGGTGGGCGTAATCAGCATGAAGCGCATCGGGTTGCCACTCCACTGGAGCTGCTCTTCGACCTCACTTTTGTAATAGCCTTCGGGCTTGCAGCCTCACAGGCAGCACATGCCCTCGCCGAGGGGCATTTCTCGACAGCGCTTATCGGGTTCGGGTTCGCCAGTTTCGCGATCTGCTGGGCCTGGGTGAATTTCTCCTGGTTTGCCTCGGCCTACGACACAGACGACTGGATTTTCCGGATTGTTACCATGGTGCAGATGATCGGTGTGCTGATTCTCGCTATGGGCCTGCCCCGTATGTTCGCCTCCCTGGAGCATGGTGGCCATCTGGATAACTCCATCATGGTGCTGGGTTATGTCGTGATGCGTGTAGCCATGGTGCTGCAATGGCTGAGGGCTGCCAAACAGGATCCGGAGCATCGGAAGACCTGTATTACCTATGCCACAGCTATCTCTGTGGCTCAGCTTGGCTGGGTAGCGCTTATCTTTGTAAAGTGCTCTCTGGCGCTTGCTCTGGTTCTGGCAGGCGTTCTAGCGATAGTGGAGCTTCTAGGACCGATTCTCGCGGAGCGGAAAGAAGGTGGTACGCCCTGGCACGCGCATCATATTGCGGAACGCTACGGGTTGTTCGCGATAATCGCTCTTGGTGAGGGAGTTGTCGGTACAGTGGCCACTCTCTCTGCGGTCGTAGAGGAGCACGGCTGGACTATGGATGCGGCGCTAGTCTGTATGGCAGGTATTGGCTTGACTTTCGGCATGTGGTGGATCTACTACATGCTGCCTTCTGGCCAGATACTGCACCACCATCGAAACCGTGCGTTTGTGTGGGGGTATGGCCAGATGGTGACGGCTGGCTCTATAGTGGCAACAGGTGCCGGGCTACATGTTGCCGCCAACTTTATCGAGCACAAGTCCCATCTGAGCGCTCTCGCCACTGTGCTAGCAGTCGCTATCCCTGTTGGCGTTTTTTTGGCATCTATCTACCTGCTCTATTACTACATGGTTCAGAGCTTCGACCGATTCCATATCTGGCTCTTTATCGGTACAGCGCTTATCGTCGCGCTCGCCATCGGGCTGGCGATTTCCGGGGTGAGTATGGCCATCTGCCTGATAGTCCTGATGCTGGCCCCGGTAGTAACGGTGGTGGGCTACGAAACCCAGGGGCATCGGCATCAGGCACAGGCGCTGGCAAACGAAGAGCACTAAGTAGGGGCTTTTCGTAGAAGGGCATACGCCTCGCGCAGTTTAGCAAAGCGGGCATTTGGCGTAATGCCATCTTTCTCAAACACAAAATGCGAGTGGGTATAGTCCAGCCCGATCAGTCCGAGGTCTACGATAGTCTGGGCGAGCGCCATCGGGTTATCCGCAGGGCCGGGATCGCCAGCGTTTTCTCCCCACAACGGATATCCTTTGTGCCCAGACTTATCTAGATACGCCTTCAGGTACTCCACCTCGGGGCGGTTCTCCATACCGGTATATTGCAGCACGCAGCTCTTCTTAACAGCGGTGTCTATCAGCCAGCGAGAGTCACACATCAGCCGAACCATTGCCGAGCCAGACCCGGTTCGTATGGCTTCTTCCCACTCCTGTGGGCGGATATCGGAGCCAGGAATATACACCAGCACGCGTGTCCGCCCTTTCGTGTAGCTGCGAGCCAGCGCCTGGAACATACCAAGCTGGGTCTGGATAAACGCGCGCTTCTTATCGCGATACCAGGTGAGGACATCCTCCCAGTGTTTACCGGGAGTGGTACCCGGCTTCAGAACACTCACCTCTGCCCAGTCTTTGTAGCTAGACGACCAGGTAGCGTTCGCTTTCACAATAGATCGGTACTTCGCCTGCATCTTCTTGCGGAAGTCATTCTGCGCGTTTGCATCGTAGCACCAGAATGTCTCCCGATCTGTGAGGCCACCCATAGTCCACGCTGCCGGATAGATAGGCTCTCCCGCAGGCCCAAAGTCCGCAATGATATAGTCCGTGCGCTCCAGTAGGCCCGCGCTTTTCAGATACTCTAGCTGCCGCTTGAGCTGCTTTTTCAGCAGCGCCGATAGGCCTGGATACCAGTAGCTGATGGTATTACGGCTATAGACCCCATCTTCGTTGATAAGTCTTGCCTCGGGCACACGCTCCAGGAACTTGCCGGGCGGCGCCATGATCGTGCCCACAATCATCTTCAGCCGGAAATCAGTCTTGCGTACCTCTTGCAGATAGTTGCGCAGCCGGGAATCATTCCAGGCGCCTTCTTCATCGTCGAGAAAGTCTCGCCAGCTAATCTCCACACGCAGGGTATCGACCCCGATCTCTCGGTACAGCTCAAAGCGCTTAGCGATTGTGGTGATGGAGTCTTGATAGTAAGCATGAGGGTCGGTGATACAACACCGACCCTTACTTGTCGGTACAACCATTATCTATGGTTGTACCGCAGGTTGAATACCCCCGGCGAGATTTGAACTCGCAAAACTACGGGTCTGAGCCGTAGGTGTCTGCCGGATTCCACCACAGGGGCAAGTATTTCTTAGTCTCTCTATTCCATTGTCATACGGATGACAGGACTCGAACCTGCACGCCTCTAAGGCACGACTTCTCAGGCCGCTGCGTATACCATTTCGCCACACCCGTGTATTGGGGAATTACCTCTCCCCCTAACCCCCTCCCCTAAAGAGGGAGGGGGAATCTAGAATCAATGCCCCCGGCAGGATTCGAACCTGCACATACTCCATCTTAAGCGGAGTGCGACTGCCAATTACGCCACAGAGGCTTGATTTTCTAAATGGACACGACAGGAATCGAACCTGCGACCTTCTGAGTGCAAAACAGATGCTCCCCCAATTGAGCTACATGCCCGTGTATTCGGTTTTTCCTATTTTCGAGTGACTGGAAGTCACTCGCTGAGGGGGCTGTCGCCCCGAACGTCCTGCCGGACGCAATCTGATGGAAGTTTATTTGCTGCGGTTGCGTCGCACTAACCCGTTACGTTAAACTGGTTCAACGTAACGTCTACTCCTAAACTAATCAACCCTAAACCTTATGCGTCCGTGAGGACGTTCGGCGAAGCCCTTAGCGAGTGACTTTCAGTCACTCGTATACGACGTTTTCCGATTCGCAGACCAGGCTTCGAACCTGGAGTCTTCAGAGTCAGAATCTGACGTGTTGCCTATTCCACCATCTGCGACTCGCCCGCCAGGACTCGAACCTGGAAAACCTCATTAACAGTGAGGCGTGATGCCATTTCACCACAGGCGACGCGCTCAGCGGGAGTCGAACCCGCGTCCTCAGATCGACAATCTGAGATGTTTACCGCTGCACCATGAGCGCAATTCTTTAATTCCAACAAATCAAACAGTGGGGCGGGGAGGATTCGAACCTCCGTGGCTTTCGCGTCTGCTTTACAGGCAGCTCCGGTCGTCCGCTGCGGCACCACCCCAAAAACAAAAACCGGCTCTGTACGCTTTGCAGAGCCGGTAGTGAGTGGGAACTCTCGAAAAATGTTAGATTTTTTCGAGTGACCTCATCCGGCTCCTGCAATAATCGGCTAGGAGTAGATTCTGTGCGTTATTAAGCTGGTTATAATCTAATCGCATGGCGTTGTGCTTTCCGTATCGTGGGACGACAGGGCTTTACTAAAGGTTTCCGAAATTTTTTTGTTTCTTTTTGCTTCCTTAGCAGAGCACGAAAAGCTTACGATATAGCCCCGCAACACACGTGGCCCGCTCGTCTAACGGTCAGGATGCCTGCCTCTCGAGCAGGAGATCGGAGTTCGATTCTCCGGCGGGCTACTCCTGTTGCGGAAAACGCGGGTTTTCAACCCGCGGACATCTGGGGCAGGCGACAAAGATATCGAATATGGCCTGTTTGTCTAAAGGTCAGGACGCCGGTCTTTCAAGCCGGTAGTGGCGGGTTCAAGTCCCCCACAGGCTACTAATCCAAACGAATTTGAGAGAAAGGAAGATTTCTACCCATGCAATCCTTTGCAAGTGAGCTCATGGCTCTGAGGCAGCTACCAGGCACGCTGTTTGTGCCCAGGCACAGAGAGCGAGCTAATGATATGGCCTGGCTTGCCGCCGAGACCTCACGGTTTTTGGCCGACCCGGTTCTCTACCTTGGCAGTGGCTTGCTGGAGGGAATCACAGACGGCCAGCGTGCCCGGCTAGTAGCCACGGCGCTCTGCGCTACCTGGATCTGGCTGGACGATGCTACTCGTGCAGAGGCAGAGGAGGCTCTCAACCTGCTCCTGCGCTTGCTGCCCGAGGATCTGGCACTCCAGACGTTCTTTCTAGCAAGGCAGGCACGGGCGAGCCATAAGCATACCCGGCGTGTCATTGTCCGCTATCTCCTCGATCATCCCGAGGCAGAGGACCTGTTTGCGCGCCGACGCCCAGCGGTAACCGACGCTCTCGCGCATGGACTGGGTAAGAACGTGCTGCGCGCCTGTCTGCGGCTGGTTTCTACCGAGAAACTGAGTGCGGATGATGCGGTCTATCTGCGCCGCAATGTGTTTCGGTATGTGGCTAATGCGAATCGGGCAGTTCGATTGCTGGCCAGCCTGAAGGTAGCGACTCCGATAGAAGGCGAGGTTCGCTACACGAAGACTAGTGCGGCTCTGCGGCATGCCTTTGCCTGGAAGCCTGCGCGCCCGGAGAGCGTAACGGCGCAGAATCGCGGCGAGCTGACCGGAGCACTCACAGCGCTCTATCGGCAAGAGCCTGCTACTGGCCTGCGTGAGGCGTTCGCCAACGGACTGAATCAGCTAGTGGAGCGTGCGCCAAGCTATAGCGGTTCCATGGCTCTGGTCTATGATGCATCGGCATCTATGGCGGGCTATGGGGAGCGCGCAGGCTGCGTGGCTTCGTCTGCCATGGCGCTTCGGCTGACTCTGGAGCGCACAGCTAACGACCTGCGACTCTATCCGGTGGGCGGTGATGGTATCGCGGGGGCGCTACCTGAGCTCAAGGGGGCGACTGACTTGGCGGGCGCTGTGCTGGATGCCCTTCTGGATAAACCAGACCTGGTGCTGATAGTCACAGATGGTTACGAGAACCGTTTCGGCGGAGATCTAGCCCGTGTGGCGGCGACTCTGGAGCGACTGGGCGTAACGGTTCCAGTGGCGCTGGTAGTACCTACGTTCTCTGCCAGT
The DNA here is from genome assembly GCA_049840835.1 of Armatimonas sp. Lineage (GTDB taxonomy): Bacteria > Armatimonadota > Armatimonadia > Armatimonadales > Armatimonadaceae > JANLTX01. Next base: position 87,977 of record JASGJG010000004.1, on the reverse strand, counting down.
GATGACCTTAGCCGCCGCAAGCCGGTAGCAACCTGGCCTCTGCTGGCGTTCTGGCATGAGAACGAGCTGCCGGAGCTTCTGCTCCTCGCATTCGCTCAGGCGCCAGATAGTCGCGCAATGGCCCGCGCTTACTTTGAGAAGCGCAAGCAACGAATTGCTTAACCGTAGCCCGGCCCTAAAAGGGCCGGGAAATGATGTGGAAAGGAGAAATAGCAATGGATCTAACTCTACTCGATAGTTTTACAGGTGTTGCAAATGGTCTGGCAGAGCTGACCGCTGGGCCTGCACAGCGCTATGGCACACTTACTATGGTGCCGCTGCTCGGTCCGGATGCGCTGGAGACCGCGCCACCGTCGGTGGGTGCGCGACTGGCGACTGTGCATACCTATGGCGATGTCTCGCTGAAGAATGAGAGCCATCTGCCTGCGATTGCGCCGCTGCATCTGGGCTATATCCAGCATGGTGCACAGAATCATGCGCTCTGTCGGTCTGCGCTGATTGCACCCGGCAAAGAGGTACGGTTTACGGATGCCTGCTGTGTACAGGCAGCGCAGGGTGGTTTCTTAGAGGGTAAGGCGCAGTGGTTCTTCCTGCTGCCCCGTGAGCTACGGGGCCAGGCCCTGGAGCAGCGCGGTGTGAGCGGCTACAGCAAACTGTGGAATGACATTGCGCAGTTCAATAAGAGCTACGGCCTGCACGCCCGTGGGCATTTAGATGAGCTTCTGGTCAAGCAGCGTGGTGCGCTGAATATATTCCAGTCTCGCTTCGAGCGGCTGGACAGTCAGCGGGGCGCCCTGTTCTTTCTGGGGGAGAAGCTGGTTGGCCTGGAGGTTGCGCCCACGGCGGCGTACTTCGCGGATATCTGGCCCGCGCTGGTCTGCTTTGTGTATGGCCCGGAGGCCTGGCGAAATGAGCTGAGTGGCAAAGAGCCAGATGCCAGGGCGTTTGAGGCAGAGAGCCTGGAGGAGCTGAGCGTGGCGCTGCACACAGAGCGTCTGCGCCAGGAGCGCCAGCTAGCAAGCTGCCTGGAGGCGGCGCGGCAACCGCGCCCGAAGACGAAGCCTGAGCAGCGCTGGGGCGCGCTGTGCCTCTCTACTCTTACTGGTGACAGCCTGATCGGACAGCTGGTCACGGAGAGCGGCGAGCGGGTTGTTTGGGCGTCTCTCTTCGCTCGTTAGGACAGGTCTAAAGAAACGTTAGGTGCGCCGAGGTAGAATAGGGTTCTATGGCCAGCAAAGCCCTTGACCCCTGTGTCTTTGTTCTCTTCGGCGCAACCGGCGACCTCACGCGCCGCAAGCTGACTCCCGCGCTCTATGCTCTGCATCAGAAGAAGCTGCTGCCGCGAGATTTTAAAATCGTAGCCTACGCTCGCCGCGATAAAGACGATGCCATTTTCCGTGAGGACCTGAAAGCCGCTATGGCGGAGTTCGCCCCCAAAGTCAAGCTCAAGGCCGACGAATGGGAGTCGTTTGCCAAGCGCTGCACCTATGTAAAGGGTGAGTTCGACAATGCAGAAGGGTTCACCAAACTTCGGGAAGCTCTGGATGCTATCGATGAGCAGGGGGGGCATTCCCATAACCGCCTGTTCTATCTTGCTATTCCCCCGGAGCAGTACCAGACTGTAGTAGGGCATCTGGGCGAGGCCGGGTTGAACTGCAACCGCGAGGGCTGGACCCGGATTATTGTTGAGAAGCCATTCGGGTACGACCTGGAGACCAGTCGCCAACTCAATGATGCGCTGCTAAAGCACTTCTCCGAGAGCCAGATCTACCGAATCGACCACTACCTCGGCAAAGAGACCGTGCAGAACATACTGGTGTTCCGCTTCGCCAACGAGCTATTCGAGCCGCTCTGGAACCACAAGTACGTGGAGCATGTGCAGATTACCGTCGCCGAGAAAATCGGGGTGGAGGGGCGCGGCAACTTCTTCGATGAAACTGGTGTGGCCCGAGACATACTCCAGAACCATGCACTCCAGCTCCTGGCCCTGACCGCCATGGAAGCCCCGGTGCGACTGGATGCCGATGCCATTCGCGATGAAAAGGTAAAGGCCATTCGCTCTATTCGCCCCGTGAAGCCGGAAGATGTTCCGAATGTCACCGTTCGCGGACAGTACGCGGGCTATCGTAGCGAGGAAGGGGTAAACCCGCACTCGGCCACCGAAACCTATGCCGCTATAAAACTGCACCTGGATAACTGGCGGTGGGGCGGGGTGCCATTTTATGTACGCTGCGCCAAGTCTATGCCGCGCCGTGTGACCGAGGTTGCCGTACAGTTCCGCGCGATTCCACAGGTGCTCTTCGCCAAGCTGGAGCGCGAGCATGTACAGCCGAACGTGCTGGTGATTCGCATTCAGCCTGATGAGGGCATTCACCTGCAGATCGGCGCCAAACGCCCCGGCCCGGCTATGGAGCTATCTGAAGTAAACCTGGACTTCAACTACTCGGATGCCTTTGGCGATGCACCAATAGCGGATGCCTATGAGCGCCTGCTCTTAGATGCGATTCGCGGCGATGCTAGCCTCTTTGCCCGTGGCGATGAAGTGGAAGCCGCCTGGAAGCTCTTAACTCCGATTTTAGAGGAGTGGAAGAACCGCCCGCAGGATGTACAGCCCTACTTCCCCGATACCTGGGGGCCAGAGAAAGCCGAGCATCTGTTAGGCGAAGACGGGACCCGCACCTGGCGCGAGTCGTAGCCCTCACCCCTAGCCCCTCTCCCAAAGTCCGTCGTGCCTCCGGCCCTAATGGGAGAGGGGAAACAGAACAGCCTATCTCTACAGCCTCCCCTTCTCCCAGAGAGGCACGAGCTTGCAAGTGACGTTGGGAGAAGGGGCAGGGGGATGAGGGCTATCCTCGTCGCTTGAGGTATTCTGGCTGGGCAGCCTGGCAGCGCATAGGAATACGGCCTGAGAGAATAGCCGCAAGGTCATCTACGGCGACTTCCCCAATAGCGGCTATCGCTTCCTCGGTGGTGCCTGCCCGGTGTGATGTGAGCACCGCTTTGTCGGCCTTGCGAATGGGATGGTCGGCAGGTAGCGGTTCTTCGGGGTAGACATCGATTCCAGCCCGGAACCAGCCTGCACCGACCAGCCGGGTCAGAGCATCGAAGTCCACCACATGAGCGCGTGAGAGGAGCACGAAAACCGCATCGGTACGGATTAGCTCCAGGCGTTCCCTATCTAAAAACGCTTTATTGTCCGCGCTGGGAGCGGCCAGCACAAAGATAACGCGGGACTCTGTAAGCAGAGTCTCTACGGAGACCGGCTGCACTCCCTGGCTCTCCAGATAGCTATCCGTAAGCCACGGATCATGTACCATCAGCTTCGGTTGGAACGGAGCCAGTAGCTGGCGCAAGGAGCGGGCCAGGCCACCATAGCCGATAAGTCCGATTGGTTTCCCATAGAGGGAAAAGGAATCGCCTAGCTCCGTATGGCTCCAGTTTTCCGAGCCATCCGAGTGCATAGCCCGGTCGGTCAGCCCAATATTGCGCGCCGCGCTGATTGCCAGTGTCAGGCCTAGCTCCGCTACATACGGCCCGAAGGCGGTGGAGCAGGAGAGCACGCGGATTCCCTGCGCGAAGCAGTGCGCGTAGTCCAGCTTATCGGGAGCAGGAAGGTTGCCACCGGTCTCAATAATCGCCTTGAGCTTTGGAAAGCGCGAGACATCACCGTAGGCCCAGTAGCCGCAGAGAATCGCCTCTATCTGGTGGGCATGCGTCGCCACGAAGTCATCGGGAGCGGGCTCATCCCTCGCCCAGAGCAGCTCGCAGCAAGCTTCGAGGCGAGCGCGCGTCTGCGGGGGATAGACCCCCTCCATGCGTCGGAAGCGGGGATCTATTAGAACTTTAGGAAGACTCATCGGGTAGGGGTACTGTAATCCTGAATGGCTTTTGCTAACTTGCGTTCCCAGGAAACCTGCACGGGCTGGTTCCTGCCGTGCTGGGTTTCCACATCGTAGCGGTCTTGAACACGCCGGTTTTCCTCGATAGCGGCCTCGAAATACTTCTTGACCTTGTCGTCTAAATCCGCCATGGCAGCGCCGCTGCTCTCACCGGTGCCTGCGCCAAATTGCTCTAGCGGCACCTGCCGTAGCCGTAGCATTTGAAGATAAGTAAGGTCTAAGTGCACCTGCTCATGGGCCAGCAAGCGGTCCGGGTCCGGGCCAAGATTGGTTTTCCGCCAGGAACGCTTCGGATCGAAGTAAGTCTCTATAGTAATTTCGCTAACCTCGGCCACAAACCAGCCGCGCTTCTCTTCGGTCCATTTGGCGCGATATTTCCAGAGAATACGGCTATCGGCGCGGGCCTGTTGGGGAACATTGTCCTGGTCGTCCCGAAGAGGAAAATCGCGCCAGGTTAACTTGCGGTAGGGAATCAATCCGTTGGATGAAGGAGGAGCCTGACCCAGCGCCAGGCGAGCAAGAGTCAGCCCGCCAAGAGCGAGAAGCAATCGTCGCGTCTCCATGGGACTATCTTATCCTGAGTTGCTCGAAAAATGAAAATCCTCTTCTCGTAAAGAGAAGAGGATTTGCAAAATAACGCTTATTTGCTTGCCTGCGGTGGGCGAAGCGCTTGAGCGGCGGCAGGTGGTGGCGCGCTGAGGTTCTCCGGCGCCGACGGTGGCTTGTTACTGGAGCAGCCCGCCAGAAGACCCAACCCCATAAGCGCAACTAGAAAACAGAGACGCATGTGCTTTCCTTTCCGTAATGCTAAGGAAAATAGGGATCTGCCGCTTTGTCGTCCTGCAGGGTCCACATATTTGGCTTGGAGGCACCCCACTGAAGGGTAGAGACATGGCCATCGCCGTAGAGAATGTTGTTGCGGCGGTTGAAGAAGCCTTGCAGATCCGGGCTGCGGCTTCCCCAATCACGCCCGGTGCAGGTCCAGGTATTGGTACCCTGGAAGAGTGGGTAGTCTAAGTGTCCATCTTGCCAGGAGTCCGGGCAGTGACCATTGGAGAGCAGAATTGTCTCTGCGGGTACATCGGCCTCCGCCAGGGGAGTGCCGTTGGAACGCCAGCCGTAGTGCGCGCCGGGGTTACCATCTTTCCAGGTAGTGAAGTTCCAGGTATTGACTCCGTTGAACATGTAAGAAATCACCTGGCGGCCATTGATGTCCATCTTGCTGTTCTGTGGGCGACAGATCCAGTCTCCGCCGTACTCGAACGTGTGTTGAACCGACGTAAAGAGCTGCTTGTTCTTAACATAGGGCTCTAAGAGATAGGGATAGTAAACCCAGCCCGCCGCCGGAGTACAGCCCAGACCGGTCGTGGCGCCGTAGTCCATACCGAAGCCGACCATGATTTCATCATAGTCCTGCGCATACATAAGGGAGGCGGTGCCCACCTGCCGCAGGTTGGACAGGTCCGATGTCTGCCGAGCCTTGGTTCGCGCCTGTGCGAAGACCGGGAACAGAATTGCGGCAAGAATCGCGATAATCGCGATAACGACCAGAAGCTCGATTAATGTAAAGCCCGCTGTGCGGGTGAATGCGGTGCGTCGATACATCGGTGTCTTTGCTCCTAAAGGGAAATGTGATGCTGTGCTGGGATAGCCCGCTCTGGCCACCCTGTCCGATTAATGTAGCATAGCTGCCCTATAGAGGCCATGTCTATCAGGAAGAATTTCTTGTCTGAAATACGGACTTACGCCATTTTCCCGGTGAAAAACCGAATTGTTTCTTGAAGAGATGCGAGAGATGCACAGCATCTGCAAACCCACAGTCGATTGCAATAGAGTCCAATGGGGCTTCTGTGGAGAGTAATAGGGCTTGCGCCCGACGGAGGCGCAGATCTCGTAGGAACTGGCCGGGAGTACGCCCGTAGAACCGTCGAAAGGACTGGCTGAACGAGTGCGGGTGCAAGCCCACGCGCTCTGCCAACTCCGCCATGGTTAGCTCGTCACTCAAATGGCTCTCCATGTAGGAGACCAGTTCAATGAACCGCCCGGATGGTAGATGCAAGCCCTTAGGGCGCGGTGGCGCGCCTTCCGCTTCCCAGGCTTCTATCGCGATATCTATCAGGCGTAACAGATGTATAGCAGCGCGCCATGGTTGTGGATTGCTTCCTTCGGTATGCTCATGAAGCTGCTGAAAGACTCGCCGGTACTCCTCGCGGCGCTCGCCCAGCGGCACTGTGAGAGAGACCGGAAAGCGCAGGAAGAAATCTCTGGGAATCGCCTGTTCCCAGTGGGCATCGAAGACCACATACCAGTGCTCACAGGGAACAGTGGAGTACTCATCGTAGGGGATATAGGGCGGATGAACCATCAATGTCCCCTCAGTAACTGTCTGAGTCCACTCACGAGCGCGCAGGGTCAGGTGCCCGCGTTCCACATAGCTCAGCACCCAGGCGGGTTCTCGCCACTGGCGCAGGTCCCAGATGACAGGGTGCACCGACATGCGGGCATGGTGAATACGAACATGGAAGGTCAGCTCCTCATCGGAAGCGCCATTCCACATTCGCAACGGATACTGCCGCTCTTCCGGCGGGGGAAAATGAGGAAGCTCCTCGCTCATGAACTCTCAGGCAGACGGGAGTAAACGCAGGTATCTCTCAGCTCTCCCTTAGGAGTAAGGCATTCATTTCGCAGCGTGCCCTCCAGGGCATACCCCGAACGCTCCGCTACAGCCTTGGAACGCTCATTGTTCGCATCGCACCGAATCTGCACCCGGACCAGTCCCAGCGAGAACCCATACTGCGTGAGCGCCTCGGTTACCTCAGTGGCGTAGCCTTGCCCGGTTTTGGGAGTGGCAACCCAATAGCCGATCTCTCCGCTCGGCACATTCCAGTCGAACCGAAACAGCGAGAACATACCCACGAACTCCCCGGAGTCTTTTTCGAAGGCGCCATAGGTAAAGTCCGCGCGGTCCTCAAAGCCTTTCTCGCGAACACTCATCCGCCCGTGGGTATCGTCTAAACTCGGTGGCTCTCCCTGCGCCCACTCCATCCAGGGGCCAAGTTCAGACCAGCTTGCTCGTATTCCTGCATTGATAGCCGGGCTATCGCCCGCCAGTGGGCAGCGCAGAAGAAGTCGCGGGGTTTCCAGGGTTCGCGTAATATCCATACTTAACTCTTTTGCCGACGCGAGAGTGAGCTAACTGCCAGCGCCAGCAGGGTTAAGTATCCTATCAGCCACAGCGCTCCTTGCGTCAGGAAGTGCATGACAGTCGTGTTTTGAGTGGTTGTAGAACTAAGAAATTCAGACAGCAAAACTATAGGGCCAACTATCGCCAACCACTGTGCCCACAATGCCACCCTGTAAGCACCGATGCTGATTCCAGCAATAGCGACCAGCAGCGAGACCCCGCAGAACTCGGAGACAATCCCTCCCCACTGCGTGTCTTGCCGAAGATCATACGCGGCAGCCAGAAATAGGGCTGCCCCCAGAAGGTTCAGCAGACAGAGATTGAAGCGATATACAGCCCGGCTGATAGGGTGCATGACTACCTCACTTCTGCGGACTGTATCACAATTTTTTTAGAATAGCGGTCTGCACAGAAGCATGCCGCCAGGAGGTAACTTTGTTCGTGCCTCCAGTTGGCTGAGTGACTCCGGCAGATTTGTAGGTTCGTACTTCGTAGGTCAGTGTTTTGCCGGAGAGGGTGTAGCGAGTGGTAAGCAGAGTATCATCTACCGTAAAGGTAAAGTACAGAGTGGATTCGTCCAGGAATCCCTCCATGGTAATGCCATTGTGCTCGTCTAAAAGAAATCGGCCTTGCTCGTTGGCAACAGGCGCAATGGTATAAGGGCGCTCCTGACCATCGTAGACAATCGCAAAGCCGCCCTCTGCCGTGATGCGCAGCTCCGTGGGAATCTGCGCCGGGTAGTTCTTCAGCGGCGGACGAATGTGCAGCGTCCCACGCCAGACGCCGTGCCACTGCCTGGGAAGCATGTCAGTTCAAGACGCGGCCGAGCACAGCCAGAACATCCTTTCCGGCAACATAGACATCCGGAATCTCGAAGCGGGCGCCGGTGCGGTCGGTAATCAGCACCCGGCCCGGTGAAATCTCCTGGCTGGACTCACGCATGTTTTGAACGCTATAAGTACGCGGCCCTTTATCGGTATCTACCTCGAAGGTCACGGTCTCGTATTCTTTTTTGGCTTTGTGGACCGTGATTACCTTCGGCATGAAGTAGCGACGTTCCAGCTCTTCTTCCACGATGGCGCGGCTTTCCGTATCCAGCCCTTCCAGCGTTTCCAGCATACCGATATCTTTGTCTTTGCCATCACGCAGCCCGATGTACTTTTCAGACTCCGATAGGGGGAAGGCACGGGCTATCTGGCAGAGGAGGTAGGTACGCTCCTCGCCAATCTGCGGGTCAGAAACCGTGGCACGAATGGCAGAGCCGCCAGTGCGATAGAGTTTGACCTTTTTAGCGTCTAGAAAAATCAGGTCGAAGTTCGCGTCTAAGGTCATGATGCTTCGCCCCCCTCACCGCCTTCGCCACCTTCTTCACCTGTTTTGAGTTTGTTCACGGCGGTCTGCATATCCACTAGCTTCTTGAACGTGCCAGTATCGTTAGCCATCAGCTCATCGTGGGTACCCATCTCAGTGAGCTTGCCTTTTTCGATGACTAACAAGCGGTCCGCATTGCGCAGGGTGGAGAGCCGGTGGGCGATAGCGAACGTGGTACGGTTTTTGATCAGCCGCTGAATCGCTTCTTGAATCTGTTTCTCTGTCTCGGTATCCACACTGGCCGTGGCTTCATCGAGAATCAGAATTCTGGGGTCATGGAGAATGGCTCGGGCAATAGAGATACGCTGGCGCTCTCCACCGGAGAGGCGGACGCCACGCTCACCGACCTGGGTATCGTAGCCATCCGGGAAGCGCAGGATAAACTCATGAGCGTTCGCGGCCTTGGCGGCCCGCATCACGTCTATCTTGGTGGCATCCGGCTTGGCGTAGGCGATGTTCTCTTGAATGGTGCCGGGGAACAGGAACGGTTCCTGGAGCACGATACCGAATTGGCGGCGCAAGTCATCCAGCTGGATGTTCTTCATCGGCACGCCATCAATGAGGATCTCGCCCTCGACTGGATCGTAGAACCGTGCGAGGAGGTTGATGATCGTCGTCTTACCGGCTCCGGAGTGGCCTACCAGACCAATCATCTCCCCTGGCTTTACATCGAACGAAATATCATCCAAGATGCGTCGGGCTTTATCGTAACTGAACCCGACGTTTTTAAACGTCACAGCGCCCTTGATCACCGGCATAGGCACGGCATCTTGAGCGTCGGAGATATCCGGCTCAGTGTCCATGACCTCGAACACACGCTCCGCACTGGTGAGAGCGCGCCCTAGCCAGTCCGCAATTCGGGTCATTCCCTGCAGTGGACCATAGAGCTGGCCCAGGTAGAAGAAGAACATCTGGAACGTACCCAGAGTTATCTCACCTGCCACGACTTGCCGCCCACCCAGATACCAGACTACGAAGCCACCCGAGCCCATCACGAAGCCCAGAATGGGAAGCAGCGTGGCCCACCAGTTCTCTAAATCTAAGTTTGCGGTGAAGAGCGAGCCGACGCGCTTCTGGAACCGATTGATCTCCCGGTCTTCCTGCGCGAAGGCTTTTACGACTCGGGCACCGTTCAGAGTAGCATTCAAACTGGCTGCGAGAGCGCTACGCAAGTGCCAGACTCGCTCCAGTCGACCCCATAGGTACTTCCAGATACGAGTCGTCGCGAAGATAGCCAGCGGTACAGGCACCAGCACTAGAAGGGTCAGCTTCCAGCTCTGCCAGAGCAGAATGGCGAGCACCCCAATCAGCGTAAGACCATTGACGACTAATATCTGAAGCCCGTCTACTAAGAAGTTATTGAGCTCGTTGACATCCTGGGTAACCCGGTTTAGCAGGGTACCGGTCTGGCGCTTGTCATAGAAGCTCAGACCCAGCTTCTGCATCTTCTCATACAGGCTGGTACGAATCGAGAGCGTGATATTGGCCGAGAGATAGGCCGCCATTCGCCCACGCCAGATACTCAGACCCACCCCGAGCAGCGATGCGATGATCAGGGCAACAACCCAGGTACCCAGCGTAGCATAACGGCTTCCCTGAGCCAGGGGGGTGGTGGGGGCGAGCGCTTGATCTGTAAGCAGCTTGATAATGTAGCCCGGTGCCAGCCCCGCTGCGGTTCCGGAGAACATGAGAACTGTGAGAAGAACGGCGTGCCACTTATACGGCGCGGCATAGGAGAGAAGGCGTAGAAATGTAGCCCGCTTATCGAAACAGAACCGACAGACATCGGAGTTGCGGGGGAGTGGGCGCCCGCACTTGGGACACTTCCGCTCAATATCGTCCAATGCTGCTTCGGGCAGGTCTTTACCCTTGGCTACTGCATCTAAAGCTCGCGCCACCCCCGCCATGTTGCCCGCCAGAGGCGTGGTGAAGCGGGTCAGCTCGATACGGTCGGTACCGCGCTGCACGAACAGTGCGCCACCACCGACCAGCTGCTCAGTCTGTGCGCCATTCAGGTCGGTCAGGGGAATCGTTAGCTGCGGCTCGCCCTGATCGCTCAGGACACGAATATCTTTCGCATCGGCAATTACCCAGCGCTCACCTAACTTGCCATCCGGAGCGATGTCCGACTTGATGGCGACGGTTAAGGGGAGATCACCGGAGCCGTTGCGCTGCGTCTTAAGCGCGCTTTCAATAGTGGGGGGAGCTCTTCTACCAGAGGCATAACAGAGAACTATTTTACCAGTGTATTATTAAAATACACACTCTGTTTGCCTGCCCAAATGGCTAAATTGTTGGCTATTTAAAATCCACGCTGATAGCCGGGGTAACTCTCCAGTTTTGCAAGATCGCTCTTGCCCAATCGGTCGCGCACTATCAGGGTGCCGATAGTCAGTACAGCGAACTCCGCCATCAGTATTGGAATAAAGGGGCCGTTGTCCGGGCACACAGGGGTGGCGGAGTTATGGGCTTTCTTGGAGGGATCAGCAGAATAAGGCGCATCCCACACCGGAGCATAGACGATCTGAGTCGGCTTGCCTTTCTGCTCCAGTCGAAACGGCACTATCAGCAGCAAAAGTACCCCCAGCGCTATAGAAACCAAAAACAAAAGCCGCCGAGAATCTGCGGGATTACTTCGGTTTTCGTTGTAGGTGCTCTGTACGCTGTTTTTCATACTGGGTCTTCGCCTTCTCGTAGCTATCACGAAACGAGGATTCCGCTATTCCAGCGGCAATAAGTATTGCAATCATAATAACACCAAATGCGACAAAATAAACATCTCCTGTCGTCGCTAAGATTCCACCTATAACAACAGCGCATATTCCTACAATGCCACTTATTGTGGTGAGGAGAGACCAGCGTTTTGAAGGGGGCAATACACGCTGACCGTATCGTCTGGTGATTTTATACTTGTCTTCTAGCTGTATCCATTCGCGGTCCATGCGCTCCAGCTCCGCTTGCCACCTCAGTTGTCTTAGTTCTCTGTCAGAAACCGACTCAGTAAGCAAGCGTACTTTTGCTTGAGAGAACTCCGCTTCAGTAAGAAGTCCCTGGCTATGCAATGCACCCAGGCGCTCCAGTTCATTGGTAAGCATGTGGTTATGACGTCGGTTTTCTTAGGAGCTGTTCTGCCCGTCGCCGCTCATACTCCGTTTTTGCGTTCTCGTATCGCAGGCGCTTGCCCCTGGTACGGGCACTGGAAACAAGAGTAAACGCAATAAGTACAGCACCAGCGACAAGTGCCAGAGGAAAGGTATGCGCTCGGAATATATCGTTAACTCCCAGAGCAATAAACCCGGCACCGATCACCAGCCCCAGAATCAGCTCGGCGGAGCTTTTAGCAGGAAGCGACCGGAAACCATAGCGCCAGGTGATCAGGAAAGACTCTTCCTCCTGCTTCCACGCTTCGTCGATACGCGCGAGCTCCGCCTGCCATTTCAGCAGTTTCAGCTCTTGATGAGAGTTCAGTTCATTGATACGCATTCGGCTAAGTGCAAATTAGAGTCGGCTTACTGACCGCAGGTTGCACCCCGCACGATAGAATAGGTGTTGCCATGAGCGAGGAAACCCGCCCCAAAAAGTTCCATGTGATTACCTGGGGCTGCCAGATGAACGTAGATGACTCCGACCAGATCGAGAATTTAATGCTCGAAGATGGACTGGAGCGCGCCGACTCGCTGGAAGATGCCGATGTCGTTCTGCTGAACACCTGCTCCGTGCGGCAGAAGCCCGAAGATAAAGTCTTCTCCAAACTGGGGATTCTGGCCGAGCTAAAGAAAAGCAAGCCGGACCTCACTATTGGAGTCACTGGCTGTATGGCCCAGCGCGCAGGTGGTGAAATCGCCCGGCGCGCGCCACATATCGACTTGATTGTGGGTACCGCGCAGCTAGAGAAGATTCCGTACTTAGTGCGCAAGCGCCAGAGCCTGCTGGAGTCCGGCGATGTAGTGCCGAACAAAGCGGGTGATGTGCTGATTCAGCTGGAGCTGCCCCGCAAGAAGACCGAAAGCCAGCTCTATCTGCCCGAGCGCAAGCGTGTGACCCTGGGCAAACTCAAGAGCTTCGTAAGCATCATGTACGGGTGCGATAAGTTCTGCCAGTTCTGCATCGTGCCCCACACTCGCGGCAAAGAGCGCTCTCGCCCTGCCAGCGAGATTGTGGCTGAGGTAGAACATTTAGCAGCTCACGGCACCAAAGAAGTAACCCTGCTGGGCCAGACTGTGAACTCCTACGGCCTGAAGGGCCTGGAAGCTACCTGCTCGTTTGCCGAACTGATGACCCGCGTAAACGCCGTGCCGGGCATCGAGCGGATTCGGTTCACGTCGCCGTACCCCAAGGACTTCACCGATGATGTGATTCAGGCCATGGCCGAGTTGCCTGCCGTGTGCGAGCAGGTGCATCTGCCGGTACAGGTAGGCGACGATACACTGCTGAAGCGGATGAACCGTGGCTATACCCTGGATCAATACCGTGAGATCGTGCGCAAACTCCGCGCGGCTATGCCGGATATCGCCATTACCACTGACCTTATGCTGGGCTTTCCTGGTGAGACCGAGGAGCAGTATCAGAACACCATGGACTTCGTGCGCGAGACCCGGTTCGACCTGGCGTTCATGTTTATTTACTCTCCGCGCGAACCCACCCCGGCGGCAAAACTGCCTGACCAGATTCCCTACCCGGAAAAGGTACGCCGCTTAGAGGCCCTGATCGAGCTTCAAAATAGCATCGCTATTGAGATCAACAAGCAGCAAGCCGCCGAGGGGCGCATGTTCGATGTTCTGGTAGAAGGCGTGTCTCCCAAGGACGACACTATGTGGCAGGGCCTCACCCGTGGCGGCAAGACAGTGCATTTCCCTGCAGGCCGAAACCTTACCGGGCAGACCGTAAAGGTCCGTGCCAAAGAGGGGCACCTCTGGGGCTTCGTTGGCGAGCTGGTTTAACGCTCACCGAGCCAGTGTTGCCACTGTAGTACGAAGCCATCGTTTTTTATCGGGCTGATGGCTTCGTGGCGAATAGTGTAAGCGAACTGCCAGCGGTCGCGTGGGTGCCGGTGTGGGGTGCAGTTCACGCCGAAGACCAGCGTATGCGTATCGTTTTTATCGGCCACGCTCCGGTCTGGGTCGAACTGCTCCACACGAGCCAGCGCCTGCCAGCCCGGTGCAATATTCTCGACCAGGGTGAGATACCCGCCCGATGATTTCAGGTGTCCGGTGCCGCGCAGGTCTGCCTGCAGCCACTCGCCGACGGCTTGCCAGCGCCCCGAGTGCCACTCGGCCTCGAGTCCCAACCGGACATCATCGCCGGTGAAATGATCGTAACCCAGGGATTTCGTGCCGGGAAAGGCACGGGAGGCATCGAAGTTCCTATCTTCCCGAAAGGTAGCGGCCAGGCCAACACTCAGACCGTTGCGACGGGGTGGCTCTACCCAGCGCACAGCGACTAAGGGGCCAGAACCATAGCCCTTTTGCTGAAGCGTGCCGTTTCCGCCAAAGAGTCCTACAGAGAGCGGACCATGATTCCAGAGCGCTCCGATATCACGGGCAAACGAGCCACCCAGCCCGCCATTGGGCATGATGGCATCTACTACTGTTGGACGGTCAGGCAAAAAAAGCTGGCGATCCCCGGTGATACGCTCCCGAGAGAAGGGGGGACGCACCTGCCCCAGAATCAGTGTGGCATTGTTGCGAAGCGTGCGGCGCACCCAGGCATCTTGAATATAGAGCTTATCGTCGGTGTTGCTGCGGTTACCACCTTTACCTAGAAACTGCACGAACCAGGCGCTTTGTTTGTCACCGCCGCCCAGGTTCACTCGAATGCGTCGGAAACTACCAAAGGTGCCCAGATCATCACGATGGTTTACACGGAACTGAAAGTAGGTCTCCAGACGTGGAGGAACAGGTGGAGGTGTGGGCGGCATCGGCACAGGCGCTATCTTATCGCATCTAAGCGAAAACCCCTTATAGCTCGGGGCTATAAGGGGTTTACTTTTACTATTCTATTGTGAGCTACAGGGGCATGGCGGTAAAGCCTTGAGGACTGTGCTGACTCATGACCATAGCAAATTGACCGTTCACGGAGACAAGAGAAGTTAGTGTAGGGCTTGGGGGGCATCGCCCTGCGCTAATGTTGGAACGTAGACGGAAGGTAACTCCCGCAAACGTAACGCTAGATCCGGAACTTGAGGATGGGGGGAGATAGATGTGACCATTTCCCGTGCCCGAAGTGGCGATAACCCAGCCGTAGGGAATCTGATAAGACTTGGTCTTCTTCTCGTCCATTCCATAGCCTGACACGTGAGTAACCTCCCATGCCGCCGTGCTAGTCCACTCATTAGACGAGATGTAGCCACAGCTAGCCGACAGGCCGCAGTTTGCCTCAACGTGCAGGGACGATGGTGTGGGGTCGCCGGTACTTGCTGTGCGGGTACAAACAACATTGACCACCAAAATTTCTTCATAGTAGGTGGAACTGGTACTGTAGCCCTGTGCCCAGGCTTGCATAATTCCACCACCTTGAACGCTCCAGGCGGAGTTACCGCCACCACCAATCACCATGGCGTTCGGGCTTCCACTCCACGTTCCGGTTCCTCCATAGAGAGCCCCTTGAGGGGTAGACCGGCTCATCTCATAAACTTGCATCGTCCAGTCAGTGAAAAGGATATCCGCGGCGCGAGCGCGCGGTATCAAGGCAGAGAAACCAGCCAAAGCCGCCATGCGTAATAAACCACGTCGAGTCTGCATTTTGTCTACTCCTTAGTAAGACGGTAGCAGGAGGTGATTCTCCTGAAGAGGATATATGGATACTACAATGTATCCACTGCTGTTCAGTATAACCTGAAAATCATAGAATTTATTATATTTTTATGTAAAATTTTTCCTATATGTAGAATACGAGAGTTTATGATGTATTTAAGTAAATATTGACCGATTATTATTCATCAAGTAAAGAGATTTTTCTAAATTATTTCCATAGTCGCTCGTAGGTGCGCCACTCATCATCATCTGTAGTGTAATCGGCAAACGGGGCAATACCGCCGAAGCGCTCGGGATGCTCCACCTGTGCCAGCCCTTCCCGCACGCCGCGAATCGCGTTCTCCAAATTCTCCGCGCGTGGATTATGAGAGCGGAAGCCGGTGCCATAGGTGGGCACGCCCAGCCAGATACGGCACTCTGGGCGAGCGGCATTGGTAAAGCGCATTACATTCTGTGCCGCCAGCCATACATAAGCACGGGGAGTAATAAACCCGGTGTCATAGCACATGACCTGAATCTGGTCGCATCGGGCAGCGACCTCAGAAATATAGGCTTCGCTCCACCCAAATAGGCTGCCCAGTGGGAGCCAGGCAGGGGCGCACACTGCCAGAGTCTTTCCTTTGGGGAGCGCGGCACGAGTTTCATCCAGGAGCTTCAGCAGGTTCGGGTCACCGCTGGGGCAGATTTCATAGTCCCACTCCACACCATCGAAGCCGCATTCGGTGCAGAGCCACACAGCTTCTTTGACCATAGCAGCGCGGACCGCGGGATTGGCGAGGTCTACCGCACCCTCGCCGTGTGAGTTGCCCGCGTAGGTCCAGGCCAGCGCTTTGACATTGGGGTTAGTGTTCCGCAAAGTGCCCAGCATCTTCCGGGCTTTTTCTGGATAGCGGAAGTTCAGTGTGCCGTCTTTCTTAATGAAGCGCACATGGAAGTAGGCCCAGCGAATCTTGTACTTCTTGAGGTCGTTAGCAAGAGTGATCAGCTCATCATCGCGCTTTTCGCCGAAATAGTGCGTGTAGCGCAGCCAGAGTCCGTTTTCGCCTTTGTTACCGGTCGGAGCGGAGATAGGTTTGCCCCAGGGATAGTTCAGGTGGTCGACAAGGACAGCAGTGCCGAGTGCCAGAGCTATAAATCCCACAACTCGCCAGATTCGCCGGGCACGGGGAGTGATAGGCTTCATGGTTTCTCTATACGAAGAAACAGACCACCAATGTTCTCCGTGTAGAGCCTGTGACTACTAAATATGGTCGGTTCTTAAAATGTCTCTTCGGTTGACTACTGCCAGGGACAGTGCCGTTATTAAAGCCGATGACGATAAAAAGATTTTATTGAGAGCAATGCCTTCGTAGAAATAGACGACACTGAGAAATAAGACTATCCCCGCCATTAAGTTGAGAGCAAAAATGACATTTGCGGATTTGTGATTGTTTGTTTCAAATTGCATCAATTTTACCCGTGGTGTGATTTTTTATGCATCAGAGGAATGATTTTGTTCTCATGATGACTGCCATCAGAGCGGAAGGCTTATTTCTATTCTTGGAAAAAGTGATGGATTCGTTTAGTTTATGATATGGAATGATGTTTATTCTGGTATTTGGGCTGTTTATTATAGTGAATTGAATAATGATGATTATTTGTGTGGGATATGTTCAATTTAGGTATTGTTACTGGGGTGATTTTGGTGTTCAGATTCCTGTAGCGTTTTGCCTCAGGTGAGCGCTAAGCAGAGGCATTGGAGGTGATTTTTCCCCTTCGCGTAGCCGGAGGGGGACGAAAGCGACGAAGGAGCGTTTCAAGGGGGAGGTCAAACAGGGAGATATATTTGAGGTAGGTCAAACAAAAAAAGCGGCAGGATTGCTCCCGCCGCCTTTGTTCGTAAGTCTACGACTTAGTCGTCTCCGCCCTCGCCGTCGGCAAGGTCACCGCCGAGCATGTTCTTGGCTTCGTCGATAGTCGCTGCCGTCGGGGAGGTACCGTGCAGCGGAGCCAGGATATCGTCCAGGTCCGGCATGTCGGGTACTTCCAGAACGCTGACCGCCTTGCCATCGGAGGAGATAACCTCCAGGGCGCGGTACTGGGCAAGGCCCGTACCGGCGGGAATCAGACGCCCGATGATCACGTTCTCCTTCAGGCCCACGAGCTGATCGCGCTTGCCACGGACGGCAGCCTCGGTCAGTACACGGGTGGTCTTCTGGAAGCTCGCCGCAGACAGGAACGACTCGGTGGCCAGAGATGCTTCTGTGATACCCAGAAGCACCGGGATACTGGTTGCGGGCTTGCCCGGCGTATCACGTGCCTCCAGCTGGCGGTTGGCGTCTTCCAGGTCGAAGCGATCCGAAAGCTGACCGTGCAGGTAGAGCGTATCACCCGGCTCCACGATCTTGCGCTTCTTCAGCATCTGGCGGACGATAACCTCGATATGCTTATCCGAGATATCCACGCCCTGCTGCTTATACACGCGCTGAACTTCGCGGATCAGGTACTCCTGAAGTCCACGCAGTCCCTGTAGCTCCAGAACCTTCTGCGGGTCCAGCGGGCCATCGGTCAGACGGTCACCCGCCTCCACGACCATTCCCGCCTTGACCTTCAGCTCACCACGGTAAGGTACCGTGATTTCCTTCTGGACAACGATATGCTCCAGACCGGCATCGCGAATTTTGCGAGCACGGGCATCGGTGGAGATGGTCTCGCCCGCCGCGAAGAGCGTATCGCCTGTTTCCGGGTGCTTGATATCTTCCGCCACATGCTGGCCCGAAAGGCCCTTGGCATCCGCATTCACCTTGATTGGGGTATGAATCACCACGCGGCGCATACCCTCTTCGGTGATAGCGGCTACCTTACCGGCGTACTCGGTCACAATGGCCTGACCCTTGGGCTTGCGGGCTTCGAAAAGCTCCACAACACGCAGGAGTCCACCGACCTGCTCTTCGGCAACCTTCAGAAGCTGCTTGACCTGAGCACTACGCTCACGCTCGCTGACTTCCTCATTGCTACCCAGCGCAATGCGGCCCTGCTCGTGGTCCGCAAAGAGCTGCTCCAGGTTTCGGTTGCGCTCACGGCGGATGCTCGCAACACCCGTCAGGGAGTTTGCGGTCGCAACACCACCCGTGTGGAATGTTCGCATCGTAAGCTGCGTTCCCGGCTCACCGATGGACTGCGCCGCGATGATACCCACCGCAACGCCGATCTCCACACGGCGACCCAGCGCCATGTCTCGACCATAGCACGTGGCACAGACGCCCTGGCGGGACTCGCAGGTAAGCACGGAGCGCAGACCCACGCGCTTCACACCAGCCTTGTCTACAGCAATGGAAGCTTCGTCGGTGAAGATTTCGTTCTTCGCTACGATGATCTCACCGGTCTCTGGATGAACGATGTCTTCCAGAGAGGTGCGACCCTTGATACGCTCCCAGAGCTGCTCGGTAACATCGTTACCTTCGCGAATCTCGGCCACGTAGATACCCGCTTCGGTCTCACAATCGATCTCGCGGATAATCACATCCTGTGCCACGTCTACCAGGCGGCGGGTGAGGTACCCGGCGTCGGCGGTTCGCAGCGCGGTGTCGGCCAGACCCTTGCGGGCGCCGTGCGTGGTCACGAAGTATTCGAGTACGGAAAGTCCTTCGTGGAAGTTGGACTTCACCGGAAGGTCTTCGATGATGTTTCCAAATGGGTCGGCCATGAGGCCGCGCATACCGGAAAGCTGCGAGATCTGGCGGATAGAACCACGCGCACCACTGGTCGTAATAATCGAGATCGGGTTGAACCGGTCGATGTTCTTAACGATTTCGTCACCAATCTTCGCGGTCGCATCGGTCCAGAGAGTCAGAACCTTCTGCTTTCGCTCGATGGGCGACATGACTCCGCGACGGAACTGCACGTTCGCCTTGTTCACGGCCTCTTCGGTCTCACGCAGGATACGAGCGCGGCTCTCCGGAGACTGCATGTCAGTCATGGAGAACGTGATACCCGCGCGGGTAGCCCACTTGAAGCCGAGCGCCTTCAGCTCGTCCAGAAGCTGAATCGTGCGCTGCGAGCCGCAGTTGTCGTACACGCTGGCCACCAGGTTGTTGATCGACTTCTTGGTAATCGACTCATTCACCCAGCGGACTTCATCGGGAATAATCTCGTTGAAGATGATACGACCCACAGTAATCGCCTGCAGCGGCTTCCCAGGCGTCAGACGCACCGAGATGTACTCGTGCAGGTCTAAGTGACCTGCCTCGTACGCTTGCTCGGCATCTTCCGGGCTGGCGAAGATGTAGCGGCTGCCCAGCTTCAGAGAGGCGAACGATTCCGGCGCCTTGTTGACAGCCTTCGCCGCTTCCTCGGTCAGGATACGACCGGAGGCCAGAACGACCTCGCCGGTCTCACGGTTCTTGACATCCGAGATGATGACACGCCCCAAATGCTCGGTCAGATCCGAGTCCGGTGCGCCATCTATCCACTTGTCCATGGTCAGGAAGAACGCGCCAAGAACAATGTCCTGCTGCGGCGACACGATGGGGGAGCCATCCGCCGGAGAGAACAGGTTGTGGGTGCTGAGCATCAGGATGCGAGCTTCCGCCTGGGCCGAAGCCGACAGCGGGATATGCACGGCCATCTGGTCGCCATCGAAGTCCGCGTTGAACGCCTTACACACCAGCGGGTGAAGCTGAATGGCCTTGCCATCGACCAGCTTCGGCTCGAACGCCTGGATACCCAGTCGGTGCAGGGTGGGGGCGCGGTTCAGCAGAACCGGGTGCTCCTTGATGACCTCTTCCAGGGCATCCCACACCTCGGGGCGCATTCGCTCGATCATGCGCTTGGCGGTCTTGATGTTGCTGGTAAAGCCACGCTCCACCAGAGTCTTCATCACGAACGGCTTGAACAGCTCGAGCGCCATTTCCTTGGGCAGACCGCACTCATGCAGGTGCAGGTCCGGACCCACCACGATAACGGAGCGGCCCGAGTAGTCCACACGCTTGCCCAGCAGGTTCTTGCGGAAGCGGCCTTCCTTACCCTTGAGCATGTCCGAGAGAGACTTCAGCGCGCGACCATTGCTACCCGTGACCGGGCGAGTGCGGCGACCATTATCGATCAGTGCGTCTACCGCTTCCTGCAGCAGGCGCTTCTCATGGTTCACGATGCTCTCAGGGGCGCGAATCTCCTGAATCTTCTTCAGGCGGTTGTTGCGGTTGATGATGCGGCGGTAGAGGTCGTTCAGGTCAGACGTTGCAAAGCGTCCACCGTCTAGCTGCACCATAGGGCGAAGCTCGGGCGAGATAACCGGAACTGCGTTCAGGATCATCCACTCCGGGCGGCTCTTGCTCTCAATAAACGCATTGACAACTTCAATACGCTTGATAGCGCGCAGGCGCTTGGTGCCCTGAGTCTCTTCGATCTCTTTCTTGAGCTGGCGCTGCAGGCTCTCCAGGTCAACCTCGGCAAGCAGCTTCTGAATGGCAGCGCCACCCAGACCGGCTTCCACGATGTCGAACAGGGACTCGTCCACACGGCGCACCAGAACGTCTACCAGACGTTCCACGGCTCGCCAATCGTCCTCGGTGATCAGCTGGCGCTTCTCTAGCTTGGGAAGGGCATCCAGGCTGGCGCGCAGCTCGGCAGCGCGCTCCTCAATGTCTTTTTCTTCCTGCTTGACACGATCTTCGAGCTGGCGCTGCTTATCCGCGATCTCCTCTTCGGAGTAGGGCTCGCGCAGAGGCTCAGCTTCTTCGATCTCTTCTTCAACTTCGGCCAGCTCAGCCTCATCGGCCAGATCGATGTCGACCTCTACGATACGGCCCAGCTTGATCTCACGGGCGTTGTCGTCGCGCCATTCGGCAATGGCTTCATCGCGCTCGTCTTCCAGCGCGACCACTTCCTGCTCCACAGCCTGGCGGAACTGCTCCGCGCCTGCCGCGATACGGCCCTTATCAATAGCCGTGACGATATAGCTGGCGAAGTAGAGCACTTTCTCCAGTGGGCGCGGGGTCATATCTAAGATCAGCGCCAGCGGGGATGGTACGCCCTTGAGGTACCAGATGTGGCAGACCGGCGAGGCGAGCTCAATATGGCCCATGCGCTCGCGGCGGACCTTGGAGCGAGTTACTTCAACGCCGCAGCGGTCACAGATAACACCTTTGAACTTGACCTTCTTATAACGTCCGCAGTGGCACTCCCAGTCCTTAGTAGGGCCGAAGATTTTCTCACAGAAAAGACCATCGCGCTCGGGCTTGAAGGTCCGGTAGTTGATAGTTTCAGGCTTTTTGACCTCGCCGTAGCTCCAGTCACGAATCTGGTCGGGCGAAGAGATTCCGATACGAATCTTGTCAAACGTAGATGCGTCTGCCATGGATTCCCCTTTCGGAGGACACGAAAAAAATGACACAGGTCGAACAGGCGCTCACTCTGTCGTTAGAGAGCGCCTGTTCGGTAAACAACGACGAAACTTTTAGTCGATCATCAAAGGCTCGTCGGCGGACTCTCGGCGAAGCTCACGTCGACGGCGCGACGCTTCTTCATCTAAGAAGTCCTCATCCTTGTCCTTCAGGTCGATCTCCGCTCCTCCAGCGTCCTCGACCGTGACCTTCAGACCCAGGCTTTGCAGCTCATTGACCAGAATCTTGAACGATTCAGGCACGCCAGGCTCCAGCATGGCATCGCCCTTCACGATAGATTCGTAGGTCTTCACACGCCCAAGGACATCGTCGGACTTAATCGTCAGAATCTCCTGCAGCGTGTAGGCTGCGCCGTACGCTTCCAGCGCCCACACTTCCATCTCACCGAAGCGCTGTCCACCGAACTGGGCTTTACCACCCAGCGGCTGCTGCGTTACGAGAGAGTAGGGACCTGTGGAGCGAGCGTGAATCTTGTCATCCACAAGGTGCGCCAGCTTGAGCATGTAGATCTGTCCGACTGTGACCGGCATGTTGAACTTCTGTCCGGTTCGTCCATCACGAACGTCCGTTTTGCAGCTCGTTTCATGGAAGCCAACACGCTTCCACACACGCTCGCGGATCTCGGTCAGAAGCTGATCATACGGGAAGTCCGCAGGAATACTCTCACCGACCTCAGGGCCGCTGAGAATTCCGCTCACGCGCTCCAGCTCCTCAGCATCCAGGTCGCGCAGAGCGGCCTCTACCGGTCCGAGCAGCGCTTCCACGGTCTGGTCTTCTTCTTCCGTGTCGGGCATCAGTACAGTCAGGCGCAGATCACTCTTAACAAAGCGCTCCAGCATATCCTGGCGTCGCTGGCGACCGTAGCGGGCCATCTCTTCCAGAATCTCCGCTTCGGTAGACCCTTCGAAGATAGGCTCCACGAACTGGCAACCGAACTCACGCGCGGCCAGACCCAGGTGGGTTTCCATGATCTGACCGATGTTCATTCGGCTAGGCACACCCAGCGGGTTCAGAACAATGTCCACGGGAGTACCATCCGGCAGGAACGGCATGTTCTCTTCGGGCATGATCTTGGAGACAACACCCTTGTTTCCGTGGCGGCCTGCCATCTTATCGCCTTCCATAATCTTGCGCTTATTGGCGATATAGACACGCACCAGCTTGTTCACACCGGCCTGGAGCTCATCGGGCTGGAGTCGCTCCAGCGAGTCCATGGCGCCACAGCGGTCGCAGTTGTTGGTATCCGGGCGCTTCGAGAAGTTGTAGACATAGCCGCAGGTGTTGCACTCGTACTTGTGACGCGAGAACACTTTGACGTCTACGACTTTACCCTTCTCACCGTGGGGCACACGGAGCGAGACGTCGCGAGTCTCTTCCGCCTTCTTACCGAAGATCGCGATAATCAGTCGCTCTTCGGCAGTCAGTTCGCCCTGGCCCTTCGGTGCTACCTTTCCGATCAGAATGTCATCTGCCCGAACCTCGGCACCGATGCGGATGATACCGTCCTCGTCTAAGTCCTTTAGAGCATCCTCGCCGACATTCGGGATGTCGCGAGTCATTTCCTCAGGGCCTAGCTTGGTATCACGCGCCTCAGCCTCGTGCTTCTCGATGTGGATCGATGTAAAGACATCGTCACGCACCAATCGCTGCGAAAGCAGGATAGCGTCCTCGTAGTTGTAGCCATTCCACGGCATAAAGGCCACGAGCACGTTCTGACCGAGCGCCAGCTCACCATTCTGCGTACAGGGACCGTCAGCAATCACCTGACCCTGGCGCACGCGTTGACCGAGGTCAACAATCGGGCGCTGGGTAATACAGGTCGTCTGGTTAGAGCGCATGAGGTGCAGCAGCGGGTAACGGTCAATCCGCCCGTCGCTGGTCTCAATAACGACTTCCTCGCTCGTGACTTTACGCACTCGACCACCACGCTTGGCCAGAATGATCGCGCCGGAGTCCTGAGCAGCACGGCGCTCCATACCGGTCTTCACCAGCGGGGCGCTGGGGCGAAGGGTCGGAACCGCCTGGCGCTGCATGTTCGCACCCATAAGAGCACGGTTCGCGTCGTCATTCTCCAGGAACGGAATCATGGCCGTTGCCACAGAGACCAGCTGCTGCGGCGAGACGTCCATGTAGTCGATCTCACCAGATGGAACAAACGGGTACTCGTTGTTATGGCGAGCCTGAACGATCTTGTCTCTAAACGTATTATCGTCGTTCAGCGGCACGTTCGCGGGCACGATCTTGAAGTGGTGCTCGTTGTCTGCGGGCAACCAGTCGATTTCATCGGTTACCTTACTGTTCACCACACGTCGATACGGCGTCTCTAAGAAGCCGTAGGGGTCTACGCGGGCATGTACTGCCATGGAACCGATCAGACCGATGTTCGGTCCTTCCGGAGTCTCAATGGGGCAGATGCGTCCGTAGTGCGAGTGGTGAACGTCACGAACTTCCAGCTTGGCACTCTGGCGGGAAAGACCGCCCGGTCCCAGGGCCGACAGACGGCGCTTATGAGTAAGCTCCGCCAGCGGGTTGGTCTGGTCCATGAACTGCGAGAGCTGGGAGCTACCGAAGAAGCTCTTGATCGCGGCGCTGACCGGCTTCACCGAGAGCACGACCTGCGGGATCATGTTCTCCGAGTCCTGGCTGGTCATTCGCTCCTTAGCGACCTTCTCCATGCGCAGGAAGCCCATGCGAAGCTGCGAGTACAGAAGCTCACCCACGGACCGAACACGCTTGTTCTCAAGGTGGTCGATATCATCGGTGTTGTAGCGCATCTGGGTTTCGTACGGCGCATCCGGCATAGACTTGGCGTCCAGCCCGATGATGTACTCCACAATGGCAACCAGGTCGTTCTTGGTCAGGTTACGCACGCTCAGCGGCAGCGTGAGTCCTAGCTTCTTGTTGATCTTATGCCGACCGACTTTATTCAAGTCATAGCGGCGGCTATCGAAGAACATGGAGTTCAGCAGCGAGCGGCTAGACTCCGCCGTGGCCGGGTCACCGGGACGAATCTTATGGTAGATGTCCATAAGCGCGGTCTGGCGATCCACAACCTTCGGCTCCTCGGCCTCCAGGGTCGCTGCAATATAGCGATGAACCTCGATAACCTCTAGCGCAGGCAGCTCTAAAGTCGCCAGTCGGGTAGCCGACGCCTTATCGATACGAGCGTAGGCAGGCACCAGCAGCTTGCCATCCGTATCGTGCAGATCCGTGGCGGCGTACTTGCCGGTGAGCGTATCTACATCCGGCGCTTCCAGGGTCACATGCGTACCAAAGCGCTCCAGAATCTGAGCATCGCTCTCCAGCTCGAATCCGGCCACATAGACCTTGGCCTTCTTGCCGCGAATCGCGCCCTCACCACCCAGGGACTTCACTACCACCCGATAGTCGTCATCGGTAATGGTATGGCCCTTCTCGAAGAGAATCTCGCCCGTGGCAGGGTCTACCAGCGGCTCGGAAAGTTCCTTGCCCGGCAGCTCGCGCACATCGACCTCGTAGACACCTTCTGGAGAGGCGACATCGAAGGCGTGCAGTGCCCGCAGTAAGGTCGTGATGGCGAACTTCTTGTTCTGCCCGATGCGGATCAGGATCGCTTCCGACGAATCCGTTTCCACATCGACCCAGGGACCTTCAGTGGGGATCAGCGTGGCGAAGAACTCCCATTTGAGTGAGAGAGAGAGCTGGTCACGGAAGTAGATGCCCGCCGAACGGGAGAGCTGGCTGACTACCACGCGCTCCGCGCCGTTGATAACGAAGGTACCCTTCTCGGTCATTAAGGGCAGATCGCCTAAATAGACCTCGGACTCTTTAATCTCGCCGGTCGCCATGGACAGGCGGACAGTGGCTTTAATGGGGACTTCAAAGGTGACATCACGCGAGCGACACTGTTCCAGTGTGTATTTGGGCTCGCCTAAGGTAAAATCGATCAGTTCAATGGCCGTCTGGCCGGTGAAGTCATAAATGGGTGAAAAAGATTGGAACAGCTCGCTGAGCCCTTCCTCTAAGAACCATCGGAATGAATCCAACTGAAGCTCGACGAGGTTGGGAATGGCTATTGCGTGTGGTGCACGCTTTGCCGTGTGCTGAATTTCCATATAGACTTGGACCCCTCCTGCACGGTCTTCCGGGACTTGCACAATCGCCGTTCCGGACCCGTGGCACGAACTCTCACTATACAGCATCGGTACCTGCCTGTCAATGCCGCTGAGGAGTTTTCTGTAAAAAACCCTTGCCTCCTTGCGATTCCCTTGATATAATCGCTTCTCGCTCAAAAGATGGCCGAAGAAATTATCCTGACCCCCTCGGGGAAACAGAAAATCGAAGAGGAGCTCCAGCAGCTCCGCAGTGTTGAAATGCCCGCACTTTCGGAGCGCATTCGCCAGGCGAGGGCGCTCGGAGATCTGTCGGAAAACTTCGACTACCAGGACTCAAAGCGTCAGCAGGGCTTTATTGCCGGGCGCATTGCCGACCTTACCGCGATTCTAGAACGTGCTCGGATCGTAGAGGAGACAACAGGCAGTGATAGCGTGGGAATGGGCAGCACAGTCTCGCTCCGTGATCTGGACTACGATGATGAACTGTCTTACACGCTGGTTGATCCCGTCTCCGCTGATCCTGCCAATGACCGTATCTCCGTAAGCTCTCCTGTTGGTAAAGCGCTTATGGGCGCGAAGGTGGGAGATAAAGTGGAAGTAGACATTCCCAGCGGCAAGGCACGCTACGAAGTCCTCGGTATCAGCTAAGCGCTCTTCCCCGATCTGTTAGACAGCAGTGTTGCTGAAACGGTTCCAGGCCATGACTATGTAGTCTGGCCAGGGCCACTTTGTGCCGTCTCACCTCACTTGAAAAGTAACAGGCCCAACATGGGGAGAGGGGATAAGCGCGCCTGCGCGTATATATTTCCCCTCTTATGGTTCGGTTAGGTACGGTAGCGGGTGCACGTGCGCAAACACAAACTGCACGCGTGCATGCACGTGCGGTGCACGCATTAGGAAAGAAGTCAGCGGACTGATCGACTACGTCGCCGACCTGCCAGTGTGAGACCGAGGCCGCACAGGAATAGCAAGACTGGAAGCAGTGCCGAAAGTAGCTTGTGAAGGGTATCGCTCACAATTGTAATGGTGCCTACGCCTATCTTTGCCTGAGGCTTCATGACCTGCAAGTTCGGGAAGGACTTTTGAGGAGTTATCAAAACGTCGTAGTAGTGGCCACTGCGAGTAGAGAAATATGCAGGCACCAGGTAAAGACCAGCATAGTCTATGCTGCGGTCGTTCTCGATTTCTAGGGGTTTGCCGTCTTCTTTGACCTGAATTGCAAAAGCAGCATCGGCATTCATAGTGTAGAGAGCTGGATACAAATCGTCAGAATCTTTGGGGCTCTCAAAATTTAGTTGGATGTTGTAGGTAAAATCTCCCTCAGCCACAAAAGAGAGCCGGGTTGACTTGCCTTTTTCCCGGATAAGCGGAGCTGAGGTAGGCACCCAGTTATAAGTACGATGATTTTTCACTGCGAGCAGGCAGATTTCCATACTAAGCAGAAGCAGCACCAGGCCGATTTTTAACAGCACAATAGTCACACTTTACCTGAGTGGGACCTCAGATGTCATATTAACCATGTTCTATCCTTTGCTGTACTTCAGGTAAACTAATTGCAGGAGGCTGTGCTGCCATGTTCCGAAATACCCCTGACTTAAATACACCTGTTACATTAGAGGTAAATCAATTAGACCCGCAAAGCGTGGTAAACGTACTCTCGAACGCCCTCAAGTGCAATGTATTTATAGATGGGTTCCTAGAAGAGGTTCCTATAGGAAAGCCAGGCGTCTATAGAGCACAGGAAGTGTTGAATATGGCTTTCAGTGCCTGGAAATGCACTGGAGAGATCGAAGGGAAGAATATTTGCTTTCTCCGAGATTTCTCTATGAAAGGATCTGTCCTTAGTGACAAACCAGAAGGCCCGTTTCCCTCGATTTCTCAGGAAGAGATGGTGGCGTTTACCACCGTCCTCACGGAGCGGTTCTCCCAGAAGTTCCCCTCTCTAAGCAATCAGAATCGTATTCTCAGTGTGGTCGATCAGCTCCGGTTGCTTACAGAAAAGATGAGTTCGGCAGAGCAAAAGCGAGCAGAAAGCAAGCAGGGCATCGTTATCGGCTCCTTGCCAGCGCCTTTGCAACAGGAGTTCGTATTCGTCGTTCGCGCGCAAACACATGGCGGAAATCTGCGCCCGTGGAGCAGGATACAGCCCATACTGGAGAACTTGAGGAGTCTGAAGGCTGATGTCGATTACTGGAAAATTCAGTTCTCTGGCCCCGGCAAGCAATTCGAGATCGGGACCGGAGGCGGCGAAAAGCCGAGTGATGCCGAGGTAACAGCGCTTCAGGAGCGCCTGGAGAAAGGCTGCACTCGTGTGGTGGACTATGCCAAAAAGACCACCTTGCAAGCCCCACCAGAGATTCAGAGGCACTTCATTACTGCTGCGGCTCTGACAGATGAGCCTGAGTTCTTTGCGGCGCTGGCAAAGCGGAATGGCTGGAAGTACCAACAGGAAAGCACTACCAGAGTATCTCTACAGCCTACAAGGCCCAACCCCAGCGATGATGCCATGTCTCTGCTGCCTGCAGAGTACCGGCGTTTCCTGCAGTCTGCCCGAGGCCCTTATTCCGCTATAGGTATGCCGTTCACGGGCACCTATATCCGCTTTCGGGGAATGACCTTGAGCAAAGATGCCGCACTGTATTTCCGACTGTTCCATAAGTTGCTGGGCAAGCGTGACCTGCTAGACTTTCGAACCGCCACAGAGCCAGAAACCTATGCGCTCACACGAATGTTATTCAGTGGCGCCGCAGGTAATCTGGGCGTAGTCGTGACGAATGAAATGGTTCCCTATGTGGATGACTACAAAAACGCGATTCTCACTACCAACAGCACCCGAAACGAGTTTACAGTCAAGCATCCCAAAGGTGGCAGTTTCTCGGCCGGACAAAGTATACAGGGGCTAATCAGCGGACAATAAGTGGGCAGGCAACACAGTAGCCTTATCGTGTGTAATATGTCCAGAAGGCAACATCGACCTCAGCCAGAGGGTTTGTCACCGAAAGCTCCGGGTAGGCCTTCCTGGGAGTAATCCGAACGTCATAGTGTCTGCCTTTCTGGACCTCGAACTCTGCCAGGTACAGGCTGATATTCTGCCCATATCCCATGCCCGACCAGTCGCCTACGGCTATGGCTTTCCCGTCTTCTTCTACTAAGACATCAAAGTCTTTGTTGTTAAAAATGGCTTGAAGGGTAGTATCCAGTATCTCGAAATCCAGAGCACGCTCAAAAGTCACACCCACACAGTACTCGATATCATCGTTTGCCACAAACGAAAAAGATGTGGCCTTGCCCACTTCCAGTTCAAACGGAGCTACCACGTCACCTACCTGCCAGCATAGCGGCCAGGCCGCTCAGAAAAAGCAATGCAGAAAGCGCTTCAAAGAACAGGGCACGATGCACATAGGGCATATATGCCCGATAGTCTACATCTATTTGTGCCTGTGGCTTCGTAACTTGTAGACCTGGAAAGGATTTCTTCGGGGTTATTACTATGCTATAGTGCCGACTATTACTGGCCTGGAACGACTTAGGCATGAGGGAGATAGTGTCTGCGGAATACGCTATACCGATGCCCTCATCAGTACCTATTTGCTTGCCATCTTCTTGAATCTGAATCTCGAAGGGGGCATTCTCCTTCATCTTTTGTAGAGCGGAGTCTAATGAGTCAAAGCCGATTGTTTTTTCAAAACTCAGTTCAATATTGTATTCAAAGTCTCCATCTGCCACAAAAGAAAGACGGGTTGGTTTGCCTTGTTCCAGTGAGAGCGGAGCTGTTGTTGGAAACTCAGTTGTACGCCCTCTGGTTTTTCACTGCCTGGCCATAGGTAACCAGGCTTAATAGAAGTAACGCCAGACCTACTTTCTTCATAGGAATAGCCTCAATTCATATGATTATGGCTAGATTGGTTAGCAGTAGTAGGCACAATGTATCAGTGAGAGAATTCCCAGAATAGCTTGATAGAACCGCCAGGCGAGCAGAATAAGGCTCAGACCAGTTAAAAAAAGAAATATGCAAACTTCACGAAGCCCCTGTGGTCAATCGCGATTTGTTTTAGAGTCCAGAAGGCAATAGCTGCCTCTGCTTGAGGCTCTGTAATCGCAAGCTCTGGGTAAGCCTTCTTTGAAGTAATGGTTACTTCATAGCACTTGC
The DNA here is from genome assembly GCA_049840835.1 of Armatimonas sp. Lineage (GTDB taxonomy): Bacteria > Armatimonadota > Armatimonadia > Armatimonadales > Armatimonadaceae > JANLTX01. The sequence continues at coordinate 58,144 of JASGJG010000004.1, read as the reverse complement.
CTCCGTAGACTTTGAAAGATGTGAGCGTTAGATCCATAACATCCTGGCCACCTCCAGTGCCCGAATAACCATCGGCTATTAAGGACTTTCCCTCTTCCTCTACATAAACTTCAAAATCTTTATCTTTTTCGATTTTATTAAGAATAGCCATCAATTCACCGAAATCAATAGTCTTCTCGAAGATAAGGGTTATGGTGAATTCAGAATCACCGTCAGCTACAAAAGAAAGGTGTGTGGTTTGGCCTTCACCTAGCAGAAGCGGAGTTGTAACAGGTTTTTGAAGATTGCTTTCTGCCAGGTCAGCCTCTCGGTTAATCCAGGCTATATGACGCGCCCAATGAAATACCAGGATACTCAAGAATAGTAAGACTATGCCACCGAGGATGAGTGTCAAAATCAAAATAACGTCCTGGGTGGCTCTTTGCGGGCCTCTATAACTTTCTTGCGAGCCGCTTCAATATCGGCTACCAGCGATGCTCTGGCATCATCGTAAGACTCCCCCTGCTGGCGCAGGATATAGGCGGGGTGCAGGGCGGCGATGGCGTAGGGGGCATATTTGCTTTCAAAGAACTTGCCGCGCTCGGCCATTATCTTGAAACCCTTCTTGATAACCCAGTTGGCGCTGGGGCCACCCAGGCAGAGAATCACTTTGGGGTCAATAGTGGTCAAAATCGGCTCCAGCCAGGCACGCACACAGGCTTCTGCTTCATCGGTGGTCGGCGGGCGGTTCATGGGTCTGCCGTTCTCGCCAGGAGCAGTGGGGCGGCACCGCACGACGTTGGTGATAAACACATGCTTGCGGCTGATGCCACACTCGCGCAGGCACTCATCTAAGAGCTGGCCAGCACGGCCAACGAAAGGGCGGCCCGTGCGGTCTTCGTTTTCGCCGGGGCCTTCACCAACCAGCACTAGCGGCGCGTTCGGATTGCCCTCTCCAAACACTACATTAGTGCGGGTTTCGCACAGGTCACATAGAGTGCAATCCAGCGCTTCCTCACGCAGGGCCTCGATTCGCTCCTCTATCTCTGTCATGGCTTGGGCAGCAGGGGGAGAAGGGCAGTGTAGGCGCGGAAGACTTCCTCGGAGCGCTCAATAAGTCCAGGTAGGCGCTCCTCGGTGGCGAGCTGCTCGCTCAGTGCTGCCAGCACTTCATCGGCGTGCTCTTCGGTAGCGTTCTTATCGTCGGTGATCGCATCGATTTGCAGAATTCGATCTGAGTAGGCTTTCAGCCAGGCAAAGTGCGGATCGGTGAGGGCAAGCTGAAGCATCTGGAGTGGGGAAGTCTCACCAAATAGGCCTTCGAAGTCCGCCCGCTCTTCATCGAGCAGAGCTTTATGGAAGGGCATCAGGCGGCGATGCACAGTGAGCAGACGCTCTCTAGTTTCAGTAGTCAGTGGGGCACTCATTACATAAGTATTATACGTCTTTGCCGAAAAGGTTCGCAGAGAAGGCCAAGGAAATCACTGCGTCGAGGAAATGCTGGTGTATCGCATTTCGCAAAATAGAAAAATTGGCTTATATAGTACTGAGTTGGGGAATCTTTGAAGCAAATTAGAGGTAGAGGTACCAAAGATCGGTATTCCCTTTTTGGTCTTGCTTTTGCGTATTTTAGCTCGGGAAGCCAGCATTCTGTAACCAACACGCTTGCGAAGTTTGGTAGGAAATGGTGTTGGTGGGAGGAGCAGTAGCCAGAGACAGAGTCGCTAATTGCAGAAGAAGAGCCTGGGTACCGAAGAGATAGAAGACACCTGGAGTAGGAGGCTAAGGTGAAATGCAGACAAGTTCAAAATCGTGGAACAGTAGTGGCGTGAGCCCACTATTTATAACAGGCCTACAGTATTTGGTTTTGGGTAGTAACCAAACTGTGGTGTCGGGCGTCTGACGGCATATGCAGAGCGCCGCAGAACTTCGACGCCTGGCCGAACAGGCCGTGAATCAGGGCCGTTTTTCCGAGGCCGCCCAGTATTATCGCAAGGAAGCCGCTATCTATCGGAAGAACGGCGATATCAACGGGGCCAAAGTAGAGGAGATGAAGGCCGACCGGTACTCCTCCAGTATCAAGCTCTTTGCGCATCTGGCCGGTGCGCGCCCCTGGATTCCCGCTAACCTGGGGAAATGGGAGCCGCCCTACGGGTGCTACTTAGGTGGCTTCATAGACCGCGATGAGCGCCTGGGGGAACCATTCAACGATGAGAACTTCCAGACGCACCAGAACCCGGATGCGTTCGCGCGGCTAGTCGGAAAGAAGCACGCCAGCCTGTTCTGCTACCTGAGCTACGGCAAGAAGTTTCCAACGCGCTGGGTGGAGCGGCTCAAGCAGCAGAGACTGGCGCCACATATCGCCTGGGAGCCGAACCGTGGGCTGGGCGATGTGAAGGGGGATACCTACCTGCGCCAGTTCGCGCTCTCCTGCGCCGAAGCTCGCGTGCCTATTTTCCTGCGCTTTGCTTCTGAGATGAACGGTGACTGGACCGCCTACCATGGCGACCCGGCAGGCTATCGCGCCAAGTGGATACTGGTGGCGCAGACTATGCGTCAGCTAGCTCCTAATGTAGCCATGATGTGGTGTGTGAACTCTATTCCCGAAAAGAACATCCCTGATTACTATCCCGGTGATGACTATGTGGACTGGGTGGGGATCAACTTCTACTCTGTGCCATTCTATGACAATGAGCGCAATCGCCCCGGCCTGGCCGATAACCCCGCCGATACTCTGAAGTATGTCTATGGCCTCTATGCCAAGAAGAAGCCCATTGCAATTGGGGAGTTCGGTGCGTCTCACCTGTCTAAAGTGGACAATCAGGATCGCTCGGAGTGGGCGGCCAAAAAGATAAACGAGCTATACGCCTCCCTGCCCCGGCTCTATCCACGTGTGAAGATGGTGGACATTTTCGACATGGACAACTTGAAGTACGCCGAACCGGGTCGCCAGCTCAACAACTACTCGATTACCGACAGTGATGGCGTGAAAGATGGTTACCGTCGTGCGGTAGCCCCGGACTACTTCCTCTCCCGTATTGGAGCCACGGCACGGCCAACCCCGATTGTCTCTCTCACGGACGGTCTCTCGGTGCCGCGCGGCACGCTCCGGGTATCGTCGTGGGCGCGGTGCTACGCCGACAAGTTCACTGTGCAGTATCTCTTAGATGGAAAGCCCGCTGGTGACGCCAACGAGCCTGGCCCGCGCGAGATGGACCTGGAAATCTCCACCCCTGGCGCGCACAAAATCGCCGCCGTGGTGAAGGACGATAAAGGCAAGACCGCCGCCAAAACCGAAGTCAGCGTAAACGTTCAATAAATATCTCTCCCTGCTGTGCAGCAGGGAGAGATATTCCCTCTAGGGAAGTACAGTAATCGCCTTGAGCCATGCGGCGCAGGCAGCGGGCCAGGTAAGGGTTTCGGGCATATCGGAGCGCCCCAGCCCGATACCGTGCGGACCGTGTGCCATGATGTGCATACCGAAGGGGATTTTCTTCTCCGCCAACGCTCGCCCGAAGATAAGCGCATTGTCTACGGGAACCACCGTGTCATCTGTGGTGTGCACAATGTAGGTAGGCGGTGTGTTTTTCGTTACCCGGTTCTGTGTGGATAGTGACGTTACCAGCGCAGGGTCGGGCTTATCCCCTAAGAGGTTGTTGCGAGAGCCAATATGCGCCGCCGGACCTTCCAGGGTAATAACTGGGTACACCAGCACAGCCCAGTCTGGACGCTCATCGGGAGTCGAGAACAGGGTTGCGGCGGTAGAGGCCAGGTGCCCGCCCGCCGAGAAGCCCAGGATACCTACACGGCGCGGATCTGCTCCTTGCTCCGGGCATTTTTCCCGCAGGATTTTTACGGCCCGAAGTGCATCGGTAAGCGGTACCGGATGCTTATAGCGGGGTGCAGTGCGGTAGCTGACCACGCCAGCCACGATGCCCAGGGTGTTCAACCAGAGTGCTATCGGCTCGCCCTCATGCGCGGCACGACCACCATAGCCACCACCGGGGCAGACCACACAGGCAGGTCCGGTGGTGCTACGGGGGCGGTAGATGGTCAGCACAGGATCGTCGCCTTCGGGGGCGTTGTCAGGCAGGTAGGGAGTCTGACCTTTAGGCCAGAGCGGAATAATCTGTGGCATGGTGTTTCTAAGTTTTCTAAAACTCTCGTAGCTGTAGCAGGCTCTCTCGCAATGTAGTCCAGCCGCGCTCGCTGGTATGGGCCACAAAGCCCAGCGCCAGAGTAACGCCGTGTGGGTCCGGGTGACGCAACGCCAAACGAGGCTCTACCTCCGGGGCGCTGAGAATCTGCCGCGCTGCCCGAAGGGTTTCTTTTGCTATGCTCCAGCTTACGCGCAGGTTCACCCTATCTGCCCAGACTCCCTCCTGTGCGTTCTGTGACCAGAGTGAATCCCGCTGCTGCTCCTGAAGCCAGATCTCGCCTTCGTCGGAGTCACGCGGCGTCAGGCCGATCTGCTGGCAGACAGCATGAGCCAGCTGATAATTACCCGCCTGAGTCAGCTCCTCGCCCTCAAAGGCCAGTACCAGAAGACCATCGGCGGCATGCGCCAGCGCCGGGCGTGAGTCAGAGCGGTAGATAAGTCGAAGCGCGTCTATTGCGTCCTCATCATTGGAATAGCCAAACACGGCCCAGGCACGAACTTCTGGCGCAGGGCGAATTGCCAGAGTCGCGGAGAGAATAATGCCCTGGCAAGTTTCTGTAGAGAGCACAATGTCGCGAAAGCGCCCGTAGCGCCCGGAGAATAGCCCTACGGCATCGGTAGTGATACAGCCGCCCACTGTGGCAAGAGCCGCGCTCCCAATCGTCTGCCCCAGCGTGTAACCATGGCGCGCCAGATCTTCCTCTAGCACCTCTATCGTCACCCCCGCCTCGGCCTCCACACACAGATCTAGCTCGTTCAGAGTCACAGCACGTAGAGCGCTCGTATCCAGCCCGATCTGCGCAATAGATGGCTCGCCAGTACCACTGCCACCTCCAATGGCGGCCACTGACCAGCCTTCTTGAGCGCACTGGTCCAACACCACTCGCGCGACCTCAGCGCTCTCTGGCCGCACGACGGCTTCAAAGCGAGTGGGGCGCGTTTTCAGCGCACGTGGGTTCCAGGACGTAGATGCCTGTGCCAGACTCTCGGAATCCAGAACTAAATTGCTGCCCAGCCGGGTATAGTCGCTTGCCATGCCTGGGAATTTTATCGCAGAGGAAACCGATACAGGCGGGGGCTGTCTTCCACCAGCAGCTTTCGCTGATCCAGAACTGCGATAGTGCTGTAGTCGATAATCTTCTTCGGAGGCTCCTTGATATACCGGGTAGGGATTCCCTTCTCTTTCGCCCAGGCAAAAACGGGAGGTGGTCCCGCCCATGCGGGAAATCCCAGCCGAAATCCGGAGTGTGTAGGGATACTGTCCTCGAATGCTGGCTCGTAAGCCGGCTCCCCATTTCTGTACATAGAAATCGTTAGTAACTTATCAAGGCGCATGGCGACTAATGCCTCTGGCGGAAAGGCTATAGAAAGCGGAGCAAGTAGAGGAACCAGATACTCTGGCGGGGCGAAGAGCGCGCGCCACTGATGCGTACTGACTGCTTCCGAGAGAAGTACCTCTGCTGGTTTATGTGGGGCATCGCGCCGCTCCAGGAAGCGCAGCACGGCGCCAGGAGAGGCGGAGCGAACAAAAAGAGCGGTGGCGGGCGACTCCATGAAGGCAGTGTATCGTGGGGAGGCGAAACCCAGTGCTCGAGAGTATTCCCTATTAAAAGCAAAATATTTACGGTTAAGAATAATGGGATTAGTGCCGACAAAATAGAGTGTGGAAGAGGCTGCTGCGCCCCTAAAAATTTACCACCTTGGTCTCTGGATCTGGTGGCACCGCCTTGTCGCCTGCTTTGTGGGCATCTTCACCCTGTTCACCCTGATAATGACTGGCCTTATCTGGCAGCAGGCTCTGATCAGTCCGACTGTTCCTCAGCTCATGCTCGTGCTTACTACCGTACTTATGAGCGCTGTGCTGATTCTGGTAGCCGTGTCAACCTTACTGCGCGGGCGGGAACGAGCGTCCTGGATTGTTCTGGAGCCGGGGGATACGTTGCTGGTGCGCACGCTAAACGGCAACCTGCGCCGCGTGCCTTTAAGCGCTGTCGGGAAGCGCCAGTATCGGCGGGAACAGGCCGATGAGCATACCGGCTTCACGTATGATGATCCGCGTCTGGTTCTACCAATCACCGATGGTCCTTCTCTCTACATCGACCTGATGGATGGTTACATTCTAGAAGAAGAGGAGTTCCAGCGTGTCTTCCGCTGGAGCCGGGAGCGCCCACCTGTCGGTGGCGGCAAGCGCCCTAACCGTCATAAGAAAGAGAAAGATCGCGCCGCGTAATCGTCACCGGACCGAGGAGGCCCGACGGTTGCACGGGCCAACCACTCGCATTGAAGGGTTTATAGTCGATATTCACAAACCCGATATCGTGGAACTCGTGCCAGTGCACTCCGCGCCGGTCTAGATCTCGAATCCGATTCCCAGCCAGGTTCGTAACCTCCACCTCAAGCACATTCCCGGTTGGTTTGAGTGCAGGCAACGCTATCTGAAAGGGGGGCAATATTAGCGTGCCCAGTTCAACCCCATTCAGCCGCACCCGCGCACTTTCTCGTACCTCACCTAGATTCACCCACCATCCTGTAAGTACACTTTGTTCCGGCGCATCGAAGCGTGTGCTGTACACCGCCGTCCCCGAAAACGCATCCGTATCCGCTCCGTGTCCCGTCCATGTCCCCGGCTGCTCAGTGGAGTAGGGCGCAGGCAGGGCAGGACCACCTGTGTGGAAGCGGACTTGCCAGCCCATGAGGGGACTGCCCCCCCCCGCCCCCGTCTATTCCGCCATTCGGCGGGACGGGGGTGCCAGAGGCAGGGTTAGGCGAAGGGTTTGCAGGCTCCCCTGTCCCGGCGGAGCCGGATAAGACGGGGGCGGGGGGGGCAGTCTTGGCAAACGCACTTCGTCCCACCCGAACCACCATACTATGCGCTGGAGGCAAGTGTAGATAAACACTCTGCCCACGGATTTCGGGTATGGAGACCGCCCCGGTCCACGGATCTAACAGTCGTGCGTCTTTGAAGGGGAGTGTCAGTGGCACGAAACCATCAATCTGCTTCTCAGAGCGGTTCACCAGGAAGTAGATAGCCTCGCCATTGCTGCCCATACGCCGAGTGCCCTGGATTCCCAGGTCTGCGAAACTTTCGCGGCGTGCACCCGCACGAGTGAGCGCCGCTTCCAGAGCCTCGAACGAGAGATGGGCAGCATCTAATAGCGGGCGGTTCGTAGCAGGTGGTTTACGGCGACACTCTGGAGTCGCGACGGCTCGGTAGCGAACGGGGAGTCGCCCCTTGAGTAGCTTTTCGCTCACAAAGTCGAACTGCCAGCCACGGTCGAATAGCTTCTGTGCCAGCGGACCCACGGGCTGACCTTCCAGCCATTCCCGACCATGGACAGTCAGCTTGCGCGCTAAATCAGTGTGTGGCTGGTCCCAGTAGTCGCGCAGAGGCCAGTAGAGCAGGAAGTCTTCGGCGGGAGCGCCCCACTGCAGTACTGACTGGCAGCGGGTGATATAGGCATGTAGCGCCGGAATATCATGCCAGATAGGGTTGCGTGGGTTCGCCTGGGTAGACGCATAGAACACCCAGCCAGGCCAGGCGGCTTCGTCTGGGGAGTAACAGGTGCCGTGCCAAAACACGTGGTTGATGCCCGAGAGAAACAGCTCATCTACCAGCTTCTTCAGGTCCCCCAGAGTTTCCGTAAAGTGCTCCTTTAACCAGGTACCGGTCTCCGAGGCTGTGAGCTTCTTACCCGTGAGATGCGCCGCCGAGGAGGCTAACTTGCTCACTAATTGACTTCTATCGTCCCGGAACATCTCGGTCTCGGGGATATCGGCCAGGGCGTAGAGGTCGATTAAATTTCCTGGTGAGCCATGGGCTTCATAGCGAGTGCGGAAGCCGCGCTTCTTGCCCCAGGTAGTCCAGACCTTCTGCGCCTCTACCTGTAGCTCACTCAGGGTCTCGCGGATATCAGCACGTACCTTCAGGTCGGTAGGTGGCAAAGGCAACGCATAGCCCCGGCGCTTCTGGAACTCGGCTGGGAGGTTCTTTGTCCACTGCGCGTTGTACTCATAGGAGTCCTGATAGATAGCTCTCGGAAGCTTACCTCGGTAGCGCTTCAGGGCATCGTCGAACCGGCGCAGGTAGTTCTTATGTGCTTCTGGGGAGAACGGATCCAGCATATGCCCTTCTCCACCCGGCGCAGCCCGCTTGACCTTTTGCCCGCTGGGTTTGATACGCACCGTGCCATCTGGCAGGAACTCGGCCACGGAGTTCGCGTCGGTATCAGTTACGTTCGGCCCGCCCAGGCACCAGCCTGTACCCAGGGTTATGTCTATCCCCAGGTCTAACTTGTCTGCTTCGGCCACGGTGAAGGCAAGTAGTGATAGCCAGCGGTCGGAGAGATAGGGCACATAGCGGCTCTCATAGCCCTTCGCGCCATAGATGGGGATAATATGCACGCCGCCCATGCCTGCATCGGCATAGCGCTTCAGCTCTTTGCGCAGGTTGGCTTCATCGACCGCGCTACCCATCCACCACCAGTAGGCCCAGGGCCGTGTTTCCCTGGTAACCTCCGGCCAGAGTTCGGACGAATGCATAAGGCGCATCATACACGGGAAGGAAACAGCGGGCTAATAGAGCAACATGGCAGGCAGTAGACATTCAAGGGAGAGACTAATGAAACGCAGTCGTGTTCTAACAATGCTTTTAGGGGGTCTGGGAATCGGCCTTCTCGCGGGATGCCCGCAGCCCAGTACACCCACTCCGGGTGAAACGGCCAAGCCTGCCACAACGACCACGAGCAGCGGGACGATAGGTGTCTCGCTACTCACCATGGCGAACCCGTTCTTTAAAGATATTGCGGATAGCATGGAGGCTGAAGGCAAGGCAAGTGGCTATACCGTGAATGTGCAGGCAGGAGAGCTGGACCCGGCGAAGCAGAAGGACCAGGTGAACGACTTTATCACCAAGAAGGTCAGCGCCATCGTTCTCTCCCCGGTAGACTCCCGCTCTATCGGATCTGCCATTAAATCCGCCAATGCTGCGAGTATTCCGGTCTTTACCGCAGATATCGCCTGCCTGGACCCCACGGCCAAGGTCGTTTCGCATATTGCGACCGATAACCTCGGCGGCGGAAAACTGGCCGGTGAGGCGCTGGTGAAGGCATTGGGCGGCAAGGGCAAGATCGCCATTATCAGCCACCCGGAAGTAGAGTCCGGAATGCAGCGCACCAAAGGCTTCAAAGAGGTGGTCAGCAAGAGCCCCGGCATGCAGATTGTGGCCGAGCTGGCGGGCAAGGGGGAGCGTGACACATCGTTCAAGGTCGCACAGGATATCCTCCAGAGTAATCCGGATTTAGTGGGCATTTTCGCCATCAATGACCCGTCGGCGCTAGGCACAGTGGCTGGCTATCGAGAAAGCGGGCAAGCAGGGCAAGATTAAAGTGGTCGGCTTCGATGGTATGAAGGAAGCCCGCCAGGCGGTAAAGGACGGCAAGATCTACGCCGATGTGGTGCAGCACCCTGATGAAATCGGCAAGCTGACGGTGCAGGCTATCCACAAGTACATGTCTGGCGATAAGGTGCCGCCAACCACGCTGATTCCCGCGACTATCTATACGAAGGAAGACGCGGCGAAAGACACCACTCTCTAATCGCATGCCATCCCGGTTTCGCGCGCATCTGGCTCAGTTTCTCTCCAGCTACGGCATCGTGCTGGTGCTGCTTTTGCTCTGCGTGTTCTTCACGCTGGCAACAGTTCGGCAAGATGCCCCCACAGGTGCTTCTGGAGCAAACTCTGTGGCATCGCAGCTTGCCGGGCTTCCTGCTACCGATAACGTCGTTATTGTCATTCGCTCGGATCCGGGAGACCGAGAGTTCAAGGCCGCGCTGGAGCAGACGCTTACGAAGCAGGGCCGCCCTAGGCCGCCTGCCGTAGAAGGCGATCCCCCGGCAGTGCGCGAGGGACTGGAAGCCCTGCAGAACCGGGGAGAGAAGATTGGGACGATAGCCACCACCGCAGTGTGTAAAGACTGGGCACTCTGGACGAATCAGCCGACACTCAAGGGGCTGCGGCTGATAGCGCCGCAGACAGAGCGTTACTCGCTCTTTCTTACGGCTAGCAACCTGAGCAATATCGCGGACCAGATTGGAGTCATTGCGCTGGTGGCGATTGGTATGACTCTGGTGATTCTTACCGGGGGCATCGACTTATCTGTAGGGAGCCTGGTAGCGCTATCAGCAGTTACCACGGCCTGGCTGGTGCAACGATGGGGGGGAACCGCAGCAAACGTGCCCGCTATGCTGGGAGCATCTCTGCTAGCCATTACCCTCTGTGGAATCGTCGGAAGCTTTTCCGGGCTCATGGTCACCCGATTCCGGATTCCCCCATTCATCGCGACTCTTGCTATGATGCAGGTGGCCAGCGGCATGGCGTTCACCGTGGCGAAAGGACAGACTATCTATGCCCTGCCGCCTGCGATTACCTGGCTGGGGCGGGGGACAACTGTAGGGCTATCTAACACGGTCTGGCTCATGCTGCTCTGCTACGGCGCGGCACACCTGTTTCTCATGCGCAGCATACCGGGGCGTAATATCTACGCTGTGGGTGGCAATGCGCAGGCAGCACGGCTGGCGGGAGTCTCCGTGCCCGCAACAATTCTACTTACCTATATTGTCTCCGGGGCTATGGCCGGAGTAGGTGGCGTGATTCTAACATCGCAGCTCAGTGCAGGGGCACCGACCTACGGGCTTATGTACGAGCTTTATGTGATTGCTGCAGTCGTGGTCGGCGGCACGCGACTTATCGGTGGCGAAGGACGAATTCTCGGCACGCTGATCGGTGCCTTTATCATCGCCGTGATTCAGAACGGTATGAACCTGCTGAATGTAGAGGCCTACACTCAGAAAGTGGTGCTAGGCCTGGTGATTCTGGGGGCGGTACTGCTGGATACTCTGCGACGCCGACAGGGCCAGGACAGCGCTTAGTTCGGGTAGACCATGAGCGGCAGGGAAAGCAATAAACTGCCTTCTTGCCGAATCTCCAGCCGGTGTGGACCAGTTTGATGAAATGCCAGCGTGAACTGAGGCAGCAGTGTGGCATCCGGCGCAGGGTGCGCCTTCATGGTCGGAACTGTGAAACTGAGGGTGTTTTCCGGACTGCGCTCTTTACCATCTGGTCCGATCAGGTGAAAGGTTAGCCGGATACTATGACCGCGCTCGCTATCCTCTAGCGCCAGGCGCAGAAAGAGTAAAAGTTCTTCTACGCTCACGGGAAGAGAGGGGAAGGAGAACCCTTCGACAAGTCCGACCAGATCAATCGCGCCGTCTTCTCGCTGCCGGACACCGTCTACTAAGAGTGCTGCGGTTATCGTCACGCGTTCGGTCCCAGCTTCGGCTGACCCGCCCTGTGCAGCCGCATACCCATCCAGATAACCACTCCCAGGTAGACCAGAGTAAGGGCTGCTGAGCCCCATCCCAATTTTTTGTTGAGTTCCAGATTGAAGGCGGAAAAGGTCAGAAAGGCAAGCATGCCGACTCCGATAACGTGTCGGACAATGAAAACCTTCAGCAGGAACCGAGCACGCTTCTGGTTGCGTTCCGCGTTATTCATGGATACCGCGCTCCGCTAGCGCCGTTTGACGCTCGGCGACCAGCTCTTTCCAGAGCTTCAGGGTGGCTCTCTGTGCCACTATCGAGGCTATCGAGAAAAACACCAGCTTCGCGACATCGGCTTTGACAATGTAGATTACAGCGAAGACGGTCAAAAGCACCGCGCAAATGAACCGCCCAAACAGGCGAAAAAGATCGGCAGGGTCAGTAAGAGGTTTTTCTGGTGAAGCCATAAGAAACTCTAGCTCCGTCCGCTCGGGGTACCTAAGGCACGTACCAGTGGCTCGCCAAAAGGCGTACCCACTGCCAGCGGAAAGTGCTCTAAATCGTTCTGCCGGGCTAGCTCGGCTAGGCGCGCACGAAGTTCTTCCGCGGCGCGTAGACGATAGCGCTGGCGCTCCGAGGTCTCTTCCAGCGCGCGCGGCCAGCCCGGTTTCTGTGTCTAAGAACCCCAGGTTATCATCCGGGACGTCTTCCAGCGAGGCTGGATCATACACCTGAATTAGTACCACTCTGCTGGTGCCATGCATGAGCGCCTGTAGGCCACGGTCCCAGTTCGGGTCGGAGAAGTCGGAGATAATCACGAACACCGAGCGGTCATCGCCGCGCGCCAGTGCATTGCGTAGCGCCGCCGCAAAGTTCGTATTCCCACCTGGCTGAAGGGTTTCTAAATAGCGGGTCAGAGCCTCATGCGACTCTTTGCCGCGGAGATTGGGAGCGCGTGAGCCACGGGCCGGAGCGAACCCGGTAACCCGCACCCGCTCATATCGTAGGAGACCGGCATAAGAAAGCGCCGCGGTCAACTTGCGGGCATAGTCAAATTTTTCGGAAGCAACCGGTGGAGAAAATCCAGTAAAGGTCATAGCCAGCGACGCATCGAGCAAGATATGTAGTTCGATATCGTAGGGCACGAACAGCCGCGCAAAGAGTCGCTCCAAACGGGAGCGCAACCGTCCATCGCCTCTCTTGGCTAGCCGCCACGGGCCGATACCGCCTCGCAGTGGATCGGCAGCATTCTCCGTGCGACCGGCTCGCCGCCGGCTCGCCGCCGGTAAAGCGTCTAACTGTGACTTCAGATCCGGGTCGATCAACATGGTCTCTATTACATTATCGCACGACGAGCGTCATTCAGGTAGCGCCTTGCATGATCTGCGTTCGGAGAATTTGGATAGCGCCGCAAATATTCCTCGAAAAGCGGCACCGCACGGGCGGGCTGCGCCAGCTTTTCCATCAGCAAGCGCCCCAGTCGCAACAAGGCCATCTCGCTCTCCGGCGCAGACTCATATTTTTCCACAAGCTCTACCAGTACACTCTGCGCCATGGTGAATTGCAGGGTCTGCTCCGCCGCCGAGGCGATTCTAGCCAGCTGTGCCGGGCGCACCACCATATCGGGGAAAAGTTGCCGGGCATCGAAGAAAACTCGCACCAGAGCCTCAGGCGGACCCGTGCGCGAATACAGCGAGATAGCCTGTTCAAAGTGGCGCTGGGCGGCATCTGGCTGGTTCACCTGTGGGTAGAGCAATGCTACCGTGTGATGCAGCCCTGGATCGTTCGGGCTATCCAATAGCAGCCTGCGGTATTGACTCAGAGCATCGTCTATTCGCCGCTCGTTCAGCGCTTTTTCCGCATCCTCAATACCGTACTCGCGCTTGCTTTCGTCCTTTACACGGGTGAGCCAGGCCAGGCCCGCTCCGAAAGCGAAGCCCCCTAAATGCGCCCACAGTGCGACTTTGGGGCCATCACCACCACGCTCTGTAATCAGGCTCCAGACTTGAAGTAGCGCCATAAAGCCCATGGCGACCACAGCGGGCATGGGAATAAAGAAGAATCGGACTCGCGTGCGCCAGAACCTCACAGCAAAGAGCCCCATGAGGCTGAATATAGCTCCAGATGCTCCGATAAGCGGGTTACCACTCGCGGCAAGCTGCGCCAGTCCACCGAAGATGCCACCCCCGAGATAGAAGAGCAGGTAGCGCCGCCGGCCCAATGCTTCCTCTAAGTGCGGCCCCAGCGACCAGAACCCCACCATGTTGCTCACAATGTGTTCTAAGCCGCCGTGCAGGAACTGGTGGGTGAGTAGCGCATACCAGTGGAACGGATGCCGACCTAGCGCTCCCGCCAGCACCAGGGACTCTTTCTTCCCCATATCCGTGGCAAAGAAAACCACGACATTCAAAAAAAGAATCAGAGCGCTAGCGAAAGGGAGGTGGTCCATTCCGCTCCGGCGCTTGCGCAGGGGCACCGGCACGGCGATGAGAGTGAAGAGTACCAGGAGGACGATTACCAGGATGAGCAGTGCTGGTGGAATAGAAACGTTCTGTGTGCCCTCCATGATTTATTTCATTATACCGTTGGTGGTTTTTGCCGTATAATCGCGCAGCAGGGCAGGATGACTATCTTCTTTCTGGGGACCGGATCAGCGGAAGGCTTTCCAGCGATTTTCTCGGATGACCCCATCAATCAGGAAGCAAAGCGCCGTGGCGGGAAGGACCTGCGGACACGCTCCACCATCCTTATCGACGGGACGGTGAAGATCGACCTACCCCCCGATACGCTGTTCCATGTTTTCCGCTACCCGCAGATAAATCTGGCCAAGCTAGAGCATCTCATCTTTACTCACTCCCATGATGACCACTTCGCGGTCCGGGAGCTTCAGTATCTCTCGCCAAACTTCGCGCCGAATCGCACCGCACCTCTCTATGTGTGGGCTACTGATGAGCTGATTCGGAAGATGTACGGGGAGATGGCGCATTTCTTCGAGCCCGCCCCGCTACTATTCCATGCCGTAGAACCCCTGCGCTCCTATAAAGTAGGCGGTCTGGGAGTAACTCCGATTATGGCGCATCACAAGCGCGATGAGCTTTGCTTGAACTATATCTTCCAGAAAGATGGCAAGCGGGTTCTCTATGCCTCGGATACCGGGTGGTACGACCCACCAACCTGGGAGTTCTTAGAAGGCGATGGCGTGGAACTGGACCTGGTCGTTCTGGAGTGCGGTAAAGGCATCTCTGAGAACAGCTACGATGGCCATATGAGTCTGAATGACTGCATCCGCTTCCGCGAGCGCCTCGTAGCCGCAAACACAATAAAGCCCGATACACCTATCTATCTCACCCACATCTGTCACACCGGCCAGCTCCTCCATGATGAGCTAGTAGAGCGCGCCGCTCCGCATGGTCTACTAGTCGCTTATGACGGGCTGGAACTGACGCTGTAGCAAACAAAAAAGCCCCTCTCTAGAGAGGGGCTTTTACTTGCCAGCTCCTGTACTACTCGCCGGGGTACTTCAGGCCGATTTCAGCGCGTACGGCGTCTAGCGTGCGCATCACAGCCAGGGTGCCATCTAGCGGGAGGATGTCGCTTTCCTTTTTGCCAGCGCGCAGGCAGTCCGCCACGTGCATAGCTTCGAACTGGAAGCCCTCGCCCTCGTGCTCGAACTTGTGCTCAGTAGCCTCACCACCTTTGTGCACCGTGAAGCTCTTCGGGCGCCACCAGAACGGTACCTCGATGCGGCCCGCTGTACCCAGGATGGTTGTCACGAATGGGGTGGTCACCTGAATGGAGGTTGTACAGGTCGCCAGCGAGCCATCGGGGAAACCCAGGACCACGCCCACGTTTTCATCCACGCCTGTATTGCCCAGCAGGCCAAACGCCTTGACCACGTTCGGCTCACCGAGAAGCATCATGGCGATGTTGATAGGGTAGCAGCCCACGTCCATCAGTCCGCCACCGATTAGCTTTGGAGAGAACAGACGGCCATCCGGGTTGTTTACGATCAGCTTGTTATCATCACCCAGGCTGCCTGCACCGTAGCCAAAGTCGGAGTAGACCTGGCGAACCTTGCCGATCTCACCGGCGGCAATCAGCTCGCGAATCTTCACCCACACCGGGAAGCAGCGGCTCCAGACACCTTCCATGAGGAACAGGTCTTTCGCGCGGGCAAGTGCCACCAGCTCCTCGGCTTCTTTGAGGTTTACGGTGAATGGCTTCTCGCAGAGAACAGGCTTTCCGGCGTTCAGGGCCAGACTGGCGTGCTCTAAGTGGAAGTTATGCGGCGTGGCCACATAGATGATGTCGACATCCGGGTCGTTGACTAGCTTCTCATAGGCATCTGCCCCGGTGTGCTGCGTAGGCACGCTGAACTTCTCTGCGTACTTGGCAGCCTTCTCTGCATCGCGGGAGGCGATAGCCTGAATCTTGTGGTCAGATAGCTTGGCGACATCGGTGCCGAGGCGGTTGGCAATAGAGCCACAGCCCAGGAATCCCCAGCGAAGGGGCGTATAGGTGCTCATAATCGCTCCATAGATACCCCTTGCCGTCTCCGTTTCCCTCCCTGTGCTATTTGTGAAAAAAGAGCCACGAGTGCTTCGTGGCTCTTAGCTTTTGACAATCCGAACTTATTTGCGGCGCTTGCGCAGGAAGACAAACATAGGCACTCCCAGGAGCGCGAGGGAGCCAGGCTCCGGGGCAGTAATGTTGTTACCGCCGGGGTTCGTGGGAGTCAGAGAGAGGTCATCAAGAGCGAAGTCATTGCCCGCGAACTGTGTGTTCTGGTTGACAATGGAGAAGATAGCCGAGGTGTTGGAGCCGGAGTTCCAGGCTGCTGTCCACTGTACCCACTGACCGACCGTGCTCGATGCATTGAAGGTGCCGCCGATAGAGCCGCCGTTCACGGCGAACTGAAGGGAGGCCGGGTTCGAAGGATAGACGGAAGCCAGCCAACCGCTAAAGTAGTAGTCCGTGTTAGGAGTCAGACCGGAAACGGTCTGGGCCCACACCGAGATGTTGGGAACGTTGGAACCGTTCACAATCATCATGTTGGTCGAGCCCGTGGTATGGTCGCCAATAGCAGTCCAGTTTCCGTTGTAGGGAAATGGGTTGGTATTTACGTTGTAGTAGCCCGCCGAGATCAGGTCGCCCGAGCCGCCGAAGGTGTATTGACTGGTGAAGCCAGTATTGCCGTCCTCAAAGTCTGGATTTGCAAAGAGGTTTTGAGCGTTTGCCGTGCCCGCGAGCATCAGGAGCGCTCCTACCAGGAAAAGTTTACTGCGCATGAAATTCCTTTCATACGCATTCTCGTAAATGCTAAACTTTAGCCTTAGGTGAATTTTCCAGGATTGGAATTATTTATTTTTAAATATAGATTTTGTAGGTCGGCTGCCCCAGCGCCAACGCGATCAAGCTCCAGATGGCGCCCACCGTGTAGTCTCCTAGAATCAGGCCCAGGAAGAAGGGGATTACACGGCGGTGCATGGTCATGCCGCCATAGCGAATGATCATGAACTTAATGGCCCAGGCAATGAGCACGCACAGCCAGAAATAGTTCATGGCATAGCTAATTCCCAGGGCGAATCCAGCGGGGTGTAGGGGCCAGGCGAGAAATGCCGTACGTAGGTAGGCTAGCAGCGCCACTGTCCCAAGCCCGCCCAGGAAGTACCAGAAATTCACTGCGCCGGGCTGCTGTCCGAAGAGCAGCCAGGAGTGAAGCTGGCTATAGGCTTCGTTACCCACCCACTGCTTGTAGCCTGTGGCTTTGCCTGCCGCGCCCGCATCGTAGGTAATGAAGTAGTTGGACGCGTAGGTAGCCAGCAGTGAGACGATAGCCGCCAGTCCGAACGTTAGCATCAGGGTTCGGCGAGGCAGGGGGCGGCCCTCCGCCATCTTGAAGCCCTCTAAGAAGTTCGGAATTGGGTGACAGCGGTAGCCCCGGTTGAACCAGTACATGGCCTGCATGCCAATCAGGCTGTTATTGCCCACGGCGTGGGTGCCCAGGAGAGTGACCAGTGTGTCGGCAGGCTTTACGAAGACAATCTCGTGTGGTGTGCCGAACTCGGCGCGCACGCGGGTGATGGCCAGCGAGAGTGCCAGCAGGATGACGAAGAACGCCACTGCCACAGCGGGCGCAATATTCAGCAGGAAGTAGGCCCAGGCAAGCAGCAGTGCGCCGCTGACAGTGATACCGATCCAGGCGAAGCGGTCCCACTTTGCTTCCGGGTCACGCGGTCCGGATTTAGGCGACGAAAACGCGGCATCGAACCCGGCAGACAGGTGCTTTCGGTTCGCCCAGAGCACAGCACCCGCCACGCCCAGCCAGGCTCCGGAGCTGATTTCTTTTAAGAACGGCCAACCCTGAGCGGCGCTTGGACCATCTAACCCGGAGGCTCGCCCGAAGACGAAGAACGCGCGGGCGAAAAGGTACGAGAACCAGCAGGAGAACGCCAGGTCCAGCGGGATAAAGTACGCCAGCCCGATAGCGAACGGGTAGAGTGAGGTCTGCATCCCATAGGTGCGAATCGCTTCCCAGGGTTGCTCGGTGAAGTACTGCCCTACATCCATCAGCTTGATCCACGGTGCGTTCGGTATCTGTGGGTAGAGCTCATGGATACCGTTCACGGCGCCGATGACAAACGCAATGGCGAACCCGGTCCACATCAGGCGGTTTTTAAACAGCGGCGCACCCGGCTCGGTCATAGCAAGTGGAAGCTGGATAATCGGAAACGCCAGCTTCTCGCTCTCGGTCCAGGCGCGGCGGACTAAGAGGGTAAGGCACAGAAAGTGGAAGACCAGCGTTAGGAAGAACAGCCCCCAGAGCGTGAGCGGCACACTCCAGTGGACTAAGTAGCCCACGGCACGGTCTGGCGGCACATTTCCTCGATACCAGGCTTTCAGCGCGGCATCGTCTGTGATGAACAGCTCTTTGGGCAGGCTGGATAGGAAGGTCTCCTGCCAGCGGTTCTGCACGGCGAAGTAGTGCGCGTGCGTGACCTGCCCGAAGAAGTTCTGAAGCATGTCATGGCCCGCGAACGTGTTGGAGATAACGGCCATGAGGTAGGCGAGGAGCAGCTCTACCTGAGAGAGTCGGAATCGCTCCGGTACAAGCCGGTTAAGGCCCACCAGCACCAGGAGCATAAAAATCGGGGTGACGAACAGAGGAAGCGACGATCCATCCAGGATAAAGTAGCGCACCTCGACCATGGTCACCCACAGTGCATTGAGACATGCCAGGAACGTCCCCAGCGCCAGCGCCCGCCATGGTAGCTTCATCGGTAGTTATTGTAACTCACTATCAAAGGCGCCTGTGACAGCGCCCGGTTTCAAGCGGCTCTTGAGCCGCTGCCAGACATTGAACGCAATCGGACATGCGGAAACGTTATCCAACGTCACGTACACCCGGTTGCGGAAGTTGCCCGCGTGCAGGTAGGGAAAGTCATGGCACGCCTTCGGGCGATCTTCATAGACCGCACAGGCATTATCCTCCCCTAAGAACGGACAGGGCGCCGTGGCAAAATAACGGTCTTTGCCTTCGCCCCGCACTAAGTAACGCCGCTCGAACTCTTTCGGCGTTACTCCCAGCCGCTTCGAAAGCCGCTGGATATCTTTATCATCTACCGTAATCTGCGGCGAGCGGCAACAATTCCCACAGGCCAGGCAGTCAATACCTTCCCAGACCACATCCGTGGTCTGCTGCACAATGGTGTCTAGTTCAGCATTCGGAAGGGAGAGGCGCCGCTTGATAAAATCCGCAAACCGGGCATCCTCCGCTTCATTATGGCGGCTATAGCGCCGAATGCGGGGCAGACTCGTAATCAGTTCCGGTTCAGGCATTCAAGCGGCGCTCCAGTGCTTTGAAGCCAAAGAAGATCAGCGTAAAGAGAATGGCTATTCCCGAACCCGTGAGATTCAGATAGAGCTGCTCCCAGCGGATATGGCGCTCACCCGCATAGCGCAGGCGTACCAGGCACTCCAGCCCGGTCAGCACCACGCAGAGAATCGCCTGCCCGATAATCGCGCGGGCACGCAGCTTAGGCTCCCCATTTTGCAGAGCACGAGCAGCTAACAGTGAGAGAGGGATATACACCAGCACATGGGCTATTTTGCGCAGGGCGATATTCACCGGAAAGATGTTGAACTGCTCCCCGATATGGGTATCGGGGTTCAGGTCCGCATGGTACTGCGGCATCTCTGGCGTGAGCCAGATAACCGACCGCATGAAGAGTCTCCAGGAGGCCATGAACCCCCCGTGGTTGGTTGCCAGAAACCCTAGCACCCCCGCTCCGATTAGCAATGGTCCGTAGTACAAAAGGAAGCGGAGGAGCTTGCGGTTCATTCGTAAGCGGCGGCCAGCAGCTCAACAGGATGGACGATTTTGATTCGGCTGGGAAGTCCCTGCTCGATCCAGGCCAGACAGCCCGGATTACCCGTGGCGACTATCTCGGCCTTAGATGCGACCAGGTTCTCTACTTTCTTCTTTTGCAGAGAGGCCGCTATCTCCGGTTGGAGATAGTTGTAGACCCCCGCGGAGCCGCAGCACAGGTCGGAGTCCACGGTCTCCACAAAGTTAATGCCCGGAATCGCTTTTAGAAGCTGCCGAGGTGCATCGTAGATTTTCTGACCATGGCGCAGGTGGCAGGCATCATGGTAGGTCACGGTCTTGTTCAGAGGCTTTGTCATGGGGCGCGGCCCAACCTCTATCAGGAACTCCGTTATGTCTTTGATCTTCGCGGCGAAAGCCTCGGCGCGCTCTGCCCAGTGCGGGTTGTCTTTGAGCATGTGCCCGTAGTCCTTCAAGAACGACCCACAGCCCGCTGAGTTCAGGATGTAGGCATCCGCCTCTACTCGCTCTAACTCGGCGATCAAGTCACAGGCCAGCGCCCTGGCGCCGGTCATCTTGCCCTGATGCCCGTGTAGCGCCCCACAGCAGCCTTGGCTCTGTGGCACTACTACCTCGAAGCCGTTTGCCGTAAGAAGTTTCACGGTGGCATGATGGACAGGGCCATAAAGCACCTTCATTACGCAGCCCGTAAGCAGCACCACGCGCCCACGCTTCTCTCCCTGGGCTGGAGTGAACTCTGCCACCGGGCGAGAGGATTCGCCTAAATCATCTGGCAGGGGAAGCTTGGTGTCGGCAGGTAGACCCACGAAGCGGGCAACCGGACCGGGGATTCTGCCGCCGGTCAGTCGCCCTGCAGTCAGCGCCGCTTTCATCTTGGCCGGACTGGTGAGAACAGTCAGCAGGCCCTCACGCAGCACTTTCTCCCCGGTGCTACGGTTGGTGACCTTCTCCTGGTCATCACGGAACTGCTCTAAGAGCCGACCATAAGGCACACCAGACGGGCAGGCGGTCTCACAGGCGCGGCACCCAAGGCAGCGGTCCAGGTGATAGCCCACACTGCCTTTATTGTCCTCAGCCAGTGGTAGCTTCTTCTCAAACACCCCACGCATCATCGCTAAGCGTCCACGCGGGCTATCTGCTTCATCGCCAGTCTCCCGGTAGGTCGGGCAAGCGTCCAGGCAGAAGCCGCAGTGGACACAGCTCATCAGGCCATCTTCGATATCTTTCGCGTTCATACCAGAAATCGTCCGGGATTGAGTTTGCTGGCCGGGTCCAGCGATGCCTTTACCGCTTTCATGAGAGGTAGGGAAGAGGGGGCTGGATTCCAGAGAGCAGGCAGGCTCTCACGCAGCTCAAGTGGACCATGAAGAAGGGTTGCACTTTCCCCAAGACCAAGCAGGGCTGTGGCGCCAGTGCGGGCCTCCTCCGTATCTTCGGGCCAGTACACTGTGATTACCCCTGCACCAAGCTGAGTATCTAGAATGGCTCCGTCGCCCGCCGTTTTCTTAGCGCGAGCATGCACTCTCAGCGCCTGGGCCGGAAGGCAAGAAAGCCGAACGGCAACCGGAGTGGCTGCGGGCTCAGCGGAGAACTCCTCAGCATAGACGCTGGCGGCCAGCCCTGCCTCTACCGCTAGATCTGCTGCCTGTCCCGCTTCGGAGTCCGCCGCTTCAGTAGGACCATGGTAGACCAGCGCCAGCGTGCGGCCTGTCTCATCTTCATGCAGAAGTGCCTGCACGGGTGTGGTCTTCGCCAGCAGAGTCTCTACAAAGCTATCTATAGAACTCTGGATATCTGGCACCACCACAGTGCGTGTCGCTTCCGGTCGAGGGCTGGTCTTAAAGGTCGCTTCTACCAGCACACCCAGTGTGCCGAGTGCGCCTACATGTAGTTTGGGAAGGTCGTACCCGGTCACGTTTTTGACCACCTTGCCGCCGCCCTTAGTCAACCGACCTTCAGCATCCACCACACTCAGACCTACTAGCCAGTCACGCGCCGTGCCGTAACCCAGCCGGAGCGGGCCGAACGCATTGGTGGCAATGATGCCGCCCATAGTCGCGGTTTCGGCCTGCGGTGGGTCTAACGGAAGCCACTGCCCGTGCGGTTCCAGTGCGGCTTGAACCTCTGCCAGGGTAGCGCCACACTGCACGGTAATGGTCATATCGCCCGGCTCTACCGCCACTATCTGATTCAGCGCGCCCAGGTCCAGCAGAGTGAACCCTGGGGTAGGGGCGTGGCCATAGTCCTGGCCTGCTCCACCGCCCAGCGCTACCACAGTCCCTGCTGCCTGTAGCGCCTCTTGAAGCGCTTCTACGCTCTCCGGGCGGACTACCTGCTCTGGCTCAGACCCCAGTGTCTCGCTATAACTCATGCGACCTTTCCTGCCAGAGTCTCCGGTGGGTCCAGGTAGAAATCGTTGGCATGGAGGTCGGTCAGAGTTGCCAGTTCTTCGGCGGTCAGCTTCGGGGTCTGCGGTGCGGCGGCCAGTTCTTTTAATTGCGGGGCATCATAGATATTGGGCAGCACACTGACTATGCTCGGCTCGGCCAGAATGAACTGAATCGCCGCCTGCGAGATAGTACGCCCAGTCTCATGGGTTAAGAAGCCCAGTTTCTCTACTTTCAGGAGTCCCCGGTCTAGCCACAGGCGCTTCTGCTCATTGGTGGTCATACGCCAGTTTCTATGGTCGCCGGGCGCAAAGGTCGTGTCGGTCTGCAGATTCCCCTCCAGAAGTCCCGAGGCATGCGGTACACGGGTAAGAATACCAACGCCCTTCTCACGGGCTTTCTCGAAGATAGGCGCGCCGACTTGCTGCTCCAGCAGGTTATAGATAATCTGCACACCACTCATCCTGGTGTGGTCCAGAATATAGTCGGTTTCATCAGCCTGGCGGATATCGATAGCGGGGCCAAGAGTGGCGCCATAGCTCAGAATCTTACCTTCCGCCTTCAGGTCTTCCAGCGCTGCCAGGAGATCCTCGCGCTGAAGGGCAGACACACGGGGATTGTGCATCTGGTAGAAGGAGATCTGGTCTATATCCAGGCGCTTCAGGGATTGCTCCACCGCAAACCGCACGAACTCCGGCTCCCAGTTCTGAGGACGCTCGCGCTGGTTTGGGTCCGGCGATGAGTTGTAGATGTCATAGCCGAACTTGGTGGCTATAAACAGATCTTCGCGGGTCTTTTTATCGGGAAACGCTTCGGCGAGAATCGTCTCCGCGCCACCGTCTGAGTAGGTATCCGCCGTATCGAAGAGGTTGATACCCAGCTCGTTGCCCTGCCGCAGCAGGTCGATGCCGACGGCTCTATCCGTAATTCCCCACCAGGTTGTAGCCACGGTCCAGACCCCGAAGCCGACGGCGCTGATTTTGCGGCCCGTCCCTGGAAACTCGCGTAGTTCCATACCCTCAGTGTACCGCAGCTTAGGGCATGGTTAAGAGATAAAATAGCAGCCCATTCCACGGGTATTAAAGCAAGACCGCCTTGCTGCCCAGCAAGAGCGGCAGAGGCATCAAGAGGACCTCGCTCGCATCCAGAAAGTGCAGGCGGAGGAAAAGCATGTACAGTCCTATAGGGAGTGGCGCTTGCTCCTGAAACATCGCCTGGATTCCGATGACGCGTACTCACGTTTCGAGGTGTTTCATCTTCAGCACGCTGATAGCTTTTATTACAGTCGGATACGCAACGCTACGCTCTCGCTGCTGGTAATACATCACCGTGATGGCAAATCTGTAGACCCTGAATTGGTACTGAGAGTGATAGAGAGCGACCTCTCTCTAAGGGCTCTTTTTCTTGTAGTTGCCAAGCAGCTTGCGCTTCAAGGGAAGTGGAATGATGCCCAGCGCCAGAGACTCCAGGAGCTGATTCTAGAGCACCTTCTGGTGGGCAGGTGGGATAAAAGCACCAAGCCATTTTTTCGTTTGGCGCGTGCTATCACCGATAAAGCTTTCGAGGATAGAGTGCAATTGTTGCTAAGTTACAAAGGAATAACAGGCGAGCTAGCTGCCTTGGTACTAGGTCATATAGATCAAGAACATATGATGCGGGCAAAGTAGATGCCAAAGCTAAAAAAGCATACATCGGAGAGCCGTAGCGAAAAGCGAGAGCGTCTTGCGGAGCAAGAGTACAACGATCAAATCGCTCGTGCTCAACAGGACCAACTTTACAATCAGGAGAGGCAACTCGTTCGTGAGTGGCATTCGATCTTGAAGAATCGTCTGGACTCCGACGAAGCCTATGCGCGTTTTGAAACGTTTCTTCGTCAAAAAGATAACAGGCCTGATAATTGGAGGACGGACAATCCTGAGCCTTTAATAGCAATCTATCGTCACAAGGATGGTAAGTCCATCGACCCGGAAATCATTCTGCATGCTCTAGAGCAGGAGCCTCGTTTGAGCATGGTTCATCTTCGTATTGCCAAGCAACTTGCCTTTAAAGGGTTATGGAGTGAATCACAACTTCAGAGGCTTCGAGTGATGGTGCTTAGACACTTGAGTTATCGCGAGGCACTGGTGCTCAAGAGCAGATTTCACGGCTGGCATAGATGCTTCCTGGGTCTGGCCAGGCTAGCACGTGCCATAACCGATGACTCCTTTGAGGCGCAAGTACACCTGCTAGTGAGCAATTCCGGAGCAACCGGTGAAATGGCAGCCAGGCTAATTGTTCACCTGGAGCAGGAGAGAAATATGCGAGTGGTCCGACCCATAAAGGGGTAAAATAGAGACGAATGCCCAAGCTGAAGAAGCGTCTCCCTGAAAGCCGTAGCGAGAAGCGTGAGCGCCTCGCTTCTGAAAAAGAACTCCGCAGCCGCGATAAAGAGCTGGCCCGTGCCCGCCTGGCACAGCTTAAGACCGATGCCCAGTACAGAGATACTCTACTCCGTGAATGGCGCATAGCGGTAGATAATCGCCTTCTCTCTGACGAAGCCTATGTGCGCTTCGAAGCCATTCACTCCCGAGACTGGGACCTCATTCGCCCCTATTGGCTACCCAATGTAGAGCTATCTCTCGCTGTGCAACGCCTGATAGATGGGCGAGACACCGACCCCGAGCCAATTATTGCCTGGTTGGAAACTGGCCCGAGCCATCCTGCAACAGCCCTGCATCTGCTCAAGCGTGCCAATCTCAGCGACTGCCAGCGAATAAAACTGCAAGCTCTGGTGCTGCACACCCTGGCGCGAACCACGCCTATCTGCTCGTTCCGTTACTGGATTCGCCTGGCTCGCAAGCTCTACACCCCTGCATTTCATGATCAAGTCACCATGCTACCGGGGGAGCGTGCCCGAATCCTCCTTGCCCATTTAGAGCAAGAAAGAACCATGCGTTTATGATTCTCCCGCATCCGCGCGGCTATGTCTGCGCTCGCGCTGGCGTGCCAATAACCATAGACGGTGACCTCAGCAAATCCGTGTGGGACGCCGCGCCCTGGTCGGAGGAGTTCGTGGATATTGAGGGGGAGTTCCAGCCCACACCCACCTGGCCTACCCGTGTGAAAATGCTCTGGGACGAGGACTTTTTCTATATAGGCGCCTATCTCACCGAGCCGCATGTATGGGCCACTCTGACCGAGCATGACTCGGTGATTTTCCAGGACAACGATTTCGAGGTATTTATTGACCCGGATAGCGATAACCACGACTATGGTGAGCTGGAACTGAACGCGCTCAACACTACCTGGGACCTGCGCCTGCCAAAACCCTACCGTGATGGCGGCCCGGCACTGAACGAGTGGGAGCTATACGGCATGAAGACCGCCGTAAAGATAGACGGCACCCTGAACGACCCCACCGACGAAGACCAGGGCTGGAGTGTGGAAATCGCGATTCCCTGGACCGCACTTGCGACTCTCAAAGGCGGGGAGCGACCTTCCGTGGGCCAGCAATGGCGTATCAACTTCTCCAGAGTGGAGTGGGATATCGAAATCACCGAGGGCCGCTACGAGAAAACTCCTGGCACGCCCGAGCACAACTGGGTCTGGAGTCCACAGTGGGTGATAGACATGCACCGCCCCGAAAACTGGGGCTATGTGCAGTTCGAGGAATCGGCTGATACTCCCTTCCGCCTTGACCCCACCTGGGAACAGCGCTGCTATCTTATGGATGCCTACAACACCAGCCGCGAAACCAACTCCCTCTACCCCGGCTGGGAGTTTGAAGAAGCGACTCTAAGAATCAGTCATGATTCCCAGATAACGCCTCGCTAAACCCATCTCAGCAGATTATAGACATAGAGCAGCCCGATACTTACCAGCACAGTGGTGGTTGTGGTCAGCACGCCGACCCTTAGAAATGCCTTGAAGGAGAGCGGGTACACGTCCTTAGCACCCTGCGCCACGATGAGATTCGCTACGCTGCCTAAGAGAGTCAGATTGCCAGCCAGCGTGCTGGAGGCTGCCAGCGCCAGCCAGAGCAGTGAGGCATGAGGCAGGCCGGGTACCCAGGTGCGTAGAAGCATCACGAATGGCACATTGCTGAACAGATTGCTTCCCACTACCGAGCCAAAGGAAAACAGAGACAGCTCGGTCAGTGGGTCTTTTTGCTGCGCGAACAGGGGCATCAGGCGGCTAATCCAGGCGCCCTCAGTTTTGGTCACTCCTTCAACCACAACAAAGAGCCCGGCGAAGAATAGTAACAAGGACCAGTCGATAGCGGCAAAAGTCTTTTCTGGCTCACGGTTTGCCCAGATAAGCAGGGTTACGCCTGCCGCCATAGCAGCCACATCCATGGGGGCACCTGCCAGAAACGCGACGAGTAGACCAACTAGAACCAGCAGGGTACGGATAGCCAGTTTTCGCTCCAGGGGGTAGGCCAGCGCCAGCATCTCTTCTTGTGGTTGTGCCTGCGCTTCCCGAAGCGGTTTGCGATAGAGCCAGCCTACAATCAGTGCGTTGACCACCAGACAAACCAATCCGACCGGCACCATACGCAGAGCGAATGCGGCCCAGGTCCACTGAGACGATTGCCCGATAAGCATGTTCTGTGGGTTGCCCGTGAGCGTCATTACTGAACCCACGTTGCTACTGGTAGCCAGCGCGATTAAGTAGGGCTCCGGAGGCAGGTTTTTGCGCTTGACTATGGTGAGCACTAGCGGCACCATAAGCAGGCAAATAGTGTCGTTCACGAACAGCGCGGAGAGTATGCCTGCACTGAAACAGAGAATCCAGAGAAGCTGCTGCGGGGTCTTGCTGCGCTCCACCAGATAGCCCGCCATGCGGTCCAGCAATCCGGAGAGGGTGGCATAGTGGATCAGGACCATCATGCCGAAAAGCAGCCCTATAGTTCCGAAGTCGATAGCGGCAATGGCTTCTTTGCGATTCAGTACGCCGCAGACCACCATGAGCACGCCGCCTATGAGTCCGGCAGCGGGGCGATCCAGCTTTCGCGGGGAGTTCTCTCCTGCTAAGATAATAATGTAGACCAGAGCGAATATGCTCAGCGCCAGAACCTGCGTCACCTAATGAGATTACCCTGCTTCAGGTAAAATCCTCACATGGCACGGCTTACTCAGCAAACTACGTCGCCACCGCAGAAATCTGCTATGAGTATGCGGCAGTCTGTTTTGCCGAGTAGCCGGAACATAGTTGCTCCAGAGATACGCCCTACACGCCGTCGGTTTCCTCGCTGGTTCTTGCCTGTGTTGGCTATTGCCATATTTTTGACAATAGGGGAGCTAGCGTATAGCATCGCCAGGAGTGCTATGGAGTCGGCCCAGAAAGATGGCAGAAAGCCCACGAACAAACACGCTGTCACTACGCTGCCAGTACCCGGTTCTGCCACATATGCCGTTGCACCTCGGGGAGACCGCTATCTGGTTGGCTATGCTGGCTATAAAGCGGAAAACAGCGCCCATATGGAGCTGCATAAGATATCCGGCGAGCTACTATGGAGCCGGGGATATCAAAAGGCCGGGCTGGCTTTCAGCGAAGATGGTTCGGAGATTTTCAGTGGTACTGAAGTGCTCGATGCCAGAACAGGCAAGGCAATTGTCCAAGTTCCTGCGGAGAATGCCACCCATGAAGTGATCTGGTCTGCCAATGGAAGTCGGGCGGTGTGGAGTAACAAAAACGATGTTCGTATCTGGGAGCGTACTACGGGAAAGATGCGCTCGTTTCCACTGAATATGAAATCGAAGGGAGCGGATTGTACTCAGCTTACTCTCTCACCCAACGGGAGGTGGCTTGCTGCGATAATTTACGATGAATATACGAATGGTGTGGCGTTATGGGACCTCACCCAATTGGGGGAACCAAAACTGTTTCCGGTAGGAATGAGTCTCGGAGAGACAACCATACCCGTTTTCTCGCCAGATAGTAAGAAGCTCCTCTTTGGCAGAAATGGAGTCACTATCTACTCGCTGGAAAGCAAGTCGCTGTACACATTCGCACCAGGGCAGATGGTGCATCGTGCTGCCTGGTCGCCTGATGGAAAGAACCTTGTTCTGCGGGGAGGAGATGATTGGGGCGTATATAACGCTACCTCAGGAAAGCGACTCTGGAGCGCTAGCCATCATACGGAGGACTTCATTGATACCCTATACTTCACACAGGGAAACTATATCTATTACTGCGATGAGCGTGACAACAAACAATGGTTTTTAGACTATTGGGATTTATCAAAAGTACTTAAGAATTAGACGGTAGGATTTTTACATGGCTCGTCTCACACAGCATACGAATGCGATGCCGCCGAAAACCGCTGTGAGTACGCCGCAGGCAGCACAAGCTGTTTCACCCAATGTTCGAAATGTCGTCACTCCAGCGATAAGGCCTGCCCATCGTCGGTATCCTCGCTGGTTTTTCCCGGTGTTGTCGGTCACTGTATTTTTGACTGCAGGGCAGCTAGGGCATCAAGTAGCTACTGGAGGATTGGAGTATGCTCGGAAAAGTGCCTGGAAGCCGGGCGTGCAGCACACTCTCAAGCTCCCTGTTCCTAACTTAGCCTGGTTTGCAGTTGCGCCCCAAGGGAACTTCTACCTGGTAGGTTACTGGACAGGAAACAGTGCCCGCCTGGAGTTATATAAATCATCTGGCGAGCTGGCCTGGAGTCAGGCGCATCTGCTATTGGATAGGCCTGCTTTTAGCCAGGATGGGACGGAGATTTTCAACGGTACCGAGGTGCTGGATGCGAAAACAGGCAAGGCTATTGCCCGGATATCTGTAGCAAAGCCAACCTATGATATTGCCTGGGCTGCCAAAGGAAGTCGGGCCGTATGGAAGGCGGGTAAGAACATTCAGTTCTGGGATCGGTTAAGCAGGTCCATACATACTATTCCCCTGGAATCCCCTGCTCAAGTAAGTGGTGAGCTCAAAGTATCACCAGACGGTAGATGGCTCGCGACTATCTATTTAGACAAATACAAGGCCAACGTTGCGCTCTGGGACCTTGACAAACCAGGGAAGCCGCAGCTATTTCCGGTGGGACATAGTGGGAATGAGTCGTTTGGGCTGGAGTTTTCTCCGGACAGCCAGAAACTACTCTATGCAGGTAAAGAATCAGTAATGCCTCTGGCACAGGGGAGAGACTGGGTTTCTGTGTGGTCATTAGATGGCAGTAAGGCAACGTTTACATTTGCTCCGGATCAGCCTGTTGAGAAAGGAGTCTGGTCACAGGATGGAAAGCGTATTGCGCTGCGTGGGGCAGGCGAGTGGGGAATATACGATGTGAAAACCTGGGAGCGCTTATGGAGCACCAGATACACAACCACCAGCTTTATGAACGAAATTTCTTTTACTCAGGACAATAAACTCTACTACTATGATAGTTTTCAGGAGCAGTGGTCTCTGGAATACTGGGATCTTGGGAATGCACTAAAATAAAAAAAGGGAGCAGTAGCCCTGCGGCTCCCACTCCCTGAGATTGCTCCTTTAATTAGTTAATTGCGACGTTTTTCTTTTCATCACACTCTAGCAGGCCCAGCGTCGCCCAGCAGGTCGCGATAAACGACATGTACTGAGACTCGCCGCCGGGAAAGCCTGTATCGAAGAAGTAGTTGTAGGGCCGAGCACTCTTGTTCACGAACCAGGAACCGTCTTCGTCTTGAGTCCGCAGAAGCTGCGCCACGGCACGCCGAACCGCCGGGTGTGAGACCGGAAGACCGCCGCCTACGCGCAGACTATAGAGCGCCATGCCTGTGTTGTAAGAATCCCCAAACGAACCATCCGGGCGTTGTGTGGTCAATAGAGCCTTCAGCGAGGCATCGCGCTCGGCGGCAGAGGCTTCTGCGAAATGCTGGCCCAGTAACTTGGAGGCTTTCTCTTCCACGGTTACGGCCTTGGCGCCGACCAGGTAGCGGCGAGCGGATGCTAGGACCGGAGCGCGCTGCTCAGCGGGCATGTAACGGCTGATACCAGCCAGGGTCCACGCTGTGGTCGTCAGTGGGGTGGATTGCATGGGACCGCGCGGCAGGCCACGTTCCCAGCTACCATCCGGAGCCTGGAATCCGGCAATGAGCTGGGTCATACCCGCAAGCTCCGGCATGGCGGGCACCTGCGCGGTATGCAACGCTAGAACCCGATACGCACCGCCCACGCTAAAGTCTCCTATATCCACTGCGGGCAAGGCACGTACCAGAGTCGGGTCTTTCGGAAGCCCCGCCAGCAGTGGACCCATTTGCTTGCCTTCTTCGCCTTCACGCTTCTGGTGCTCTTTGAGAATGTTCTCGTCGATAGCGAATCCACGTAGTTTCGCTGCTGTCAGCACGCCCTGGCCCATTCCCTGATGGTGGCAGGAGATGCACTGGCTCTGCTGGTTAAACGACACCATGGTCGGCTGAATCAGCTTCAGACTGCGCGCCACCGCATCATGCGGAGTTTTCGGCGCGGTAGGGGAAATGGTGCCGCCCGGCAGGAGTTTGGCTAGGTCCATAAAACCGCGACCACGGGCCAGAGTGCTCGGCGTTTGACCTTGTCTATCTTTTGCCTTCGGGTCTGCGCCTGCTTTTAGTAATAGAGCAGCGACTGTGGCGCTGCCAGAGTAGCGAGCGGCATAGGTCAGTGCAGTGCGGCCCTGCTTATCGGCAATCCGGGGCGATGCCTTGGCGTCTAAGAGCCGCTTTACCAGGGGGGTATTACCTGTCTGCGCCGCCTGCATGAGTGGTGTCTGACCCCAGCGGTTCTTGGCATCTACGGCGGCGCCCGCACGGAGTAGGCGATCTGTGGCGGTCAGTTGGCCATAGCGCACGGCGTAGTGCAGGGCGGTCTCTCCGCCTATATCGAGCTGCTTGAGAGTTGCCGGGTCTTTGAGCAGACGGTTCACGACTGCGAGTTTGCCCGTGGCGGCGGCGAGCATGAGCGGAGAGGCTTCATCGGGGCGCTGCGTTTTCAGGGAAACGCCGTGGTCTAAGAAGTCTAGGGCAATCGGCTCGCTGTCTCCCAGTAGCGCCAGAATAAGCGGGGAGCCGGTGCCGTACATCCCTTTATCTAGAGTGGCACCGTGCTCTCGCAAGATGTCTATGGCTTCGCGGTTACCCACTAGCGCAGCCATTTCAATCGGTGTACCCCCTAGCCAGTTCGGGT
Source organism: Armatimonas sp. (assembly GCA_049840835.1). Classification (GTDB taxonomy): domain Bacteria; phylum Armatimonadota; class Armatimonadia; order Armatimonadales; family Armatimonadaceae; genus JANLTX01. The sequence continues at coordinate 26,832 of JASGJG010000004.1, read as the reverse complement.
GGGTAGGGCTTGCCCCATGCTCCAGAGCCGAGCGGATGCCTGCGGTGTCATGGCGACGAATTGCCAGAACCAGATCCGTGGTGAGCATGGTGTCTTTTAGAGAATCTGGCGGCGGCGCTTGCCGCGCCAGTGCGGCACCAGCACTCGCACAGAGCGCCAGGGCAGTCAGTAACAGAGGTCTCATCATAGTTTCCCTTATCGGTTTTCGCTTAATTTGGGAGGATAGCGAGGTACTCTTAACCAACTCTGACAACAGACATGGAAAAAGCGAAGGTAGTTATCGTAGGGGGCGGCTTCGGGGGAATCGAGGCAGCGCGGGGACTTGCAGGGAGCTATGTGGATATCACGTTGCTGGACCGCACGAACTACCATTTATTTCAGCCGTTGCTGTATCAGGTAGCCACGGCAGCACTCTCACCCAGCGATATTCTTTACCCCATTCGTTCCATGCTCCAGAAGCAGAAAAACTGCACGGTCTTCATGGCGGAGATTACCGATATCGATGTCGAGGGTAAGGCGGTTATCGACAGCAGTGGCAAGCGCTACCCGTATGAGTTCCTGGTGCTCGCCTGCGGTGCCCGGCACAGCTACTTTGGTAACGATGCCTTAGAGAAGGTGGCGCCGGGTCTGAAAACGATTCCCGATGCCTTAGAGATTCGCCGCCGGTATCTAACCGCTTTTGAGGAAGCGGAAAAAGCCGAAACGGATGCCGAGCGCGACGCCTGGATGACCTTTGTTATCGTCGGCGGTGGTCCCACGGGTTGTGAGCTTGCCGGTGTGCTCCCTGAAATAGCGAAAAGGGCCATGCACCCGGACTTCCGCCGCATAGATACTAATCGCACGCGGGTGATTCTGGTAGAGAACAGTGTGCGCCCGCTGAACGCCTTTCCCGGTGATCTGGCCGAAGTCGCCATGCGTGATCTCACCCGGCTGGGTGTGGAGTTCCGATTCGAAGTGAAGGCAACCCAGATAGACGAAAACGGGGTCACACTCTCAGATGGGGAGCATATTCCCGCCAAGACTGTGCTCTGGGCCGCAGGGAATCAGGCTGCTCCTATTGGTGCTGCGCTCGGCGTGGAGCGAGATCGCGCGGGCAGGATTCCCGTAAACCCAGATCTCTCAGTGCAGGGACACCCGGAGATATTCGTGGTGGGCGATATGGCCGCCGCGAGCTGGGGTGAAAAGGGGTTTGTTCCTGGTGTGGCGCAGGGAGCGATGCAGGGCGGTGCGCACGCGGCGCGCATGATTCGTAAGCGCCTGAGCGGTGAGGACGGCGAGCCATTCGTGTACAAGGACCTCGGGAACCTTGCCGTGCTGGGCCGTGGTCATGCCGTGGCCGATGTGAACGGTAAGCACTTTTCCGGGCTGTTTGCCTGGCTGTTCTGGCTCTTCATACACATCTTGAAGCTGGTTGGCTTTCGGAACCGGGCCACGGTGTTGGTTCAGTGGGCCTTCAACTACCTCACGTTTCAGAGAGGCGCTCGCCTGATTTCGGGCGTAAAGAAAGAGCAGGGCTAGTGTCTGGCAGGCCAGACTATCAGTTGAGTGTCTGGTTGGGGCACCATCCCTGGGCATGGGCGCTGATAACTCTGATCGGCATCGGCTGCTTCGTTGCCTGGCTCGCCGGACCAGTGACCTGGGAAAACGGCGAAGGCAGTATCGTAGAAGACGGTAAGAGGTTCGCTAACTCTCTTCGCCAGGGAGATAGCCCGCTCCGCTGGCTCTGGGGAGCGGCAAAAAGCCTGAACGACCGCAAGAAGTAGAGTCACTTTTCGACGCTAAGTGTGTCTCTATGGCATGGAACTCATCTACTATGCCCTGATAGGCGTCACGCTACTGGTTGTGGGTATAGGAGCGCTTATCCGATTCCTGCGACCGCCAAGCTGGAAAGATGGAGAAGATCCAGCTCCCAGGAATATCTTTGAGGCATTCTTTGATTGGTGGAAACGACATTGGTGGTGGAGTCCCTAAGTGAGTGAATGGTATCCGTTTGAGAATGGTGAGACGATAGGTCATCGTGGCCCAGAAGGCGGGCGCGTGGTTTCCGATGAGGAACTGGGCGATTCGGAGGACCCGGAAGATGCGGATGCGCGTCTGACTTTGGAGAGCGATGGCGAGAACTACACACGCACCATAGCCAATCTCTACGGTGGCTGGATGTATTTGGTGGTCGAGCGCGATGTGGTCGAAGAGCTGCGCATCGAGTTGGAGCGACTCTCTGGCCTGATTCCCATGGAAGATGAGCGGGATATTGATGGGAAAGTGCGTACGCTTCTGAAAGAGATAGAAGTGTTTGAAGCGCGCTACATTAGCTAAGCCAGATGTTAGATTGGTATCCTGCAAAGTTCTCAGCTTTTCTATTTTAGCCAAATTTCAATAATTTGCTATATAATTAAGCTTATGGCATGAGGATGCTTATTCTATTTGCCATGCATAATCAATAATATCCCATATATAATACTTAGCTTTGAATTGATTCAATGCTGCAACATATTGGGATAGCATTAATGTTACATCGCTGGCTTGAGGAATATCGTCTCCATCTAGAATATCTAAATAGTTTATTGAATCCTCATCTTGAAGAATGATTCTGATATCTTTAAGAAGTCTGTTCGTAATGTCAATTTTTCTTGTATTTATGATTGCATCAGGCTTTTTATTGGATAAGGATTTGAATTCAATATACATACTCTCTAATAGAGGGCTGACAGTTTCGTATTTTGATACTTTTTCCTTAGTCGTTCTTGCAGATTTTGCAGCCATTAGATGTTACCTCAGTTTCTTTGGAGCCGAAGTGCGAATGCTCACTAGTCCATCTTTTCCAGCTATATCATCCGGTGTTCCTTTAACTTTCCAATACCACGCCCCACGGTCTGGAGTAATGTGATCAGACCTGAATTTCTCGAAACATTGAAGATACTGAGATAAGATTAGAACTATGTCGCTTGTTTGAGGTATGTCATCTTCATCAAATGCCTCGAAATCAGTAAAGGGAAGATATTTATCTGAAAGTAATAAATTACTTTCGGTTATTAGCTTGTTAATAAATTTGAGCTTGAACTTGTTGACCGCATCATTAGGATTCTTTCTTGACAATAATGAAATCTCTTCGTGAAGACTAAGCATTTGTCCTGATAGTTTTTCAAAGGTATCTACATCGCTCCTGCGCAAGTCTTTTCTCATGATGGGCAACTCCTTCTAAATTCAATTAATTTCTTTTTTAAGACATCAATAGGTGATCGTTGTTTGCTCTCGTAAATATTTGTCATTAATTGTAAGTCATTATCGGTTAGTGCGATGAGGCATTTCCTTTGAGATGACCAAAGGTCTATAGTGTTTTGGAAAATTGCTTTAGGGAGAGGATTTCTGGTTAAGATTATACCAAAATTGCCAAATCCATTTTGAAGATATCGATTAAGTTGATTGATGTGATCCCGTTCTACTTGTCTTACATTTTTCATCTCAATAATAATTTGACGATTACCATAGTCTGTATAAATTTCATCTAGAAAATCGACACTACGGTTATTGTAAAATATCATATCCCTTATATGTTTGCCTGATTCGGTTCTGCTCTGAGTTTGGGCGAAGTCTAGATGTGGATATAGCAAAGTAGCAAGAAGAGCCGCTGCATAATCTTCGTATTGGCTGTCAGCTCCATCATCTTTGCCAGTCTTTAATTTAACTATATCGGCAAGTTTTCTCTTAGCTGAAAGAACTGGGATTTGGGTGAATAATGGATCATTTTTACAATCGTTAGCATGTTGTTGTTTGTAGTCGATATAAGACTCAACTTGATCATAATTATCTCTATTATACATTAACACATGGACACGATCCTGTAAATCATTAGGATTAATGGAATCATCTTTTGGAATATACGATGTGAAATAATCTTCAAAATTAATCCAGGGATTAAATCTGAGCCAACGTTTAGGAGTAAAGATTAAAGGGGAATTTGTTTTAGGATTAATTGGTAGGGAGACCTTTTGGTCAACATCAAATTTATGACTTCGGTAATTATAAATGAGATCTATCGAAGTTTCTTCGATTGGTATACCTAGAAGTTGGCATTGTTCTATTGTGTAATCAATTAAAAAAGATTTTAGATAATTGCATGATATATCGCTAACTCTATCTTTTGAGATACCAGAGACATATAATTGAATGGTCTCAAAATGGGTGAATCCAAATTGGCTATAGATTGGAATGTTTGTAAACAATGAAAGTATGTCATTGGCAAGGCCTTTTCCTATACGAGCCCCTGATCTAGACTTAGATAATCCTAGGCCGACTTCATTACATTCTGAGAGATTCAACAAAATAGAAATTGCTTCATTTGATAGGTTTTTCTTTATTAGATAATTAAGATGATTAAATGAGTTTATAATGGATGTATGTAATGCTTGATCTTGTTGAGATGGAGATTTCCACAACAAAAAAGGATCAAAATAGAGTGGCAAATCTTCATCAAGAAATTGAATAGCGAAATCTAATTCTGATTGGCTTTTATGAATTCCGTAATAGTCAGTTAAGCGTGGTCTAATAAGGTGATTTTGTTGATCCAAAACTTTCCCCTATAACAATATATAAGGCACAGTTGGAATTCCAACTGTGCCTTATATATTGTGTTTTTTAGCTTTTCTTCAAGATAACCGATTCGTCGTAGGCTTTCAGATAGGCATCGAAGTAGTTACGAAGCTCACCATAGCCCGAGGGAGGAACTTCCGCTCGCTTCTCAATGATGGTGGTCTTAATAGAGATCTTCTTCCCACCCTCGGTGTCTACTGCCCGATTGAAGGTACCCAGCGGGCTAGTTAGCGCCGTGGGAGTCGGGAGAGAAAGGGCAGAGAAGCCATCTGGGAGCGAGAGATGTAGCTCTGTTTTGATTCGTCGGTGGTTTCCGGAGACTATCGGGTAGGTGCGGTCCTCGCGGCTCAGCGGGTTAGAGAACTGGCCCGCCGTCTGATCCGGGCGCGCCTTGAAGAGAAGTAGATCCCCTGACTTGGTCGCCCATGCTGGGAAACTGACCTTCATGGTCAGCGATACCTTGGAATCCAGGTTCTTGGCATCGCTGATCTTGATTTCGCTGACCTTACCATTGGCGGCGATACCCTGAGCGAACACTTCCCCCAGGTTGCCCAGTTTGTCCGGCGGAGTCGCCAAAAGCTGCCCACGGAGCGAGAGTTCGTAGTCGCCCGTTCCGGATACGGTCATGGTGCCAGAGGCGGAACCATCCGGGTTCAGGGTTAGGTCCAGAGTTCGGGTGCTCTCCGCATCATCCGGGCCACCCTCAGGAATGGTAATGAACTCGCCTTTACCGTTTTTCAATACCAGCGCTTCCACGCCCCGGTCTGCGCCAGGAATCTGGCCGAACGCACAAATTTCCGCAGTCGCATCTAGCCAGTACTGCTTACCGTCTATCTCCGCTAAGCAGATAGCGTGATTGAACGCTGAGGGGGAAGGCAACTCCTCGCTGGTCTTGTACTTAGCGCCCGCTTCCAGGAGAACCGGGTGGGCGGTAACACCAACGGCACGGAGCATGGAGACCAGCAGAGTAGCCATATCTTTACAGTCACCGTACTGGTTCACAAAGGTATTGTTGGCGGCACGCGGCTGATAGGCGCCCTGGCCCAGCTCAATGGCCACATAGCGAGTCTTATTCTGTACCCAGTAGAAAATGGCGCGAGTTTTTTCTTCCAGGGTCTTTGCGTTGGCGGTAATCTCTTTCGCCTTGGCGGTGAGAGCGGCATCCGGCACCTCGCGGCCCTCAGCCATGGTCTCATACCAACCCGCGATTGCCTGCCAATTCGGAATCGTGCTGTAGGTCAGCTTGGGCAGTGTGCGGTCGATATCTGGCATGAGCGGTTCGGTATAGCGCGGACCAATGTTCTTATCTTCCCAGGTGTACAGGGTCGATTTACCGTCCGCGGTATCCTTGGTCTCCGCCTTTACATTGGAGTTGACCATCTTGGTCTGGAGTTTCAGGGTCTTGGGGACACGCACGGTCAGCTTGGTGTGCAGTACCGGGTCGAATCCACTCTGGAAATACCACTGGCTCCAGAACTGGCCCGGCATCTGCGAGGCCTTCTGATCGGTTACATATTCGTAGTCCAGAATGCAGCCGGGTTCCACGGCGGGCATGGAGAAGCTGAGAATCCGGGCATCGTCATAATCTGAGGGCGCAGCAGAGCGAACGTCTTCTGGCTTTACAGCAACACTGCTGCCATCCGGGCGAATCGTACGGGCACGAATAAGCTTGATTGTCTCGAAGCCACCGTTATAGGGGATTTTGATTTCGCCTTCGTCACGAGCGCGCGGCGTGAACAGGCGGACAGTCATACGCGTTGTTGTTCGCGCCGAGCCATCCGGGCGCACCACAGCATCCGCATAATCGTGAATGGTCACCTTCGCGGCATTGGGAAAGAGCTCCGGGCGGGACTTCGCCAGCATCTGCTGGATTTCACCCTGCGGATTCGCGGCGGGTTTCGGAATAGTCTTTACCTGCTGCTGCGGTGCATTTGGCTGCGCCAGCGCGGGAAGGCTTATCAGCAGCATCAGGGGAATGGTGAGTGTGACTCGCAGTCTATCCATAATGTATTATCTCGCGTTTTCGAGACGCCTACAATAGGGTGAATTTTCCGCCCTTGGGCTGTGTGTAGCCTGGCTCAATCCTAGAGCGTCCGTACAAACTCATACGAAAAGGCCGTAAAAAAAGTGCCCGGTTCTATAGCACTCTTCAGGGTGCCTGGGCTCGCAGCATCCCTTTTCTTGACAATTCTTTAAAATAAAGTTATGTATAGATATATCTTTACGATATCTATAGGGAAAAGGAGAATGGGAACGGGTGGGTGTTGTGGGTACTATTCCAGATAGTATGGTTTCGCGCAAGGTTGCGTTTTATGGCTGAGGTTGCGGCGCCACGTTCGTCGCTGACATTAGGGAGGTTGCTCAAGCCTTACTGGCTCTGGGCCACACTGGCTCCGCTCTGCATGATGGTCGAGGTCACGCTGGACCTGCTCCAGCCGCGCCTGCTCCAGACCATTATCGACCGGGGTATCGCACACCACGATATGACACTGGTGGTGCACACTGGCCTCAGCATGATTGGCCTGGCAGTAGCAGGGCTTCTAGCAGGCGTGGGGTGCGGGGTCTGCGCGGTAATAACGGGGCAGAGTTTCGGTGCCGATCTGCGCCAGGCCGTGTTCCAAAAAATACAAGATCTCTCTTTTGGCAACCTGGATAAGCTGTCCACGGGCGCGCTGGTAACGCGCCTCACCAGTGATGTAGGGCAGGTACAGGATCTGATTACCATGCTGCTCCGAGGTATGGTGCGTGCGCCGCTTCTGCTTATCGGCGGGCTGGTCATGGCGATTCTCACCAGCCCGAAACTGGCCTGGTTGTTTCTTGCCCTGATTCCCGTAGTACTGCTAGCACTGACTAGCATTCTCCGAAAGAGCTACCCTATGGCGCGCCAGATACAGCGGGGGCTAGATAAGCTCAACACTGTGCTGCAAGAGAATCTGGCCGGGGTACGAGTCGTAAAAGCGTTCGCTCGCGCGGACTACGAGATAGGGCGCTTCGGCAAGGCAAACGAGGAACTGGTCGGACTGAATACGACTTTAGCGCGGCTTGGTGCGCTCACTGGGCCGATGATGACACTCTCTGTAAACCTGGGAGTAGTGGCCGCCCTCTGGATCGGTGGCGTGAATGTGCGCGCGGGCAATCTTCAGGTAGGGCAGGTAGTGGCATTTATCAACTACCTCACGCAGACCATGATGGCCCTGATGTTCGTGAGCATGCTTACTCTCCAGGTCTCCCGCGCTCAGGCATCCGCTCAGCGTGTGCAGGAAGTACTCGGCACCGAGCCACAGGTGCAGAGCCCGACCCATGGAGTGCACTTATCAGAGCCACGCGGGCGTGTGGTCTTTGAAAATGTGGCCTTTCGCTACGAAACGAGCGGAGATAGCCATGCTGTTGAGCCACGCCCTGTACTGCGTAACATCAATCTGGTGGCCGAGCCAGGGCAGACAGTAGCGCTATTGGGGGCGACCGGGTCCGGAAAATCGACTCTGGTGCAGCTTATTGCACGCTTCTATGATGTCACCGAAGGTCGGATAACCCTGGACGGTGTAGACGTGCGTGAGCTAGACGAAGACACGCTACATCATCAGGTTGCCATTGCGCTTCAAGAGTCTGTGCTGTTCAGCGGCACGATTCGAGACAATATTCGCTATGGCCGCCCAGAAGCTTCCGAGGAAGAAATAGCCACCGTTGCCCGAATTGCGGAAGCCGAAGAGTTTATTCAGCGCTTCCCAGATGGGTACAACACGGTGCTTGGGCAGCGCGGAGTCAACCTCTCCGGCGGACAGAAACAGCGAATTGCGATAGCACGGGCGCTGTTGCCCAGGCCCCGAGTGCTGATTCTCGATGACAGCACCAGCGCAGTAGACATGCGCACGGAGGCACGGATTCACGAGGCCATCGCCGAACAGCCCTTTTCACAGACCCGCTTCATCGTCGCGCAACGTATCAGCACGGTGCGTAACGCCGATGTGATTCTGATTCTGGAAGAGGGAGAGATTGTAGACCGGGGCACGCATGCGAGCCTGCTGCAATCCAGCCCTATCTACCGTGAGATATACGAATCTCAAACCGGGCAGGAAGGAGACGATGGTCATGGCAAATGACACTGCCAGACCAGCTCCACCCCCCCTTCCTCCTATGGGAATGCCCGGCGGTCCCGGTAGAGGTGGGCCTGCCAGCCGGTTTACCGGCAAGGTAGAACGCGCCAACGATGCCCGAGGCGCTCTGAAGCGATTATGGGGGTATCTGAGTCGGCAGAGGACCACCCTGATAATCGTCGCGCTCATGGTTATGTGTACGGCTGGTCTGGATCTGCTGGGACCGTATCTCATGGGGCGTGCGCTTGATGGCTATATCGTGAAGCACGACCTGCCGGGGCTGAAGCGCATTCTGCTGCTGATGGTGATGCTCTATATAAGTTCCTCAGTGATGAACTTCCTGCCTGCGTTTCTCATGGCAGGTGCGGCGCAGCGAACTGTGCGTATCCTGCGCAATGATCTGTTCGCGGCGTTTCAGCGCCTGCCGCTGCCGTTTTTTGATCAGAGGCCCCATGGAGACCTCATGAGCCGTCTGACCAATGATGTTGAGAACGTCAACCAGGTCCTGAGCAGCAGTGTAGCGCAGCTAATCTCTGGCGCGCTGACAATGTGCGGCATCGTGATCGCCATGTTTCTGCTCAATCCGATTCTTGCTTTGGTCAGCCTGACAACCAGTGCGTTCTTGTTTTTTATTGTGAACCGGGTGATCGGGCAGCGTACACGCGAAAACTTCCGGCGACAGCAAGCCGCGCTGGGAATGCTCAACGGCTTTATCGAGGAGACGGTTACCGGGCAGAAAGTCGTAAAGGCATACGGGCAGGAAGCGGCCACCATGGCGCAGTTCGATGGCACGAATAAAGAACTGCGCCAGTCGGCCACACGCGCCCAGGCCGTCGCCGGTATTGTCGGGCCTATGATGAACGCCACCAACAACCTGGCCCTTGCTGTAGTCGTGGGAGTCGGCGGTGGGTTAGCCGTACGTGGACTAGCCACTGTTGGCACGATAGCTATGTTCATCAGCTACGCCCGTCAATTCGGTCGGCCTTTAAACGACATAGCCAATCTCTACAATACGATTCAGACCGCTCTGGCGGGCGCCGAGCGGGTCTTTGAAGTCTTGGATGAGACGCCGGAGACGGATACCGAGCCAGCCCAACCGCTCCCGGCTATCCGTGGCGAGGTTGTGTTCGACGATGTGACGTTCTCCTACCAGCCAGGCACGCCGATTCTGAAGCACATGAGTTTGCATGCCCTGCCGGGGCAGACGATTGCACTTATTGGGCCAACGGGGGCAGGCAAGACCACTATCATCAACCTGCTCACCCGCTTCTATGAGATAGACAGCGGGCGCATTACTATAGATGGGCGCGATATCCGTGAGATTCCCCGAAGCGCACTCCGCCGACAACTTGGCATCGTGCTTCAAGACACGGTGCTCTTCGCGGGCACCGTGCGTGACAATATTCGCTATGGCCGCCTGGAAGCCACCGATGAAGAAATCCATGCCGCCGCTCGCCTGGCAAACGCAGACACGTTTATCCAACGTCTTCCCGATGGCTACAATACGCTCCTGGTAGAGCGCGGCAGCAACCTGAGCCAGGGGCAGCGGCAGCTTCTTGCTATTGCGCGGGCTATCCTCGCCGACCCTCGGATATTGATTCTCGATGAAGCTACGAGCAGTATCGATACGCGCACCGAAAAAATCATTCAAGAGGCCATGCTTCGCCTCATGGCGGGGCGCACCAGCTTTGTCATCGCGCATCGGCTCTCCACGATTCAAAATGCGGATCAGATTCTGGTCATCAACCGTGGTGAGATTATCGAGCGCGGCACCCATGAGGAGCTGCTCGCCAAAAAAGGCTTCTATTACCAGCTCTACACCAGTAACTTCGAAACCACCGTAGATTAGTGTCTGAGAGCCTACTTACAAAGAGCGGCGATGTCGTGCTGTACAATAGCCCCGAAATTCCACGAATTTTACAGGAGCTTTTTATTTAGATGTCACAGCAAGCGCAGATCTGGGGACAGGTATCGGAAATGGCGAAGCGGGCGGCACTCTCGCCGAACTGGTTTCGAGCCATTGAAGCGGCACACGCTATAGCGTGGGAGGACAATGTCCTGGTAGTCGGTCTGCGCGCAGAAGATGGGCAGCATGCGGGCGTGCTGAATACCAATGATTTCCGGCTCAAGATCGAGGCAGCTATACGACAGGTTACCGGAGCTTCTAAAGCCAATTTTCGAGTCATTGAAGGGATCACCGCGCAGGACTGGGCGATGGCCAAAGAGCGTGATGCGATTGCCGTCCGCCGTGCCACTGAGGCGATTCAGAAAACCCGTGCCGCCGCTACATCCGAGTCTGCCCAGAGCTGGGAAGGGCTCTACGATGTCATTCAGCAACAGTGGGCTCAGGCAGAGTATCGTAACTTCGCGTCTGGGCGAGGGCGATTCTTAATTAAAGCGTTCGATATCATCGAAGAGGCTATCGGAACCCTTGGCGCACCTACCGATGAAGCGGGGAGCGAGAGTTTTCACGAACCGTGGAGCGTGTAGCAGGTATGGTAGGGAGTGACCCTGCTGTAGTCGCATTTTTATTGCTGGATCGTCAGGCGAAGAAGTAAACGCCATGCGCCGTGTCACTATCCGCGATGTCGCGAGGGAAGCGGGCGTCTCCGTAACTACTGTCTCGGTGGTCCTCAATAACTCCGACCGCCCGGTACGCGATGAGCTCCGGGCACGAGTTATTGAGGTCGCTGAGCGCCTCAACTATCACCCCAGCGCACTGGCGCGCAGTCTGGTTCGCCAGAAGAGTAACACCATCGGAATTGTGCTGGGTGAGGTAGAAGAGGGAATTCTCGGTAACTACTACGCCGCCGGAGTCCTCGCGGGGGTCTTTGCGCGCGCCCAGCGCTTCGGTTTAGACCTGCACCTCTTTACGATGGGGTGGACAGGAGATCGCCCAGCCCAGCGTGTTATGGCACAACAGCCTGATGGCGTTCTGGTAGTAGCCCCTTCCTATCACTCGCCGATAGCCCCTGATTTGCAAAGTGTAGGACTACCCGTGGTGTCCATTTCGACCCCAGGTGACAAAAGCATTCCGTTTGTAGATATCGATAACATCGCGGGAACCCGCCTGGCCCTGCAGCACCTTATTGACTTAGGGCATACTCGTATTGGGCATGTGATTGCCGGGGAAACTCAGTACAGTGTTTTTGCCCGCCGCGATGAGTTCATCCGCTTTTTAAAAGAAAAGAATATACCCGTGCGCGAAGACTGGCTGATTACACGTTCCTTTGAGCCAGAAGTGATCCGCACCACGGTTAAGGAGCTACTTCTTCGCAAAGATCGCCCCACGGCGTTGTTCTGTACCAATGATGGACTGGCGCTTCAAACGCTTCTGGCTGCCTCAGAAGCGGGAGTGCGGGTTCCAGAGGAGCTTTCCGTGATCGGGTTCGATGATTTCCCCTCTGCCGTACAGCTTGCGCCACCGCTTACTACCGTGCGACAACCCTTCCAACAGGTCGGCGCGGAAGCCGTGGAACTGCTTCTGGAGCGCATGGCGGGTGGCACAAACCTCCACCGCTATATCATTCCCGAACTGATAATTCGCTCTTCTACAGCTTCCCTGCCTTGACATGTACTAAGCCTCTATGGTAAAGTTCTCGCATCTTATACGCAAAACGTTTTGCACATAAGGTAAAGGTTAAGAATTTTCTCAGGAACGAAAGTTACTGTTGAAGTATACTAACCATTGAGTCAGTGACACTAGAGTCGTGGCATGGTGCCACGAGACGTACGAACATTAGCACAGTAGCTAAATCGTTCGACAGTAACAATCACAAAGAAGGATTGATTATGAGCAAGTTGTCACGACGGGCGCACTTGGCCGGTTCGGCCTTTACGCTCATCGAACTTCTGGTGGTCATCGCCATCATAGCCATTCTGGCCGCTATTCTTTTCCCTGTCTTCGCACAGGCAAGAGAAAAAGCGCGTGCCATCTCCTGCCTGAGTAACACCAAGAACCTGGGTACGGCGACGATGATGTATGTACAGGACTACGACGAGTTACTGCCCTATCGTCAGCAATGTCTATCTCCGTCGCCCCGTCCCGGTGTTGGCTATCCGCAGATCTATGACCTGATCGGCCCTTATCTGAAGAACGGCGATGGGTGGATGCGTGGAGGCGTCTGGTCCTGCCCATCAGCACGTCGCAATCAGTCCAATAACCTGGGCTGGAACGCGACACTCTTCCCGGACGGCTGGTGCCCGGATTGGAACACCGGACCTGGTCCTGCGGTCTCTTTGGCCGAGATTGAGCGCCCTGCTGAGCTCGTTGCCGTTGTCGATAAGGGAATGAATGCCGGGACAGATAACTGGATGGAGTTCCCCTCAGATCAGTGGGCCTTCATCGATGGCAGCGTAATGACCAACGGTGTCGTAGACCCGATTAAAGATGCGGGCTGGCCGATTGCCAAAGGCGGCTCCAGCGATCTGGGAGCACTCGGGCCGGGCGTGGGGGACTGCGATAGGGCCGATGGTACCCAGAACTGGGCCTGGGATCGTAGTTGCTTCCTGCGCCCTCGCTACCGTCACAACGGTACCACGAACGCCACCTTCATGGATGGGCACTCCAAGGCAATGCAGAAGGGACAGCTACGTTTCAGCAAAAACCTCTGGATTGAGTCCAAGCATGGAGGACTCTGGTAATGCGTCGTGGAGCAGAGAAGCTACTGATTTGTTGCGGAGTGCCTATTTTGCTTATCGGAGCGGGTTGTGGCCCCAAGGACGAAGGCACGGAGGTAACGGAACAGGATGCTGCGGCAATTCGCGCAAAGGCTGCCAGTCATGCTGAGGAGCAGATTGCGAGTATAGAGAAGGATCCCAATATGCCCCCAGCTCAGAAAGCGAAGATAATCGCTACGATAAAGGCGGGAATGGCTCGGGCTGCTGCGGGGGCGAAGGCTGGCCAGGCCGGTGCAGCCAAGAAATAGCTGACTCGTTGCTCCTATATAGAGGAGGCCAGGGACTTGCTCTCTGGTCTCCTTTGTTCTATATAATGTTAAGAATCTGGCAATGAAATCTGTCGGTAAGTCCCCAACTCGGCTTCGGTTCCTTGTTTTGGCTTTTGGACTCTGCGTGGTTGCAGGGGCCACAGTTGGCATTGTGCGCTATAGGAAAGCAGAGTGGCTGAAGCGTGCGAATGTCGAAGAACTGGCGGCTGCGGCCAAACAAAACGAAGGCGATATAGAGGTATTCCTGCAGCTAGGTGAGCGTGCTTATGAAGGGGGCAACTGGCCCCGAGCTGCTCCGCGCCTACGAGCATGCCTGCCAGCTAGCGCCGGATCGGGTAGAAGCGTGGGTGGGCTGGGCGCGCTCTATGTACGAGTTCGCGGATTTCGCGGCATCGGATGCCATTCTCAGTGACTTCGTGGGCCGTCATCCGGAGAATGCCACAGGGTTTCTGGAGCGCGCCGGACTCCGCCGCAAGGCCAAGCGGACCGATAAAGCGTGGTCGGATGTAAATGAGGCGATTCGGCTCGCACCTGAAAATGGCGATGCCTGGGCACTGAAGGGAGATCTGTGTATTGACCTTGCCACTTTTCAGGATGCCTTTAACAGTTTTCAAAAAGCCAAGCAATATCTTCCTGACTCTCCATGGCCGGTTATGGGCCTCTATCACTCGGCTATAGAGCTGAAAGACCTGCCTGCGGCAGAAGCCTCAGCGCGTGAGCTAAGGCAGCGTTTCCCAGAGCAGATAGAAGGACGTTTTTACCTAGGAGAAGTGCTTTTAGAGTCTGCTACAGACGACACTCGAGTTACCAGCGCTGTGAAGGAGCTGGAAGAGGCGGAAACCCTGCTGACCAGGGAGCCGCTAGATAACGAACTTGTTCCTATGCTAAAGCTACTTCTTGGGAGAGCCTACTATGCCCAGAAGAACTATACCAAAGCAAAGAGTTATCTGGAGGCTTCTGTCAAGATAACCCCGGACAATGCCGATGCAATGTTTTTCTTAGGTCGTACCTACCGGGCATTGGGGGAAAAGAAAAAGCGGAAAAGGTGCTAAGTGAGCACCGGGCGCTGCTGCAGGATGTCAGCTACGTGCGCAAAATGACCGCAACGCTGAACCTGAATCCCGATGATGCCAGAACGCGCCTGGAGCTAGCGCGCTGGTACAGAAGCGCGGCGCCTATCTGAGTGCTCAGGCACACTATGAGCAGCTAGTAGAGAGAAAGCAAGGAACACCTGAGTCTGAGGCTGAGCTGGAGGAACTGAAGCGTCTCATGAATCAGACAGAGGCGGCTCAGTCCACTGGAGTAAAGCCATAGATGGTAACTCGTCTTGCGCTTTGCTACTTTACACTGTTTCTGGCGCTATTGATTTTGGGCTGTACTCCTAAAAATAGCACAGGTACTGAGCAGAAGCCCAGCGAAGGTTTGCATTTCATCGACCGCCGCGAAGAAGCGGGAGTGAACTTCACCTATACATTGCCAGGACCTCGGCCAATTACGATTCTACAGTCTATGCCGGGTGGCGCCGCTTTTCTGGACTACGACAATGATGGCAATTTAGACCTACTCTGTATCAGCTATGAGGTTGCGCTGTTCAAAGGAGATGGTAAAGGGAAGTTCACCGATGTCAGTACAGAGACAGGGTTGAAACTTCCGCAGGGCTGGTGGATGGGCTGCGCTGTGGGCGACTATGATAACGATGGCTATGATGACATCTATATCTCTCGCTATCAGGGAGGTGTGTTGCTGCACAATGAAGGCGGCAAGGGGTTTCGCGATGTCACCCAAATCGCCGGAATAGCGGCCCAACCCTGGGGAAGCGCCTGCGCCTTTGGTGACTATGACAACGATGGGAAATTGGATCTGTTCATTGGCAACTACGTGGAGTTCAATGAGAAGACCATGCAGCTTTGCCAGGTCAAGAATGTAAAGACAAGCTGCTCACCCACGGTCTATAACCCACTATTTGGCAAGCTGATGCACAATAACGGCAACGGCAAGTTCCAGGACGCCACACCAACCATAGTCCCAAAAAATGTGAGCGGCAAGGTGCTAGGAGCGCATTTTATCGACTTTGATGGTATGGGGCATCAGAGTCTTTTCTTAGCCAACGATGAGACTCCCTCGGATCTTCTGCATAACCAGGGAGCGGAACCCTTTAAGAATATAGCCGAACCATCCGGGGTCGCGTTCCAGACGGATGGCAAACCTTACGGGGGGATGGGGGGAGATTGGGGGGATTTCAATGAGGATGGCCGCCCGGACCTCTTCATGGGAACGTTCGCATTGGAAAACAAGATGATCTATGTGAATGAAGAGGATGAGTTGTTTACGGATCGTGGCCTGGCGCTCGGAATCGCACAGCCTTCCATGCTAATGGTTACTTTTGGCGCGAAGTGGCTGGATGCCGATAACGATGGTGATTTAGATCTTATTTTTTGCAATGGTTATATCGCCGACAACATTCACCTCTATGAACCGTCAAGGGCTTACAAGCAGAAGACCATGCTTTTTGAAAACGAAAATGATGGTCGAAAGCTCACGGATAGGGGAGCTTCTGCTGGAGAAGCGTTCTCTAAGCTTCTGGTAGGGCGTGGCCTGGCCACGGGTGACTATGATAACGATGGTCTGGTAGACGCCTTTGTGGTAGATGCCGATGGCAAACCATTACTACTCCACAACGAATCGAAGTCAAAAGGCAACTGGATTTCTCTGAAGCTAGAGGGGGCTCGCTCCAATCGCAGTGCCTATGGAGCCAAGGTGCGAATAGAGGCAGGTGGGAAAACTCGCCTGCGCCACTATCACGCGGATGGTTCTTATTTTTCCTCCTCTGACCCTCGTATCCATATTGGTATCGGGCAGGAAAAAGCCGTCTCTTTGACCATAGAATGGCCATCCAACCTCAAAGAGCGCTTCACGGCAGAAGCGAATAAAACAACCCTATGCAAAGAGGGAACAGGGCAAAAATGAGCTACGTAAATAATACCCTGTCCTGGCGGGAACATTTAGTAGGCAGCGTACGTTCTTAAAGAAGAAGTCCGGCAGGGCACAGGAGTTGCAATCTGTGGGCTATGTGCATAGAAGCACCCGCGCAAATGTTGACACAATTCAGGTTTCGTGATACATTTGCGATGAAACGCAAAACCTTTTGCGTTTCCATGTGCGTCTACCCGCTGCCGGGTGCACATCTCTAAGAGGAGAGTTTTTCTAATGAATCGAACTCATCGGGCCTTTACGCTCATCGAGCTTCTTGTTGTCATCGCTATCATCGCCATTCTGGCCGCTATTCTTTTCCCTGTGTTCGCGCAGGCTCGTGAGAAAGCTCGCCAGACCTCCTGCCTTTCTAACTCCAAACAGATGGGCCTTTCGATCCTGATGTATGTACAGGATTACGACGAGACCTTCCCCATGGGAGTCCCGGATGACTGGAACAATGCCTGGCCTGTTGCTGTACAGCCCTACTGCAAGAACCTGCAGATGTTCCGCTGTCCGAGCGACCCGGATAAGAGCTACGACTCTGGTACCGGTACCTGGGCTGGTGTTCCTATTTCCTACGCCTGTAACGGCGTCATTGCCTGGAACGGTACAGCCAACGTAAACATCGGCCTTATGAGCATGGAGCAGCCCTGGCTCGGTGGTACCACCCGAACCCTGGCCGCGGTAGGGCGTCCTGCCGATACCATTCTGCTGGCTGAAGTGCACAATGCTGATGCTAAGAAAGCCACGCCAAACCCGGGCTTTGGTGGAAACTACAGCTCCTGGGGACCGGGCATGATTGTCATGAACGTAGTCTGGGGTTGGGATCAGGTGCCGACCGTGAATAATCCCAATGGTGACCGTCCAGCGAACGCTGCATTCCCCAACGGACCGACCGGAACGCTCTCGACCAAGCACGCCACTATGACGAACTTCTGCTTTGCAGATGGACATTCCAAGGCCATGAAGCCGGTTCAGACCAACCCGTCTGCTTCTACCCGCCCCAATGACAACATGTGGGATGCCCGAAGGAACTAAACATGAAGTTTTCCTTATTAGCTGCTCTTCTGCTTCTCGGCGTCTGTGGCGCGCTCACAGGTTGCTCCTCGGAGCCTGAGAACAAAGCTCCAACGGCTGATGAACTCAAGGCGTTCAAGGGGGGCACTCCTCCGCCTGATGTTCAGAAAAAAATGCAAGAGGGCATGTCAAAGGGAAGCAAGGGCGCAAAAATCGTTCCCTGAGATGTCTTAGAGACTTGATACCGGCCCCGGATACAGAAGTATTCGGGGCCGTGTGTTGTTTGCCATGCGCTTTCCCTGCCTCGTTTTTCCGTTTCCTCTAGCTTGTTTAGCGGCGTTTTTTCTATGCGGCTGCCCTCGGCAAGGCAGTCCGCCGGTTACTCCTTCTAACACTACTCCCTCGCCACTACCCGTGCCTCCGCTTTTTGAGGATGCTACCCATGCTGCGGGAATAACTTTCGAGAGTCACTTAGAGGGTAAAACACCGCGCAATATCCTCCAGACCATTGGAGAAGGTGTCGCATTCTTTGATTTCGATGGCGATGGTAACCTGGACCTACTCTTTGTGGCCCGCAAGCCCGCTCTCTATCGGGGAGATGGTCATGGGCATTTTCGCCCAGTTCCCCTGAACATCCCTTCTGAGCACTATCTGGGCGTGGCTGTGGGAGACTTTAACAACGATGGTCGCCCCGATCTATACCTGAGTGCCTATCAAGGGGGAGTGCGGCTTCAAAATGAGGGCGGGGGGCGATTTACAGATGTTACTGCTCGTAGCGGCCTGAAACCTCAGCCGTGGGGATCATCGGCCAGTTTCTTTGATTTTGATAGAGATGGCAACCTGGACCTCTTTATTGGAAACTACGTTACCTTCGGTCCCGAGACCAAGCCCCAGCTCTGTAACTACCATGGAATTATGGGGTCGTGCGGTCCTAACTCCTACACGGCCTTGAAAGGCGTGCTATATCGAAACCTGGGCAATGGTCGATTTCGTGATGAAACTCATGCTCTAGGGTTGGATAAAGCGCCCGGTAAGACTTTGGGGGCCGCCTCTGTGCCCTGGAAGGAAGGCGTCGCACTGGCAGTAGCCAATGACCAGCAGCCGAGCAGCCTGCATGTCTTCACAAAAAACAAGGCTGTTGACATCGGTGTAGAGGCTGGAACAGCGTTCGCAAAGGATGGCAGTCCTTATGCCGGTATGGGGGTGGACTGGGGAGACTGGAATAACGATGGACAGCTAGACCTTGCTGCTGCGGCTTACACCAGTCAGGCAAAGCTGATATTCCAGCGCGACGGTGACATTTTTGAAGCCAGAGACATTGCCCAAATAGGCTTGATGTCCTCGGTAAACGTCATTACCTTCGGGCTGAAGTGGCTGGACTATGACAACGATGGCTGGTTGGATCTGCTACTTGCCAACGGACATGTACAGGATAACGCCAAAGAAGTGACAGGCATTTACCCCGGTGGCGGAAACACCTTCGGGCAACCATTAATCCTCTACCACAACGACAAAGGTGAGCGCTTTACCGATGTACGCCAGGGACTGACTGGCGGAGCCGAGCGTGACATAGTAGGCCGTGGGCTGGCAACCGGGGACTATGACAATGATGGCCGTATAGACGCCGTCGTGCTCAACTCCGAGGGCGCGCCTGTGCTGTTACACAACATCACCAAAACCACAGGGAATTGGCTCCGAATTAATTTAGTGGGGAAGGCGAGCGGTTATGGCGCTCTTCTAACGTTAACTCTGCCTGATGGGCAGAAACGAGTGCGGCAGTGTCAGGCAGATGGTTCCTACGAGTCTGCCTCGGATCCACGGGTCTGGTTCGGGCTGGGCAGCGCAACTGTAGCAAACCTTAGCATCCTCTGGTCAGGCGGAAAAATCCAGACCGTTTCAAAGGTTGCAGCGAATCAGACAATCACGGTTCGTGAGCCCAGGTAATAGGCGGTTCTTGACAATCTTTTTCGGTAGGGTTATACTTTCCTGAAGAGACTTGCGAAAGCGCTTTCGTAAGCTTCTCTCGGAAAGAGCCGAGATGTCGTCCATCAAAGAAGTGGCAGCAGAGGCGCAGGTATCCTCAAGTACGGTTTCTAAAGTGCTTAACCGTCGGCACGACGGTGCCATTCCGGCCGCCACCCGAGAGCGTGTTCTTGAGGTCGCACAGCGCATCGGCTACCATCCCAGTGCCATTGCGCGTGGACTGGCCGGGAAGCGCATGGACAACATAGGTGTGGTGATGGCCTACTCGGAGCTGTCTGTAACCTCGGATGCCTATCTCGGTCCCTGCTTAGATGGCATTCTCGCACAGGCGAAGAAGCATCGGCAGAAAACCACTCTCTTTTTGGAGGACGACTGGAGCGATGCTCTGGTAAACGCCCCAATGTATGCCGATGGACATGCGGATGGCCTTCTGATTATTATCCCTCGCATAGAGACTGCGCTTATGGCAGCCCTGCGGCAGCGAGCCACTAAACTCCCTCTGGTACTGGTAGGGGATAGCCGAGATGCCTCGCTCTGGCCCGAAGGCGGGTGCGCCGACGTGGACAATACAGCGGGTGCACAGAAAGTTGTCGAGCATCTCATAGAGCTCGGCCATAGGCGTATTGCGGCTTTCTGTGGCAACGAAGACTTCTGTAGCAATAGCCAGCGCCTGCAGGGCTATCGCAATGCTCTGGAGAAAGCCGGTATCCCCCTGGATCCCGTGCTACTCTTTTCCGGGGAGTACCACGCTGAGTGGGGAGCGAGTAATGTGGGGCGTATGCTGGGCCGGTTTGATGGCGCGCCGCTCTCTCAGCAACCAACCGCAATCTTCTGCCTCTGCGATGCCATAGCAGTCGGAGCCATGGCTGAACTTTCCCGGAGACGAATTGCTGTTCCCGAACGTATAAGTGTTGTAGGGTTCGATGATATTCCAGCGGCGGAGTCGCTGGGGCTGACCACTATACACCACGATATCCGCCGCGTAGGGGAGCATGCTGTGAATGCGCTCCTGAGCCTTATCACGGGCACCTCGCGGGAAACGCGGCTGCTACTCGATGCACCGCTGGTACTGAGACAGTCCACGGCAGCACTCTAGCGTCCGCACTTTCCAAAAACATGGGTACAAACAACTATGAAAATCTTACGAAACCGCTTTCGTTATCTAGCATGTGCTCTCGGCATGCTAGCTCTAGCTGGCTGTGGACCTAAGCCTGAGCCAGTTGACCAGGCTACCATGAAGGCCAATGCCCGCCCCGCCACCGGTCCTCGCGCCGGTGTGCCCGCCTCCGCCCCCGATCCGGTGGTTCCTGGTCGACCCGGCGGCGCTCCTGTGGCTCCGGGGCGATAAGCTCGCTCCATAGCCTGTTATCGCTCTAGATAGAGCAACGTTTTTTAAAAGGCAAATAACTATGCACAGACGCATTCCAGCCGGTCGTTCGGCATTTACGCTCATAGAGCTTCTGGTTGTTATCGCGATTATCGCGATACTGGCAGCGATTCTCTTCCCAGTCTTCGCCAAGGCCCGTGCTCAGGCGCGTAAGATCTCCTGCGTGTCCAATATGAAGCAGATTGGCCTGGGCTTCATGATGTACGTGCAGGACTATGATGAGACCTTGCCCGCCTTCCGTGCTGTTCGCAATGATGCGGACTGGTGGAGCCCGCGTATGATTACCTGGCGTGATGCCATCACCCCATATATCAAGAGTGGCAGCCGCGGCGCGGCAGGAGACTCCACGGTCTACACGACCGCTGGCTCTGGCGGGGTTTTCCAGTGCATGGAGAACTCGGCCGCCTGGTCCGACAAGCAGACCTGGGGCTTCGGCGTGGGGCAACCAGGCGATGAGACCACGCGCTTCCCTCGGAGCTATGCCGTGAACAAACATGCGGGTATCAACGAACAGGATCGCTCTATCTGGCCCGAGCAACAACCTGCAGGTAACGTGGGCGGTGGTGGTTCTATTGCCGGTCTGGAGCAGCCTGCTAGCACGATTATGGTGGTAGAGACCCGTATGCCCTGGTCTGACCTGGATAGTTGGGTCGCCAATACCTATGAGTGTACGCAGCAGGGCGAACCCGCAGGTGGTACAGGGTATAGCTGTATGCAGGGCCACGGTGGCGGCTTCACGAACTTTGCCTACTTCGATGGCCACGTGAAGACCACTCGTGCGCTACAGGCTATTGCCAACGATGGCTGGGGCTATGCCCAGCGTCACCCGGACTGGCAGACCAGCCAGACCAACTCCGCCCGCACTATCCGCGAGTGGAATCCGGGCCTCTAACCCGCTTATACCTGTGCAAAACGCCGACCCGAAATGGGTCGGCGTTTTTTATGGCCGTAATTGGATTGATTGTGTTATCGTGCCATAGAGGATTCGTAAGGAGTAGACGATTCATGGAACCAGAAAAGAGCGTATATCTGACACCCGAAGAGGTTGTGCATAAATGGTTTGATGAAGTGTGGCATAAGGGAGATGAAAGCGCCGTTGATCGACTTTTTGCCGATGATGGCATTGCCCACGGTCTAGTTGACGCAGACGGAAATGAGTTAGTCGGTCCGGAAGGATTCAAACCGCTCGTGAGGCAGCTGCGTGGCGCGCTCCATAACCTGGAGATAATTGTGGAGGATGTAATTGCCACTGAGGACAAGGCTGCCACTCGCCTTCGGATTAAAGGGATTCACAATGGCGATACGCTGGGCATTCGTGCTACGGGCAGGGCGGTAGAGTTCACCGGAATGACTTTCATTCGAGTGAAGGAGGGCAAGATGATCGAGGCCTGGAACAACGTCGACTTCGCCGCTATGACGGAGCAGCTCACCCGGAATCTTGAAGAACCGGAAACGCCTTGCCTGTAGGATAGATAAGTTGCTTGAAGCCCTAGAACTTCCTAAGTTCTGGGGCTTTTTTCGTTCTGCCTATTTTCCCTTCTCCTAACCATTCAGGCAGGAGGGGAACTTATCGGTTTCTGGAAACGATGCCGTAGGAGTATGGAAAAAAGCATGAGACGGAAACTGGGGCGAAGTGGTGTCGAAATCAGCGCGCTGGGTATGGGGTGCTGGGCAATCGGAGGACCACATAGCCGGGGTGGTGGACCGGTAGGCTGGGGAGAGGTCAACGATGAGGAGTCGATTCGTGCCCTACAGCGCGCTTTCGAACTCGGAGTGGATTTCTACGACACCGCTGATGTCTACGGCTGCGGGCATAGCGAGAAACTCATTGCACAGGCGCTCGGCGATAAGCGCGACCAGATCGTAGTCGCCACAAAAGCGGGCTATACCTATGTAGAAGAGACCCGTGAAGCGCCTGGCACCAATGGCGACCCGGACTATATCCGCCAGTGCTGTGAGGAGAGCCTGAGGCGCCTGAACACGGACTATATCGACCTCTATCAGTTCCATCTGGGCGGCTATCCTCTGGAACAGGCCCCCGAAGTGCTCGCCGTTTTTGAGGAGCTGGTAGCAGCAGGCAAGGTTCGCTACATCGGCTGGAGTACAGATGACCCGGCCCGCGCCAAGCTATTTGCTCAGAGCCCACACTGCGTTGCCATCCAGCAAGGCTTCAATATCTTTGGCGGCAACGCAGAGACCCTGGCAATCTGCGAGAAGTACGACCTTGCCAGTATCCTGCGCGGTCCGCTGGGTATGGGAATGCTCACGGGCAAGTTCACCTCGGACACCAAATTACCCGAAGATGATATCCGGCGTGGCTGGAACTTCCGTGAGGGAGGGCAGGCAGAGAATATCAAGCGGGTAGAGTCTTTGCGCGAAGTATTGACCGAAGGCGGGCGCACACTCACACAGGGCGCTCTTGCCTGGCTGTGGGCACGTAGCGAGGTTATGATTCCCATTCCTGGCTTCAAAACAGTTGTACAGGTAGAAGAAAATGCAGGCGCACTGGCATTTGGCCCTCTCTCCACTGAGCAGATGGCACAAGTAGAGCAGATTCTAGGGCGAGCGTAACAGAGTTCAGGGCGAATATAAAAGCGCCGATCCATTGGATCAGCGCTTTTATATTTGGAGGAATCAGGATTTTGTAGCGTATCTGTGTAATGGGAAGGGAAATCGAAACAAGGAGCTACCCGTGAATCACTCTCTTAATGCGTTCGCCGATGATTTCCTCCCTGCCTTTGAAGCTGGTGACTCCACACACGCTACCAAATCATTAGAAGCAGAGAACGTTGCCTGCGTTCAGGCGTTCTATCGCGCCGTGGCTCAGGGTAACTATGAAGCAGTTCGGGCATACCTGGCCCCAGACATCGCTTTTGAGATCCTTGGTGGGCAGGCCCTTCCGTCCATTGGTGCTTCCGGTATCGACGAAGTCATGGCGCAGATCCAGGCAAACTTCGCGGCTGTCGCATCCGATGAGGCTGTTATTGAGACCATGGTGGCTCAGGGAGATATGCTCATGGCGGTGGCACGGAACCGTGGCCATTTTCGAGCCAATGGGGCTCCCTATCATCTCCAACTCATCATGCACTACACCTTCCAAAACGGTCGTATCTGGCGCTTTCGGCAATGGCTATTACCTCTGGCAGAGGATAGCACGGCTGTCTAACAGAAGAGGGCTGTATAATCCGGCATGCCCAAGGCGATTCTGGCGACGGACTGTGGCTCTACTACCACCAAAGCGATTCTGATTGAGCATGGCGACGATGGCTGGCGGCTGATAGCCCGCGGCGAAGCGCCCACCACTGTTGAGGCCCCGTTTGATGATGTCACTGTCGGTGTCACCAACGCTCTCCGTGAGCTGGAAGAGGTCACAGAAAAGACGTTTCTAGACGCCAACGGGAAGCCGCTTATCTCCGACGATCTCTATTATCTCTCCACCAGCAGCGCCGGAGGGGGGCTGCAGATGACTGTGGCAGGCGTGGTCAAGGAGATGTCCGCCGAGTCCGCCGAGCGCGCGGCTCTGGGAGCCGGGGCGATTGTGATCGACACGCTCGCCATCAACGATGGCCGGAAAGAGTTCGAGAAAGTCGAGCGAATCCGTTCTCTACGCCCGGACATGATTCTTATGGCGGGCGGTACCGACGACGGCAACCTGGTGCCGCAGGTGCAGGAAATCGCCGAGACCCTACGCTCCGCCGATCCACGCCCGCGCCTGGGAATCGGGCTGAAGCTTCCCATCATCTTTGCGGGTAGTGAAAAGATGCGCGGCGCCGTAGAAGATACGCTAGGTGATGTTGTCTCCCTGAAGCACTGCGATAACGTGCGCCCGACTCTAGATTCTGAAAACCTAGCCCCCGCACGCGAGGCTGTGCACGAGCTGTTCCTGGAGCATGTGATGCAGCAGGCGCCGGGTTATGGCAAGCTCAAAACCTGGACCAGCGCGGACATTCTGAGCACGCCCAATGCCGTGGGTTACATCATGGAGACCATCGCACGGCAGCGGGAAATCAGCGTTCTGGGCGTGGATATCGGCGGAGCCACCACAGACGTGTTCTCGGTCTTCTCTGGGGTCTACACACGCACGGTGAGTGCCAACCTGGGGATGAGCTACTCGATCTGCAACGTGCTCACTGAGGCTGGCCTGGAGAACATACAGCGCTGGCTACCCTTTGAGGCCACGGCTGCCTATGTGCGCAACCAACTGCGTAACAAGATGATCCGGCCCACCACCATTCCGCAGCAGCTTAAGGACTTGCATATCGAACAGGCAGCCTCTCGCGAGGCGCTACGGTTGGCCTTCGAGCACCACAAGTCTCTGGCCCGTGAAATGGTGGGTGTACAGCAGCAGCGCAGTGTGGGAGATTTATTCGATCAGCAGAGCGGCGGTAAGACCCGTGTCAACATGCTGGAATTGGACATGCTCATTGGCTCTGGCGGTGTGCTGGCTCACGCCCCTGAGCTAGGACAAACGGTGCTCATGATGCTGGATGCTTACCAGCCCGAGGGACTGACCACCATTGCCAAGGACTCCATCTTCATGATGCCTCAGCTCGGCATCCTCTCCACGTTGCTCCCCGAGGCCGCTACTCAGGTCTTTGAGCGAGACTGCCTGATTCGCCTTGCTGAGTGCATCGCACCCATCGGGACTGCGGCTCCTGGCGCGCCCTGCCTGACAGCAGAATGGGGCACAGAGAAACTGAACCTTCCCTTCGGTGCGCTCAAACTGGTGCCGATTCCCGCAGGGCAGAAAGTAGAAGTCCGCTGTACCCCCGCGCCTGGTTTCGATTTAGGGGCGGGCAAAGGCCGTCCCGTTACGTTCGATACCGTAGCAGGCGAACTGGGTATGGTCTTTGACTGCCGTGGCCGACCTATCGCTTTCCCATCAAACACGGCCACCGCCAACCAGGAGTGGCTAAAAGCGCTGGGTTTGCCCATTTAGAGGTACCATAGCGCATGCGATTTGGTGTATGTGCCGGGTTGGAGCAGGTGCCTGCTCTGGCCGAAGCCGGGTTCGACTATTTTGAGCCAGGTGTGGTCTCTGCTCTAATGCCTCTCAGTAGTACGACTGAGTGGCAGGCTATGCGTGCACGTCTGGAGGCTATGCCGCTTCGTCCGGAAGCGTTCAACATGTTCGTGCCCGCCAGTCTCAAAATTGTGGGGCCGAATGTCGACCCGCATGCACTGGGCAAGTATGCCTTCACAGCTTTAGAGCGAGCTAAGCAGGTGGGGGGTGAGGTAATCGTGCTCGGCAGCGGTGGAGCACGCTCTATTCCCGAGGGCTATCCGTACGAGCGTGCCTATGCCGAGCTAAAACGCTTTTTGCATCAGTGTGCTGATGCGGGTGAGAAATTCGACGTGAAAGTGGCGGTAGAGCCACTGGGGGTAGAGTGTTCGTTTATTACGTCCGTCGATGAAGGAGCAGCCCTGGTGCGCGAGGTCGCCCGAGTGGCAATCGGGAATCTGGCGGATACCTGGCATATGCAGGGGATTGCGGAGCCGCTTTCTGCGATAGAGCAGAGCGCCGACATTCTGATACATACGCATAGCGCCGGACCGGGGCGAAAAGCGCCGGGGGCGGACTACGATTTCAGCCCGGTAATGACGGTCCTGAAAGCGGCTGGCTACAACGGGCGACTTTCCCTGGAAAACGGCTGGGATGATTTAACCGCGCAAGCGCCCGCCGCGCTCCAGGCGCTAAAGTCCGCGATTTGAAATCGGCAGGGTCAGGGTAATAGCTGTTCCTTTAGAGCTACTCTCCAATGTGAACGATCCTCCCAGGCCGACTGCACGCTCTCGCATAGGTGCTGTTCGGATTCTATCGTGTTTCCCTATTAACCTT